>PAAR01000029.1 GCA_002699085.1 Micavibrio sp.
GGAAGTTGAGCTTATTGCTCCAATCGCCATGAACGAAGGTCTTCGCTTCGCTATCCGTGAAGGTGGACGTACTGTTGGTGCTGGTGTCGTTGAGAAAATTCTCGACTAATCACTCACTTAATTTAATGAATTTAAAAACCCGCTTCCGAGCGGGTTTTTTTATAGCTTTACATACCACACATTCTTATTTAATATTTTACGAAATAAGGAGTTTATATGCTTGATGATTTCAACGCCAGCTACCAACAAATAGAAAAAGGTTTCCGGAGGAAATTTCCTGAACCACAGGCACGAGAAGCCCATACAACAATTATCATGGGCAAGACATACAATATTCCTGCCCGAGCCGCTGAGCCTGAATTTGATCAAGGCAGTCCAGTGAAAGTCCGCAAAGGCTTTGAACGTGCCATGCGCATTTTTGAAGGCGCACCTGACCTGCTCGGCGAAGATACACAGAAATGGATCGCCCTTGGTCTATTGGCTTACTATCTTGATAACCTTGCAACTTCCCCAACAGGCACTGTCGATGGCTTTTCTACAGCTATTATGGATGAAGAAGAAACAGAGATATTAGCGTTAGATAAAACACCACAAAAAATAACCGCAACAGCCATTGTCTTATCAGAGAAATATAATCTATCGCCTGAAAAATCAATACTTATGGCTCGTGGATATACATACCCCTTTATCTACAAAATACTAACCGATCTATCTGAAGAAACAGTAGAAAACCCCTTCACCCCAGATCAATTACACGCTAAACAAACCGCTAGTTCGAACTATGCTTTAAGATGTGCCGTATAGAGACTTGCTGCTTTGCATCACAGATTCTGATTGTCAAAATTCCTTATTTTTCATATAAATATCCAAAATAAGAAAAATGGAGCGTGTGAAATGATTAAGAAAGATAAAGCAGAAATCTGCCCAATAAAATTAAACGATGATTTTGAAGCTGGCGTAATTAAAGCCGAAGATATGAGCTGGCCAGCTGTTATAATACTGATTAAACACCATGAACAACAAGAGCGACCTGTGCCAAAAGCGCTACAATCAAGAGCGCATTCATTACAACGTTGTTTTTAATTTTCTTCTGGTAATTTAAGTTAAGATTGAGTATTCCTATAAAACCTATTCTTTATAGGGGTGTAGCTCAGCTGGTAGAGCACCGGTCTCCAAAACCGGGTGTCGCAGGTTCGAATCCTGTCGCCCCTGCCATTCCATTTAGCGCCTATTTCAAAATCATTTTAATCTCAGAAAAACACAACGAGACTTAATCATACTTGAGATCCACTGCTTTGCCGTGAAATATTTTATAGGCGACAAAAGTATAACCAAATAGCACTGGAAGAACGATTAAAGCACCAACCAGAATAATCATTAGCGATTCAGGTGCACTTGCAGCATCAACGATAAGCAATTCTCCTGGCACAATATACGGATAAAAGCTATATGCCAAACCACTGAAACAAAGAACAAAAATAAAGGCCGTCATAACAAATGGTGCCCAACATAAGCGATCTTTTTCCATTGGCATCTTACGTAATAAGAAATACAACCAGACGATTAGTACGCCAGTTAAGATTGGGATCGGTGATAAATATAAAATCTCTGGAAAATGGAACCAACGCTCCGCAGTATGCGGGTTAATCATTGGGGTCACTAATGAAATTAACACAACCCCTACTGTGGTGTTAATTAGATTATATTTTGCCCAACGTACAGCACGCTCTTGTAAAAAACCTTCTGTCTTCATAATCAACCAGCACGCACCTATTAAACAATAGCCGGCCACTACACAGAGTCCAATAAACAAGGAAAAAATAATCCCGAACGCATCACCACGGAACCCGATAATATAAGAACCAAGCATATAGCCCTGAGATAAAGCCGTTAAAAGAGAACCCCAGAAAAATATTTTATTCCACTTCTTCTTCTTTTCTTGTGGGACTTTGGCGCGGAAATCGAACGCTACACCTCTAAAGATAAGACCAATCAACATGACGGCTACAGGTAAATATAAATGCGTCAAAATAATTCCATGAGCTTTAGGAAAAGCGACAAGCAAGAGACCAACGCCGAGGACTAACCATGTTTCATTGGCATCCCAGAAAGGCCCAATAGAAGCAATCATACGATCTTTATGTTTAGCACTAGCATTATCGGTTAAAATACCAACGCCCAGATCATAACCATCAAGCACGGCATAAATCAGCATTGATAAACCCATTAAAAAGGCAAAAACTAAAGGAAGCCAATCACCACTTTCAATCCATTGTTGTATTACCATGGTTTACACTCCTTATTCACTAACCGTTTTTTCTTCATGTTCTATAATATGTCGACGCTCGGCACCCTGTGCGATTTGGTTCTCAGGATCTCTATTACCGCCATCTCCAGCACGCTTAGTCATATAAATAATCGTACCTATATAAGCACTCAATAAGCCTGCATAGACAGCTAAATAGGCATAAAGTGTCGTCCATACCATCGCTGGCGGATGATCTGCTACAGCCATCTTTGTCGTTAAAACACCTGTAACCAACCACGGTTGACGACCAATCTCCGTAACATACCATCCCGCCAAAGTGGCTAACCACCCTGAAAAAGTCATGCCAACCAAAGTCATTAAGATAAGTTTAGGAATATCTTTGCCACGGATAATATAAGCAGTACAAGTCCATGTCACGAATAGCATTAAGAGCCCCATACCGACCATAATACGAAATGCCCAGAACACCGGCGCGACAGGTGGATGATTACCTTCAAATTCATTTAAGCCCTTAATCTCGCCATCAGGATCATGCGCCAAAATTAAGCTAGCACCTTTAGGTATTTCAACAGCGAGATGGTTCTTTTTGGCTTTTTCATCAGGAATGCCAAATATAACAAGCGGAGCGCCTTGCTCTGTTTCCCACAATGCTTCCATAGCCGCAACTTTAGCAGGCTGGTATTCTTTTGTATTTAGACCATGCAAATCGCCAACAAATATTTGAATAGGAATAAGAATAGCCGCAATCAAAATACCTGTCTTTAACGCCGACTTAACCGCTGGCTTGGTATGACCCAATAACATTCTCAAAGCAGAGACACCTGCGACTAAAAAAGAAGCTGTCAGACCAGACGCCAATAGCATATGGACCATACGATAAGGCATTGATGGGTTAAACAAGATCGCCAGCCAATCCGTTGCATGCGCTTCACCATTAATCATTTCAAAGCCCACTGGTGTTTGCATCCAGCTGTTCAACACCAATATCCAGAAGGCCGAGGCTGTTGTCCCGAAAGCAACAAGAAAAGTTGCTAAGTTATGAACCCAAGAGGGCACGCGACGGAAGCCAAAAAGCATCACACCTAAAAAAGTTGCCTCTAAAAAGAAGGCTGTCAACACTTCATAGGCCAATAAAGGACCTGCTATATTACCCACAGTCTCCATAAAGCCTGGCCAGTTCGTCCCAAATTGAAAGGACATTGTAATACCGCTAACAACACCCATCGCAAAGCTAAGGGCGAATATTTTTGTGAAGAAAAAATAATTCTCCATCCATTTATAATCTTTGGTAGCGCTATAGCGTAATTTGAAAAAGAGCAGAATCCAGCCAAGAGCTATGGTGATCGTGGGAAAAAGAATATGAAAGCTAATATTAGCCCCAAATTGCATTCTTGCGAGCATAAAAGCTTCATTTTCCATGATTTCTTCTCCTTATATCCTTTTATTTATTCCACGGCATAATTTTTAAGATTTTTGCGAGACCGCACCAGCCTGTTAAACCAGCAAAACCTAGCGCAAAAGCAAAAAATGCAGCCACAAAAAACACTGCAACATAGCCAAGCAGACCTAACACTATCAAGACAAAAATAAGAAAACCCATAATCACCTGTACTTGTCTCATAATCTCCCAACCAGAACCGATAGTAACAATAGGTAAGTTAGCCTCTTTCCAAGCGGTAATACCGCCTTCCATATTATAAATCTTATTCTTAAATGATTTGGTCTCAGTAACAATCTGACACGCTTGCTCACCACGCCCGCCTTTTAGGCACTGCATGATAAGTTTTTTCTCTGCTGGCAGATTCATAGAAGCCATTATTTCAGCAAAACGTGATAAAGGTATATTCATCGCATAGGCAATATGTGATTGTTTAAATTCATCTGGTTCACGAACATCAACCAGCAAGGCCTCACCTGTATTAAGCCACTCTAAAGCTTGTTCCGCCGTTATATTATTCTGCATCTTGATCTACCTTTTTATATAATGAATTATTTTTTACAGAAAACGTCATGGAGCACACCCATAATTCTAAGAACCGAAGGATCTTTAATATAATAATAGAGCGTACGATGATCTCTCCGATAGTCAATAATATCTTCATCTTTTAATTTTTTAAGATGCTGTGACATCGAACTTTGCGCTAATCCAGTAAATTCAATAAGTTGAGAGACGTTGTGCTCACCCTCGACCAGCTTACATAGAATAAGCAAACGACTCTTATGAGAAAGGCCCTTCAAAAAATCTGCGGCGACGCTAACATTCTCTCGCATTTTTTCCATTGATAAAAACTTCCTTAATTTATATCTTAGTGATATCATAAAAATATAAAATAAGGAAGGTTAAAATGACAAAAGACTATAAGGCCATTACCGCAGATATCTCAGAATATATAGCTCAATTGAGAGAGCTGGCACCAGATGCCATGCAAGGTTTTTCTGCCCTTGCCAAAGGCGCAACAAAAGACAATACACTTGATGAGAAAACAAAAGAACTTATCGCTCTTGGCATTGGTATTTCACAACGATGCGATGGCTGTATTGGTTTCCATGTTAAAACGTTAAAACGTCTAGGCACCACAAAAGAAGAAATCGCTGAAGTTGCGGCCATGGCTGTTTACATGGGTGGCGGCCCATCTCTTATGTATGCGGCTGACGCCTTACGTGCTTACGATCAATTCTAAATTTCACCTATACTATAGAACTCAGAACCAGAGCATTATATGCTATAGGACGTAATGAAACCAATAAAAGACATAGTGCCACGGGGCTTGAATAAATGGGAAGTGTGGATCGCACTCACTGCCCTTACTTCAATAGCTCTGCACTTTGCCTTGATACATACAGCCTATAGCCAGCTTCCTTTACAAACTATGTTGGTCATTGGTGGCTTGCCGCTGCTAGCCCAGATTGCTGGTAAACTTATCAAAGGTGATTTCGGCGCCGACCTTATGGCGATAATAGCCTTAGTGACTGCAGCTGTTTTAGGCGAATATCTGGCAGGTGTTTTAATCGTTATCATGCTGGCGGGTGGCCAAGCTCTTGAATTTTATGCCATGCGTAAAGCATCCTCCGTGCTACGTGCTTTAGCCGATCGTATGCCTTCAACTGCCCACCGCAAAGGAGGCAGTGATGTCAAGGATATTGCGCTAAGTGCTATTAAAATTGGCGATGAGATCGTTATATATCCGCATGAAACTGCACCTGTTGATGGCACTGTCATTGAGGGTCACGGCACAATGGATGAATCCTATTTAACAGGCGAGCCCTATACAATCACCAAAGCAGTAGGTGCTAACGTGCTTTCAGGGGCGATCAATGGTGATGCCGTTTTGACTATTCGAGCCGAGAAATTAGCGAATGATTCCCGCTACGCCCAGATTATGAGCGTCATGCAAGATGCCGAGCAGAAACGCCCAAGCATGCGCCGTATAGGTGACCAAATCGGTGCTGTTTTTGCGCCCATAGCACTGATCGTTGCATTGGCCGCTTGGTATTTCACAGGCGATCCAATGCGCTTTCTTGCTGTTTTAGTTGTGGCCACACCATGCCCTTTGCTGATTGCCATTCCCATTACCCTTATTAGTGCGATTTCCATGGCCGCCAAACGAGGTATCATCATTAAAGACCCAACAGTGCTGGAGCGCATACCAACATGTCGAACAGCAATATTTGATAAAACAGGCACGCTCACTTACGGTAAACCAGAAGTCACCGAAATCCTTACGGCCAAAGGTATAGACCGTGATGATATATTACGACGTGCCGCAAGCCTTGAACGTTATTCAAAACACCCACTGGCCAGCGCTATTTTAGCCGCTGCGAAAAAAGCAAATCTACCACTTATGGACGCCACTGCTATATCAGAAAAAGCAGGTCAAGGCCTGACGGGGAGTGTGGACAGCCATGAAATCACCGTAACTAGTCGTAAGAAATTTTTAGCCAGCTACCCTGATGCCGTTGCGCTTCTCCCTGAAACAGCAGCCGGTCTAGAATGCCTTATTCTGATGGATGGCGACTATGCTGCGACGATACGTTTGCGCGATGCACCACGTGATGATGGAAAACCATTCATCCATCATCTTGCCCCCAATCATCAATTCTCTAAAATTATGATTGTTTCAGGTGACCGTGAATCTGAGGTGACGTATCTAGCTGATATTCTGGGCATTAAAGAAACCTATGCCTCACAAAGTCCCGAACAAAAGGTCACTATCGTCCGAGCAGAAACCACTTTTGCCCCAACACTTTATATGGGAGACGGGATCAATGATGCTCCTGCCTTGGCTTCCGCCACTGTTGGTATCGCTTTTGGTCAACATAGCAGCATCACCGCTGAAGCCGCAGGTGCTGTCATCATGGAAAACTCGCTGGTAAAAGTGGATGAGCTAATCCATATCTCCGGTTCAATGCGTAAGATCGTCCTGCAAAGTGCGCTTGGTGGCATGGCGTTAAGTTTGATCGCTATGGGTTTCGCCGCTGGTGGGTTTATCACACCCGTGGCAGGCGCATTACTGCAAGAAATGATTGATGTTCTGGCCATTGCCAATGCCCTACGCATGACATGGCAAAAGAAAATTGAAGCGGATATTTAAATAGTTTCAGATCTTAAGTTCTCCTATCAATCATTTTCTCAGCGAGAAACAGTTTCTTTACCCGTAAGGTTATTCTTGCAGGCTTGAGCCATGACCAGCTCTTCATCGGTGGGAATGACATAGACGTCAAAATCGCCTATCCAGCGTAACTCTGCGGTGATTTTATCTCGAATAAAGGCAGCATTTTCGCCAATGCCGCCTGTAAAGACAAGCGCCTCTAACCCGCCAATAGACGGTAATAGGCTGGCAATCTGTTTAGCGGCAGAAATACAATAAAGCTCTATGGCTTGTTTGGCTGAAGCAATGTCGCTACCGATGAGTTGACGCATATCATCACTGATCCCCGATACACCTTTAAGGCCTGCATTATGGTAGAGCAGCTCACTTAATTCAGACACAGCCATATTGTCTTGCGCCAATAGATAGAGTAAGACACCAGCATCAAGCGCACCGCAGCGTGTACCCATCATCAAACCGTCTAAGGTTGAAAAACCCATCGTGCTGTCCACGCTTTGTAACTCTTTCATAGCGCAGGCCGATGCCCCACCACCTAAATGCACCACGATAATGCGACCATTCGCTTTTTCTTTAGCGTAATCTGGTAATACATCCGCAATATGCTGATAAGACAGCCCATGGAAGCCGTAACGCATTAATCCCTCATCATGGTATTGCTGCGGTAGAGGTAAACGGCGGGCAATATCGGATATACTATGATGAAAAGCTGTATCGAAACAGGCTATATGCGGGATATCCTCATAGTGTTTTTGCGTTACCTCTATAAAGTTTATCGCTGCAGGTTGGTGTAGTGGCGCTAGTGGAATGAAGTCCTTGAGCGTTTGTAGCACCGTATCATCAATACGGACAGGATGCGTAAAAGAACGACCGCCATGAACAACACGGTGCCCAACAGCCACTACATTCTGGTGACTTTTTAACCACGCTATCGTTTCTTCTGCTTTATGGACAGATACATGATCTTGTTGTTGCAATGTGTCTACATCAAAAGCTGCCAGCTTTGTGTTACTTGATCCAGCGTTGCAGGTAAGAATAAGGGCGCTCATATCAGTTCTTTTCTTTTTGGCGCACATATAAAAGTGCCAAGGCCGAGGAAGCCACACGGCTATCCGCGTCCCCTGCACGACTTGTCAAAATAATAGGTACTGTCGCACCGAGCACAATCCCAGCGCCTTCTGCTCCTGAAAAATAGCGCAACTCTTTATAAAGCATATTCCCTGATTCAATATCTGGAACCACCAGAATATCCGCATCACCTGCGACATCTGAAATAATGCCTTTAATATCGGCGGCTTCTTTTGAAATAGCATTATCAAAGGCCAATGGGCCATCAATAATACCACCTGTAATCTGGCCACGTTGTGCCATTTTGCACAAAGCAGTTGCGTCAATAGTTGAGGGTATGCGTTCACTGACTACCTCAACTGCTGACAGAAGAGCAACTTTTGGTATCCCTAAACCAAGAGCGCCATAAAGATCAATTGCATTTTGGACGATATCTTTTTTATCCATCAGGCTGGGTTTGATGTTAATCGCTGAATCCGTTAAAAAAAGTGGTTTTGGATAGCTCGGCACATCAAGAACAAATACATGGCTCATACGTCTACCCGTACGCAAACCCTTTTCCTTATCAACCACAGCCTCCATCAATTCATCCGTATGCAGCTTGCCCTTCATCAACGCTTCCACCTCACCCTTATGCACCATTTCAACGGCGAGAGCGGCCGCAGCATGACTATGTGGTGTAGAAATGATCTCATAATGATCAAGGTCAATATGCGCATCCTCTGCAACTTTACGAATTTTAACTTCTGGACCAACAAATACAGGCTCTATAATCCCTGCCTTTGCGGCTTCTACTGCACCCGCTAGTGAAAAAATATCCGCAGGATGCACCACGGCAACACGCAAAGGCTTCAACCCAGATGCTTTATCAAGCAATATCTGTTCGTAATTATGAGCACCAGTTTTAATCTGCACTTCTGGCAAAGCTGTTGCTTTCCAGCATATTTTCTCAGAAGGCGCTAGAACAAGCGCTTCACCTTCTAGTACATGCTCGCCATCTTCGTTGGCACAAAGTGTCTGAAAAGTAATATGCTTGTGGGCATTGTCTTTCTTTATGACCTTCACTGATGCTGTGATTGTATCACCCAAACGTACAGGCCTTAAGAATTTAAGTGTTTGGCTTAAATAAAGAGTCCCTGGTCCAGGAAGCTGCATACCCAACAGCACTGAAAACATTGACGCTGTCCACATACCGTGCCCAACAATTTGATGAAAAATATCAGTTTTAGCATAGGACTCGTCTAAATGCGCAGGGTTCATATCCCCTGTAACGGTGGCAAAGAGCTGAATATCTTGTTTAGTGAGTGTACGTGTCAGCGTTGCTGAGTCACCCATCTTTATTTCATCATAGGTTTTATTCGTTATGCAGTTATTAGCATTTATCATATTAGCCCCTTTATCCTTAATCAATTACTTCATAACCACCATCAACCATATGAACGCCACCTGTAATATTTTTAGACAGATCACTAACCAAAAAGGCAGCCATATGGCCAATATCATCCAAATCAATCATACGGTGTAGTGGCATTTTAACAGCAGTAGATTCTAAAAGCCCATCAAAATCGGCAATACCCGAACCAGCACGTGTTTTTATCGCACTTGGTGATACGACGTTTACACGGATATTCTTTTCGCCTAATTCTGCTGCTAAATAACGTGTCGTAGATTCTAGCGCTGCCTTAACTGGACCCATAAGACCGTAATTTTTCACAACTTCTTGACTACCTATATAGCTCACCGTTAATAAACTGCCACCTTTTATCATTAAGGGCTCAGCACGTTTGGCTAAACGAATAAAAGAGTGACAAGAAATATCCATCGCTTCAAAAAAGCCATCTTTTGAGCAATCCGTCACACGCCCTTGTAAATCCGCTTTTGGCGCATAGGCAATAGAATGTAGAAGAAAATCTAAACAGCCCCATTCATCTTTTATCGCCTTAAAGAGTGCATCCATCTGTGCGTCATCTCTAACATCACAGGGCATAAGAATCGAAGCTTTAAGTTGCTCTGCTAGAGGTCTAACGTAAGGCGCCGCTTTCTCAGTGGCATAGGATATGGCCAGTTCCGCACCCGCTTGATGGAAAATATTAGCGCAGCCGTAAGCAATACTCTGCTCATTAGCAATACCTAAAACAAGTCCCTTTTTTCCTGCTAAATCTAACAATGCAGCCATGTACGCCCCCAAGATAACAGATACTTACATAGGCATATTAAAGCCATTCTGGCTTTAATTACAATCAAATGTCACTTTCGCTAAGAATAGTTAGTGGCAGACTACAAACACTTCCATTTAGCGTTAAATTATCTATACTGACAAAAGCAAAAATAACATAGGAGCGTCTACTGTGCCAAAAATTGCAGCTGGTGTTGTTCATTTCCAAAAAAATGTTTATCCAGAAAAGAAGGAGCTTTTCGAAAAACTGGCTAAAGGACAATCACCCGAAGCCTTATTCATTACGTGCTCAGACTCACGTGTGAACCCAAATTTGCTAACACAAACCGATCCAGGTGAGCTATTCATCTGTCGCAATGCTGGTAATATCGTACCGCCACATACACACCACACAGGTGCTATGACGGCCAGTATTGAATATGCTGTCGGTGTTTTAAATGTACCCCATATCATCATTTGCGGCCATACAGATTGCGGGGCGATGAAAGGGGCAATGAATGTCGACCAATTAACAGATTTACCGCATGTTAAAGAATGGCTCAATTATACCAATGCGGCTGTCCGTATTTCAAAAGAAAAAGTCAAAGATGGTAATGAAGAAACCTTATTAAATATGCTGATATATGAGAATGTTTTACTACAGATGCAGCACCTCAAAACACACCCTTATGTCGCTGCTAATCTTTCGGCAGGTAAAACAAAAATCCATGGCTGGGTTTATGATATCAAAAGTGGTGAGGTCTGGGCTTATGATGAAGACAGTAAGGCTTTTCTGCCTGTTGCAGAGAAATACGCCGCAGAAGTAAAGAAATTTGCAGAAATTTCTATGCATTGTGAGCATTAAAGAATGAGCGGCACTACTATCTACGGCATTAAAAATTGTAATACCATGCAAAAAGCCATGGCTTGGTTAGATACGCATAGCATCGCCTATATTTTCCATGATTACAAAAAACAAGGTGCTGATGAGGCAATACTAAAAGAAGCGATTGCCACTCATGGTTGGGAAACTGTGATAAATAAAAAGGGTATGACATGGCCTAATCTTCCTGATGAAGCTAAGACCTCTATGAATGAGAGAAAAGCTATAGAAACAGCTCTTGATAACCCGTCTATTATTAAACGGCCACTTCTCGCCCATGAAGGCAAAACGTATTTAGGTTTTGATGAAGCCGTCTATCAAACTATCTTTAATTAAAAATACATAACCTATTACCATAAATTACTTGATCTGTGCTCATGCTATTTGCTAAAGATTAGATATAAACTGCTGCAATAGAGGCTATATGGGTAAAAAAGACGACGTTAAAGAAGACTTCGATGTAATTGAATGTGCTGGCTCAGCCCTCAAAGGCGGCTTAATTGGCACATTTATTCTAGCCGTTAAAAATGATCCTTTTGGTGGATCAAGTAATGTATTCGAATATTTTACAGCTATCTTAAATTTTTCTAATTGGCCTGTATCTGTCTATGACCAATATGTTAGCAGCATCAGCAATGCTTTTGAGAATGCCTCAAGCGGTGATGTTTCGGATATGGCACTATGGATAGGCGGTGGTGCAGCTCTAGTCAGCGGTGTAAATGCCATCGGACAGAAATACCCTTTTGTTAGAAAAGCCATCGACACCGCAACCACAGCACCGTTGAGCCTAGTAGAAACACCAATAAGAATAGCGGCTGCGCCTATAGCGGCAATCGCCGCTGTTATGATCGTCAACCAAGACGGCACTGGGGATGGGTGGTTTAATTATATACGTCATATCGCAACCAACCCTTATACTCTGACAGCAATCGGTGGTGGTGCAACGCTCGGCTTTTTCTTCACAAATTCAGTCTATAAAGCGGCTACAGCGCCTATTAGTCTGGCAATCGCTGCTTTTAAATATAATCTTCTTAAACTGCGTAACCCCGAAAACAATACCTATAAAAAAATGTGGGAAAATGTTCAGTGGTCGGTCAGCCATAATACAAAGAAATATCTTGCGACAACCCTACTTGCGACGACAACATTGGTTGGCTTAACCTGTGGTATGCAGGCTGGCTATCACCTCAATCAAACCCCCGAAATGATTGAAGCGCTGACGGCTCATACAGAATGGGGCACGCCAATTAACACAATGCTCACATCATTCAACCATGCCGCTGAGTTTTTACGGGCTACTATTATTCAACCCCTCGCTAAAGATTGGTTAGGACCAAAAATCATTGGTCAAGAAATCCCATGGGAAGAAAAGAAGATCATGCTGGCTGCCACAGGTATATTCACCGCAATTGGTTTCGGTCTTGGTTGGGTAGGACAAAAACTAGCCTTTAATATCAAAGACGAAGAAAATGCCTATCATCGTTTTCATGGCAAAGGACCTACAACGCTCGTTATGCGTTAGGCATAGTCTTAATAACGCCCGTAGAATGTTTTTATTGCTATAATATGAAAAACTTGCTATTGGCATAATTATAAAATTTCGTAAACCTATAAGGAGAATTAAAGTGGTATTTGGACTAGGAAAAAAGGAAATTAAATCATTCGAAGATGGTTTGGATTTAGTCGCCTTGCAAGCACGACGTAAAATAAACTTTCGTCAAGATGATCTAGAAAAAATGATCTCCTTTGCCATTGATGAACTCATTGATGACCGCAATGATGCTGGTAAAAACATTAAGTCATTAACACGTATTTTTGGTTATACAAAAGCAGGCTTAAGTCTACCTTATATTGGCCGCCTAGCTGCTGCAATCGGATTACTTGGTATTGAATATGCACTTATTGCTAACCATAAAATACAAACTTTAGCTTTAAGTGGTATTGAGTTAAATGCCTCTAATACAATCATCGCAGCAATTTCTGCTGCAACTATGACAGTTGCAACAGGTCTTTTTAAAGTTGGTTATGATGCAATGGATAAAGATCAGTGGTTAAGAGGATCACTTTTGTCTATGGGAGGACTTTCTGTTCCACTTATTCTCGCTTCTAATGGTTATAACCCTGTGCTTATACCCGCAGCTATCTTATCTGGTATCGTTTTCTCTTCTGCTTTTAAAAAAGACAGTGATCTAAAAAACGCCTTAGACACGCTTACCGCTATGAGTCTGCGTGGTGCAGCTGATGAAGCACGTGCGGAAATTTCTGAAACTTTTCTTAAGCATTCAGGTGCCACTCTAAATATACCAGAAGCGCCGCAAGCACCTGCAAAAGAAAAATATCCTCCATATCCAATTCTAGACTCAAGAATCAAGGACGACGCCAGAAGAGATAAAGCCTTTGAAACAGCCAAAAGGATTTATGAATCGGAAGTAGAAGCCATCAACAAAGATTATAAATTGGCAGTAGAATCATACACAGAAGCTGTCGCCGCTTATAACGATGAAATGGCACTATACACTGAGCGCACAGGTAAAAATGCTAATCCTTTTAACACTTTTATGGATGTGTTAAACGCTGCCTATCAAGCTGTTCTTGATGACCGCGGGCTAATTACTAGCAATACAGCGGCGCCAGATGATGAATTTACGCTATATAACTCCAATATCGTTACTGAAGAAGATATCAAAGCGGTATTCAATCCTTCCAAACCACCTAAACCGTAAAAGACTCATTAGATAGTTAAAAGGAACTTTGTAAATGGCACGCGAAAGAATATCACGAAGAAGCACTTCTCAAAGAAATACTAGAAGATCATCTACTAACTCTGCACGTCAAAGACAACGTAATATGAGAAGTCGCAATAGCACCTCAAACAGCTTTGGGAGCGCTGCATCAAAATTCACAGCTGGAACAACGGCAATTATTGCAATAACGCTTACTGGCATTCACTTTTATCAACAAGGTTTAGATCATACAGTAAAGCTTTCTGGTGGCAGTATTCCTTTTATGTCAGAAGTGACATATGAAGCAGAAATCAGACAAAATCCGAGCTATTTCTTACCTGACGAGATCCTAGGTCGCCAAGTGCCTGCTCTCTCTAAAAGTGACTTGAGACTATTAGGTAGAGAGCAATACCAAGCTATTGATGACCTGATGACAATTGGACGACACAATAGCGATTACAAAAATGGTGTCACCTATGTTGATTTATCTGATAGCTTTAGAAAATGGCTCGAAGTTAACTATAAAGGTGATTTAGCGATCATTTACGATGAACCATTTAAAGACCTCACACCAAAAGAAGCTCGTACTGTTATCGCAATTTTTCTAGCTTCTGCTAATAGTACATCAGAATTTAATGAACGTTATGATTATTTCTATGATGTCATTCGGAATTATCAAAAGCAGAATGTCTATCCATTTGCAGATAAAAACGGCAAAGATCTTATCGGATTAGCACTTTGGTCAAAAAACGTTCCTTTTGCAGATCTATACAGACGCCAAGATGGTTTTGGCCTAGGCGCCTTATACCGGGAAGCATGGGCACGATTCAAAGATAATAATCCTGGTCTTGCTGGCGCCATCAACGATGTTGATTCATCGACATTTGATGATTCACGTCCTGGTGAAATTATTCTTGGTGACAAGTCCATTTTATTCCAGCCAGACTTCAAAGATTTCAGCGCAAGTCTAGCAGAAATAGGCATACCAACGACATCTTCTACTGTGCTCAGTACATCAATGGATGTTCTTTCACAACGCTGGAGAACATATAAAACAACAGAAAAACCTGAACACCTATTACGTTATAACGATAATGTATTAGCAACATGGTTTGCCGCTGCAACTTATATGGGCACAGAGGATACACGTGCCGCAGAGCAAACTATTGCTGCACGTAACCTGATTGCCCTTGATTTAGGTGAATATGCTGTTGACGGTACTACCATACGTGGTGGTGAGAACTATGATATTATTGAAGGCTATAAAGATGCATCTTTCGCAGGCTTTGGAAATATTTGGATTGCTTCTGGCAGAACGCCTGTAACAAGTTTCGACAATAATTTCAGAATTAACCTAAACAACTCTTTTCAAACTGTTATCAAAATGACTGACACATCTGGTTACAATATTAAGAGTCAATTTGATATCAATGTAAAACCACAACTTGCAGCCATATCAACAACCTTACAAAACCCAGCGTTTAATAATTTTAGACTGCCGAATGGCCGTATTGACTGGGCAAGGGAAGAAGTAAGAGATTTCTTTAAACAGGCTGCTGATATCTCGGGTGCACCGATACTTGAATATATTGACCTGAATATTGATGTTTTAAATACTGACGGACGCTTTATGGCTGCACAGCCAGTCATTAATAAACTTACACCTTATTATGGCTTGAAAGAGAATGAAATATCGCGGGCTAGAAATTCTATGTGGGGTAACTTAACGGATCAAGCTGATACATTACGAAAATCCACATTAGCTGACACATATCCTGCCCAGGTTGATGCGTTGGCCCGTGGTTTAGAACAAGCTAGAATTTTGTTAGACCCTTCTTCCATTGCTATAACATTACAGGAAAGAGAAAACAAAAAAGAAGACGTTCAACCAGCAACACCAAAACCTAATTAGCACGCCATTTCGATTGCAATTCGATCCAAGATTGCCTATTTGTATAGGGATGCAGGATCATTCTTTATTGAAATGGGATAAACAGGCCCTTCTTGGACTATGCCAACGTTTAGGCAGCCCTTCTATCCTATTTTGGACACTCCCTGCTTTAATGTTGCTTCTATTGGCTGGAACCATCTCACAGAAATATTTAGGTCTTTACGTTTCTATTCATCAATTTTTTGATAGCTGGATCATATGGCTATTTGGCATGATACCCTTGCCAGGCTTTTATCCAATCATGATTGTGTTTAGCACCAATCTGCTCTTCCGTTTTATTTTCCGTAGCCCATGGTCATGGCAAAAAGCTGGCCTGCATATGGCACATTTCGGTGTTTTAGTCCTTGTTATTGGCGGGCTTTTCACCTCTTTAAGTGCTGAAGAAGGCTTTTTAGCGATTAAGGAAGGTGAATCCAATCAATATGTTTCCGACTATCACAAGCGTGTGTTGGTTTTATTTGACGGTGATACAACTCTCCAAAGCGTAGATTTCAAAAAACTAGCAAAACATCAAGAACAAAAAATTGGCCCATTCACATTAGTGATCCAAAATAAATGCAGAAACTGTGAGATTACAGCACGTACAGAGAACGTACAGGAAACAAAATCTCAAAAGAAATCGATGGCTCAATTTATGGCCTTAAGTGATAAGCCGCTCGAAAAAGAAGATGAGCTTAATATGTCTGGCCTGAGCTTCACCGTTAATAATGAAGAATATATCGCTTTTGAAGGCATGCCAAAACCGATAACTTTACAGGCAGACAATAAAGACTATCAGTTGCTCTTTGGCAAAGATCAACGAGCATTACCCTTTACGCTCAGATTAGAAAAGTTCACACAAGACAATTATCCAGGTAGCGACACTGCCCGTAATTATAGCTCAGATATTATTATTGTAGACGGTAAATCAAAAATTGAGGCACAGATATCAATGAACAAACCACTTCGCTACAAAGGGTATAGCTTCTATCAATCCTCTTATGAACGTACACCAGACGAAATCTACAGCATTCTAACCGTCGTTGAAAATAAAGGACGCATTTTCCCATATATAGCCTGCCTAATTATTGGTTTAGGCCTTCTGTACCATGCATTTATGAATTACCCCAGAACGAAGGAGACGAGGTCTTGAAACAATTATTTCTCCTTTTAGCTTTTATTTTATGCAGTTTCAGCTGGCCTACTATTGCAAAAGAGGCACCTATAGATATTCACGGATTAGGGAATATACCCGTTCTACATGAAGGCCGCATCAAACCTATTTCAGAGCTTGCCTTATCTGAATTCAAAAATATCAGTGGACATAGCCAATTAGGCGAAATGGACGCAATAGACTGGTTAGCACTCACGCTTTTTTCTCCCGCAGAATCGGTAGAAATACCTGTTATTAAACTTGCACCTTCTACAAAGCAGAAACTCAACCTTGATCCAGACACATCTTATTTCAGCCTAAAGAATACGCTCGATCCACTTTTAGGAACCTTAGAAGAAGCAGAAACATTACAGAAAAAGAAAAAGCTGACCAAGCAGGAGAAGTCTCTCCTAAAAGCACAGGATAAAGTTTTTATATACAATCAACTCTTACGCAGCCTATCACTGGTCTTGCCACTTAATGTACGTACGCCAGAATCATTCGCAAAAAGCACATACAGCCTGAGCTATCTTGAGCTTTTAAAAATGGACTCAGAGCTACAAAGTCTAGCAAAAGCAATTGGCACACCGATTAACCAAGAAGAAAAAGACCTCGTTATATTAGCACAACAAACACGTATTATTGCTAAAGGTGGAGAAGACAATGTGTTCTTTAAGATCATGCCGCCACAATGGCAACAAGACGGTGATCGCTGGTATTCTCCATGGGAACAGATCAATCTCGGCACCGGCAGCCCAGAGAGCCAAGACTACTTACGTCTATGGCAAAGCTTGGCTCGTGCCTACATAACACATAACCAATCACTATGGGATGAAACGATTGAGAAGATGCAACCTTTTATTGCACCTTACCAATCTCGTATAAAGGCAGAGCAATTTTACACACGTACAGATCCTTTTTACTGGTCACAGATTGCGTACGGCTTATGCTTGTTTTTCGTCCTTTTATGGCTAGGCTTTAAAAAAGAAATGTTTTGGCGACCTGCCATATTTAGTTTCTCTATAGCCATTATTTTGCATGTTTTTGGTCTTGGTTTGCATATGTATATATTAGAACGTGCCCCCGTTGCGACGCTAGGCGAAAGCCTTATCTTTGTTTCGTTGTGTACAGCCATTATCGCTGGTTTTACTGAGCGAAAAGCGTGGCTTAATCATTCTATCGCACTCGGTATTGGTGCTTTCTGTGCTTTTGGGCTTCTTTCAACAGCAGCAGCGATTGACGCAACCGTTGGTAGTAAGCATGTCCTCGCAGCCGTTTTAAATAGCAATTTCTGGCTCGGTACACATGTTATTATTATCACATTAGGCTATGCAGCCACGTTAATGACAGCTTTTTACGCACATTACATACTCTATATACAAGAAAAACCGAATAAACTCATAGGCTTTATGGCTATATCAGCCCTTTGCCTCATGACCATAGGCACTATTCTAGGCGGCATATGGGCTGACCAATCTTGGGGACGGTTTTGGGGTTGGGATCCTAAAGAAAACGGGGCTCTGCTGATTATTTTATGGTTGATATGGATATTACATGGTCGTTTAAGTGGGCACTTGAAAAACAAGCAATTTATTGCAGGTTTAGCTGCCTCAAATATTATGCTCGCCCTCTCATGGTTTGGCGTCAATTTACTGGGTGTTGGCTTACATGCTTATGGCTTTTTTGAAGGCTGGGGGCTTGCTTTAGCTAGCTTCTGTACGTTAGAAATAGTCTTTATTGGCTTTCTATGGAGGCGATATTCGTGAAAATTAATTTTTGGCTACTTTTAGGTGCCACCATTATTGGTTTAGGTCTTGGTGTATTACTACAAGACTTTAATCCATTCATACCAAAACCGCCTATTAAGGAGGATATCCAAACAGGCAAGACAGTCCCAGACTTCGCCTTTACCGACCTCTTTGGTAAAGACTACAATATTAAAGATCTTCGTGGCAAAACAGTTTTGCTTAATTTCTGGGCTAGCTGGTGCCCTCCCTGCATTATTGAATTTCCTGATCTTGTTAAACGTGCACGCAACGATGAAAACATCGTCTTTCTGGCAGTTTCGACTGATTACCGTGTCGAGAATATGGAGAAATTTTTAGCGAAACAAAATCTATTAAAAGCCCCTACCGAACGGATTATCTTAGTCCATGATACTGACAAAACAATCACTCAAGACTTGTTCCAAACATATCGTTTGCCTGAAACGATCATCATTAACGACAAAGGTGAAATGGTTGAGAAAATTGCAGGGGCGATTGAATGGCTAGACAAAGAGCTTCCTACCCCCTCAAGATAACGTATAAAGTGGCAGTAAGATAACAAACCGTGCGCCTTCTTCCACTTTGTTGTCAAGCTGAATAGAGCCACCCCAGCTTTTAATTAAAGCCTGCACCAATGACAGCCCTAAACCAGTGCCATGGCCAATAGATTTAGTTGTAAAGAATGGATTAAATATCTTCTCGGCAATGGAACGGGGTACACCTGGACCATTATCTTCAATAATGATCTTAGCATAATGAGTCTGCGGCTGATCTGTTGGCTCAGTATCCATATGCAGGCCATAAAAAGCCCTTTCAGAGGGCTTTATATAGCATTGCACTAATTTTATTTGCACAGCTCCCTTATATTCTACAGCTTGAATCGCATTATTAATAAGGTTACTCAACACACGGAATAAATCCGTGTCACTAAGATGCACAAAAGACTCTTCCAAACCTTCTCGCTCAATATCAATGGTAAGTTGGACTGATTTCGGACTCATGTCCTGAATAAATTTAAGCTTCTCTTCAAACAAACCCAAAAGATGGTGGCTCTCAAAAGATATTTCTTCTTCTTGATGTGAAAACTTCAATACATCACTCATAATATGAGCAGCCTTACTGGCGCAATCAACAATCTTTGATGCCTCAATAATCACGGCCTTATCTTGTGACTGTTCAATAATATTCTCTGCTTTAAATAAGATAGGCTGCAATAAATTATTCAATTCATGCGCCAAGCCAGTGGCCATATGCCCCAATGCCTCCATTTTATGTTGCTGTTTGCGCGCAATCAGTTCAGCCTGCTCACGGTGACGTTCCAATACTTGTCGAATGGAACGTTCCAATAAAGACGGCGTTACCTCTCTTTTCAAAATATACTCATAAATTCCACTATGTATGGCTTCTTCGACATAGCGCATACGATCATGGTGAGTTAGCATAATAAAAGGGATCGTTTGCCCTCTATTTTTAGCCTGCTGAACCAGTTTTGTACCGTTCTCTGTATCAAGACTATAATCAACGAAACAAAGATCAAAAGCCCGCTCCTCTAGCATCTGTAACGCCGAATGAAAGGTCTTTGCCCAAGAAAGCTGATAACGCCCCTTTAAATGAGATGTTTTAAAGGCTTGCTGAAATAAGCGATGATCTACAGGACAATCCTCCACAAGCAATACCGACAAAGGCATATCTGACATTTGTGGAATCATAAATTATGCTGGCTCGAGAAGTAGATCATTTACTGCCCCAATAAATTGCTGCCGCGTGAAAGGTTTCTTGAGGCTACGGTGCCCCTTAATCTGTGCCAAAGAGGTTGAAAAACTAGCACTAATCAATGGACCACCGCCTGATATTGCTAAAAATTTTGACTTATCATGCTTGGCTTTGGCCATACGTATCACATCAAAACCATTACGAAATGGCATCATAATATCGGTAATCACCAAATCATACTGACCACCCTCTAAATAGTCCTCAGCATCCAAACCATCATGCGCTGCATGCGTAATATGCCCAAGACTTTGTAATGTGGTTTGCAAGCTCTCACGCGTCTCTTCAACATCTTCAACAACTAATATTCGTGCCATAATATCTCCTTTGTTATGATAAAATTACCATAGCTTAGAGACGTGAAGAACAACCGCACACAGACGTGTTCTCTGGGTATAGAGTAATAATATTTTAAAAGTTTGACAGATTATACTGAACTGTGTATCTTCCGCTTCATTACTGGTTAGCGTTTGGCTTATCCAATATTGATATCGACAAATTCCCCTGATAAATCCAAAGTCCTTTAGAGGCTCCACTGGTCAGAGAAGAATTTATCGGCAGATATATTCTTCTCAAACTCTCACCACAATATTAACGTTTAAACACATCATCTTTTATAAAAAGGATGAAGAAAGAAAACTATGCAAAACGAACAACAAACAAATAAAGACTATGAGCCTTTAGAAGCACAAGCAACGAAACCCAGCTTTAACGATTTTGGCCTTCACAGCCGCCTTCAAAAAGGCTTGGATGAGATGGGTTATACATTACCGACATTGATCCAACAACAATCTATCCCCTTATCAATGCAAGGCCGTGATGTTTTAGCATCTGCCCAAACAGGGACTGGTAAAACGGGTGCTTTTTCTGTGCCGATGATCCAGCATTTGCTCGATAATCAAGGCAGCACAGCCCTTATTATGACCCCAACACGTGAATTAGCGATGCAAATTCAAACCGTTGTAAAAGATATGATTAAGCACATTCCTATCTTGAAAACAGCCCTTCTTATTGGTGGTGATTCAATGCAACGCCAGATCAAACAACTACAAGATCGCCCACGTATCATTATCGGTACGCCGGGTCGTATTAATGACCATTTACGGTCAATGGTCTTTCTTAATAAGGTGACGTTCTTAGTCCTTGATGAAGCAGATCGTATGCTTGATATGGGCTTTACTGTTCAGTTGGAAGAAATTTATAAATTCTTGCCAGCACAGCGTCAAACATTGATGTTCTCTGCGACTTTTGCACCGGGGATTATTAAATTTGCTCAAAGCTATTTAAAGAACCCTGAGCGTGTAGCGATTGAGCCAGATAAGAAAAAGGCTGATAATATCGACCATGTCATTCGCCGTGTAAAACGTGACCAAAAATATGATGTTTTAGTTGAAGAGCTAAATCAACGAACTGGCTCGGTCATTATTTTCGTGAAAACAAAAATATGGGCAGATAAGCTAAGCACACGTCTTGTTAAAGACGGATTTAAATCAACAGCTATTCATGGTGACTTACACCAGCATAAACGTACACGTGTATTGAAAAACTTCCGTGATGAAAAATCACGTATTTTAGTGGCAACAGATGTTGCAGCACGTGGTTTGGACGTACCGCATATTGAGCATGTTGTGAACTATGAATTGCCACAAAACCCTGAGGATTATGTACACCGCATTGGTCGTACAGCCCGTGCAGGAGCCAAAGGTAATGCGCTTTGCTTGCTGATGGATGATGATGCAGAAAAATGGTACGGCATTCACAAAATGCTTGATCTAAAAGCTGATAATCCATTTGGCGATCAAAAACCACGCCCGTCTAAAGCCCCATCACGTGGTGGTCGTGGCAGATCAGGCGGTGGCTTTAAAGGCCGTGGCGGCTCAAACGGTGGTTACAAAGGCAAAGCTGGCAGCAACACAGGCGGTCGTAAATTTGGCGGCGGTGATAGAACCAAAACAGGTTATGGCACCAAATCTGAAGGTGGTGCTGCAGAAAGCGGCGAAAAGCGTAACTATGCGAAAAAGCGTCCTTTCGGCACTAAGCCTGGCACAAAAGCAACTGAAGGCGGCGAAAAGCGCAGCTATGAAGGCAAAAAATCATTCGGCAAGCGTAATGAAGCTTCAAAATCAGAAGGCGGTAAAAAGCGTAACTTTGGTGAGAAGAAATCTTTTGGCGAAAAGAAGTCATATGGAGAGAAGAAAACCTTCGGCGACAAAAAGCCTTCTGCTAATAAAAAATACGGCAATAAAGGGGGCTCGGCTAAACCTGCAAGCGATAAAAAAGCATGGCAGACAAAACGTCGTCCTAACACTAAGCCAAAACCAAGAGCGACTGATTCAAATTAGAGTAGCTTGTTAAATAAATTTTTTGAGCGCGGCCTTGTGGGCTTCAGTTAAAACCCCTTCGCCGCGCCATAGAATTTTACCATTATTGTCTAATAATAATGTGTAAATACGATCAGGACTCATATCCATGATCTCAAAAAATTTCTCACGATCTGTATATACCGTAATCGTCCGTGTACGTGCCTCATCACTTGGTATACCTGAGCGCATACCATTATTAATCCACCAACGATACGCTGGATTTATCTCATAAATGAGCGGTACTTCATAAAAACGGAAATCTTCATCAGCGGCCTCTAGCTCTTCTGCATAAGAAATCCAAGTATCAATCTCTGCCTGATCTTCTCGTTGAAATCCAATAGTGACGAGGTTTTTTTCACCTTCAAAAGCATCAGGTAGTAGCTGTTCACTGCCTTGCAAATCTATGCCCGTCATAGCAGGAAACATGCCTTGGGCTTTGCTTTCTACTGGTGAGTTAACACCTGCACCAATACAAGCTGACAACAATAGACAAAGACTAAAAACACATAAATACTTCATAAAAATCACTATCTTTCATAACTAAACGAGGGATCAAGTGGCAACATCTTGCGGTCTTTAGCGGCCTCTATATCCGTGTTATAACCTTCAGGCGTTTGAGTATCCATATCCGTTTGAAGAATAAATGGCAAATAATCAGAAACATTTTTATACGCTGCTTTCGGTAAATCTTTGCCATCTTGTGCCACTGATTTGATATAGGGACGGCCATCCTTAATGTCAAATAAGCAATAAATGAGGTGTAAACGCTCATCCCCAAAAGAATTGCGGCGAGAATAATAGATTGTTGCTGAATTAGGCGTCTCACCAGAAGCTAGGATATCGACAGATGATGGATATTCTGCCAGTTCTTCAATAACAACTTTACAAGCACCATACCGCCACTCACCATGTGGTACATAAAGTAATGAAGAGATCACAAAATAAAGACCAAGAACCACAATTGTAACTAAAGCGGTCACGATTTGAGTGGCACGATCAGTTTTAAGCCTCTGCCAAAACATATCAAAAGCCTCAAACATTACAGCTAAACGTGATTTTTTTACTGAATTATCTACTTCATCACTCATAGCAAACCTCACGAGGCTCGTTCAATACGTGCTTCAGCTTTCATCACCAAATCAACCAACTCATTGACAATCTCATCAATAACTTCTGATGTTACTGCAGCGCCCGTTTTACCACCTTCGGCTTTCAAATAAAGGCGACGTTTAATCTCTGCGCTAGCCGATCCACCAGGAAAACTAGCCGCCAAAGCACGTCTTGCACGCTGAGCGCCTAAACGGGCATATAAACGATTTCGGACACCCACATCTTCCGTTGATGTTGATAAAGCCCATAATTCGATCGGCCCTAATGTATTAATAAGATGCTGTTCATAACGCCCATCTTTACTCCCCAAAACAAACAAACATGGTGCACCGCCGCTTCTTGGGCCCGTTAATTGATAACGAATAATGTTTCGTGCCGTGTCCGACAAACCGAAACGCTCTTGTGCTCGATCAATAGCAGACTCAGAAATCGCCGTGCCTAAAATCCAAACACCTGTCGCCAAATCAACCATGTCATCAGAGAAATCATCAATGAGTTGAGAAGACAGAACAATCTGGACAGAACGTTTACGTCCTTCACGTACGTCACGTACGACCTGCGTACGTACAGCTGGCGATTTACTTGTTCGATGAAATTCATCATAACACAAACGCTTCGGCGTCTCTGCTAAATCCTGCAGTTTAAGCTCATGGTAATGACGATATTTTTCTGGAATAAATTCAAGATTTTCTTTAGCCATCCACCATGAACGTACAAGCGCATGACGTGCCAGCATATACATGATCGCAGTTTGGCGATCCGCTGTTGCATCACCTTGAGGTGCAACATCCATTAAATCTAGAGAACATACACGTGCATCTGTAATCTCAAACTTTGTCACAGCCGATACAATAGGAAATTCACGAATAGCAGATGTTATCATACGTTCAAACGCATTCACGACATTCTCAACTGATGCACCGATCGAGGTTTCCTCTAATAATGAACGAATTTGCGGACGGCGTGCGGCGACGATAGAATCAGCTAGAACAGGTACAGCATGGCGTTGCGCTAGATTAGCCAAATGATATTGGCCAAGCTCAAAGAATTTATCGACAACATCCCACCAATACGGATCTTTTGGAAGATGCACATTATGCTTACGCAAAGCCTCATCCACCTCTTCGTCAATACGTGGCAGGTAAGGCCGTGCCTCAGCCCCTGCTTTTGTATCATCGCGCCAGCGGTACATTTCATCAACCACCATACCCGCCAATTGCTGGATACCGTCATAAGGCTCTTCTTTGCCTGCCGGCGTACATAATAGCGTTAAAAGCTCAATTAAATAGGCTCGCTCATCCGCCAATGGGTAACGGCAGCCTAATTGTGTATCGAAAGGGTTAATAGCGTATTCACTACTCATCTGCAAACGGTAATAAGCGGCCTCGTGCTTACGTTCAGGGGGTAAAGCTTCTTTTATCAGTGATATAAGTCCAGAAGAAGACGGTCCAATATCGATAATAGCGACATAAGGCAGCTTTGAGAGGCCCGCCCCCATACATGTCCCTAAATTCAGCGTATTCATCAACACAGATTTACCAGCGCCAGGCTGTGCAAAAATAAGGTCAAACCATGTATTGGTCATTGATGACCCTGTTTGATAAGGCCAGACCTTACCATCTGGTGAGCGTAATATGATCGAACCTTTATCAAAAGGACTTGACGGACGCTGCCACGGAATGAGCTTAAAGACTTCATAAAGAGGCGCAATTGCAGCTGGTGCAGTAGAAGCACAGGCAATCCCCATAGATGATGACATGATCGCATCAAGCGGATCACCAATCATATTTGACACTTGGCAATATCCCCAACTCTCTACCGCTTGCATCAAAATCGAAATACGGTCTTCCATCAGCTCTGTATTCCCTTTGGGTGCCCATGTTGCCAAAGATACACGCATACGTACAACAGGTTCTGAACGGGCGACCGCTGCTAAAGAATTAATAGAATTTTGTATTTGTTTATTTTGAGAGTTCGTGACTGCTAAAATTGAAGCAATAGATGCTTTCGTTGTTGCGCCTTGAATACCACCGCTTTCAATCAGATACGAAATTCTAAAAGGAATACCTGATTCAAACAATCTATTCATCAGCATGGGAAAAGGACTAGGATCCATGGGCGCTAAGGTTAGGTCGCACCCGCCCCATAGCATATTATCCATCTCAATAAATTGGTTACTCACTTTCTCCGCAGCAGAAACCGCTAACTGCGTACGCAGTGGTGGCCATAAAATATCAGCCATATCAGTGGCTGAGCGAGGCGCACGGGGCGGAATGGGATCACCAGGCACACAAGCACGCCAGCCATCATTAGCCCGAGAAGGAAACATACATGTACGTACAGCTGCCAAAGCGTCATGCACTTCTAGTAAGTCAGCACGAATACCCATTTCATCCAGTGCTGACAAGAAACCTGTTACATACGTTGTATGCCGTGTTTGCAGCCCCTCAAGACCTGTTTCAGGGCTTTGTGCTTCCCCGACATTATACTTAGCCTTTTTCTTAGCAAGCTTTGCGGCACGCTCTAATTCAGGCTTGGTCATTGATGAAGGGCGTGTCCAAAGCACGTAATAATTATCTTCTTGCACTAAAAATCGTGATAAATGACGTTTTTTCTCGTCAATAAGGTCATCAAGTTCCAAGCCAATATTTTGAGTCGCCTCTTTACTACTTGATGTCAATTTCTCCATTTCACGGCGCATACGCTGCGGATTGCGCGAAAAGAAAATTTGAAGGGCATGGCCTGGCTTATCAAAACGAGACCCCAGCTTTACGGTCGCTGCTTCGATTAAAAATTTATATTCTTCATCGCCAATAATTTGGCGAGACC
This sequence comes from Micavibrio sp., assembly GCA_002699085.1. GTDB lineage: Bacteria > Pseudomonadota > Alphaproteobacteria > Micavibrionales > UBA9664 > UBA9664. The sequence goes on from PAAR01000029.1 coordinate 26,627, forward strand.
CATCAACTTTAATATAAGAAACCAACGATCCATCTTCGGCAATAATTGTCGTCTCGTCTTGGGTCGATTCAAGACGAATAAAGGATTCAACAGGATGTTTTGAGGCCATAAGAAAAGGCGTCAAATATTTGCTATACCATGACATGCTGTAATGATTATAAACTGATTTTACAAAGAGGTGAAAGCCTAACTATTAAAAACTACGCAGCTTTTACGTCGTGAAACAGCTCTTTATAGCGGCTAAGCCATTTATTAGGCATTAAACCGCCAAATGCGCCATCTTTTGAGCGCCAATACGCATTAATTTGCGGATATTGGTTAAATTCGTAGTCGCCTTCTTTAATAATACGACGATCAAGCGGCATTAGACGAACACCTTGAAGCTTTCTCATACGCTCTGCATAATGTCGCTCTTCCAGATAGTCGCTCAATATAGAGGCCAGCACTGCCGGATCATCAGTTCCCAACCTTGCTTTTGCCTCTTCACGACGTGCCATAAGACTATCAATAGTTTTTTTAGCTTGTGTCGCCACATCTCCTTGAGAAATACGCGCCACATAAAGGGCACGTGCCACATTATTAAGCACTGCTTGTGATACTTCTGGCAGCCATATTAATACGCCTGATTTCATTGTCGCCACAGCATCTAAATGGAAACATTGATGACAAAAAATACATAATGTCATCAGATTATCCGATGCATGATCGTTCTGATTACCGTTTTTAGCATGAATTTTTTGATATTTTTCAGAACGGAAACCGCAGCATTGGCAGCTATATTTGTCACGTTCTAATATTTTGAGCTTTTGCTCGGGTGTTAATAAATCTTCAAAATTAACAGCCTGCTTATGATAGGCCTGCACCGATTGTGCTGATGCGTTTTTACGCTGAACATCAAAACTAATCGGTGCAAATGCCATAATTTATATATACCGATTCTCGACTATTAGCCGCCGATTGAATCAAGCGGTTTATAGGTGATACCTGTGCCTTCAGTCACACCCATTGTGTCAAGAACACCTTTAAAGGCAACAGGGGCAACTAACAACAATGCACCAGCTATCAAGCGCACCAAACCATTACGAATTGGCTCACGTGATGGATCATCAACATGCTTCTTCAACGCCAGAATACCGCCAGCTGCCATAATAGCACCACCAATATACAATACCGCCGAAATCAATTGAGGTATATTGTCTAAGCTTGATCTACTTTTCTGAACCATATTATCGAGACTTGCGCTACTTTGAGCGAAAACCTCTGTAGAAAAAGTTCCTGCCGTAAAACCACCGATAACTGCGGCTGATAGTCTTTGGCCTTGTATTTTTAGTGCTTTCATAGTATTTCTCCTTTTCTATTACGCCCTAATTCATTAAATTCTATTGGAATAGTAACCCATTCGCAGGATCTAATCCAAAGGTTTGTTGAACCGCATTAACAAACGGCCCAATATTCACGGCTATCACCCCTGCAATAATATGACTAAATGCCGACATTGCAGTTGCTTGGCCGTTTCCATCCGCCACTGATCTAAGAATAAACCAACCACGGAAGAAACTAATAACGCCAATAATAATAAGAAAGCTCTCGATCGCTGTCATAATCGCTTCAGCACGCGCCTTCAGATCAGCATCCATGCCAGCACCATCGGCAAAAACAGGGTTCGTTACTATGCCTGCATCGCCAAATAAAGTAGACGAAATACCACTCAATGCTTGTGGCGCAGAAAGCAATATAGCTGCCAAAAAGAAACTCATCACTGTCCCGAGACCTAATGGTCCACGAGGACCCTGATCCATGCTTTTTGTCAGGCGGAAAATAGCATTCATCAACACAAATATACCCGCAACATAACTAAAGGCACTTAATAGCATTAAGCTTGGACCATAGATATCCGAAGATAACGACATCAACATGCCATCAACAGTACCAACCTGACCACCTTTAAGTCCTTCGAGCCCTAAATCAAGCGCATCACCATCGGCCAAACCAAAGGTTCTGACGGCTATACCTGCAAGTGCAGGGAGTGCTATAAAAAAGGCCCCCGCAAATAAATAACGAATAGGTGTATTAATTGGCTCACGTGACGGATTATCAACGTGCTTAACAAAATTCAACAGGCCATAGGCACAAAAAACGAGACCCATAAGATAAGAAACGGCACTAAAAAGCAGCGGAAAATTAGTTAAATTCTCGGTAAGAGTACTCATCATCCCACCCAAAGTTGTGGCATCTCCACCGCCGGCATTAACTGCTGAAAAAGCACTAAGCGGTAGCGCAAAAGGCGACACGGCATAAGCATCAGCTGCACTCAATAAAGTGGCCGCCACTAATGTCGTCAAAAATAGTAAGAAATGAATGCTCTGCATTCTTAGCGTACTCATCTTATCCCTTTTCACACTCTCATTCGTATTTATATAAAACACGATAATTATACGTTATTTTCACGCAAAAAAAAGCTCTGAAAATAAATCCTCATTACATAAGCTTTTCACAAAGCCTACACCCTATGAAGAATTTTAGACATAAAACATTAATAAACAATTAAATCTTGTTCATTTTTATATCTATTACACTAAATTACTGAGTTATTTGGCCTTGCGAGGCACTCACGATCCATCGGCCATTATTAAGAGCGATACTCTTAATCGTGCCCAAACCTTCCAATTGATCGCCAACAGAAACCTGTTTAAGGGTGCTATTACCCTGACGTGATACCCATGCCTGATTTGGTGATGCCGCTCGCAACTCCCATTTCACTGCAGGCTTTTGTGCAACGGGCTGTGTACGTGTAATTGATTTCGTTGAGTTAGATACTACAGATGGTTTCGAATGTGACACAGAAGACTGACTTACCTTTCGCTCTAAACCTGATACCTTTTTGTTTAAAGCCTCAATACTATTAGCCAACTTCTGGTAATCAGCGGACGACTCGGCAGAAACGCCCTCACTATTAATTTTTTGCTCAACCGCTTCTATACGCTCGACAAAAGCTGCTGTTTGCTTTTCAAAACGTGCCATGTTTTCTGTCAAAGTTTCTGCCAATATTACCAATTCTTGGTTACTACCTCTCGGCTTAGGCTTTGAGACCATTTCTGCTTCGGCCTCTGCTTTACCCATTTTTTCAGCTGTTGTCTCTATCGATTGCAGTTCCGCTAAAGCCTCAGCTTTATTTTGCTGTTCAATTTCTTTTGGTTTTGCATCACCAAAGGGCGCAGGCAATGATAATGCATCATTAAAGCCATCATTTGTACCTTTAGGTTGATACGGCTCAAAGTCAGACATCCTGTCACCTTGCGGTTGTGCAGTAATATCTGCAGGCGCTGCGTTATCGTTAACTGCCTGCTGCGACGACAATAATGGCGCCAAAGGCTCTGCATTCACATTAGTAGTTGGAACAGCCATCTCGTTCGAAATCGGCGTCGGTGACGGCAGTCCACCTAAACTTTGTCTTTCGCCAAAATCAGCGACTTGATTCGTATTTGCTAATTGTTGAGACACTGTTTTAGGCGCAGGAACATCTCGGATTTGACTTTCTAACGCATCAAGATCATCTAGTGTATTACGCTGCAATTGCTTATCCTGTTTGGTCGCTAAGGTCCCTGAATTTAAAATGCCAGAGAGCGTTTGCGGCTCTTGCGATTGGAGCATTTGATTTTGCTGTTGTTGCTGGGCATTGGCTAATTGCAGCGTTTGTTGCGATTGAGTGTCACCACCCGAGAATAATGTTAAATATCCAATAATTATCACAATGAAACCCACCACACCGTAAACAGCGTAGTTAAAGAGTTTTGCATTACCACCACCAAACAGCGCTGACAAAGGACTACCTGCGTGAGGTTTCTGCTCACCTTGATTAAAATCAGACGAATCAGAAGATACTTCTTCTTGAGGCTTTTCATCCACCCATTCATCATCTGATGGAAATTCAGCTTCAGCATCCTCTCCTGATTCAACATGCGCTTCAGGAAATTCAGAATCTTGGAATTCTGAAAACTCAGCATCAATAGGCTCTTCCATGGCTGGATCTATATAAAAATTATCCTCCAAGAATTCAGCATCATCGAAGGTATCAAATTCATCGAAAGCTTCATCAGGAATGTAATTTTCTGAGAAATTATCGGTAAAGTCACCTACCTCTTCAGGAGCAGGCATTTCAGGTTCAGACTGATTGGCTTCAGAGTCCACACCTTGTGCTAAATCATCAAAAGCTTGTGAGCCAGCATTTTCTTGTTCTGACTGCGTTTCATCTTCTGGCTTTTGCGGATCGTCACTCATTATTGGCCGTTCAAATATTGGTTAACTTGCTGGGTTGGCTGCGTTGCGCCAAATAAAGGCTGCTGATTTAAAGGGTATTGACCACCAAATTGTGTTCCATAAGGTTGAGGTTGAATACCATATTGACCATAACCTTGCTGCGCATAGGGAAATTGACCTGTTAATCCACCAAAACCACCCTGATTATTATACTGCTGTTGTCGCAGTATCGCCGCATCATTAGGATCATACACATCGTCAGTAAAGAAAATCGCTACAGGTGTGCCTGCCGCCACACGAATAAGCGGTTCAATCTGTTGCGCTTCATCATCAAGTATGTCATCAAACTTACGTGCACCCTCTTCTACACCACGCCCTACCTCTTGTTTAACATCAAGGTCTTCCGTATCAGAAACGGTTGCACCACCTGCGCCAACAACAGTTGTCGTTTGCTGTTCAGAGAAGGCCGATCCCATACCTTCAATAAACCTTGCAGCAGCAGGCAAAACAACACGACGGAAATAACGTCCGTCATATTCTGTTACCATACCGCTAATATTTGTATCAGGGTCAAGCGCTACAGCCTGAATAGAATAAGATTTCTTGCCACGTGTCATTCTATTAAACTTAATAGTGATATAACGATCGGTATTGTCAAAATCGCCGATAATTTTAGCGCCTGAAAAACGTGTATCGACAATTTGCGCCAGAATAGGTCCTGGTGCGTCTGTATTTGCCTCGGTCATTAATTGAGCGTATAAAACTGTACCCGCCGTAATAACCGGATCTGGCTGGACGTCTAATGGTGCTACTTGCTGCGGTTGCAGCCCTTGTATTTGCCCATTTTGAGAAACGGCGTTACCAAAACTATTCACTCCCGATTGACCAAAAGCACCACCACCTGCAATCTGCGGTTGTGTGACAGTCATAAGCGTAATCGGTGATATTTGTTGTGTTTCTAAAATCGCCTGCATTTGCGCCAACATAGCATCTGACAGGGCCGCTACAGCATTTGGGTCTGGTTGCATACTCACAGCTTGATCGAAACTTTCAACAAACTGATCTTGCTCTTGCGCCATTTGTGTTTTTTGCTGCTCAACTTGCTCTTCAAACTCCTTGATCCGCCACTGCTTGAAAGGATCCTGCTCATCGTCATTAGTGCTATCCGCCTCAAGATCACTCAATACACGGTCTTGGTCACCAAAGGCAATAGTGGGAACAGCACTCCCTACGCCACTGCGCAACGCTTGATCCGCCTCTTGCTGATCAGTCTCCTCAATAGCCTGCTTCATAGCAGGTGTCAGCTCATCATCAGGGCCGAGCACAGCACGTGTCGCTGGAGCCCCTGCAATTTGTGATTGATTCTCGTTAGAGCCATTGCCTGCAAGAAGGAAAACACCCCCTACAACAATCAAAACAGCTGCCAGAACAAGGCCCATCTTAAGTAGAGGGTTATTGGCGAACACATCTTTTAATGACTGACCCTTACCGACTTGCGTTTCAAAGCCATCAAAACCATCATCAAAGTCATCAAAGCCGTTTTCTGTATTATTATCATCAACCATATTAAAAGGATTCTATATTATCTGTTACTATATATCGTCATCATCTGCTTTTTGAGAAAGCGTTGCCCGCACCATCTTACCATTATCAGACAAAAGTAAAACAGGTGTTTCTGGTATTGTATAAACTTTTAAACCATCAGCAGAATTAATTGAATTAGACCATGCTGGTGACAACAATGTATATGGCGTACGCAGATAAACCTCACTGTTCAACATATAAGCGGACGTTCTGCCATCAATACCTTCAACAATCATCCTTTTTGCACCAGAGGGGATAACACCATCAAGCATTGACACTAGTGTTGCACTACCAGCTTCTGTTTTAAGTCCACCTTGTTCGATGATGGGTACAGAGGCACTTGGGCCATATTTTGGTATGCGTGCATCAAAGCGGTATTGAACAACATCACGATGTGTCTGCAGCATAAAAGTCACAGGTGTATTGAGATCGACAAGACGAATAGAGAGATTGCCACGATTATAGGCCCCTAAAGGACTAATCCGCAACACATGCCCACCATCTTCTGGCTGCAAAATATCAAAATCCCCACCCCAACTTACATCTTGAATAGGCCAAGGCTCACCTGATTGATCGAGCATAGAAAGCGTTGTCACATGCCCTGGTGCCACTTTAATAATTGGCGGTGCCACACCGGGATCTAATGAAACAGTTTGAACTGTAATTTCAGGCTCAGGCGCATCCATGATAGGCGTTTGCGCCGCTTCTGTTGATTCATCATACTTGCCCAATAAGCGGCGAATTTCATCAGGCCTTAACGGTAACAACCCATTAACAGCCGCATCAAAAGCGAGATCTCTTGCTTGCGCCTCCATCTCTGCTTGGCGCTCTTCAGGAGTCATATTGGCTGCATCTAAAACACCACGTAACTGCTCATTATTCTGAATATTAACTGGCGGCAACTCAGGCGACTGGGCATTCACTGTGCCAACTTGCCCACCCTCTCGTATTTTTGGTGCAGGTTTGGAATTAGCCTCTTCTTGCTTCTTACTTTGCTCATTAAAAAGCTCCAAACTCATTTGCGCAAACGCAGAATGAGCAGAAGCCATGAAAGACATACTTAAAAGGGCGGTGAAAAATATTTTTCTGTAATTGTTAATAATCATTGGTTTTGCTAAAGCTGACAGCCCTTAATGTTTTCTTATGTTGGTATGTATTACACGCTCCAAAATAGCCCTGTTGATAGGGGGTTGGCAAGCTTTTTTATGAAAGAACTATCTGTACCTAACCTGCGAAAGCGACCCATTGCTGAATGCCAATGCCGCTTGGGCTTTCAAGCCTTGGTACACGTACAACAATTAAGCGAACAATCTGTGAATTTGTCCGTGAACTTGCACCTAACTGAAAGTTTATCAACATAGGAATCTCTATTTCCCATTGATAGCGACCATCTTTAATACCTTCAGAACGAATAATTGGTGCTGATCTTGGTGTCGCTGTCACTACTTGACGGTTCTTGTTAACTGCTTCAATAACACCAGAATCTTGCAATGCACGGGTAAAGCTCTGCCAACCATCACGTGTAAAATGACGAGATGATTCTTGTAACCGTGTACGATAGTCATGGAATCCGAAAGTCATCACTTCGGTCGCCGCCTGAGCCGCCCATGAAACAAGCGCAGGATGAGATAAATTAGGCTCACTTAACGCTATCATTGGCACTAAACGCCCATCTTCCGTCGTTGCAAAATATTGGTTACGTGGCTCTGTAAAACCCATAAAAAAGACTAAAGCTAAGATCAACCCGACAATGGCAACCGTTTGCATCATTGTGATTCTTACTAAAGAGCGATATCCATCACGATAAAAGCTATTACGCGTGACAACGGCGTTTAATGCCGATGATGTTACTTTCTCATCTACAGGCATTGCCTTAGCAGATTTCGGGGACTCTTTTACAGGTGGTTTCGTATTAGCCATGATTCAATCTAAAATGTTTATCGCCATTTGCAAAGACAAATCCTTCAAATAACTTAATTTTTCATAATATTTACAAAAAATGTGATTCTCAAGTGGAAATTCATATAAAAACCATGGTATACTAAAAATTAAAGACTGTGAGCATGAGGAATCGATGGTGTGTATAAATAAGGCAGCTTGTCTGCTTTTAGCTTTTTTACTAGCTTTATTACCAAGTTTTGCGGCATATGCCGAAGCAGGGTACACGCCCATTCCTCGCTATGCGCAGCATGATAATGCAAATCAGCAAAATCAACCGCGCCCTTATATTGATTACCAACCTTCTCCCGCATATGAAAAAGCAGTAGAGAAACTAAGGCAACAAACACCTCAAGCTACACAAGCAAATATTGTACCCGCCCAATATATACCGGCACAAGCTGAAGGTGCCCAAAATGATGTTTATGGCTATCAATTACCCGGTGCACTTTCTGGTTACAGCAACATAGCAAGTAAAGCTGTTTCTGCACTTCAAGAATTTTTTAGCTTTATTCTAGAAACATTGCAGGTCGTTTTTGGCTTCTTAGATAATAGTACACAAGACGAAGTTGCCAATAACTCACAAGCTGCTGACAAGCTTCAAACCGAAGCAATGGCAACAGATTCCTTTTATGCGACACGTGATGCAGCAATACTCGACGCGCAACAAAGCGATAACATACATAGAGCTATGGAAAAGGACGCTTTTAACGCTAAACTGCCTCTTGACGTTGCCTTTAATTCAGGACTTGTCGGCTTAATGTGTAGAGACAATTCTACACGTCAAGGCGTCTCTGCGGCTTTGGTCGCTGGAAAGGTCACCGTTGAAGGATTGGCTGAAATTCAATCTGATAAAAATGCTCAAACCTCGACTGGTTCATATAGTGCCGCTAGCGGTGGCGGCGGTGGTGGCGGCGGTACAGGCCCAGATGATTCTGGCAACCCAGATGATTCATCTGATGCTAGTAACAAAGAAAATATCATCAATGAAGGACCTGGTGCGGCTGGACCATTAGATGAGATCAATGATCGCTGGGGTACGGTGCTTCTATTCTGTAACCCAGGTGACCCAAAAGTTGAGAAATCTGGCGATATGAATGGGGCAGCAAAAGCATTTTGTCCAGCAACCTGTTCTGAAGGCCAAGGTGCTAAATGTAATTACGTTGCCAAAGCCTATAAAGATGCCGCTGGCCGTGATATGCCTGGCTTACTGCCGCCAATTAACGCAAGAGACAGAAAAACAGGCGGTGCAGGCTCTTTCAAAAAAGACAATACGATTTATAACATGGATACGAGCTATTATAAGGCAATTAATGGTCGTAAAACATGGGGATTAGGCTATTACCTGCACATGAATGAAGCTACTGGTAAAGCCGATAAATGGCAAAAAAGATCTTTAGCTTCAGATGAGGCAATCGCCGAATTCTTTTTACAAAATGTTTTCCGGACGGCAGTAACACCTTTACCACGAAACGTGATTGAGGAATCTATTGACGAAGATACTGGATTACCCAGTCTTGAAGCTGTTGAGTTTTTACTTAACCATAAAAGTCTATCAGCACAACGCAGTGTGGCGCAAAATGTCTTTATTAACCAGATCGCTTATAAAAGACCATCACCAGTTGAAAATAGATATTTATTTGATCAAGCACAGGACATTCTTCTAGGTAACAAACTTAATGATCCATCAGCAGACAAGCCTCAAGATGCCTATGAGAATTACAAACTTGAAATCATGGGCGACCCTAATAAGAAACAAGGGCCTAGCTATGAAGCACAGTTAGAATATTTGGCAAAATTGGTCTATTTGAATCCGGATTTTATTATCTCAAAAGCTCCAGAAGATTTTGAAAATAAAATGCAGCTCATGGCAGCTACTAAAAATATTGTAACTTACGATCTTCTTGAAAGCATGAAACGTCAAGAAGCTGTGATGGCCACTATATTAGAAGTGCTCCTGACACCAAAACAACGTGAGTTAGAAGAAAAAAGCGAATTAATATCACAAGGTGGCCAATGATGAAGCACACATTTCATCATGGATTACTATGCCTCACCCTTGTTTTTATGATGGCCTTTGTGCCTGTTGCACAAGCCTATGCGGCCGGTAATTACACCTCTTTCCAAACATTAAAAGAGGAAGAGAAACCGACGAAACAAGGCGTTGTATATAAATATGATGAATGTCCTCATAAAACGGAAAATGGGGAATGCGCCCAATCACCTAATGCAAAACCTGTTTTTTATACCACAGCAGCTAATGTTATTAGCGGTGGTATTGCTATTATGCAGCTTCTTACTGAACTTCTTGGTGAGTTCTTCAAAAAGGTTATCATTAAAGGCCTTATAAGTTTTCTTACTAACATTGTGACAACATTTTTCAGCTTCTTGACCGATTTATTTGATTTTAAGTCGCAGGCCTTGCGTCAAAATGAATCGAAGCGTCAAAATGAGAAACTGGCTTTTGAAGCGCTTAATAAAACACGCGAAGCCGCTTTACAAGATTCCATACATAGTCGTGCAATCCACGATAGCCTAGAAAAAGACGTTTTCAATGCGACAAAAGATACTGGTCTTTCTGAACAAAGTGGTGAAATGGCCCTGCAATGTAAGATTAATACGCAATATAAATACCAATCTAGTGCCTTTGCGACCTCCGTTAATACAGCAACCATCAATGCTGATAAAATGGCCGACAATGCTGGCGCCCAAGAAGGACCTCTGGAGAACCTTGTAAGAAGAGCAAAAGACTGTCTTAACTACAGCGAAAATGATCTTAATGGCAGTGTTTCAAAATATGTTGAAGAATGTAAAGCAAAATACGGCGCCGCTATAATTGCCAAAATTAATGCCGACGCTTTACAAGGAGAAAGCACAGATTTCCACTCTAAATGTGATGACGGCGATGATCTTAGCATTACTAATTTTATAACCAACCCTACCTATATTGAGCAAGAAGACCCAGGTTGTGGCAAACCAAATACTGGCGCAGAAGAAAAATATAAGCTCAAGGGATTCATAGATCACTATACTGGTGAGCGGGCAACTACACCCATCACGGAACAGGCCATCAAAGACAGCTATAACGAGGAAACTGGCATGTTGGGTCAAAATGAAATTGAATATATCTTAGAAAAGAAAACATTCGACTCGCTTACCTCAATTGTTGATAACTCGCTCAACCATCTTTTAGCCAAAGACAAAGAACCCGTTCTGCGTAGCAATAACGACGGAGAAAGACAATTCTTAACCAATGAAATTAAAGAGATCATTGGTGATGAAGGCGCAACTGACAAAAAATATGCTGCGTATACAGGTAATGAAAACTATTTACCCAGCTATGAAGGGCAGTTGCAGTTCTTGGCCAAAATCCAATATACAAACCCTGCTTTTGAATCAACTAACTTTAGTAAGCTAGGTTATGAAGGCGGGATGCTAAGAAAGAGTGCCACAGAGAGCATGGTTTTATACGATGCCCTTCAATCAGCGCAGCGCCAAGAAGCTATAATGGCAGCTATTCTGGAAGTCCTCCTGCAGCCAAAACAAGAAGAGCTTGAAGAATTGTCCGCAGAGTTAAGCGGCAATTAAGAAAAAACCTCAAATTAAAAAAGACCAGTTTCGCCTAAACCACTATCATCTGTTAAAGGCACAGGTGCTGCATCATTAAGGGGTGTCGTTGCACGTGGTGCATTGGTTGGTGCTGTCATATTAGCACCTGGAAAACCCGAAAATTGCGCTTCTAAATCACCTAAAGACGTCGGAATTTCACGTGGCACGGGTGCTTCATTTCTATTAAGAGGCGCAGGGTCAAGTCGGATGATTTCTCCTGCTTTCGTCACTTCCATTCGGCCCGGTTGTACTTTTGTCACACGCGACCCATCAGGCAGCGTTTCATCAACCTTAACTGTACGACGAAAATCGCCATTTTCTTTACTGCCTAAGACAGCCTCACAAATACCTGAAAGACAAAAAATTTCTATCCACTCGTAATTAGATGTTACTGCCACGGGTTTTTTCTTCAATGAAGATGACATATCACCTTTGGCCGCTTTTTCAATCACAGCATCAAGCGCACTTTGTGCTGTTTCATTCGAGTTCAGATTTGGCCGCAACGCATTTTGCAACGCCGCAACTTCATCGACAGCTGATGCTTTCTGAGCTTTTTGTTCATCTAATTCTTTTAAACGCTGTTCTAATACATCTTCTGTCCCAGGGTATACCTCTGGATAAGCATTAAAACACGGTACATTAGCCGGCACTTGCTCACATAAACCACGTGGTGGCTGCGGTGTCGTGTAATTTACACCAATACTGGTATAAGCCTTTTGAATCTCACTCACTTGTTTTTGCCAAGTAATGAGGTTCTCAATTAAAGCAATCTGATATTGCAATGTAATTTTGTCTGCTAAATATTTATTCTGAATCTTGTATTCAGTAAAATTCTCGGCGTTTAAAACATTGTCTCGATTAAGCTCAGCTTCAATAGGTGGTACTGAAATATCAGGTAATTTTGTTGTAAGACGTTTACTATTCTGAGCATAGGCATCAGCACTACATAATACCGCCATAACAGCAATAGAACATACTGAAAATTTAAACCATTTTTTATGCCAATGAATATTCATGAAAATTATTATACGTGTATTTACGGATTAATAAAACAGCCATCATCACAATTACCAAAATTATTGAAGGTCACATTGCCCTTATTCTCAATATCAATTGCTGACAGCGTATTGTTGATAGTGGTCGTTTCACTTAATGTATCAATTGTCGCCAAACTACCTGCCCCATGATCAAATGATGCAGGGCCTGCGGTGGCTGGGTTATCTTGCACAACCAATGTATCGCCACGAATCTCCCGTTGCAGGTTAAGTTGTAATGTATTTGGATTGGCGGCATTATTAATTAAGTTACTTACCGCCATACCGGCAACCGAATCCACGTTTAAAGCACCGCCATTAAGGTTAACTGTGCCTGACACAAGATTCTCCGCATTAAATTCATTGGTTGTTACACGTTCAACTTGAAGCTCCTCGGTAGTCATAGACTGACCAATTTCCAGAGTATTTTGAACGGCCAATTCACTGCGTCCGACGCCATAAGCCGAACGAGTTGCAGGCGTTAAAATCGTATCGCCCAATGCAAAGCCTTGCGCCCGCACCTGCCCATCTACCGCAAAATTACCATTAATGTCAGTCACGCCGCCAACATAAGCCGATCCTTGCACAATCATATCCTGCGTAACAGACAAATCTCCCGCAACATTAATATTATCGACCCCCACAAGATTATTACTCGCCATATTTAAATCAGAATTCATCACATGTAACTCAGGACGTGTGAATTGCGGTGTACGATACAAATAATCACCAAAAACATCTTCTTCATTAATGTATGAATAATGCGCAATATAGGCTTCATCTGTTGAAATACCTGTTGCTGTTGCGGCTGTGTGCCAGCTTGTACCTGCCATATCGGCAAAATTAACATGCCAAATGCCGAAAATCCCACGAATAGGGTCATTCGCAGCGACTAATACATCATCATAATAAAGACCGCCTTGGCCACCCATTAACTCAGCCGTAGGCTTAGCACGGTCTGTTGAAATAGGGTCTTCAGAAAGAATTAAAATATCCAAGGCTCTAGTGGCGGCAGTATCTGCCACCAATACATATATCTCCAAATTAGTCTTTAAAGGACTATAGGCACTGGCATTTTGTGCAATAACAGAGCTTGGCTCAAGACCCAAGCCAACATCACCTGCCGTTAAAAAAGTAAATGGTATTTCATAAACACCCGCCGTGGTAAATCCAGGATTAACAGCGCGTAAATAAATAGCGTCGAACATTACTGGGTCTTTCAACATTTCCTCAGTCGCCGTTGCAATCTGCTCAATATGCTCTGCCGCGTTACCTGCAAGTTCATCTCTGGCTAAATTTTGTAAAGCAATAGATAGCCCAATCAACAATGTTGTCGCCACAATCAATGAGAGCAGCAATTCCAACAGCGTTAAACCAGACTCATGATGTATGTTGTTGTATCCCTGTTTTAGCATGGATCACCACCTGATGTCTGACAGAATACTTTTGTACCGACACCCATCGATTTTGTTACATTCGTCGTCCCTAAAACGTTCATGTTGCCAGATACATCTAAAGCCCGAGTAACACGCAAATCACTAATGTTGGTATTTGTATCTTCAATAATAGCCTGTAAAACAACAGACCCTGCGGCATTAACTGTTTCAAAGGTATTCGTAGCAGCCCCATTTCCAACCATCTGGAAGGCACCGGCATCAACATTAATCGGCTGAGAGCCTGATGCTGCGTTCATATTCATCGTAAAGGCTGTCACTTTACCAAATTGCGCAGGATCAGCACCCGGTGCCGCTTTACTCACGATAACATCTTGGAATTCTGCTGATGTAAAGGTAACGGCCGTATTACCTGACCCTTCAACAATAATATCTTCTGCAACAACCGCACCTGTATAAGCCGGTGCCACTGCCGATACATCAAGAAAATCGACATCATTTTGCACAAGGATAGCGGGATTTGTAGCGTCCGAGAAATTGACAACCATATTACCGCCGACAATATCACACCCTGCACCAACAACGCCGCCACTGCCGTCAAATGCACAACCAGACCCATCAGGACCAATAACAGCATGGTTAATTGATACAGCATTATTAAATTGCGCCATTTGTGAAATATTGAGTGCATTGGCAAAAGTACCCTCCGTGAAACCTTGTGCCAAAATTTCAGTATTGCCAGCCACCTCCAAACGATCGACAGTCATCGCTTTGGCACCTGTTAAACTATAATTATTCATATCAAGATTAGCTTGCATAACATTCGCATCGACAGCTGTCGCTATAGGAATCTTATACAAAACATCACTATTCATAGATTCAGCCTGCGAAATCCTGCCATACGCCGCCAAATAACCGCCTTCATCCGCATCTGGAACAGAAGTACCCGCCGCGACAAATGGCGCTCTATTGATGCTCCATTGACCAGAAAGACTTGTAATATCGTTGGGCGTGATAATGCCGCTTGAATAACCCAGTTTAGCACCACCGTAACTCGCAATTTTACGCAAACGTGCATCTGGTATATATGCCGTTCCAGCTGCTGGATCTTCACTAATAGTCAAAACTTCAATCGTTAAACCATTTGTAAAATTAGTCCCTAAATTACGAATATAAACAGTAATATCTTGCTGAAACCTATTCGTTTCTTTAAAGCCTGCCGCTAAAAAATTATCTGTCTTCAATGTTGCTAATGGCACTTCGCCAATATCATTGGTATTAGGAATATTAACAGTCACAATATCCGAGAAATTAGCGGCAACATAATTTTCTGCAGCTTGCTGTACATCAAGCATTTGAGCTGCAATACGCTGGTTCGAGACACGTACAGCACTATCTTTCAGAATAGCCGTTGCTGCTATGCCAACTAATGCCAGAACGCCTACAACGAGCAGAAGCTCTATCAAAGTAAAGCCCTTCTCTCTTTTTAATCGACCTAAATTGCACATTCTCTTATCCATTAAAACGGTGTCCCCGGGTCAATATCTTCAATTTCAGGACAATCACCTGAACAAACTGCCTCAGGATCGCTACCACTAGCACGCTGTATATTTGTCAAACCTGAAAAGACAGTATCACCAAACACCTGAACACCCTCGTCCGATACAACATTATCTGCTGTTAATGTTTGGCCATTAGCGACCGTTAAACGACCCATGATTGTTTCATAGCTATCTGGGCCGATTGTTGCCGCCCCATACAAACCACTACCCTGATCGCCCAATACAAAATTTTCAACATTCAAGCCGTTGGAAAAATTTGCTGACTGAGCGTTAATATTATTACCGTTCACACGGAAGTCACGTACTGTTAAGCCAATATTATCGCTCGTTGATAAGAGTGAGGGGTCTATATTCATCCCTTCTGGTAATAAAATACTGTTTAATCTGACTACCGTTTGACCCGATGCCTTGGCCGCATCAGCAGAAAGAACCTGCCCATCAACTGTCGTTCCTTCAGCAATACCAATATTTATTGTGGCATTCGGTGCTTGTAATTCAGGCGTAATAATATTGGCTTGTGAGGCTAATAAATTACCCGATATACGCATATAAGATGTACCGCCAGAGCCTGTACTAACACTACCTTGTACATTCACATTCTGGTTAAAATAAGCTTGCTGAATCGGCTGAATATAATTGAAATCAGGATCATTAAATATTTTAACGTTACTATCAACATTGAGTGAACCACCAAGCGCCACGACATCATCAATATCTCTGTTGCCCGCAATAGCATCAATATTAACAGAATCCTCAATACCATTATACGTTTCACCTGCAACAACCACACCTGTAGGCGAACCATCCAAGGTTACACTAACATCCCTTGAGGTAGCGCCATCAATAGCTCTATCACGTTGATCTGCCGCTATAATACGCTGAAGCGTTAAATTAGATATATTCATGATATTGCGACGATTATCTGCAAATGTTAATGGGTTATCTCGTATCGTTGGACACAATCTTGAATCAACCTTTTGAATCCCCCCCGCACCATCATCTTCATTGAAAGCAATTGTGTTTTCGCCACCACCATCACCATAATAATTTGGATCACCTACATCCTCTATTGCCACATTTGCTTTACAATTCGCATCCACAACATCACCCATATATAAATCTGTAAGCATTGTCGCATAGGTAGTATTTTCTGGTTGTGGGAAACGCATAACAGCACGCTCATCAAAACGTACAGACTTCCATGCAGGGATAAGCATTTCACCTGGTTGGAATGCTGCGCCTGTTAAATTATTAAAATCAGCATCGCTTGTACACCCTGTATCCCATGCTGAGACAGCCGGTGTGCCATTACAATTATCAGAAATATTCACCCCTGCACCGTTAAATAATGGCGCCGAAACAGGTACTTCTAAATTCTGCAAAACGCGTGATAAACGTATGGCATCACCTGCACTTACAGCTGGCGACCCGCCTAATGTTACATAGGCTGTTGCAACAGTTGTTGCTAAATTTGAGTCCCCATCAATAGGTGAGTTTGCTGCATACACAGTAATAGGCTGACGTAGAATCGTGCTTTCAGTTAAATCGACCGCATTCGCATCCTGATTAACAAAACTAATCGGTAAATAACCTGCCGCAACTAATTGCGCCACAGTAATTTGTTGAGGTGCGCCCGCTGCATTAATATCTAACGCTTGCTTATTGAACTGAGCATCTAATATACCATCCCCATTTTGATCGATCGCATTGGCGATCATATAAGCTAAATCTCTTGGCGTATCTGGAATATTATCCGCATTTGTATCTTCTACAAATTGTGACAAAGAATTATTACGTACCATAAGTCTTGCAGCCTGTGCGATCTGCTTTATCTGCCATGCCACAGCCCGTAAGGTACGTTGATCCCTAGCATCCTTATTTGCGGTTGCAATAAAAGCAATAATAAAGGCAAAAGCGATCGTAATCACAAGCATCACAGCCAGTGAAAAACCTGATTCTTTCTTTCTGCATTGCTTAATCTGATTTAGCACAATATTTAGCCCTTTTCCCTATATCTATAGTACACCATAAAAGGGTTAAAATTTAGTGTAAAAAACCCTTGAAAATAAGGATTCTCAAGGGTTTATGACAATTTTTTAATAAAGGGACGTTAAATTAGATAAATGTCCAAGCAATTGTGTTTGTTGCACCTGCTTCACAGCTTCCCTGCACATCAGAAACAGTTGGGTCTGTGTACGTATCGCCCTGAATCGTTACATCAATAAAGTCCGAATCAGAAGACGGTGTAAAGGCTGTACCTAACTGAACACATGCCTCTTGAGGTAAATTAACTAAAGATATCACAAAAGTTGCCGCATCTGCTGCACCCACTTCGACAGATATATCATTACCCCATGGGTCACGTACTTGACCTGTAGCCGCATCAATAACATTCCGAGCAGGAAAGACACCTGCCTGTGCTGCGATAATACTTAAATCAGCCCCTGTTGAGCCATATGTTGATTGATTCTGGTAAAGCGTTTGAATACCAATTTTTGATGAATTCAACAATCTGACAGCAGAACTAACATTATTACCTTGTGTCACAATTCTGTACGTCGCAAGACCTGCCAAAAGCAACAAAGCACCTACGCCAATAACAAGTAAAAGCTCTAGCAAAGAGAAACCCTTTTCTTGTGATGGGTGATATTTCATAATTTAACTCCTAAATTTTAATCTTATGTATCAATAATATAACGTAATTATGCAGATGTGGAAGCATTAATTTGCTGGAAAACACCAAAAAAGGCCATAATTAACATACCAATTGTAATAGCGATCATGAATAGAACAACCGTATTAACAACCTTCATCGAGACATTTACTTCCTCAATAAGATCATCTACCCAATTAAACGTAATTTTCGAAATATTATGCTCAAAACCACGTAATTGAGCATAAATTTGCATATCTGCAATTAACCCCTCATCTGGAAATTTATATCCTGCCTTTTGTAAAGCATCTCCGAAATTAGCCCCCGAAGACATCCACTTTTTCACTGCCTTTATCCGAACAGCCAAATAAGGGTCAGCACTTCTTGCAAGACGAGTCAAAGACATTTCATCTAATTTAACACCCGCATTCATCAATGATGAAACAGACAATAAAAAGGCCGATCCCTGCCACATACGATAAAAATTGAACGGCACTATATTCTCAAATGGCAAGCGGGACATACCTGACCATCTGGGTAAAGCATAACTAATACCAATAATCGCTAGAATAGCCGTTAATAAAATAAAGAAACCAAACTCACGAATAAATGAAGAGACATTAGCCATTAACTTCGAAACACCCGTCCATTCTTCAACAGGGATAATCTCGGCGAAAGTAGGAATAACCTGATAAGAAGATAGCACTAATGCGCCAATCAACATCATCACCAGCACAGCAGGATAAGCACTCGCCGTAACAATAGCCTTTTTCACCTTACCTTGTTGTTCAACAGCCGTTTCTGCATTCTTCAGCGCCATAATTAAATGGCCAGAATCTGCGCCTGTTTCAATCAAAATCGCTTCAGAGCTTGGAATATATGGCCCCATACATTTCCCAAAATTCACACCATTGGCAACAGAGCGTCGCCACCGTGCATAGAGCTGCCCTAATACCGATCCACGACTTTTAGCAGCAACTTTTTGTAGCTGAGATAGCGCCATATCCAACGCCACACCATTATCCAATAACTGTGATAATTTGGAATAGAAGCGCAAACGCTCTTTAGCATTAAACTCAAATTTAACTGAGGTATCAAAAAACCATTTTTCCAAACCACTCATATACTACCCTCGATCAGGTACGGCAAAAGGTCCAACAATACGCTCGGCATCAACAGGATCTACTTGACCTGCCATCACACGATCCACCATTTGTTCGTTCATCGTACGGCCATTTAAGTGAGTCAACCAATACCGTTCTGCAGAACGTTTGTCGTCCTTTTTCACAAAATTCATAAAATCATCATCTGGCAAAATAATCTCACCAACCAAGCTTCTTCCTACATAGCCAGCCCCACGACCACAGGATTCACAGCCATGTGGATTACGACGACGCAAACGCTCAATCGGTATTTGCACTGATTCCAAACGAGACATCAGATTAAGATTAAGCTCATTCTCTTTGATAGGCGTTGAACAAGATGGGCACAGAACTCTGACAAGACGCTGGGAGATAAGGCCTGTCATCAAACTCGGATCACCGAGTTTGTAACTTTCAACCTTCAAGTCACGCAAACGAAACGGTATCGTAATCGCATCATTCGAGTGAAGTGTCGTCCATACTTGGTGACCTGTCATCGCCGCTTCAAAGGCAAGCTGAGCTGAGGCGGGGTCACGAATCTCACCGATCATCAAACGATCAGGGTTCGACCGCAGTGATGCGGCGATCGCTTTGGTAAAAGCCGCCGAACGCTGTTCTGCCGTTGAAGCATTAACAACAGGCATCTGCACCGCCCCTGGAATAGGATATTCAGGTGGATCCTCAACCGTATAAATTGCGATATTATAACTATGCTCTTGTAAAATAGAGATAATATTACGCTGCAACGTTGTTGATTTACCATGACCTGTCGGCCCTGCTACAATGTTAATACCAAAGGGCTTAGAGCGTAAATACTCAAAATCTTCTAAATGCTCTGGCGTAAAACCAAGTGCGCCCACATCACCCGCTGTCTTATCATCCGTGCTGTAAAGCAAACGCATAATCATCGCCCGACCGTTATATACTGTCGGGTTGAACTGAAGACGCATAGAGATCACACCTTCAGGCAGTTGTAAATCTTTACGATTAGAAATACGTGCGCCCTGATATTCATAGGGCTGATAGTTCACATCCGAGGCATCAGCCATCGCAAAAGCTGCCGCACAGAAACTATGGCCATATTCAGGTGGCCACTCAGCAATCTGCGTCATCGACCCGTCAATACGTGCTCTGACCAAACAAGAAGATTCATAAACCACAACGTGTACGTCTGATACACGACGTTTAGCCATATCCCCTATAAGAGATAGCACCTCACGACGCATTCTCGCCTCATCTTGACGGCCTCTCGTATCCATAATCCCTGACGCATCCGTGTAACAAAGCTGTACACGGGTAATATCAACGACTTCCATATCAGGCTCGCCAAATCCACCCATGCGAATCTCAGCCAAAAGACTCAAGACTTTAGGATTATTGACATGCGATTTAGAAACAAAGAACTTACCATCCGTAAAGTAAGCAGCAATTTGACGTAGCTCCTCACCACGATCAAAAGGGCCACCCTGCACCGTTAAAGGTAAACGATCATCCCACTCTTTAAGCTTACCGCTTGTGGCTCTATCTTTCGCTTTTCCTGTTGCTGTTAATTCAACCATTTATCTATTGTACCTTATTTAACTCAATGATAGCTACGTCGATTTATTAACGTGCCCATTGTAAGTCAACTTTTCCTTTACCACCAAGGGTCACACCGCTCCTTGAAATTGACTTAACTGTGTAACCATCTGAAAGGGCATCCCCATTACGAACATTGGCAATTTCACCGTCTTTACTTGTGATACGTGCACGCAAATTATTGTGAATGCCGTAAATATCATTAATTAACCACGGGGTTCTTGTGTCTTCGGCAATCTCGACATCTGCATTTTTGTCACGACTATAATCTTCACTCATATCATCCAAACCAAGATCATTAGCCGATATTGGTGGCAAAGCAGCCAGAGCAGCGTCATTCGGCATGGCTGGCATAGAGGATGGGCTATTAATACCCAATAAAGAATCTGTATTTTTTGCAGACAGTTCATTCAATTGCTCAAGCAACTCAGCGCGCTTTAAACAAAGTGCAAAACGCTCAATATCAGACTGTACGCTCGCTAAGTCATTCGGCGTTTGTTTTGATGCCACATTAGGGCTCGGGCAAAGGTCATCACCCAAACTCTGTGCTTGAACGGCCTGCCCGGCACATAAAAACACTATTAAAAAAGCTGCTATTATTAATTTTTTCATTGTGGCACGCCTCCAGCCATACGTAGGATTATATTGGTTTTATACGTCCAATCCTGCCTGTTTAAATTATATTCTATCATCTCAAAGCTCAAACCTGGAATATTAAAATATTCTGCTGCCTTTGTCGGCGGGGTACTTGTTTTAAGTTCGACAGACAAAAAGGGTGGTTTTTTTGTTTCTGATTCATTTGTAATAAGCGTCGTTACAGCACTTTGCGCACGACGACGCACAGATGATGCAGTTTTCTTATCTTCATCCGGCACACGATATTGCACATTCATTTGCCCTAAATCGCCAAAACGGTCATTTACAAGTAAAATAGCACGATCACGATCAAGTGGTATATTCTGTTCTTTATATTGATCGAGACTTGGCAATAATTTTGTAGCTGTGAACAACCTTGCGCCATCATACGTATGCGTCACACCTGGTCCAAAACGAGAAATATAGGGCCTAATATTATCTAGGTCACCCCCATTGCTATTCCAAGAGACCGTTACAATCCGCCCATCACATTTAATTGATTCAATTGTCCACATCGGCAAAGGTAGAACGATATCTTCCATACCTTTCAAACATGCAAAAACAACGAAGCTAGGTGTTGGCAAGGACACGTCTCCAAAACGTAACAATGGATTAAGTTGCTGGCCTACCTCTGGTCTTGGCGGCGGTGTCAATTCGTTCGCTGTGCCCAATGCAAGCTGTTTTGCTTGCCGTGGTTGTGGCAATAAAGAAGGTAAGATTTGTGAGGTCAACGTGCCTAAAAATAAAATACCTACCAGGATAGCCGCCAAAACAACGGCGATATCTTTGTTACGGCGACCCCCAAAAAGTGCATCGAGATTTGCAGGCTGTAAAGTAGCATTGGGAATCTCATCAAAGATCTTATTTAAGCTGACTTCACCAGCATTATCTTCGAATTCCCAGTTATCAGGTACAAAAGCACGTGGCCAACGATAGCCCGCCGCTTTTTGCAAAAAGAATTGATACGCCTCTTCTTCATCATCAAACAGAATGTCGCCATCTGGCGCAATTGCATCGGCATGAACAGCGACATACCACCAGCCATTTTCAGCCACAAACACACCATGCCATTCACCAACCATTACATCAGCAGCCGTTGAGGCAGCAGCAGGTAATCCACGCTTATGACCCTGCTCTAAATAGCCGATACCATTTTGATTAACAACTGTATTTCTAATAACATAAAAGTCGGCGCCAACTTGTTTGGCCCGCTGACGTGGTGCTTTTGGGTCTTCTTCATCTTCCGAGGTCAACCAAAGCAAGCCGACAGCATAATCCTGTCCAGCATAGCGCATAATGCCAAGTTTATCTTTTTGTTTCTGGACTGCTTCGCTGCTCATGCGTCTCTGATGTCTTTGTACTTAAATATTTTACGAATCTTAACCAATATGAATATTCTACCAGCGGATAGACAAAACATCTACACCCTATTATACGGCAAACGCATATATCTAAAGCACATTAAGAGCCATTTATTTAAAAATGATTAAAAACCTTGTTCAGAAACACTTAATGGCTCTTCAGGTAAAACCTCTGCCGAAATAAGAAGAACCGTAATATTTCTGCCACGGTCATAATTACGTGTGCCGCCCAACAACCAACTTGGCGTACGCGCATCTGTAATCCCTGACTGTCTACGCTCAAAGCCAGCCAAAACAAGCGTTTCACCTTGTGACAACACCGCATTTTGTAAGAAACCAGTCGTGTCAATTTGCGGCAATTGAATTTGTTGCGTGTCTGTACCAAATGTCTGGAAAGGCTGCTCCGCATCAGTAATGGAAATCGCTAAGCGCATCAAAATACGATTATTCTCGATCACACGTGGCAATATATTCATCGTTAAACCAACATCAATTGTACCAGGTTCAAGTGATGTCCCTGTACTATCACCACTCGCCGAAGCCGAAATACGCTCAAGATAGGTGATCTGACGACCAATTTGTAGCGGTGCTGGCTGATCTGACAGCGTTACGATAGAACCAGAATTAGCGATCGTTACATGTGATACATTTTCTGCAGCACGTACAATAGAAGCAAAATCATCTATCGTTCCAGCTACTTGTCCGTTAATAGCCTGAGACTGCCGCAAAATACCCGCTGACAATGAACCATCAATCGAGCTTAGCTGATATGGCTGCTTATCGATCACATCTTGCAGCTCTAAAAACAGGTCAAAGCCATATTCAGAAGAATTTTGCACTTGAACATTTAACACCTTCACAGCCACCGCAACACGGCGTAGACGTAATGAGTTTTGTTGACGCAAATATTCTTCCACACGATCGACCAAGGTTGGCGAAGCGCTCACAGTAATTGTCCCAGTTGAACGTGACAATGAAATACGGCCACGACTATCGAGAATATTATTCAGAACTTCTTCGATCTCATCCCAAATTTGAATTTCTGTCTTATCGTCAATCGTTACAGACGGTAGACTTCCGCCACCTGAAGCAACACCCGTTTCAAGCGAACCGCTTAAATCAATGCCTGTGCCAAGCGCATGCAACATGAATGTTTTTGTTACTTCTTGGAATATTTTAATCACGCCATTTTCATAGCTCCAGCCAACGTCAAACGCATCGGCAATTTGATTAAGAAGCTGTGTTAATGATCCTTGCCATACAACACGTCCACCAGTTACCTGCAAGCCATCCGATGGTAAGAAACGTTGATCCAGAGTGTTGCTACCACGGTCAAACACTACACGAATATTTGTTACCTTTTGAATCTCTGAACGAAGCTGCGGCAATGAAAGTGGCTCTGCAAAGGTTACCACAACACTGTCTTTTGCATTAAACTTTGCTGGCAGCGGATCGCCTTTAGCCAATGCCACCGCCTTACCGCCATACCATGGACGGTCGTCAACCATTAAAGATTTAGACAATTCTTTTGTTGGCTCAATTTGACGCAACGCTTTTTCGGCAATGACACCATCTTTATCAAGATCGCCTTTAATTGCTGCATGTTGAGCGCAAGAGCTCATAAAAAAAGCGGCAAAAAGAAAGGTAAATATTTGAAATGTCTTTGTGAATTTAGATAATGTCATCTGTCTATCTATTGTTTTACTTAACGAATCTTATCTTAGCTTACACAGGGTTACGGCTTCCGACAAACAGAATTTTTAGATTTTTCACTTTAAATAATATGTTTAGCGAATAATATGACGTGTTTCGATCACTATAACAGCAGGACCATCTGGCTCATTTGGATGCAATCTTGCGATCGGGCGAGGCTGCGCCTCACTGAAACCCTTCAGCAAAACTTCAACAACTTCTTCAAATGTGCCCTGCAAACTGACATCAGACTCAAGAGGGTAGTCGTAATCAGCTCGCCAATATAACTGAACACCCGCCTCTTTCGACCATGATTCAAGGACTTGGCGTAGTGTTAAGTTTCGTGGCGCTGTCCATGTTTTGATCGTTGTATCATAATCAACCATCTCAACAGAAGAACGCTCATTTAGGTTATCAAGCGCATAAAGTGCTGACGAAACTGTTTTGTTCGACCCAAAATTTTCAAGTGCTGAATGACGTGTTGCACTTGGCATAATTTGTACGGTTTTTCCTGCAATTGACGCTGTTAAGTTTTTCGGTGCCAACATAGAATCCAGCACCTGATTCCAAGGCTTGCCACCTTCCCACGAAACAGTTTGGGATACATCGACCCCCTCAGCGTAGATCAAAGAATAATCACTTGGAACAATTTGTGATAAAGCAATCGGCAAAGGCATACCTTTACCAAACCCAACAGCAACAGCATATGATCCAGCTGGTGCGTCCATTTGTTGTGAGACAATAGGTTGCATGCGTTGAGGCGCTGCCAATGTCGCTGTTTGTACTGACGCACGCGGCATTGAATTATTCATATAAGGTCCAGAAAATCCTGTTGCAGGAATAGGCGCAGATGCCGAAGATGGTACTGGACGACCAAATAAAAATCCTTTTTGCTCTGATGGTTTTGCTGTTAAGCCAAATGGAAACGGGTTTAATGAGACGATAGAACGTTTCTTCTCTTCTTCTGCACGGCGGCGTGAAATTGACGGTGCAAAAGCATCACCTTCTACAGCAACTTCGGAATAAACAGGGATACTGGTCACCGCTTGCGGTGCAGCCATTTGCTGCATTTGCATAGGCTGTTGCGCAGGGGCTTCCATTACAGGCTGTTGCGCCATTTGCGCCCTTAGAGGCTGTGGCTCTGTTGATGAAAACGGCATAGAGGCTGGCTGCATCATTTGCGGTTGCGGTTGATACTGTTGTTGTGGCTGTTGCATAACAGGAGCCATTTGCATTTGTTGAACTGGCTGTTGGTACGCTTGCTGAGATTGCTGTCTGTAATAATTATCTTGAGCACGAGATGGTGCCATCACAACAGGCAACGTATTTTGTACAATTGGCTGTGTCGGTGGAATGCGATTAATTTGCTGGCCCATTTGGCCCGATTGATTGTAGTTTGCCATTGGCGCAACAAACTCAAAACCAGCCTGCGCTTCATTTAGATTTATGCTCGCAGCACTTACCACTAAACCCATTACCAGAAAAACTTTTGAAAAACGCATATGTTTTATGAACCTTTAAATATTTAAGCTTAAGCCATAGCCTAGGATATTTCTATCCAAGACGCCATTATTTTTTTATAGAAACTATACTAGCCGTAGTCAATCAGCTTGTTACGGCGCGTGTGCATAAGTGCTGGGCGGTGATTGCCGACAATCCAACTCCGCAAAGCCCGTAAAGCAGAAGGCAATGTATAACCATTACGCTCAACCACATGAAACACAAAAGTAATAATAGCGCATAGATACACTGTCCACCAACGCATATAAAGCAATACAACAAGAAATGTCGAAGCGGCCCGTGCATCAAGTGCAAAGAACTTCAACGGCTTCATTGAATTCCGCCAATGCCAATCGCCTTCTGTTTCGATATTATTTGCCATAGGTTCTAGGATATCACGCTTTGGGATATGCTTCTAGCTTATATTAGATAACATCAAATAATGACGTTTTTCGATCAAACCTGCTTCAAAGGCTTTTGACGCTGATTGAGCCATGGTCTGACCGTAATTAGGCATCATGCGTTGTACTTCATTGGTCCAATCCTGGAAATCCATATCTAATAATTTTTCACGTACAGCATCATCAAAATGCATCCATTCACGAATACCGATACGCCCACCACCAATTTTAGGCACAAGGGCTTGGGTGACAATCATTCGTAATGTTTCCATGAGTGCGGAAGCACGCTCTAAACGTTCCTCTGGATCAAAAGTTGAAATCATACGACGGATCGTTGTTGCGACACCTGTTGTGTGGGTTGTTGTATAGACAGCGTGGCCAGTTTGACCCGCTTCAATCGCCGCAGAGATTGTCTCCTTATCGCGTGCCTCACCTATCAGAATAATATTTGGTTTACGACGTAGAGCGTTCCGTACGCCATGAGCAAAGCTATCTAAATGACGACCCACTTCGGTTTGCGACACCACAGAATGCGGTGATTGAATTGTGTCATAGGTATATTCGATCGGCGCTTCATAGGTCAGCATCTTACCGCACCCATTTGGCTGCTCTAAAAGCATACGATTCACGGCTGCCAATAACGTTGTTTTACCAGAACCCGTTGGGCCAGTAATAACTACCATGCCTTGGCGTGGTGCAACATGTTTAATGATATCTTCTTCAATCCCTAACGCTTCCAATGTTGGTGGCTCGGTCGGCAACGTACGCATCGTAATTTGCGCTGCATCACGCCCCTTTGAAAGAATGGCTGTAATGTTCACCCGAAAACGCATGCGAGAATAACGATCAGGGCGTATCTCGTATGAAAGATCAAGATCTTTACCAGAAGCCAAACGTGCTTGTGCTTCTGCACCGTAAATTTTGCTCAAGAAAATGGCCATATCGCCAGAATCAACAGGGCGGAACGTTGCTGGATACAATTTACCACTAATATCATTATAGACAGGACGATCTGTCTGAATTGTTACATCAGATGCCCCTTGTGCCACGCACCAGCTCAATAATTTATCAACATGATCTTCAGTGAAACGATCTGGCTCATCAGGCCATAGCTGGCCTTCTGGATTTTCGCCTTTTTTCAAACTTATCGGTTTACGGGTTGCCATTCTTCAGGTCTCGCTTGTAATTGTGATGGGCCAGTGATTTGTACAGCCCGATCCCCTATTCTAAGCTCATTTCCGCCACCTGTCACCCCACGTTCTTCGAGCAACGCAAAAGGCGCTGAAATAATATTCTGTTTCAATAATAAACGGTAACGTACCATACCTGTAAAATCACGGTTTAGTCGATCAAGGTCCGCTTGGAAGATATCATCCCCTTGCAAATAACCTTCTTCCCAGCCCTTTTCAACGTTTTCACGCCAAATAACACGCTCTTCATAATCTTTAGGCAATAATAAATCTGGTGGTGGCGTAACTTCGCCCCATTCACGCTCTAAATACGTCCGCCAGTTACGAGGCGCACCAACAATTTTGGCTTTTTGATTAATATTATACAAAACTTCGGCAATCGCTGCTGTTTGACCCTCGTTTTCAACAATGAACGCATCCTGACCTTCGGTCACGGTTGGCGGTTCAATAAATACACCCGATGGGCCTTTAATAAGTAAACGAGAAAAATCATAGGTACGATCCATATAATTCCCTTTACCTTTAAGTTCTTGACGAATCTCATAGGTACGACGTGCCAAACCGCCACGTGCACCATAAGAAAGAGCGGCATTCTTAATGGCATCCCGACGAATATTCGGCGCTTGCGGTTTGCCAGAAATGAGATCTTTCTCATTTTTAGGCTTCACATCTTGTAAATATTTTAAACTAGGCGGCGGTGGATTAATTGAGTCCTTAGCTTGCGCCATAGAAATGCTTACACCAAAGGAGAAAAGAACAGCAAAAACACCAACAAATAAGGGTTTCATCTACCCCCCTGTTTTAGTTGTCATAGCAGGGTCATCAAGCGCTGATGGATAATAAAGCTCAACAACACGACGTTGTGCATCTACCTTTAACTGAGCCATAGACCCTAATTGCAACCCAACATCACGCAACACATCAATCACTTGGCGATTACGAGAAGTAATTGTCACAACAATTGGTGTTGGTGGCACATTACCGAAACTTTGAAAGTTATAACTCGCTCGGTCAGCCAAAATACGGGCAACCTGCTCAACTGGACCATACCAATCAAGATTGATCGTACGGCGTAACTCTTGTGGAGCGGCTGGAATAGACGCAATATCAACTTCTGGGCTCGCCGCTTGCTCAACAGCTGCCAATGTCTCTAGTGAACGAGATGCACGGTCAGCGGCTTCTGCTAAACGCACAGATACTGAGTCAGGACTTGCCACGAGTTGAGGATCTTCAACAGGCATAGGACGCAATGCACAGCCTGACAACAGCAAAATTGTCATGGCGGCTATAAGTAAATTATTTTGTTTCAACGATATTCTCATATGCATATTTTATTGGCTTAACAACGAACCTCTTTAAAAACTAGACCCTAGCGATTTCCTCTATGGTAAACAAGATTTTTTATTATGGGTAGAGGTTTATTCAATCGAAATCAGTCCTTTTTTTTGCAAGGCCTCGACAACCTTCTTTTTATAGCGTCTACCATAATATGGCGTGCGTGAGTGATAATGGGCAATAGCTTGGGATAGAGACCCTGTTTCATTAATATGTTGGCGCAAGATCCAAGCCGAAACATTTATATTGGTACAAGGATCATCTTTAACCCAGCGGATAGCGGTTGCTTGGTCAACATTCCAATATTTAGCCAATTCGGGAATCCAAATTGTATTAATTTGCATTGGCCCCAAATCATAACTACCATTTTTATTTTTAACGGCTTGGCCAACCTGACCGCCCTCAACGGTTTGAATACCCATTAAAACAGCTGGTGGCACTTGATACGTCTGCGACGCAATGAACAGACATGATGCTAGAACCTGCGCTATCATACACAATCCTTTTGATTACATACCACCTTTTTTCGCTCCGAAATAACCCATTGGATTTGCTTTAGGTGGCTTCAAATCTGGATTGACCTTACTTTTCTCTCCGCCACCACGACGCCCTTCTGAACCGTCATCATCTTCATCATCGTCTTTATCTTCACCAATAATGGTTTTAGGTTTTGTAGCCCCACCCTTAGAAAAGAACGACATAGGATTGCCTAAAGCAGGTGCTTCTGATTCTTGCACTTTATTTGAGGATGCTTTTGTTGCTTTTAATGCCTCTTTTGGCGCAGCTTTCTCAGATGAGGAGGCTGACTCATCTTCTGGCGTCACCATTAGATTTTTTGTTAAAGCGACCATCAAGCCAGAACGCATTTCAAACATATGCCACAAGGTATCAAGTGATAATTCACCCGTTTTATTCATTGATTTTTCACGAAGTTTTTCATCCATTTCTTCATAGCGACGTTTTTCCGCCATATGACATGACGCATATATATGCGTCAAACTACGCAAAACACCTAATTCAGAGAGCTTTTGATCGCTTATATCATCGGCACGACCAAATAAGGCGCGAGCAACAATCTTAGCACGTGATTGTAATTTCGTCGTAATCTCTGCCAGAAGTTCTTTATGGTCATGGCCAAAACTATATTCAGCCACACGGATCACCACAGGTAACAACGCCTGCATTGCCTGTATTGTCATTTGATCTTCATCAAACACCAAACGATCAGAGACTGAGATTGGATCAGGGTTAGCCAATCTTAAACGACGATTGGCCGCATCTTTTGCTTCTGCAAATTTATCAGTAAAATCTAAAATACCGTCAAAAACATCTGAGAACTGACCAATATCTTCATCAGATAAATCTTTACCAGTTTTTGCAAAATGCTCAGCTATAATAGGGCTCACCAAACAGGCCACCGCTAAACGCAGTGCATCGGCATCATCATTATTAGAAGGCTGAAAGCTATCAGATAGGGCCTTGCTCATTTTAATAGACGTACGCAAAAGTGAGGAAATTTGCGCCACATCATCGGCTTCAACAGCACCCTTTTTTTGATATGAGCCACGCAACACTGCATTCATTAGCGGCGCAGCTAATTTCTCAAAAACCTTTATATTATAGAGTGTTTTACTATCCATGCCGCCCTTTTACCACAAGCTGTGTCGTCTTAGCCAGTAAGATTTTATCCGTTCAAATCCTTTATAATCGCTGGAATGTCGCCAGGCACACCACGGATAATTTTCACTTCACCAGCGGCATTACGATAAAACATCATTGGTGTCACATCAAAACCCCACGTATTGATCGTCATTAAATTCCGATCAATCCCTTGCGTATTAACATTTCCAGACTTACCAAGATCTTTTGCCTTACCTGTGATATAACTGTAATACAGCGTTTCCGCATCTCCAGCCACCAACATCAACGCCCCTACACGTTTTGTATCAAGCTCAAAGCCAACAGGCATAACACGCATTTCCAACATGTCATTATCTAAATATGGCTTAAACGCCAACATTGTTTCTTGGCAATGTGGGCAACCAGGATCAATCATTGCATAAATCTCAGGCTTTGACACATCCCCAAAACTCACCCAATTAGCATTTTGTAAATCCTGCATTAATTTATCGCTCTTCGTTACTGCTTCAGCAGGCTCACGGGATGGAGACGGTGTCTTTACTACAGGTGCAGCATCTGCCGCCTTCACTTGTGAAGCAGGTGCTTCCGTATTTTGTAAATTATCTGTAATTTGTTTTGTCGCCTCAGTCGCCCGTGTCGTACGTTGACGATCTTTAATTAAGCGTGAAACTTCATTAAGCGTATCGAAACTATCTTCACCATCACGAATACGGAAATCTTGTAGCTGTTTAAAAGTAAGGTTGTCGCCTTTTTCATTAAACATCATACCTTGAAAATATGTTTTTTGATCCTTTGTTGAGTAGGTAAACGTTGGCCTTCCCTTATCAAACACAACCCAGCCATCAAAATCTTTATACGGTCCTAAATAGCGAATTTGCGCGCCTTTTTCTTCCATAGGTTTTAATAATTCTGGTGTTTCTGGCACGACAAGCTTTTCTAATGTTGGCCATTCCTGCGATTGTACTGGCATCGCCAATAATAGAGCTAGAAAGAAACTTGCTAAAAATTTTACACGCATGGATTATATACTCCTCATTCTGATGCTTTAGAATAGAGTGGCACAGGCAGAACTTCAAGTCATGTTTTACTGGTTTTTAGCAAAACCGATTGTCCTTGAAATAGCCACAATCTTATCCCATATTATACTATATATTTTAACAAGGAGTTTACGAGAGATGTCACACCCTCAAACACAAGAACAAACCCAAACACTCAGCCGCTATGATGCTGGCTTGCGTGCACATTTTGCGCGTGTTTATAAAATTATGTGCTTTGGCTTACTAATCACAGGTCTTGTATCCTTTGGTACAGCACAAGTCCCAGCACTTTTTAATGCCATTCACGGCACATTCTTAGGCATTATTGTTGCTCTATCACCTTTAGCCGTGATTTTCTTTGGACTGAGCCCAAAGCGTGTTCGTACCATGAGTAATGCTGCTGTCAGCGGCATGTTCTATCTCATGTCTGGCCTCATTGGTCTATCAATGTCGTATATATTTGCGGTTTATTCAGGCAACTCTATTGCACGTGTATTCTTCATTACCGCAGGTATGTTTGGGACAATGTCACTATGGGGCTATACAACAAAACGTGATTTAAGTGCGATGGGCTCATTCCTGTTCATGGGTATGATCGGTCTTATTATCGCTTCTGTAGTAAACATTTTCCTGCACTCTACCATGATGCAGTTAATTGTGTCAGCAGCAGGTGTATTGATCTTCACCTTAATGATTGCCTTTGATACCCAGCGTATCAAGGAAATGTATAATTCAATGGATAGCGAATCAGCGCTCCACAAACTGGCCGTGATGAGTGCTCTAAGTCTATACTTAGATGTCATCAATCTATTCCAGTTCTTATTACAATTCCTCGGCAACAGAAATTAAGAACAACAACAGTATCTTTTAAGAATTAAAAAAGCCCCGTCATCGGGGCTTTTTTAATTCATGATAAAATTTTAGCTTTCAAAAAACGTGCCTCTTCTTCCCAATTATGCCTGTATTTCTCACGTTTCAACTTATTGTTAAAGTATTGGACACTATCTCCTTGCGACTGATCAGACATAGAAAAACCATATAAATTTACGTTATTCTCAGAAAAAGAGCCTCTGATTTTCCTAAGCCAGTACAAGATCAGAAGTCCCGCACTAGGTGGATAGTCTAAAGCGACAGCTAGTTCAGAATATATTCGAGCTGGAATGCAAGCTGTTGGCACGCCTGCCTCAACTGCCTCAATAATATCTAACCCTGTTGAGTGATACCTCTTATCAGGGCCACTAAAGACAATCAAATCATAGTTTGACATGGGTCTACGCCAAATATCCATATACTTTCCTGCTCGTACCCAAATATTAGTCTTTTTGCCATAGTCTTTAGTATATTCATGCTCAATGCTATAATTATTAAACCGTATAACAATATCATGAGAATCTATTTCATCACCTTTTCCGCTACCGATCCCTATCGGTGAGTTTCCGACAATTGCTATTGATGCATCACTCCTAGCTATAGCCTCAAATTTTCCTTCATCTCTCCGTGTTCTCTGCATAACTTTATGGCATATTTCAGCAAAAGATCCGTCGCATTGATTGGTCTTATATAAATAATCAACCAGCCCTATTGGTAAACTCGTAAAAGGTGGGGTTGCTTCATAAAGAAATCCCTGCCCTGACTCAGCGAAAATAGATGCCTGTAAGCGTTCTAGCGTAATAAGATTTTTCCAATTTCCTTTGTAAATTCTTATCAAATCTTTGGCACATGCTAAAGTTTCATGACCATGACCGTGAACGTGCCAATATTCTCTCAGTAAATATTCTGCGGCTTTTATATCGAAATAAGCAATCTTGCTCGCTTCGTTCAAATGAACAGAAATAGGCTGTGCATCATTTTTCTCTAAAAAATCTTTCCAAGAAAGAACATAATCTTCACCCGTCTTTTTACTTAAAGCTTTTCTTTGACTGTTCTTAATAGCATCAATAAAGAACAAATGCGGTGATTCTACCAACTTTTTTAATTTTCTAGTTCTGCTCATAATAACTTCTTTTTATTATGGAATAAAAATATACCATTTTGGGATAATCCTAGAATGGGTTTATCGCTTTCATTTGGCCTTAGCAAGAAAAAAGTTAAGAAAATGAAATCAATATATAAGAAAAACTATCAGAAACTAACAGCACTTCTTGTCGCAGCACGCAAACAAACAGGTATAACACAGCAAGCTTTAGCGGAAGCCTTAAACAAACCGCAATCTTATATTGCAAAAATTGAGAACAATGAAAGACGCCTCGATATTATTGAATTTATGATGATATGCGAAGCCTTAAACATTCAATACCAGAATATATTAGAACAACTAAAGGAATGAACTTTTTTATCGTTAAAGCGTTGTTTGATAGAACTATTAAAGTAATACAGAAAGAAAGAGACTATATGACAGACGTTACACATATAACAGACAAGAACAATAAAGGTGAATGGCAAGTACAGAAATTATGTACGGACGTTAAAGACTATGAGCTATCAATCGAAAAGCAAAAAACAGATTGGCAATGCGAGCAACGCCGTGAAAGCTGGAAATGACGTGTCTCTTATCATGGGTCAGTCGTCGCAAGCGGCTCTGTGAATGACCCAGAACAAGCTATGGCGCAAGCACATGCAAATGTTCCTCAGAGCATCTAAAGTATTTTTATGAAACCGCTTTCGCTTTTTTCTTTTCTTTGCGATCTTGGCGGCGAGACTGGATTGTAAAATTACGATAATCTTCCAAATCACCCTCAAAATCCTGTACAGCACCACCTTTGACGAGCCATAGACGATCAGCCACACGCTCCACCATATTCGGATCATGGCTCACAATAACAATCGCCCCTTTATAATTATTCAACGCTGAAACAAGTGCTTGGCGGGCATCAATATCCAAATGGTTTGTCGGCTCATCAAGCAATAATAAATGAGGTGCATCAAAACTCATAAAAGCAAACAGCAATCTGGCTTTCTCACCGCCGCTTAATGCGCCGATACGATTATCCGCCAAATCACGAGAGAAACCGAACGCACCAAGCTTGGCACGTACAACATGCTCCTTCACGCCGTCTTTTTGTTTTTTCTGATAAAGCCGAAACATTTCTTCATAGGGCGTTGAATCGACATCCAGTTCTTCTGTTTGATGTTGAGAGAAATAGCCAATTTTCAGCTTAGTTGAGCGAAAAACATCGCCCTTCATCACGCCCAAACGATCAGCAATCAATTTCATCAAGGTTGATTTACCTTCACCATTCGCCCCTAAAAGCGCAATGCGGTCATCATTATCAATATTCTTATGGACACGTTTTAAGATTGGCTGCCCTTCGACATAGCCAATATCAGCATGATTAATTGAGAGCATTGGCGAAGCAATTTGCACAGGACCAGGAAACGTAAACTGGATCGCCCGTTCGGCAATCACCGCATCAACAATATCCATTTTCTCTAAAGCCTTCATACGGCTTTGTGCTTGACGAGCCTTACTGGCTTGCGCTTTAAAACGATCAACAAAGGCCTGCATATGGGCTCGTTCCGCCTCTTGTTTTTCATGCATCTTTTGTTGCAACCCCAGCGCCATCGTACGCTCACGCTCGAATGTATCGTAATTACCTGTATATAAAGTAAGTTGTTTTTTATCAACATGGATCACATGATCGATACATTTATTCAGCATTTCTCGGTCATGCGAGATAATCATTAAGGTGTGCCGATATGACATTAAATATGTTTCCAGCCACATAATCGCTTCTAAATCCAAATGGTTAGTCGGTTCATCAAGAAGCAAAATTTCAGGCTCAACAAAGAGCGCCCCTGCAAGAGCAACACGCATACGCCAACCACCACTAAAAGAGGAAAATGGCTCTGATAATTGTTCTTCCGTAAAGCCTAAGCCTGTCAGCAGCATTGAGGCTTTTGACGGGGCGGTGTACGCATCCATATCGGCCAAACGCTGATATATCTCAGCAATCTTGTTGCCATCTGTTTCTGTCTCTGTTTGTTTCCACAGAGCCGCCATTTCTGTATTAGCCGCTAAAACAATATCGAGTAATGAATCATCGGTCTCTGGGATATCTTGACGTACCATGCCTAGACGTTGACCATCACTGTAACTAACGATACCGCCATCTGGTTTAAGGTCACCTGAAATGAGCTTAAACAGTGTCGACTTACCAGCACCATTATGACCGATGACACCGACTCGCCAGCCATCCATCACAGTAATATTACCGTTTTCAATGATTGTGCGATTCCCTATTTGATAGGATAGGTCGGAGATATTCAGCATAAGCCCTTTTCTGTTAAATATGTGTGTGGTTATGGCACATACCCGCACTAAAAGGGAAGGCTTTTCTAGGAAAATTCTTTATGAAAATTAACCTAAGTAATAATTACAATCATTATCAAGTAACCATCTTTCAAATATTATATTGTCTTGCACAAAATAAATCATTAGGCTGTGTTGATAATAAAAAAACTAAGGCAAAAAATATATGTCACAAATAATCCAGCCAAAAAATATGCTTAAAACAAAAGTAGGTGATGGCGGCTTTAAAACAGAAAGTTTAGCGAAAGCACAAAAAGCGATTGAAGAAAATGTCGTTGATTTCGTGCCTATTGCTACAAAATATCTCGCACAAATAAAGAAATCTCTTAATGACCATGCGGGAGATAAAGCATCAAAACAACTTTATTCTGAACTTTTAGACATTTTAACACAATTAAGAGCACAGGGTTCGATGTTCCATTACCCCTCTATTACAGCCGTGACAGATACCGTAGTTGATCTATTAGACTCTCTCAAAGCAATTGACAGCACCATTGTTGAAATCGTTCAAGTGTATGAAAAAGCGGCAATGGCGATTGTGACAATGAATATCAAGAGTGATAAAGACAAGGTTTGTGCAGCACTTGTCACTGAATTAAAAGGTGTTTGCACAAGATATAAGGCTAAAAATAGTTAGAAGAATTTTATATGGCTTATGATTTTTCAAAGGTAAATGTTCTTGTTGTCGAATCGACTGCCGAGATGTTTAAGCTTTTTAAGAATGTTCTAGCCATGCTTGAAGTACCCGATAGAAACATTCACTCAGCCTACTCAAAAGATGAGGGTTTCGAAAAATTTTGTTCACAGCGTCACGACATTGTGATTACAGACTGGCTAGACAACCCAGATACTGGGATAGAACTCGTTAAAAAAATTCGTACAGACGATAAATCACCCAATAAATTTGTGCCTATTATTATGACGGCTGGCTCAAGCCACTTGACCCGTGTTTTAAAATCACGTGACTCAGGGGTGTCAGAATACCTTGTTAAGCCTTTCGCCGCCGATGCATTGGCCACAAGACTCACCCGTGTTATTGAAAAACCTCGGCCCTTCGTTATTTCCAAAACATATACAGGCCATGACCGTCGCGTCAAAACCCTACCATTCAAGGGCGAAGACCGCCGCAAAGAAAAACTCGAAATAGAATATCAGTAAGACGCCACTAACGACCAAAACTATTTAAATAATAGTCCTTATTATCAGCACTTTTACGATCCAAACGCCTTGAAAACGCTTGTGATTTCTCATCACCCTCAAATGGAACAGTAACACGTATCATTGTGCGGCCCATTATATCCTGATCAAGCTCTATATCAAATAAACTGAAGACCCCTGATTCTTTTATATCAGCTCTCGATCGTTTAGCTGCAAACTCTTTACCCATACCTGATCTAAAAATTATTCCAGAACGTTTCTGTCCCAGTTTTGGCAAAGGAGAATGTTGATAAAGTTTTCGATTAAACAGAAAAGCCAGCGGTGTCGTAATGCGCCACCGTTCAGTGCGTATTGTATTCATAAATAATGTGTGCGCTTCATCTAAATCATCCGCACTCATACGGTCAAAGCCCAGTGCAATCTTTCGCCCATCTACTTCACCATGCGCTTTGCAATATACCCAGCAAGATGTCCCTGAACCCGCCTCAACAAAAAGCTTTTTAGGGGCAAATTTTTTCAGCATATCCGTAGAATCTTTTCCATCCATTAAAGTGCGCATCATCGCTTCAGCAATCATAGACTTGCCACCACCTGACGTCCCGCCGATTGTAATCATAGGGATTTTATCTTGATCTAAAAGCAGCTCTTTTGGTATGCATGCGGCAATCATCGCTGACAACTGAATAAGTTGCTCTCGTCCCCTCACCTCAAAATTAAATACTTTTCTCATTACTACAAACGACCTCTACTCAAAGTCATTGTATCAAATAGCTTCTTAAAATATTCTTAACTATGTCAATAAATACAAATAAATATTTAGATACTGGTGGACCCGATCAGTCTCGAACTGACGACCTCTTCACTGCCAGCGAAGCGCTCTACCAACTGAGCTACGGGCCCGTACATGAAATATGTATGCCTATTTTTATTAATAGAGGCTATTTAGAAAGTAAAGTCCCTATCGTTAAAGATTTTAATTGTGCTTTTTAGCAAAGCTGTATATCGTCATTTTTAAGGAATTCTCTTTGAGAGTTGGGTCGGCTGATCTCGCCGTAGCGAATAAATCCCAGCTTTATAAGGAGCATTAAAGAATTAACACGCTGCCTCAAAGGTTTTTCGTGTTTATAGAGCCGTATTTTTAATTTTGCCTATAAACAAACTTTTCTGGCGCGATACATAAGGAGAATTGAGCAATGTCTAAAAAGATGCTCATCGATGCAGTGCATCCTGAAGAAACACGTGTTGTTGTAATGGACGACAACCGTATGGAAGATTTCGATTTCGAAAGCAAAGTAAAAACATCCTATAAAAGCAATATTTATCTCGCAAAGGTGACTCGTGTAGAGCCTTCTTTACAGGCCGCTTTTGTCAACTATGGTGGTAATCGCCATGGTTTCTTGCCATTCTCGGAAATCCATCCTGATTATTACCGTATTCCGATTGAAGACCGTCAACGCCTCATGGCCGAACAAGAAGAAATCGTCCGTAAAATCACTGAAGCCGCTGAAGCCAAAAGTAAAGATGGATCAGGTGAAGACCTAGGGGAAGATGATATTGATGCCTTAATCGAAGAAGTAAGTGCTGAAATCAACGGCGAGAAGAAAAAAGATAAAGAGGCTGAAAAAGACTCGGCTGAAGACACAAACGACAAAGAAGAAACTGAAGCTGACTCTAAAAAATCAGCTAAAGGCAAAACTAAAAAGAAATCTAGCAAAGCTGATAAATCAGATGATTCTGATGAAGTTGATGGCGATGAGAATGTAGCCGATGACAGTGACGAGTCCGATGAAAATTCAGAAGAAAACGCTGAGAATGCTGATGAAAATTCAGATGGCGATGAAGCTAATAAAGATAACGATCAGAACAAAAATAATAAAGGCCGTTACAATAAAAACCGTTTCCGCGGTCGTCGTGGTCGTCGTGGCGGTGGTAATAAACGCTATGCGGCCGCTGGTAACAGCAGTTCCGCTGTAGATACTGTTGGAGGCGATGATTTTGACGCTGACCCTACCGCTCTTTTATGGAAGAAGATGCGCCGTACCTATAAAATTCAAGAAGTTATAAAACGTGGGCAAGTTATGCTTGTACAGGTTCAAAAAGAGGAGCGTGGCAATAAAGGTGCTGCTGTTACTTCTTATATTACGCTTCCTGGTCGTTACGGCGTTTTGATGCCTAATAGCCCTCGTGGCGGTGGCATTAGCCGTAAAATTAATTGGAGTGACCGCAAAAAGCTAAAAGACATCCTTAAAGATGTGAATATTCCAACGGGCATGTCTGTTATCCTAAGAACAGCAGCGGTTGAGCGTAACAAAACTGAGATCAAACGTGACTTAGATTATCTCTACAAACTTTGGGATAGCATCCGTGAATTAACGCTGAATTCAAATGCACCAGCTTTAGTGTATGAAGAAGGTGAATTAGTAAAACGGGCGATACGTGACCTTTATACACGTGATGTGGAAGAAGTAATCGTGGCAGGTGAACAGGCATTTAAAGACGCCAAAGAATTCATGAAAATGATGATTCCGTCTCACGCAAAACGTGTTCAGCTGTATACTGACACCGATATTCCATTGTTTACACGCTACCACGCTGAGAGCCAGCTCGATGAAATATATGACACACAAGTAAATCTAAAATCTGGCGGCTATCTTGTTATTCACCCGACAGAAGCACTTGTATCCATCGATGTGAACTCTGGCCGTTCGACAAAAGAACGTAATATTGAAGGCACTGCATTAAGAACCAATTTAGAAACAGCCGATGAAGTGGCGCGCCAACTTCGTCTGCGTGATTTAGGCGGTCTGATCGTTATCGACTTTATCGATATGGAAGATTACCGCAATAATCGTGAAGTCGAGCGCCGTTTAACCGAAGCATTATCAACGGATCGTGCCCGTGTCCAAGTAGGCCGTATTTCTAATTTCGGTTTGATGGAATTATCACGCCAACGTCTTCGTCCATCTTTAATGGAAACGCATTTTGAGACATGTCATTACTGTCAAGGTGCTGGGACGGTGCGCACTAAATCAACGGCCGCTTTACGTGTTATTCGTGCCGTTGAAGATGAGGCGATGAAGGGCCGCACCGAAGAGCTGCATGTTGAAGTGCCAACTGAAATTGGTATGTACATCCTTAATGAGAAACGTGACATTTTAAGTGCTATTGAAAGCCGTAATAATATAAAAATATTCATTCGTTTTAATGACACATTGGGTGTGTCCGATTTCACACTAGATCGTCAACGTAGCAAAACAAAATCAGGCGATGATAGCGATTCACAAGAGCCTAAGCATGATATCCAACAAGATAATCAATCCAATCAGACTCAAGAGAATAATAAGGGTGATAACGACAAATCAGGCGATAAAAAAGCGGCTGACTCTTCAGAAGATCGTCCACATAAAAAGCGCCGTCGTAGATCTCGTAACAATAAACGTCAAGATGGTGATAACAATTCTGCTATACCTGCCGAAAAAGCAGACGAAAATAAAAATTCTTCAGAAACAAAGACAGAGTCTCCTGTTGAAAAATCGGTAGAAAAAGAAGAAAAGCCAGCGGCAAAGAAAGCACCTGCGAAGAAAAAAACATCTACAAAAGCAAAAAAAGCGCCATCAAATGATGATGCCCCTGCAACTGCAGATGACAAAGAAGATGCAAAAAAAAAGGCCGAAAATAAGAATGAATTTGAAGTCGTAAACCAGCCACCCGCAAAAAAGAAAAAGGGTTGGTGGAACAACATCTTGGAGTCCTAATAATGAGTTCCCATCCAAAACTTATAATTTTTGACAATGATGGTGTCGTTGTTGATAGTGAAGCCCTCATTAAAGAAGCCTTAAAATCTGCCATGGCAACTTACGGGGTTGAGCTCTCTATCAGCTGGGCTATCTCTAACTTGCAAGGACGCAAGCCACTCGACGTTTTTCAGACAATCATCAATCACTATAATGTGCCCTTTAATATTGAAGAAGCGATTGAAGTTTACATTGCGGAGGCTGCCAGACTATTTCAGCTTTCTCTCAAACCGATGGCGCATATAAAAACAGTGCTACAGAACCTTCAAGAAGCAAAAATAGCATTTTGTATTGCGACAGGTGGCGGACTACCACAAACCTACAACAAAATGGCCCTGACTGGTCTTGAAGAATTTTTCCCAAAAGAGCATATTTTCTCCTCTTCGCAAGTAGAACACGGCAAACCCGCACCCGATCTCTTCCTGTTTGCTGCC
Organism: Micavibrio sp.; assembly: GCA_002699085.1. Lineage (GTDB taxonomy): Bacteria > Pseudomonadota > Alphaproteobacteria > Micavibrionales > UBA9664 > UBA9664. Next base: position 67,866 of record PAAR01000029.1, read on the forward strand.
CAAAATATGGGATTCAAACCTGAAGACTGCATCGTTATTGAAGATTCCCATCTAGGTATTCAAGGTGCAAAAGCCGCCAATATGCGAGCGATTGGTTTTACAGGTGGCTCTCATGCTGCGCTTTTGGAAGATGACTATCCAGCACTACTCAAGAATGCGGGCGCAGAGGCTGTTATTGACGACCATAGCAACCTTACTAAATTGTTGTTGCCGTGATACAAGATGAACAACTCAGCAAAGAAACAGTAGACACTGCACGCAAGCTTTTCGTTGGCGACTGTACCTTTGTTATGGGGGTTCAAGAATTAGAACAGCTGCCAAAACCAACACTGCCCGAAATTGCTTTTGCGGGTCGGTCAAATGTTGGTAAATCTTCGCTGATTAATGCGCTGTTTAATCGTAAGGATATGGCTCGTACTTCAAACACCCCTGGCCGCACACAGCAACTCAATTTCTTTAATTTGGGCGACCAAATTATGATTGTTGATATGCCAGGTTACGGTTATGCCAAAGTTTCAAAAAAAGAACGTTTTGCATGGCAAGCCGTTTTAAAAGATTATTGCCGAGGGCGTACAAACTTACAGCGCACTTATTTGCTGGTTGATGGTCGACACGGCGTAAAAGACAGTGACATTGAAATGATGAAACTACTTGATGAGTCTGCCGCCCCTTACACGGTGGTTCTGACAAAAACCGATAAGGTGAAGCGCGAGGAATTAGAAAAACATACAGCTGAAATTGAGGTGATTCTAAAAAAACATGCCGCCGCCTTCCCAACCATTTTAAAAACAAGCTCTGAAAAGGGCTACGGTATAGAAGAACTGCGCACCGTAATTTATTGCGAAGCCACGACGTTATAAAAAGCGTATGTAAAATCATTAAATATACATGCGCTCATTAAACCTTCACAATTAGGACAGTTAGTATTTGTTAGGTCTACGGAACCTGCACTTTCAAAGACATTGGAATATTGAGGAGAGCTTGCTGCACCGCTGTTTATTACTTGTTCAGTCCCATTCAATATCAAATTTATTTTAGCGCAGATAGCGCCTGATATATCAAGAAAAGTATAAATAGAATCGTCACTCGCTGATGGTGTCCATCCAACATTTGAAGAAACGCGACCTTGCCAACCTCTCGTTCCACTTGGGCTGTCTGGATCAAACCAATTCGGATCACTCTCATCAAACACACTAATCCCGCCCCCCGCTGGGTGAAAGACTTGATGCTGAGCGTTTGTGCCGTAACCCGCTTCACCAGGCTTGGTGAAATCAATATCCTCAATTGTTGACCCCGTCATCAACATCTGCTGTATGGCTTGTGACACCTGACCTGCATGCGAAATAAGACGGTTGGCCATGAGTGTTGCTTTTTCATCACTTAAATTACTACCAGCCGTGCCTGTGTTACGACTAAGCGTATAAGAAAGTGCCGCAAAAAGAGCGATACCAAGCAAAACATATAATAAGGCGTTACCACGTTGTGATGTCATTTTTCCATTTTATCAGATTTTTCTAAACAAAACACTACGTTGTTAGCCCCTCACCCTGCTACGCTTTCCCTCTCCCCATGGGAAAGGGAGGGGACCCAGTGTTAGCTGGGGAGGGTGAGGGGTTCTGCGCTTGCATTTTATACAGGAAAAAACGTATTCTTGAGTTACAAAGGATAAAAAATGGATATTTCACTCGATTATATAAGTTTTGCCCTCGGGGCTGGGACAGCTTTACTGCTTTTTGCCTATTGGATCATTAAAGGCATCACTGCCAAGAACCAAGACAAAGAGATCGCTACGCTACAAACACGCCTAGAGATTGAACAACAAACAATCTCTACCGCTCGTGAAGAGCTTTCCAACCAATTTAAAGTTCTGTCTCAAGAAGCACTGTCACAATCATCAGAAAGTTTTTTAAAACTTGCTCAAGAAAAACTAAAGCAATCACAGAATGATTCAGCGCATGATTTGAATAAACGCCAAACCGCTATCGATGAAATGGTTAAACCAATTAAAGAGCATCTTAAAAAATTAGAGGAATCTCTTAATACCGTTAAAGGCACAGACCAATCTTTGATGGAGCAAATCCAACATTTACAAAAAACCACCTCACGTATTGACGGGGCCTTGCGTAATCCACGCCACCAAGGCGAATGGGGTGAAAAGGTTTTAGAGGTTATTTTAGAACATTCAGGCTTAATGAAGGGTGTCCATTTTGAAACACAAAAAACACTTGAGATTGATGGACAAAAATTGCGGCCCGATGCGATCATCACCTTAGGCGATGGTTTAAAAATTATTGTCGATGCGAAAGCCCCTATCCATGATTTCTCTAGCGCATTAAGTGATGTTGACGATGAAACACAATATAAAGAAATAACCCAAGCCCTTGCTCGCCAATTACGCCACCATGTCCAAGAGTTAAAGAAACGTTCTTATTGGGAGGGCATTGAAAATGTCGATTTCACTGTGCTGTTCTTACCATCTGAACATGTTTTCTCCGCAGCTATTCAAGCTGATCCAGCTCTTATTGATTATGCCGCCGAGCATAAAATTATTATTGTCTCTCCAACACTAATGATTTCACTACTTAAAGTCGTCAACTTCTCTTGGCGTCAGGTTGAGTTGGCTGAAAATGCTGCCAAAATATCTGTAGCAGGGGCAGAGCTTCATAAGCGCCTGTCAAAATTCACTGAATATCTTGCTAAAATGGGGCGTGGACTTAATCAAGCGCTGAATAGCTATGATGAAGCAATCGGTTCTTTTGAGGCACGTGTGCTACCACAAGCCAAAGCCATGGAAGATCTACATATTACATCACAATCTGATACAGGCATTGAAGCGTTACCAAAAATTGGTAAAACCGTGCGAAATGTCACAAAACTTGCAGAAAATGATATAACAGAAGATAGTACGCTGATTGAATTACAGGATAAACAACGTAAATAAATACTATGAATAAGACATACCCGATTATATATGTGCCAAATGCTGTCTTAAAAACAGTGTCGTCACCTATTGAACACTTGACCAGCGATATCCAAACACAAATGGATACAATGCTTGCCACCATGCGCGCCGAAAAAGGTATCGGATTGGCCGCAAATCAAGTGAATATCACCAACCGTGTTTTGGTCATGGATGTGCCAGAAGGCTGCTGGGAATATCAAGGCGAAGATAAAGATGGCGTGTTACAAATTGGTTCTGCACACCGTGGCAATGATGAAGAACTCGCCTCACAACCACTGCTTATGGCCAACCCTGAAATTATTAAGCAATCAGAGCAACGTTCGGTTTACTTGGAAGGCTGCCTATCGCTGCCTAACCAATTTGCCGATGTCGAACGCCCAGCCCATGTGACGGTGAAATATATTGATCGTGATGGTAAAGAACAAACCAAAGAATTTTCAGGTCTAGATTCACATTGCGTACAGCATGAAATTGACCATCTGAATGGCGTTCTATTCATTGATTACTTATCAAAGCTAAAGCGTGACACATTATTACGTAAGTTAGATAAATATAAACGAGCCCATAGTCTTCTTTAGACCTTCTTTAATTTATTTCTATAATACTGAAGGCCTGTGGATAAATACTTGTATTATCCATACAACGTGGTATTAGTAATGGATAACTAGACGGCTCTTTCTCTTTTTTTAGGTGAAACGACGACAAGACCGCCTAAAAAAAACTTTGAAAGGACTACGACTATGGCTGAAACAGGCACAGTAAAATGGTTTAACACAGAAAAAGGCTATGGCTTTATCGCTCCTGAAGATGGATCAAATGACGTATTTGTTCACATTTCAGGTGTACAAGCAGCAGGTCTTACAACATTGAAAGAAGGCCAAAAAGTTTCTTTCGGTCGTTCGACTGAAAAAGGCAAAACATTTGCCGTTGATCTTTCTGTTGTTGAATAAGTAAGACTGTAGACGGCCAAGTGTGAACGCTTTATAAGTAAGCGTATGACTGCACAACCGCTCAACATCATATTTATGGGAACGCCAGACTTTGCGGTTCCCGCATTAGAAAAAATTATAAACAGCAATCATCATGTGATTGCTGTTTTTTCACAGCCGCCCCGCCCTTCTGGCCGTGGTCAAAAACTAACCAAATCCCCTGTCCATCTTTGCGCTGAAGCATGTGATATTCCTGTCTTTACGCCTGAAAATTTCAAAAAAGATAATGACGCCGCTCGCAGCCATTTTAAATCACTAAATGCTGACATAGCTGTTGTTGCAGCCTATGGTCTTATTCTACCACAAGTCATTTTAGAGGCGCCTAAATATGGCTGTCTCAATATTCACGGCTCACTCCTGCCTAGATGGCGCGGAGCGGCCCCTATCCAACGTGCTATAGAAGCAGGTGACACTGAAACAGGCATTACCATCATGCAGATGGAACGTGGCCTTGATACAGGGCCGATGATTTCTAAAAAAAAATGTCCGATCACTAAAGATACAACCGCTCAAAGCCTACATGACGCTCTGTCACAAATAGGCGCAGAGATGATCGTTGAAACACTTGATATACTTGCTCGAGACGGTGTTCTAAAAGCTGAAAAGCAAGATGATGCGCTTTCAACCTATGCCTCTATGCTCTCTAAGCAAGACGGTGAGATTGATTGGTCACGCCCCGCCGTCGAGCTTGATTGCCAAATCCGTGGGTTAAACCCGTGGCCAGGTACATGGATAAAAACGGCTGAAGGCAAAACACTGAAAATTTTGGAAGCCGCTTTAACAGATCAACAAAGCAATAAACCTGCTGGCACATTCCTTGATAAGAAAGGTCATATCGTCTGTGGTAATGGCACGGTGCTTCAACTACAAAGCGTCAAACCAGAAAACGCAAAAGCTATGGACTTCATCAGCGCCGTTAATGGCGGGCATATAAATTTATAATATATTAATATGGTGTCATCTCAGCGGTAATTTGGTGCGCATCAGTCTTATCATTCGGTGTAGTATCAACACCGACCGTGATAACCCCTGTCATTGCATCACGCATTAGAAACACAGCATAGCCACCTAATTCATTATTCCGCTCAACAGTCATGTCAAAATGAGCTGTTAAGTATCGTTTAGCTGCCGCCGATCCATATTCAGAAGATGTATTTTCAATCATTAGATTAACTGTATTTTCAAGATTATATCCGATATTTGATTTCCTTGCTGAAAGAGAAAGCGTTTTGCCTTCTCTTTGTATAGTAACATCCGTATCACCAGGATATGAATTACCGTATGCAGATGAGCTTGTATATGTCTCGTCTTCATAGCCATTTACCTCAATGCCATTTTTAGCGTCGTTACCCGATTGCTTTATTAAAATATCTTTTAATTCTAGTTTATTAAGCCTCAAAGAAGCCGCAGCAGAAAAAGAAACAGTTCGGTTGCTATTTTCTTTATTTGGCTCTTGAATTTCACCAGAGGCAGTAACTAAAAACATACCATCATATATAGATGGTGTTTCCACGCCCGAGTATTCAATATACCCCGCCTTATCAAGAGCAGCAGTTAGGCCAACAACAGCCGCCGTAAAATTAGAAATATCCAAGGCTAATGCTTTTTGATTATAAGAAATAAAACCATTTTCATCACTACTCATGCTTCTGGCGATAACATTACCATAAGATTCAGCATAACGTTTATAAGAAGGTATAATAATTTCTCTGTCTCCTTCAAATGAACGTACTGGTTCCTCAGAACCGCCATTAGAACAAGCAACCGTTGCTAAGACTAACGCTGATAAAGGTAGTAATGAATGAACACGCATATATTTTTCTCCAAATTTTTAGGTACTGTATATATCTTTTAATATTATGTCAATAAAATAACGCTATTTAAATACACTATGCTCTTTTAACTTTATTTGTTAAAAGAAAGCCATGCTTAAACGTTGGAAAATCACAGTAGAATATGACGGCCAAGCCTATCATGGTTGGCAAATTCAGGATAATGTCCCGACTATTCAACAAGCTATTCAAGAGGCACTTTTTAAATTTTGCCAGCAAAAAATCAATGTACAATGTGCAGGTCGTACAGATGCTGGGGTTCATGCCTATGGCCAAGTCGCCCATTTTGATCTCGATTACGGCACAAGAGAGATGAGTGCCTTTGAAATCACCAAAGCCATCAATGCACATCTCATTCCTCAACCGATTGCTGTTCTAAAAGCTGAAATTGCCGATACGGAATTCCACGCAAGATATGGTGCCAAGAAAAAACAATATATGTATCGTGCCGTCGTTCGTTATCCGAGGCCTGTCCAAGATTTAGGCCGTGTATGGCATATCAAGCGAAAAAAATTAAACCTAAAGACAATGCAAGAAGCGGCAAAGCATTTAATCGGTACACATGATTTCACAAGCTTCCGTGATAGTAATTGCCAAGCTAAAACGCCTATTAAACATATTGACCGGTTTGATATTGAAACAATTGAATATGATCCCTATGGCGGCACGGAATATCGTTTTATCATCGAAGGACCTGGCTTTTTACACCACCAAGTCCGTAACATGGTCGGTACATTGAGCCTTGTCGGTGAAGGAAAATGGACAGCTGAGCAGGTCAAAGAGGCTTTGGGAGCAAAAGATCGTGCTGCTGGTGGACCCACAGCACCCGCTGATGGCCTTTACTTGATGTGGGTGAATTATGATTAAGTTTGAGTTTATTGATCCAACAGCACAAAATTATCACTTGCTCCTAAAACGCTGTCCTAAAAGTACATTATTGCAGAGCTATCCTTACGCTTACGCCATCCGCCAAACACAGAAGCTACAAACCAGATTAGCCATCCTAAAAAAAGGTCAACAAGAGATTGGTTTTTTCAATATCCATGAAGCTAAAACGCTTTTTGGCTTATTACATGTTATAACGATTGATCGAGGCCCGTGCTGGTTTGAAAGCCAAGACACAAAAGAGAATATGCAAGACTTTGCGGCTGCTTTGCATCAATATGCGCCAAAACGTTTTGGACGTATGCGGCGTTTTATGCCTGAAACAACGCTATCCATTAACCTAGCTAATTGGAAATACCGCTCTAAAGTACCTCATTATAAAACAATATGGCTCGATTTAACCCAGACAATAACGGCCTTGCGTAATCAATTAAACCGCAAATGGCGTAATCATCTTAACCAAGCAGAAAAGAAAAACCTTACTGTTGATGATACAATCACCGAGGAAACCATTCCCTGGTTCTTACAGGGCTATTTAAAAGATCGCATGGAAAAACATTATGCGGGGGCTGGATTACGTTTTTCTGCCCATCTGTTCACTAAAGCCCATGAGCAGGGCGATCTTGTTTTGTTAAAAGCGCTCCAAAAAAATAAACCTATTGCGGCGATTGCACTTATTAAACACGGGCAATGTGCCACATACCAGATTGGCTGGACAACAACAGCAGGTCGTGCAACTAATGCACATCACTTTTTGTTGTGGCAAGCAATACAGCGATTGAAAAACCAAGGAATCTGTTATCTTGATCTAGGCGGTATAAACCCCGAGACCGCCATAGGCGTGACACAATTTAAGCGTAATATGGGTGCTGATGAGACTACGCTAATAGGACAATTTGGATGATACAAAAACTATTTTACAGCCTCTGCTTTATAATATTAGCAACAACGGCTCATGCCGCAGATGCGAAAAAAGCGCAATTCCATTACAGCGTTTATGCTGGCGGTTTTTACGTGATGGATGCTGTCCTTGATCTGGATATTGAATCTAAAAACTACGATATCAATTTAACCGCCAAAACACATGGTGCGCTTAATAAACTCGTGCCATGGGAAGGTGATTTTACAACCGCCGGTTTAGTACAAAAAGAAAAGTTTCAACCATTAGAGCACACATCTTCTGCAATCTGGAAAGGTGACAAGGAAAGTAAGCATTTCTTTTATAATAAAGATGGCAGCTTCAACCGTTTTGAAGAGTTCGAAAAAGGCACGACCACCCAGCATAAAATCGACAAAGAGGTGGCTAATCATTCCATTGATATATTAACTGCCACTTTAGATATGATGGTGCAACAAGGTTGTGCAAATAACAATGCTGTCTTTGATGGCAAAAGGCGCTTCGATCTATCGTTTAAATCAAAACGAGAAGACTATCAAATAGCCAATAAATATAACATTTATGAGGGACCTGTTGAGATATGTACAGTTGAAATAACACCAACTGGAGGCCGTTGGTCAGAAAAACCCCGTGGCTGGTTAAACATCCAAGAACAAGGCCGTCAAAAAGGCGCTCTACCTGAACTACACATGGCAAAGATCAGCCCTAATTTGCCTGCTATTCCTGTAAAAGCAAAGATCGTCACACAATACGGCACCTTTATGCTGCATTTGACCGATGCAAAGTAAAAAGAGACTATTCAACAGACCAAGATGTTCCGTCAGGGCTATCTTTAAGAACAATACCTTGGGCGGCCAGATCATCACGAATTTTATCTGATAGCGTAAAGTCCTTCTTATCCTTTGCCGACTGACGAGCGGCAATTTGCTCAAGAATATAGGCTTCATCAAGTGTTGTCTCTTTAGGTGCCAACCACTCTTCTGGATCATTATAGAATAGACCGAGCAATAAACCGCCATTTACAAAAGCTGATAACCCTTCAATATCATCGGGGTCTTTCTCAATATCCTTTGCCAAAGCGTGCAGTTCTGCAATCGCCTTTGGTGTGTTTAAATCATCATAAATAGCGTTTAAAAAATCATCGCTAAAGACGCCTGGCTGTACATTGGCATCCAATTGGCTAATAAGAATGCCGTAAAAACGATCCAATGTTTTCTTGGATTGCTCTACCTTATCTTTTGTCCAGTCTAATGGCTGGCGATAATGTGCCGATAACATAGCTAAACGAATAGCTTCACCTTCAACGCCTTGTTCTAAAAGGTCGTGTGTTAACGTGAAATTACCTAAAGATTTTGACATCTTCTCGCCTTCAACAGTCAAAAACCCATTATGAACCCAGAACTTCGCAAAGCTAGACAAGTCATCAGGGTGGCCATGGGCGCAAACAGATTGCGCAATTTCATTCTCGTGGTGTGGGAATTTCAAATCAGCCCCACCCCCATGAATATCAAAAGGTAAACCAAGGTGCTGAGCCGACATCGCAGAACATTCAATATGCCAGCCAGGACGACCACGACCCCATGGGCTATCCCAGCCTGGTTGATCGTCGCTACTCGGCTTCCACAATACAAAATCCGCAGGGTCTTTTTTGAACGGTGCCACCTCGACACGTGCACCTGCAATCTGGTCATCACGTGAACGTCCCGACAAACCACCATATTTCGGGAAAGCTGGCACATGGAATAAGACATGTCCTTCAGCTTCATACGCATAATTATCAGCGATAAGCGCTTCGATATAGGCAATCATATCATCAACATGCTCTGTTGCTTTGGGTTGTATGTCTGGCTCTTCCACACCCAGTGCATCCAAATCTTCATTATAAATCTGCGTATATTTTTCTGTAATCTCCTTAATCGGTACGCCTTGCTCTGCAGCAGCCTTCATAATTTTATCGTCAATATCAGTAATATTCGACACATAAGTCACATTCGGATAGAGACCGCTTAACACTGTCCGTAGTAAATCAAACACAACTGCCATACGAGCATTGCCGATATGCGCATAATCATAGACAGTGGGTCCGCAGGCATAGAGCCTGACATTATCTGGATCAATAGGTACAAAATCTTCTTTTGTGCGGGTCAAGGAATTGTAAAGTTTTAACATGATCTATCTTAGCGGTTATAATTTTCAGGGGAAATGACAATACATTCTTTTAGCATGGCACAGGCTTTGCGGGCTTCCGTTTCATCAAAACCACTTAAACGAGCACGAAAAACAATCGTTTCATCACCTGAACCCTGCGGTGTTTTCTGAGTTGGTAAAATACGGGCTTGTGCTTGTTTATAACCGTTATTAGCCAATAATTGACGGGCATTCTGAACCGCCCGATCTGAAATAAGACGTGAGTTAAAAGCACCCACTTGTACTGACCAACTTGGCTGACCCGCAGCCATCGCCCCTAGAGAGGCAATTTGCATATTTTCTGCGGGCGTATCAATATCCAATTTATCTGGATCAAAACGTCCAATCCCATCCATTTGTTTTACTTTATGAGTATGAACAGCAGCTGCAATCAGGCCTGTCTCATATCGATTAGCTTTTGGTTCTTCATAATCACCTTCGCCCAAAATAAGGGCTGGATTCTTGGCGATATCAGCCGCACTAGCAATATTTTGGTTTAAATATGGTTTCATTGATGGTTTCGGGGCAGGTTTCTGGCTCGCTATACGTGCTGTCTTTATCTTACCAAAACTAGCATTTAAAAGTGCTTCCATATGCGCATCACGAGATCGTGCTGTCTGACCACCAAAAACAACGCCTATTAAACGACGATTATTTTGTACGGCAGATGCCACCAAATTAAATCCAGAAGCAGCAATATAGCCTGTTTTAAGACCATCCATGCCTTTATAGCGTTGCATTAAATGATTATGATTACTATACGTATTGCCTCGATACCTAAAGGTAGACAATGAAAAGTATTGATAATCATTAGGATGAACTTTGATAATATAGCGCGCTAACTTTGCCATATCACGGGCGGTTGTTATCTGTTCACGGTGATGCAAACCTGAGGCATTTTTAAATGTTGTATTACGCATACCAATCTCACGGGCGCGATTGGTCATCATACGAGCAAAATTACTTTCTGTCCCACCAATGGCTTCTGCCAAAGCCACCGCAACATCATTAGCCGATTTAGTGACCAATGCTTTGATGGCATCTTCTACACGAATAGACGAGCCTACAGGGATATTCAGCTTTGAGGGCACCATACTTGCCGCATGGCGTGACATAGTAATACGACTATTTTTTGAAAGTTTGCCACTATCGATCGCTTCAAAAGTGAGCATTAACGTCATAATTTTCGTCAAAGAGGCTGGATGTAATCGTTTATCGGCATATCGTGAAGAAATCAGTTGTCCTGAATCCGCATCTATTACAATAGAAGCGTAGCGGGGGTTTGCGTGTGCATAGCCCGATAAGCCGGCTACAAAAAATAGCGTCAAAAAAGCCTGTGTTAAAATAGACCGTATCATTCGATTCAGTATGGAGAGATCATTACTTAAAAGCAACGTTGTTTCCTACTTTTACATAGATTTTGTCTTTTATTGCACCGCACAAAAAACTTGACATCACTGCTTATGGGCATTATTTTAAAAATAATTATTGTGCAATGCCAAAAAAGCTTGGAAAATAGCTTAGAAAGATTACAAGGAGTATGACCATGGCTGATACATCAACAACGGCGCCGACCACCGAAGCTAAAATGGAAACGGCGACGACAGCGAATCAAAATACACAAAATCCAACAGTGGCAGAAACAGCCTCCACTGCTGCAAAAGCGCCAGCCAAAAAGGCAACCGCTCAAACAAAAAAGGCTGTTAAAACTGCTAAAAAAACTAGGTCTAAAGCAAAAAAAGTAGCTAAAAAAGCAACCAAAGCGACCAAGAAATTAGTAAATAAAACGACTTCAACCATCGGAAAGGCGACAACTATGAGTACTAAAGCAACACAAAAACAATTTGATGATTTCACACAACAAGCACAAGAAGGCTTCGAGCAATTCTCTGCTTTTGGCAAAAACTTCTTTGAAGCATTGATTCAATCAACAACAATTGCTTCTTCTGGCACGCAGGACCTTGTTAAAGAAAGCATGAGCGCTTCTCAGCAAGCAACTGAAGATGCAGTAAACGCTCTTAAACAAATGATGACATGCCGTTCATTGAATGAACTAACTGAGAAGCAAAATGCATTTGCACAAGAAAGCATGAACTCATCTGTTAAAACAGCAACTGAAATGACAGAAAAGTATATTCAACTTTGCACAAAGGCAGCTGAACCAATCACAAAACAAGTGACTTCAACTGTTGAAAAAGCGCAAAAACGCGCTGCTTAATAAAATTTCATTCTATATCAATAAAAAGCCCTGATTTTTCAGGGCTTTTTTCTTTGTCTACACCAAAAGAAATGGTTAGACTCATTACATGCCGAATCGACATATACTCTTTAAGACATTATTGACGGTACTTCTACTTATGCCGTTTTACGCTCAGGCAGAAATTTCCGTTGACGATTTACGTTTTGGCCTACACGGTGAGAAAAATAGACTCGTTTTAGAGCTTTCAGAAGAAACGCCTTTTAAAGTGTTTACACTTTCCAGCCCTAATAGATTAGTAATTGATACGCCACGTTTTAAATGGCGACCATCTAAGATTGATAATATTAACGGCTCATACATTACAGGAATCCGCCAAGGTATATATCAATCGAATGCGTCACGTATCGTGCTAGATAGCGATCGGCCTCTGCAAATTTATAACGCCTACAGTCTAGCCGCCAGTAACGGTACAAAACCCCGTCTCGTGATTGATTATGGTCGTATCATAGACGCAAAAGATGCCGCCAAAAGTTTTGGGACATTTAACCCTGACAACAGCCTGCCCATAACAACCGTAAAAACGACGACAACCACAACAACTATTACCACCACACCAGTTCCAGCCAAAACACCCGTGCAGAAACTAAGAAAACCAATTATTATCATTGATCCTGGCCATGGAGGCGAAGACCCCGGGGCAATTGGTAAATCACATAGCCATAGCGTTCGTGAAAAAGACATCACAATTTCCTTGGCACGTCGTTTAAAAGACCGCTTAAATGCAACAGGTCGCTATGATGCACGAATGACACGCGATAATGATCGATTCATCAAGCTCTATGATCGTGTTAAAATCGCCAGACGGCTAAGTGGAGACCTCTTCATATCCATACATGCCGATTCAATCGGGCGCTCAAACGTACACGGCGCATCCATTTATACGCTTTCTGATACAGCCTCAGATGCTGAAACAGCCAAATTAGCCGCACGTGAGAACAAAGCCGATCTTATTGGTGGTATCGACCTAGGCACAGAAGATAAAGAAGTCGCTGATATTCTCATCGATCTCGTACGCCGTGATACCATGAATCAATCAAAGTTTTTTGCTAATACAGTTGTTTCAAGCTTTAATAGAAATGGCGTCACAACACTCGAAAGACCCCATAGGTATGCAGGCTTTGCGGTTCTAAAAGCCCCTGACATCCCTTCCGTTCTCATCGAATCTGGCTTTGTCTCTAATCCCAATGAAGCCGCCCTTTTATCACGTGCCGACTATCAGGATAAAATAGCCAAAGCTGTACAATTAGGAGTCGATGAATATTTTACAAAACTGGCTTTATCCCAGTAAAAATAACGTGTTTCTGAATAGGATTTTTTAAAATTGCCCTTGTACCTAGACACAAATCGTGTATAACGATAGGTGAGAAAATGAATTTAACTTAAAACTCAAGGACAAAAACAATGACAAAACTTTACAAACTACTTGCAGTATCTGCAGTAACACTAACACTTGCGGCTTGCCAGTCTTCTGGTTCGTTCACAGGTCTTTCAAGCATTTCTGACGAATGCCGTACAGCTGGTTCACAGTGCATGACATCTGACACAGTTGAAAACAACCGTGTTGTTGTTGACCAAAACCGCACAAACAAAGCTAAACGCGTATTTGATTATTCACAAAAGAAATAATTGATTTAGCGTAAACGCTATAAGAGATCAAACCGCATAGGCATTAATGTCTATGCGGTTTTTTTTATTGTAGCGGTGGTTTTAATTATTCTTTACCGTCCCAAAGTTTTTCAATATAAGCATCACGCCCAGATCCTTTACGGTAGCGCTTATAATGTTCAGGGCTCTTTTGATAAAAATCCTGATGATATTCTTCGGCGGGCCAAAACGTTGTCGCTGGTTCAATGCTAACCGCTGTCTTCTTACCATGCTTTTCTTCAATTTCAGCACGTTGCGCTTCTGCAATGACCTTTTCCGCATCATTTGAATAATAAATTACAGGTCTATACCCGGGACCACGATCATAAAATTGCCCTTGACCATCAAAAGGATCAATATTACGGAAGTAGTAATGAACAATGCTATCAAAACCTATCTTTTTGGGATCATACCAAACTTGTACAGCTTCTACATGCGGTGTTTCACCAGAAGGCGCTTTGTAATAATCTTTATAAGTTGGGTTATCAAAGCTACCACCAGAATAACCAGAAATGGTCGCTTCAATACCATCCAAACGGTCAAGATCACTTTCTAGACACCAAAAACACCCGCCCGCTAAAATAGCAGTCTTTAAGTTACTTTTTTCTAAATTGCTTAGTCCATTCATAATACGCTCCTGTTGTGCTTGGCTTTTCATGCCGTAGACAAAAAAGCTAAAAACAACCACGCTAACAATAATAAGAGAGATTAACTTCATATGGATGTATTCTCACAACAAGCCAATTTCGTTACAAAAATAAAAAAGGGCACTGTTTCCAATGCCCTTTCAAATTCTTTATAAAGAGTAACGTTTATGCAGCTGCTTTAGCTTCTTGCAAGCTATCAATACTGACACGTACACCTGGGCCCATAGTTGAGCTGATAGAGACACGCTTAACATATGTACCTTTCGCACCAGTTGGTTTGTTCTGCAAAATTGTATTGTAAAAAGCGACTAGATTTTCGTGAATTTTCTTTTCACCAAAGCTAACTTTACCAATACCAGCTTGCACGATACCTTCTTTTTCTGCGCGATATTCAATTGAACCAGCCTTAGCTTCCTCAACTGCTTTTTTAACATCAACAGTTACAGTACCCAGTTTAGGGTTAGGCATAAGACCTTTTGGTCCCAAAACCTGGCCAAGACGACCAACGATTGGCATCATATCTGGTGTTGCGATCACACGATCAAAGTTTGTGTTACCTTTTTGAATATCTTCCATCAGGTCTTCAGCACCGACGATATCTGCACCCGCTGCTTTTGCTTCATCTGCCTTAGCATCACGCGCAAATACAGCCACACGAGCCGATTTACCTGTACCATGTGGCAATGATGTCATACCACGCAATACTTGGTCTGATTGACGAATATCAATACCGAGGTTCAATGAAACTTCAACAGTTTCATCAAATTTAGACGTTGCATTCGCAAGAACGATCTTTAACGCTTCTGCTAAAGTGTAATCTTGTTCTCTGTTAATTTTGCCCTCAAGAGCTTTTTGTTTTTTTGTTAAGGCCATGATTATGCTCCCTCTACTTCGATACCCATTGAACGTGCAGTACCTTTAATAATTTCCATCGCTGCTTCAATGTCGTTTGCGTTTAGGTCTTCTTTTTTCGCTTCTGCAATTTCTTTCACTTGCTTCAACGTCACTTTACCGACTTTATCTTTGTTCGGTACACCAGAGCCTTTTTTAACATTGGCTGCTTTTTTCAAGTAGAACGATGCTGGCGGTGTTTTTGTAATGAAGTCAAAAGAACGATCTTCATAAACTGTAATTACTACAGGCACCGGCATGCCTTTTTCCATGCTTTCTGTTTTTGCATTAAATGCCTTACAGAAATCCATGATGTTAACGCCGTGTTGACCCAATGCTGGACCAATAGGAGGAGAAGGGTTGGCCGCTCCAGCTGCAACCTGCAGCTTAATATAGCCGTTTATTTTCTTTGCCATTTGCTCACCTTTCATATGTTTGTTGACAAGGCTTAGTGGTCCGGCTGTTTAGGCCTCCCACCAAAAAGTAGGCGATTTATAGCCTGTCAGTACGATGAATGCAAGTTTTTAATGTATTTAAAGAGTAAATTAATTAGCGAAGTTTAAGAACTGGTGCTGCGAAATAATTTTTATGAGCATTATAGCTCACAATGGCACGATCAATAACGCTCAAAGCCTTTTTATTATCTGGCTTTCTTTGTATAGCAAATCTAATCTCTTCTAAAGATTCACAAGATATTCTAAATTCTTTGTCACTGCTTTGATGAAGCCTGATCTGTGCGACATATCCACCATCAATATAGCCAATCGCCATAAGATAGCTATTAGCAGCGTTAATAGCCTTAAAAAAGCTTTCAAACGCTAATTCTTCATCAGCTTTTTTATTTTGTACAAACATATTATTTTAATTCCTTAGTCACTTACCAATATAATAACCTATATGACATAATGAAACTATGTCCAGAAAAAAACAGCCCACCTTGTGAATAAGCGGGCTATTTCAAAACTCATATCGTAATAAAAAAGGCGTTTAGACTTTTTCTACTTGGCTATAATCAAGCTCAACAGGGGTTGCACGACCAAAGATAGAAACAGTTACTTTCAGTTTCTGTTTGTCCTCATCCACTTCCTCAACATGACCAGCAAATGAAGCAAATGGGCCATCTGTTACTTTAACTTCTTCACCAATATCGAAAGAAACAGTTGAACGTGGGCGATCAACACCTTCTTGTACTTGCTGGATTAAGCGCTGTGCTTCGCTTTCTGTCATTGGAATTGGCTTTTTACCACCGCCCAAGAACCCAGTTACCTTTGGTACTGATTTAACTAAGTGCCAAACTGTGTCATTCATTTCTAATTGAACAAGTAAATAACCTGGGAAAAACTTACGCTCTACAGCAACACGCTTGCCCTTTTTCACTTCCATGACCTCTTCCTTAGGGATCATGATGTCGCCAATATACTCTTCAAGACCTTGTTTAGCGGCATTTGCATTAATTGCATCAGCAATTTTTTGCTCAAAGCCCGAATAAACATGTAGTACATACCATTTTTTAGCCATTTTAGTTTCTCCTCAATAAATAACTTTAATTTAATTCTATTACAGTCCTAAAATAAGCGAGACTAGCCACGCAATAATTTGATCCGCAAAATATAAGAATAACGAAATAATAATTACCATCACCAAAACCATAATTGTTGAGATAATTGTCTCCTTACGCGTTGGCCACGTTACCTTTTTTGTCTCAGACTTAACTTCATTCAAAAATTTAATCGGTTTCATTTTTCAATCCTTTAATGCCTCTTCCTCGCCGTTTTTGAGGTGCAAGATCGTAAGCTGATTTTTCAGATTTTGATCGGCACTTTGGGGGGAATAAAATATATCTACATCAGCTCTATACCAATTGCCAGTAAAAAATGACTTTCGATCTAAAAATAAAAATTGTCTCCCCCTACCAAACACCATAAAGTCATAAAACATGATTGATTTTCAAACACTTCTCATATTAGCAGCTATGATGGCGGGATTTTCATTAAAACCAGGACCAGGTATGCTCGCCTTTGCCTCACGGGCTATATCTGAACGTGGGATGATGGGTGTTGGCGCTTTTATGCTCGGCAATGCGCCTGTGAAAGCCCTTTTTCTTTTAATGGTTATTTTAGGCTATCACCGCTTAGGGGATCTACAAGTCTTCATCCTTATCATGATTAAAGCCATGGCGGCTGTTTATCTCATTTGGCTTGGCATTAAAGGCTTACAAAAAGACATGGATAGTTTTGCCGATAAATTAAAGCCTAAAAAGGCCGAAGGGTTGAAAGATGATTTTTTAGCGGGCTTTGTTATCACTATCACAAATCCTTTTGATATTATTATCTTCGCATCTGTGTTGCCCACCTTACTTAACCTGAACACGATTGGTTTTGGTGATTTCTGGGCAATCTACGCAGCATTAATGATCGCCTATTTTGGCGTAGTACTAAGCTACACGATACCCCTTTCCTTTGGTCGTAAATTTTTATCTGAAAAAGGTCTAATCTGGCTAAACAGAATTTCTAATGCTGTTATGATCCTTATAGGCTTGATTATTGGTTTTTCTGCACTCTTTTCATCAACCCTTTTACCAGGATAATTAAACATGCCTATTTTAAAACATGGCGGCACCAGCAAAACCAAACATAGCAACCTACTCGATACTATTCGGCCAGGCGAGTTTCAAGCAGAACCCTTAAGGAATGTTAACAAGGGCAGCTTCTCTGTGTTCTTCCAGCTCATCGGGCAATTCAAAGCTCTGTTTGCGCTCGATATTATTACCTATACTGTTGCAACCATATTAAATGGATTGATGCCTTTTCTTATTGCCAGCCTCATTGATAGCTTACAGATTGATTTTGATAATGGCAGTTTTAGCTTCAAAGGGGATGCCCAACAAACACTAATTATTTTCTTAGCTACAGGCACTACAGCCGTTCTTCTATACCGAGTAAACGCTTATATCTTGGCTCTCTTTGAACCAAAATTCCGTGCAGCTTCACGGGCTCGCCTGACTGATTATACTCTCTCTCGTTCAGTTGCCTTCCTCAGTGATAAATTTGCAGGACGCCTTGCCCATGCAATTAATGAAATCACTCGTGCCGCTCAGGCGATTGTTGACCATATACGCTGGTCGGTCATCGAGCCGTTCTTAACAGCACTGATCTTAATGGCCACGGCTATGACGGTACACCCTTACTTTTCTATTTTACTGCTTATTTGGTTAGTGTTTTTCATGGGCGGCATTACGGCTATGACATTAGGCTTACAAAAAATGGTGGAAGATGTCGCCGATAAGCGAGGCCATGGTAGCGCCATGATTACCGATACTGTTGTAAACTTTTTAACCGTGAAAATGTTTGCCTCCCGTAAATATGAAATGAAACTTTTATGTGACACATTAGATGAAGAAGTAAAATCTGGTCGTAAATTCTTGCTCGCTGTTTTCAGAATTAAAGCCTATCAAGGTTTTCTTGAAATAGCACTTATCGCTGGTGCTGGTTATCTCGTCTGGTCTTTATGGCAGCAACAAGCGATTACCATCGGCCAAATCAGTCTAATTTTTAGCTCATGTATTATGATAATGGATTATCTATGGAGCTTTTCTAGCCAAATCATCACGTTTGCTGAAGATAAAGGGGGTTTCGACGAATCTTTGGAACAGATCAGGGAGGACCGTGATCGTAAAGCCATGGATCTTAATGAAGATTATATGCCTGAAAAAGGCGAGATCGTTTTTAATAACCTTTCCTTCTCATACAATGCCGATGCACCTCTTTTCAATGGTTTTCAGCTTCATATTAAAGCTGGTGAGCGTGTAGGTATTGTCGGTGGCTCTGGGTCAGGCAAATCAACGCTCGTAAAACTCTTATTACGTTTTTATGATGTCGAAGACGAAGAGATCACGATTGACCGTCAAAATGTTAGTAAATTAGATTACTCCTCTGTACGACAAAACATTGCCGTTATACCGCAAGATGCCAGCTTATTTAATCGTTCGGTGCTGGAAAACATTCGCTATGGTCGCCTAGATGCAACAGATGAAGAAGTTTATGAAGCAGCTCGTATCGCCCAAGCCCATGAGTTTATTCTGAACCTTTCTGAAGGATATCAAACGATGCTCGGTGACCGTGGTACGAAACTTTCTGGCGGTCAACGTCAACGTATCGCCATTGCTCGTGCTGTGTTAAAACAAGCGCAAATACTGGTGCTTGATGAAGCAACTTCTGCGCTCGATACAGAATCTGAAATGCTTATTCAAAAAGCCCTACATGAAGTTATGGAAGGTCGCACCGTTGTTGCTATTGCCCATCGCTTATCAACTATTTCTGATATGGATCGTATTATCGTTCTTGATAAAGGAGAGATTGTTGAAGATGGCTCTCATCAGGAATTATTAAACAAAAAAGGTCGTTACTACGAACTATGGAATATGCAATCAGGCGATAGTTCAGTGCTCTCAGATGAGAAATAGACTACAAAACCTTACTCTATGTCTTGCAACAACCGATATTTTAGGCATGATAAGGATATTCAGACAACAAACAAAACCTAATAGGACTTTTTATGACCGATGCCCCTGTAAAAGATATGAAAGACATCGTTGCCTTGTGCAAACGTCGTGGCTTTATTTTCCAAGCCTCTGAAATCTATGGCGGCATTAACGGTTTTTGGGATTACGGCCCATTGGGGACAGAATTAAAAAATAATCTGCGTGATGCATGGTGGCGTGACATGGTGCTATGCCCACCGATCGGCCCAGATGGCCAGCCCGTTGAGATCGTAGGCTTAGACAGTGCCATTATTCAAAACCCGCAAGTATGGGTTGCTTCAGGCCATGTCGGCGGCTTCTCAGACCCTATGGTCGATTGCAAAGAAACCAAAAAGCGTTATAGGGCGGATCACCTTAATGTCATCAAAGCATCAGATGCACAATGGGTTGCCGTCAATGAAGGTAATGAACAAGAGGAAGTTGAAAAGCGCTTTAAGAAACTTAACATCAAATATGATGCAAGTTACGCAACAGTATCGCTTGTTGATGTTGACTTAAAAGACTATTCAAAAATCATTGGGCCAGATGCTAAAGAAGCTGGCTCTTTAACAGAACCAAAAGCGTTTAACCTTCTGTTCGAAACAAAGATTGGGGCGGTGGCCTCAGAAGACAGTACCGCCTATTTGCGTGGTGAAACAGCGCAAGGTATTTTTATCAATTATAAAAACATTTTGGATAGTGCGCGTGTTAAGGTACCTTTTGGTATAGCGCAAGTTGGTAAAGCATTCCGTAATGAGGTAAATCCAAGAAACTTTATTTTCCGCTCTCGTGAATTTGAACAAATGGAAATGGAATGGTTCTGTCCACCAGAAGATGCCCCGCAATGGTTTGAGTTCTGGAAAGAAGAGCGTCGAAAATGGTGGAAATCGGTTGGTCTATCCGACAATGATGTTATTTTCCGTGAGCATGATGCCGATGAACTTGTGTTCTATTCCAAAGGCACATTCGACATTGAATACCGCTTCCCGTTCACGGCCCCTGGTTATGGAGAGCTTGAAGGCATTGCCTATCGTGGTAATTACGACCTGACACAGCATCAAGAACATTCGGGTACAAAGATGGAATATATCGATCCAATGGATAACAAAAACCGCTACATTCCACATGTTATTGAGCCTGCTGCCGGCCTAACCCGTGGCGTTCTAGCCATACTGTGTGAGGCGTACACCGTTGATCCAAGCAGACCATCTGGTGTATATATGAACTTCACCCCTGCGATGGCGCCAAAAAAAGCGGCGATTTTACCGCTTACAGCTAAAGGAGAGCACCCTGAAATTGCGACAAAGCTTTATCTTGAGCTACGCCAACATTTTGCCATTGATCTGGATATCAAACAAAATATTGGTAAGCGTTATGCCCGCCAAGATGAGATTGGTACGCCTTATTGTTTTACTATTGATGATGAAACCGTTGAGAATGGCACAGTGACCGTGCGGGAACGCAACACGATGGCACAAGAGCGCATCCATTTAGACAAAGTACTGGCGTTTTTGCAGGAAAAAATAAACGGTTAAGCCGCAAGTCTAAGACGTTTTAAAAGGCGTTCTTCTTCTTGCATATAATTAGGTACAACAGCATGTTTACCGATATATGTCTTGGCTGCATTTGGGTCCATTTTTGTTGCTTCACTGCGAATAAGACTAGCAATCATTTTGCCGAATAAATCTTTTGATTTATCCCAATTACGCCATGTTAAACCTAAGGCCTCAACACCTTCTGATACAAGATCAATTTTATCCAAATCAGCATTATTACGTGCCGTACCCATTGCGCGGTATTCCATTGGTGCGGCCGTTAATAATTTAAGACATTGCACGCCAAGGGCTGAAATAAAACCCATTGAGTTCTTAATATTTTGCTCTGTATTGGTCGCTTTGTCTTCAATCGATATAACTTCTTTTGGAACGCCAGCCTTCACAAGAACTGCAGCCATATACTCGGCCTCTGTTTGGAGTGATAAGAAATCTTGAAATGTCTTTATTTTTGATAAGCGTGATGGCCATAAGGCTGCTGCAATCATCAATGTATCTTGAACAGTCTTCACAATATTCCCACCGAAGATTTTAACACCGCCTGAAACAATAATGTGCTCAAATTCACCATTATGAAAGGCATTCGCTGCACGACGTGCAATTGAACCAGACATGATGCCCGCACCAAAAACAAGAGCGGCATCTGCTTTGCACTGAAGCATTCTTACATTAAGAGTTTGAGTAATTTCTGTATCTGTCATTTTTGTCATGCGGGTAAATTACTTATTATTTCCCATAATGTCAATAAAAAGAGGCTTGTTGTTAAAAATTGACATATTCAAAAAAACTACTTTATAACCTATCTATGATAAAAAGAGCGTCCGGATATAACTTAGAAGACTCAGTTGATACATTTCTAGAAGATGTGTCACAAGTTTTACTGCGTTATATACCCAGTGAAAAGGCAAAAACACGTGCTTTTTCAATGTTCAGAAATGCCGTAGCCAACAAAAATATTGCCAATATTGCTATGCTATTAATTTTAAATGAGGCAGAGCTTTTAGAAGTATCTTCGAAGGCTGGAGCCCATAGCAGTGCTCCTTTTTGGACTCTACTAGCGATTAATGATGTTCTCATGCAAAACGATCTAAGAATAGGCACATTAAGTCCGTTAAGAGATTTATTCGAGTTCCCCGCAAGGCAAGGCGTTAAGCTAAGTGGTAATTACTCTAGCGTATCGGGCTTCCCTTATCCTCAAGAAGTTAATGAGTTCATCTTATGGGCACAGAAGGTGCAATATAAACAAAGAGGTCACTCAAATTTAAGCCATCTAATAGACTCTCTTGATTCCGCAGATCGTTTAGCTGATGGAACAGCACTTAATTTTTCAATTATTCTTAAACAAGATTTTAGAAACGAATTATCTGATAAAGGCTTTAGCCAAGAAGCTGTAGACCTCATTGAATATGCGCTTGGGCTAAAGGTGCGCACGCTGGCTTATTCATGGCACCCAACTTGGCTTGAAAAGTCACCGTCCATAGCAAATCCGTATCTTGAAATTAGGCTAGGTGATGAAAGCCCTGCAGATGCTCAAAAATTCCTAGCACGTAAATACATTGAAAATAAGCGTATTGTTCAGCATCTGAGTTATAGTCTTCCGAATATTCTCGGTGATGTTATTACACGCAGTATGCCACGCACCACTCAGCACAAACTAATTTTAACGTAATATTAGAAAAGGCATGGTCTTTGCAGGTTGAATCTGTATGGTAAAGATCATTATGCCCAAACTTGTTGTTGCTATTCTTTTTCTATTATTTCTCTGTGCCTGTGCTGGACCTAAACCCTATAAGGATATCAAAACGAACAGTTATAAAGAATCAATCAGTGACGCCACACCTGTCATCGAAAAAAAAGGCAAGATTAGGCCGCAAGTTGATTATAAATGTGAAAATGGTAAAAATTTTAGCGTTTTTTTTGATAAGAAAGCACTGTACTTTATTATCTTTAAGAGTGGTGATGATACCCATGTTCTGCAACAAGTACGCAGTGGTTCAGGCGCACGTTATACAAGTTCTGAAGGGTATGAATATTGGACAAAGGGTAAAGAAGCACTTGTCAGCTTCGGGGATAACCATCAATATAGCTGCATGGAAACAAATAGTTATTAAGAAGCATTAATGGATTTTACAAATATTTATCAATTAGCCTTAGCCATTATTGTTTTGGCACTGAAGCCTGGACCAGGTATGGTTTTATTAGTTTTCCGCTCAATTAAAGATGGTTTCAAAGGCGGCTATATGGTGTCTTTGGGTTATATCACAGTAGAGATAATTTTTTTTCTAATCGTTATTTTTGCTTTTAAACAATTCCAAGCCTATCAAGATCTTATCACGATTATTCTAAAGTCTTTTGGTGCGACTTATTTAATTTATCTTGGCATTAAAGGTTTTCAAAAATCATCATTGGAAAATGAATTTGCACAAACCGATAAGACACACAGCAATCTTTGGGAAAATTATAGTGCAGGCATTGTAATGGATTTAGGTAATCCTATTGTTATCCTTTTATACGCTGCGATTCTTCCAACTTTCCTTGATATGCAGAACTTTAAAGCAACTGACATCATAACAGGTCTTATTGTTATGGCATTAGCCAATAATTTTGTTCATATTTTTCTAGCGCTTAGTGGACAAAGTATTAAAAAATTACTCAATAAGCCCAAAACTTTCCGTACCATTAATGCCTGTGCCAATACCGCTTATATTATTTTAGGCCTAATTATAGGCTGGTCGGCAATGCCTGTCATTGACTGGCAAGCTTTATACTATTAAGAACGATATGACATGAAACTCTTCTCAAAAACTGCTGCTTTTATTAAACGCCGTCAAACATGGCTCAAAGAAAACAGCAAAAAAGCCTTTTGGATTTGGATTGCCTATCAAGCTATTAAAGGCACAATCACCATGACATTCATCTGGGCACCACTGATTTACTTGTGGTTCTCCCATCATCATATTGTCAATTTTTTTAAAAATTAAACTCTCAGTGCTAATAAAGGATCTTTTGATTCAGAAACAATTGCTTTTCCCGCTTCCAAATTTTCTGAATTCACTGCTTTTATAAATGCTTGAGCTGCTTGAGCTGCTTTATCTACCATTTCACTCTCCTAATTATTCTTGATTATACCGAGAAATTCTTAATAAATGGTTAGGGCTTATCTGGTTTTTGCGGTGGGGTTATAACAGCCCTAATCGACGGAACCCCTTTTATATCGTCAAAAGATATATTCTGCTCGGGATCAGAAACCCTAATAGAAACAGGATAACACTCAGAGGGTGGAAACCCTGTACGTAGTTCTATCCCTCTTGTACTGATTGCCGCTAAAGCTGATCTCTCTCCACTGACAAATCCTGTTGTTCTTTTTGCAACACGGATAGGGTCAAACACCAATAGATATCCGCCTTTTCTTGAATAATTTACTCCCTTCGACACAGTAATTTCCATACCCTCAAGACCTGCCAAACTCCCCGACAAAAGAACTAACCTAGCTCTATTATATGGCGATTGCGGTTCATCCGGCCTTGCATTATGCAAAATGTGTGGCAGCCTCTTTAATTGCGCTAAATCATCTACATTAATAATAAACTCATGCTCTGGAATGATTTCATCATCATGGACAAAGAACACTGGCTTATCGGTTTTTTTACGGATCATAGACAGTAAAGATCGAATAGAACCCAGATTATCTGCTTCTAAATGTAATGCATTTTCTTCAAAAACTAGTTTTTGAGGCTTTTTCGCTTGCTCATAACTATCTTGAAAACGTCTAACCGATTTATGCGTAAGACGAATATAAACAGGTCTTTCGGGGTCTGCTGTCAGTGCCCCAATAATCTGTTCTTCTGAAAACCCTTTTTTTGCGCTCTGTACCACGCTTCTTTATATCAAAGATACTTTAAAATATCCTTAAAGAAGACGAAGCTGGCCAGGCACGTTCATTTGCTTTGTGCGTGTGGGCTTCGTTAAGATGTTTTCGGGCGTAAAGTCTTTTATCTCTACTGATACAGGCGTTTCTAGTGCCGGCATTTCACCTTGGAATCCTCTGCGACAGGCTAAATAATCGGCACGATTATACCCAACAGCTACTAATGCCGTAGCCGTATCTTTTATAGACGTTGCAGGCATAAATTTAAAACGGCAAATAACATCTCTTTCTTCGCCCCTATTTGATACTTCAGCTATGGCAATTGTTTCATCATTCAGTTGCTCAAAATTATTTGAGACTAAGATAAAAAGACGTTTGCGGCGCAAATCTTTCTTTGTTCTGTTTTTAGGGGCATATGGTTGGTCAAGCCTCATTGTCGGGCGAGCTTTATCCAAAACTGCCATCATGCGCTCTAAAGCCGCAGGATCATCAGCATTAATAATAAAATCATCTTCATCAATAATTTCATTATCGTGAATAATCTTTACCGTTGATAAACGTGTTTCACGAATAAGCCGGCGTAAAGTTACAAGACGATCAAATTTTTCTACTGTAAAAAGTAATTTTTCACCCCTAATAGCTCTTTCAACACGCGGTATTTTATATTTAATCTGAGTTGCCCAATCATTAAAACTTCGCGCAGAAGGCATATCTAGGCGAATATAAATCACTGCTTCTGGCTTCGACAAAAGCATTTTTCTGACACGCACTTGCGATGTTGTGTGTTCAAATTGTTTTACGATCATGGCTTTATATACATATTATTATGGTAAAAATCAAGTTTATCGACGCCTCAACAGAACATAATAAGCGCCCGCCCCACCATCTTTGGGCTGGGCTTGGGCTATCTTCAAAACATATGAGCTAAGATCGGATAAATTAAGCCATTCTGGTAGGTTTTGCCGCAAGACACCTTGTAATCTTTCACCCTTACCTGTAATCACCAAAACCATGCGCCGTCCTCTATGAGCATGTGAGGGAATAAATCGTCTCAACGCATCTAAAGCTTTTTCTTGCCCCATACCATGTAAGTCCAATACCGCCTCAATAGGTAATTTTCCACGTATCAGCCTTTGGTAAAGAGCACGGTCAATATCCGAGCTATCCTGAATATTCGTCTGTGTAGGTGTCATTTTAGTGGCTATTTTTGTAAGCGCTTTAAAACTCTTAGAGGATTGTTTTTTAGATGATTGAGGCGCAGCAGATTCTTTAGACACACCTTTAGACTCTTCTTTCGGCGAGGCTTTCTGATTAAATAAATTATTCTCAATGGCCTTCAAGCCTTGAGTTATATGCCCCCAGAGTTTATGATCCTCATCATCCATCCACTAACTGTAATAAGGCTTAAACAATAATGAAACATCTATCTTTTCTTCTCGTGCTTTTTGCGTTCACTTTACCAGCACAAGCTGAAACAATTACCTTTACCAATGGCGATCGTCTAAGTGGGACGGTCGTTGGCAATACAATGTCAGGCATTCGTTTCCAAACAAATTTTGGTCAGGAAGTCTTTATTCCTTACGAACAAATTGCCGATAACACGCAAGTCATCAGCACCACACCTCAGACACAACAAACAGCCAATGCCCAACCCGTTGAGAAAGAGATAGCGTCTATTGAACCAGCGGCTGGTCCAGAAACAGGTGTAAAATGGTCTGGATCGGTTAATCTTGGTGGTAATTTACAGGATGGTAATACCCAAAGAAACGCCCTCACCCTTGACTCTGAGGCAACCGCTCGTCGTAAAGATGACCGGTTTAAAGTTAGTTTTGATTACAATATGGCCGAAGAGGGCGGCACACAAACAGAAGATGAAATTACCTTAGAAGGTGTCTATGACTACTTCTTTAATCCTAAGTGGTTTGCCAACTCAAACCTTAAATTTCAACGAGATAAAATCAGCAATATAGATTTACGTTCTGAATTTGGGCTGGGTCTTGGCCATCAAGTCTATGAAACGGATGATCTAAATTTACAATAATTGTTCTTGTATCGTCTTCATATTTCGCTCTGTAATCTGAACTTCCTAGATGATCAAAAGATATATTAAAACCTCCTCCAGATTTTCTCTTTTTAGATTTTTTTTCAGATCCTTTAGTCTTTGTTTCTTCATCGGTTTTTTCTAACACACCACCTTCCTTTCCTCTCCCATCTCCTTCACCTCCTTCACCATCTCCTCTACCTTCATGAATTCCTGCATTTCCGTCTCCTTCAACAAGATTTGTGTTGAAATCTTTTCCAACTACAATTTTTGCCTCTCCTAACGCTGGAAGATCCTGATCTTTTTCATCTATAGTTCCCTTGGCTTTTGCTGCTCTTTTTTGAAAATCTAGCTCTTGTTCTTTAAAATCACTATTAAAAAAATCCTTCATTTTTTCAGCTTCCTTTTGAAGAGCCTCTTCTTTTTCTTTATCTCTTTTGGCATTAGCTTCCTTTTCAAGTCTCTTTCTAACTTTATCAACTTCTATAAGAACAAATTCTTGAAATTTTTTTGCAAGCTCGTTATCAAGATTTAATTCCTCTCTTCTGCTGCTATCAAAAATAGGTGGATCTTGATCCTCATCTATTAGTTTATCACACGAACATTCTCCAAAAATGAATTCATTATATCTTGCTGAAGGATTATTTATGAAGGCTTTATAAATTCCCTTAGCAAAAACTTTTATACCTCGTTCATCAGCATTTAATTTTTTACTTGCAATCTTTATTGATAATTTTGCATCACCTATAATATTTTTTAAATCCCCTTCAGTTTTGACTATTATCTCTTCACTAAAAGGAATTTCCTTCTTTTCAATTTCTTCTTCTTGTAAAAAAAGTTTTATTTTATGTTTGTATACTGTTTCTGTAAGAGTTTTTGATTGTAAAAATTCTTTAATACTATTAATTTTAATTGGTCTTTTTAATCTAAAATCTAGAATGTCTACTATAGTTCCACTTTTTTCAGCTGTATCTTCATTTTCCTTTATCCATCGAGCTTTTACAACTTTTTCAGATATCTTAGCATCACAATCTGATCTCCTTATTTCAAACTCAGTTAATTTATTATCTCTTACAGTTCTGACTCTCAAAATTTTTCCAATACCAAGTGCTGCAACTTTTCCAGTTCCATACTCTCCTCTTCCAAAATCGCCCTTTGCTCTTTCTTGATTCTCCTGTCCTAAAACTAGAAACCTTTCATTTATTTCTTTTACATTCATACCTCTTGAATTATCTTTAATTCTTATTGATTTATTTTCTTGATCCACAAATATCTCAACTGTTGGGTCATGATCTGTGTATTGCCAACTATTTTTAACGTATTCTCCAACTGCTTTTCCTTCATTAGAAAATCTTTTTGTTTCCTCTAATAACATTCTGCCTGCATGCACTGTCATTCCAGATTTAAGCTTAATTGTCATTATCACCTCCTGTAGTTTGACTTTCTGCAACTTGATCTATAATTTTTTTAAATTTTTTGTCAGAAACAAATAAATTCTTTATTTTCTGAATTTTTTCATCTTTTTGATTATTTTTCATATAATCATTAAGTCTAAAAAAGTCGTTATATTCCCTTGATGAAATTTGTGATATCTTATTCTCTAAAGCTTTTTTGTAGGCCTTCGAAGATTGTAGTCTTATTTTTGTGTTATCAAAAATTTCTTTTGAAACTGGAATTCTTATTTTACTTTGATCAAAACTCTTAACTTTACTTATATTTTTTTTTGCAAATTGGATACCTTCCTCAGTGAGTAAATAGCTATCAGTATTCTTTTCTTTGGCCATCTGGCGGATGTAACCTTTTTTTCTTGCATTTGATAGTGCATCCCAAGTGTTGCTATCGCTAATCATATTAGGGTCAGTTTTCCATCTAAAACGTCCATGGGCTATTTCATCAGCTTTTTTAGCAATAGTTTCTATATCAAATGTACCAATTCCAGATCCGAGTATATAAACTGCTATAGTAACTATCTCTTGATTTGAAAATTTATTATTTTTCATTTTATTTAAAAAAGATATCGTTATTTCTATTTCTTTTATTTTTTGCTCTATTGAAGCTGTTCTTAACTTCTCTAATAGCCTCGTCTAATTTCTTAAATATTAAGTTTTTTTCTTTTTCTTCGTATCCGTAGTATCTTTGATTTGCTATATTATTTAATAGTTTAATTGATTTTACAGCATTGGATAATCTTCTGTTTCCATGTTTTAAAAAGTTATCTCTTTTTTGTTTATCTGTTAAAGCCATACATGTAAAATAATCATTTAATTGAAGAAGTCAAGTGGTTTTTTAAATACTATTTAAAATGACAATTAATGTGAGAATTCATTTGACACACTAGTAAACATTATGCTAATAAGCATTAAATTTATTAATTGTTAGTTTATGAGTGGTTTCATCAATTAATAAAATAATAACTGGCATTCTTTGTCTTTCTTTCTGGTCAGTTATTTAGCACACGCCTTGGTGGTATTCCTTTCCCACCAAGGCTTAAAAAAGAAAAAGAATATGGAAGTATATGATATGAAAACTTTAGAAACTGATATTTTAGAGCTTAATGATAATATCGATCAAAGCGAATTATCTTCTCAAGCAATAAATAGATACATAGAGATTTCAACGCATTACATAAATATGGAAAAAATTCAAAAAGCTAGAAAAATATTAATTTCAATAGGTTTTACCAAAAAAAGTGTAGAAAAATATATTATACGAACAATTCAGGATGCAGAAATACACATATCTGAAGACTTTAAACTATTGATGAAGGGAAAAGTTTCAAAAAGATATTTAAATTAATGAATAAAAAAAATGTTTAGTTTTATATGGCAATTTTTAAGTGGAATGATTTTATTTGTTATATTGGTTTTTGGATTGTTTTATTTAACAAAAATATTTTTAGGATTTTAGTCATGAAAATTCGATATGCTCAAATGGCGAAACAGTTAGACGCGACAAGTAAAACTTGTTTCACTACGGTGAGTACCAGTGCAAATCTGGTTTTGGGCACCATAGATGACTATATCTTGTGGGAAGGGATAGTTCCCCTTCCTGCAAAAAGGAGCTTTTATGAATAATTTTTTTAAAGAAAAATTAAAAAATAGATTGATGTATTGTTTAAATTGGAAAAAAGATACAGAACTATATCTAAAATATAAAAATCTTACAGATACTGTAAATAGAAAATATTACGAAAAAAAACCTATATTAAAACTTTTTTTAAATATTTATTTTCTACCAATAAATGTGCTAAAATTTTTGCATCTTTTAAGAATTTCAAGAGATTTAGAAAAGAACAACATAGAGATAAGTTACATATATAATCAACTAGATAAAGAAGAAAACAATTATGAAAAAGAATAACATTATCATTTTTTCTAAACATTTTATAAAAAAAAGAATAATTGAAGAGGGAAGAACATATATAAATGAATTAGTTGGAGAATGTTGTGAGTGTAGTGGGGAAGGTTTTATTTATGAAAGTGATATAGAGATAGTTTGTATCTGTTGTGATGGAACTGGTGTAATCTACTATGATAAGAAAAAATTAAATTGAAATATAAAAATAGGAGTATAACGTAGAGAATCATGGATATAATAATAGTAGGATTAATAGTAACTGTTTTATTGGTAAATATAGCTTTATTTTTAAAGTTCAAAAGCAAACCTGATGTGGAGGATAATAAAGATCAAGAAGTCCTTAAAATTAAGGACGACATTAATAGTCTTAAAAATTCATTAGGTGATTCATTCAATAGTATGAGTAAAGAAGTCGCTAAAGATATGACAGTAGCCTTAACTAAAGTGGATGAAAAAGTTGGAAACTTTAATCAACAAGTACAATTACTAAATCAAAGCCAAGAGGGTATTACCAAAATTTTAGCAGGAGTTAAAAAATATGGAAC
>PAAR01000003.1 GCA_002699085.1 Micavibrio sp.
GACATGTCTCGCCATGTGTAAGCATATGTAACACCTAATTTAATCAGAGGTTTTACTCGGCTTAACGTTTGTGGTAGACATGTCATAACCAAAAGAAAGTGACTATGTCGAAAGAAACTGAAAAAAAAGCTGAAGATAAAAAAACTGATGAAAAAGCTGGAAAGAAAACACTCAGCTTGGGCGGTACTTTATCGTTGAAAACTGGCGGCAGCACACCAAATGCCCCTACCTCATTTGAAGTAAAAAAACGTCGTGTAGGCGGCAATACTGTAAGCAGCGGACCTGCAATTAAACCACAAGAAAAATCTGCCCTAAGTGAAGCACAGCGTGAAGCACGCCTTCGTGCTTTAAAACAGGCACAAGAACAAGCAGACGAACAAAAAACTGAGTTACCAAAACCACAAGTTAAAAAACGTGAGGTTGAAGAAGAAAAACAGGATACAACTGAAACAACTTCAACCACACGCGCTAAACCTGTAGACGCACTGGCACAAGCAAATCTTAAACGTATGGAAGAAAGCGGTGTTGCAGGACGATCCACCTCAAGCCCTGCAGCACCTTCACGCACTTTTACTAAGGCTGATGCTGAAAAAGATGCTGAAAAGAAAAAAGTCGATGATAAAGCACCTACCAAGCCACGTGGTGATGATCGACGTCGTAGCGGTAAAATCACCGTTACACAGGTTCTAAACCAAGACTACGAACGGGACAGAGGCCCTTCTCTAGCGGCACAACGTCGTGCCCGTGAGAAAGAACGTCTCAAGCAAGCTGGCCCAAAAGAAACAGTCAAACAATCACGTGAAGTGGTCGTTCCAGAAGCTATCACTGTTCAAGAGCTATCTAACCGTATGGCTGAAAAATCTGGTGATGTTGTAAAAGCCTTGATGAAAATGGGTATGATGGCAACCATCAACCAAACAATTGATGCGGATACAGCCGAACTTCTCATTGAAGAATTTGGCCATACTATCAAACGTGTAACAGAAGCTGATATTGAGATTGGCCTTGAAGGTGAAGTTGATTCCGAGGCAGATCTTATCGCAAGACCGCCTATCGTAACAATTATGGGGCATGTCGATCATGGTAAAACCTCACTTCTTGATGCCCTACGCCAAACAAATGTTGTCTCTGGTGAGGCCGGTGGTATCACGCAACATATTGGTGCTTATCAAGTTGAAGTTGGCAAAGACAAAGACAAAGTGACCTTCATTGACACACCTGGTCACGCTGCCTTTACACAGATGCGGGCTCGTGGTGCCAACATCACTGATATTGTTATCTTGGTTGTTGCCGCTAATGATTCTGTCATGCCACAAACCATTGAGGCGATCAGTCATGCCAAAGCGGCTGAAGTGCCTTTAATTGTTGCTATTAACAAAATTGATTTGCCTGATGCCAACCCACAAAAAGTCAAAAACGATCTTCTTCAACATGAAGTGATCGGTGAAGATATGGGCGGAGATACCATGATGGTTGAAGTCTCAGCAAAATCGAAAATGAATTTAGATAAGCTACTTGAAGCTATTTTGCTCCAAGCCGAGGTTTTAGAACTTAAAGCCAATCCAAACCGCGAAGCGCGTGGCACGGTCGTTGAGGCTAAAATGGAAAAAGGCCGTGGCTCTGTCGCAACTGTTCTCGTTGATAATGGTACCCTTAAAAGCGGTGACATCTTTGTCGTTGGTGGTGAATGGGGTCGTGTTAGAAATCTATTCGATGACAAAGGCAAGCAAGTTGACAAAGCTGTCCCAGGGCAACCTGTTGAGGTTTTAGGTCTTCAAGGAACACCAGAAGCTGGTGATGAGCTGGTCGTTGTAAAAGATGAAGCACGTGCCCGTGCTATTGTTGATTATCGACGCCGTAAGAAACGTGATGTCGCAGCAGCTGCCTTAGGTGCTACAACGATTGAGCAGATGATGGCTAATAATAAAAACGCCAAAAAAGAGCTACCTGTTCTTATTAAAGCAGATGTTCACGGCTCTATTGAAGCGATTACAGGCTCGTTGAATAAGATGATCGAAGATAATGAAGAATTAGCCGTACGTGTTATTTATTCAGGCGTTGGCGGTATCACTGAGAGCGATGTAACCCTTGCCCGTGCATCTAATGCCTTTATCGTTGGTTTTAACGTGCGTGCAAATGCACAAGCTCGTGAATTAGCACAACGTGAAAGCGTCAATCTTCGTTATTACAACATCATTTACAATGTCATTGATGACGTAAAAGAAGTGCTTTCTGGTATGCTTTCACCGAAAATTCGTGAAGAGCTTATTGGTTACGCCGAAATCCGTGAAGTCTTCAACATTACTAAAGTTGGTAAGATCGCAGGCTGTATGGTGACAAGTGGTACTGTTAAGAAGGGCAATAAAGTACGTCTATTGCGTGACGATGTTGTTATCCATGAGGGCACACTTAAAACCCTTAAACGCTTCAAAGACGAAGTCAAAGAAGTGCGTGAAGGTATGGAATGCGGTATGGCTTTTGAAAAATATGATGATATTAAAGCAGGCGATGTCATTGAATGCTCTGATATTATTGAAGAAGCACAAACAATAGCATAGAGCTTAATGCCATGACGAAGAACCAGCTTTCATCAGAACGGTCTCAACGACAACTGCGTGTAGCGGAACAGATTAAGCATGTCTTAATTGATGCATTAAAGCGTAATAAATTTCACGACGAAGAATTACTTGAAGCTAATCTTTTTAGTGTGGCTGAGGTTCGTATTTCACCAGACCTTAAAAATGCGACAGCCTATACGACATCACTTAAAGGCGAAGAGCATGTTAAAAATTGCCTCAAAGCACTAAACCGTGCGTCAGGTTATTTCCAGAAAGAAATTGCCAACCAGCTATCTTTGAAATTCACACCACGCATCAAGTTTGTATCTGATAGCAGTGTTGGTAACGTTGATAGAATTGAAGAATTGCTTAGAAAAATTCACGAAGAAGAGAAATAAGCAACACTATGGCAAAGCGCAAAAAAGGCCAGCCGATACATGGTTGGGTAAATTT
Source organism: Micavibrio sp. (assembly GCA_002699085.1). Taxonomy (GTDB): domain Bacteria; phylum Pseudomonadota; class Alphaproteobacteria; order Micavibrionales; family UBA9664; genus UBA9664. The sequence continues at coordinate 3,012 of PAAR01000003.1, forward strand.
TTATAAACCAAAAGGCATGACCTCTACGCAAGCCGTAGGAAAAGTCCGTTGGATATTTAACGCACAAAAAGCAGGTCACGCAGGGACTTTAGACCCTTTGGCAGAAGGTATACTCCCTATTGCCCTCGGTGAAGCGACCAAAACAGTTTCATATATTCAAGATGCCATAAAAATCTATGCCTTTGATATTATTTGGGGTGAAGCACGCTCTACTGAAGATGCAGAAGGTGATGTCACAGCAACCTCAGATCATCGCCCTTCTCAACAAGAACTATTAGATATTCTACCTGTTTTTACTGGCGATATCGAGCAAACACCGCCAGCCTACTCCGCTATTAAAATTGATGGCGAACGTGCCTATGATATTGCACGGCGAGGCGAAACACCTGAGATGAAATCTCGCCCTGCCTATATTGAATCCATAGAATGCAAGGCTCATTCCGAAGCTTTTACAAGTCTTGAAGTTATATGCGGCAAAGGTACTTATGTACGTTCATTAGGCCGTGATATAGCGCTTAAATTAGGATCAGTTGCGTATATTGATAATTTACGCCGCTTACAGGTTGGGGCTTTTGATGAAGCAATGTCGATTTCTCTGGACAAACTAGAAGAGATGCGGCATAACAACACCCATATTGAGGCTTTATTGCCCGTGGACGCTGGGTTAGACGACATTCCTTCCCTACCACTTACGGATAACGAGGCTTCAATGGTGAAACGAGGGCAAGTGCTTTCTTTTGTTTCTAAAGCTGATAATCATCGATTAGACGGCATTCGAGACGAAGAAAATCCACGTGACGCAGTCACAGTCCTTGCGCTTTGCAATGATAAACCCGTTGGTTTTGTTGATGTAGAGGGTATTTACGTGAAGCCGAAAAAGCTATTTAACCTATAATTTAAAGGAGAAAAAGATGTCGATAGCAAAAGAAACAAAAGCAAAGATTATTAAAGATAATCAAGCAGCAGCAAATGATACAGGTTCAGCAGAAGTGCAAATCGCCATTATGTCTGAGCGTATCTCACAATTGAGCACGCATATGCAACAGCACAAGAAAGACCTTTCAACACGTAATGGTCTTCTACGTCTTGTTGGTAAACGTCGTAAGCTTCTTGATTACTTAAAAGGTAAGAGCGTTGATCGTTACCAAGCAATTATCGAAAAACTCGGTATTCGTCGCTAAACAATACAAAAATTTCAAAAGCCCTCTTCTTAGAGGGCTTTTTTGTTTCATGGCAATTGTTAAGTCACTATGTTAAAATGAGTGCATGAAACACATTATTCTTATTATTTTTGGTCTATTACTATCATTTCCAGCTGGTGCCGTTATCCCTTCAGCACAACAGCTTTCATCACAATTACAGATGAACTGTCTGACACGACCAAATGGTAATGAATGCTTGCGTATCCTAAAAGAAACAACTGCTGAGATGGCGGTCACCTACTCTAAACAATTCGGACCAGCTGGCGATGTTACTGCGAGAGATCCTCAATATGCGGCTGATGCCAAACAATTTATTAGTGAATATTGTGGTCCTATTGTGAACACAAATCACTATCCACTCAAAACAGAACAAGATAAAATTTTCTTAATCACCGATGTCACCAATAATGTAGACCAGTGCTTAAAAGGTCTACGCGCCACAAAAGCCGAAGATAAAACAGGCCATGTCAAGATCGGTGAAGATTCAATCACCGTACTTTATTATTACAATGTTTGTTTACGTGGAAATTTAGACCCTAAAGCTGCTGAAGAATGTAAATACATCGCAACCCAACAACGTTAATACCAAAAAAATTGTCATGCCTGCCCTGTGCGGGCATCCGGATCCCTGCATAAAGCGGGGATGACACTATGACTCTAAAAAATAGCGCTTCAGAATTTTACCATGGTCGAATTCAAACACGAGCGGTACACCTGTTGGTATTTCTGCGTCATTAATGGTATCGGGTGTTTCCACACCCAAAGTAATCAACATCGCACGGATCGAATTACCATGTGCCCCAATCAAGATATTTTTACCTTCATTAATAAGTGGGCGAATATTTTTTTCAAAATATGGACCTGTCCTTTTTTCAACGACCATTTGTAGACTTTCGCCACCTGGTGGCGGTGTATCATAAGAACGGCGCCAAATACGTACCTGCTCTTTACCGTATTTTTCGGCGGTCTCTGCCTTATTTAGACCTTGAAGGTCACCATAGCCACGCTCACGCAAATCATCATGGCGTATAATCTTACCGTCAAATTTTGCGGTTAAGCCGCATTCTTTAAGCACAATATCTGTTGTTTCAATAGCACGTTTTTGTGTAGAGGTAAAAACCACATCAATATCAAAGTCGGCATGCTTTAAACGCTGCCCTGCTTCTTTAGCTTCTTGACGCCCTAAATCCGTCAAATCAACATCAACAAAACCTGTAAAACGGTTCTCTAAATTCCACTGGCTCTGGCCATGACGTAATAAAACAAGATAATTCATGCTTGGGTACACTCCCCTTTAAAGTTGACTTAATGGGTAAATACTGGCATAACTTGCACAACTTTAAAAGGCCGGTAACACGGTTGACTATTAAGTACATAATCGGATGTATTTTGTTGTCCACCGCAGTGTTAGCCTTTTGAAGTTTGTAGACTATATATAAACAAACTAAACGAAAGGATTGAACTATGTTCAACGTATTCCGCAAAGATATAGACTTTGCAGGCAAAACTGTCACTTTAGAGACAGGTAAAATCGCAAGACAGGCTGATGGCGCTGTTTTAGCAACAATGGGAGGCACGTCTGTTCTTTGTACAGTTGTCGCTGCCAAATCCGTAAAACCAGGTCAGGATTTCTTCCCTTTATCTGTTCACTATATTGAAAAATTTTATGCATCTGGCCGTATCCCAGGTGGCTATTTAAAGCGTGAAGGTCGTCCTTCAGACAATGAGACACTAACATCTCGTTTAATTGACCGCCCTATTCGTCCGCTTTTCCCTGAAAACTTCCTGAATGAAGTACAAGTTGTTTGTACTGTTGTATCACATGACCTTGTACATCCATCAGACGTTCTCGCCATGATCGGTACATCTGCAGCCCTTACACTTTCTGGCATTCCATTCATGGGTCCATTGGGTTGTGCACGTGTTGCCTATGTTGATGGTGACTATGTGATTAATCCTACAGCGGATGAAATGTCTATGTCAGACCTAGACCTTATGGTTGCTGGTACGACTGAGGGTGTTTTAATGGTTGAATCTGAAGCACAAGAGCTTTCTGAAGAAGTTATGCTTGGTGCTGTAATGACAGGTTGGAAAGCTTTCCAAGATGTTATTAAAGGTATTATTGAATTGGCAGAAATGGCAGCGAAAGAACCTTGGGATCTTATTGAACAAGACCCTTCTGTGACAAAACTTGCCGATGATCTTAAAAAGACATTCAAAGCTGACATCGAAAAAGCGTATAAAGTTCAAGTTAAACAAGAGCGCCAAGCCGCTCTTTCTGCCTTGAAAGATAAAGCTGTTGAGCAATTTGCGTCTGAAGATGAAGGCTCATTACTGACAAAAGAAACAGTTTTAGCAAAATTCAAAAAAGCTGAAGCGGACGTTGTTCGTGGTCAAGTTATTGACACTAAAAAGCGTATTGATGGCCGTACGACATCAGATATTCGTAAGATTGTTTGTGAAGTTGGCGTTTTACCAGAAGTGCACGGCTCTGCTTTGTTCACACGTGGTGAAACACAGGCCTTAGTTGTGACAACACTCGGTACAGGTCAAGACGAACAAATGATTGATAGCCTCTACGGTACAGCACATGAGCGTTTCATGTTGCATTACAACTTCCCTCCTTATTCAGTCGGTGAAGCTGGTCGTATGGGCGGTGTTGGTCGTCGTGAAATTGGTCACGGTAAGTTGGCTTGGCGTGCAATTAACCCATTATTGCCACGTGGCGATGATTTCCCTTACACATTGCGTGTTGTATCTGAAATCACTGAGTCAAACGGTTCATCTTCAATGGCAACGGTTTGTGGTACATCTATGGCATTGATGAATGCTGGTATTGATCTACCTAAACCAGTAGCTGGTATTGCTATGGGTCTCATCAAAGAAGACGATAAATTCGCTGTTCTTTCTGACATTTTAGGTGATGAAGATCACCTAGGTGACATGGACTTTAAAGTAGCAGGTACACAAGATGGTATTACGGCACTTCAAATGGATATTAAGATCACATCAATCACTGAAGAAATCATGCAGATTGCGCTTAAACAAGCAAAAGATGGTCGTATTCATATCCTTGGTGAAATGGCGAAAGCGATTACACAAAAAGGTGATTTAGCTGCTTCTGCACCACGTGTTGAAACAATGAAAATCGCAACGGATAAAATCCGTGAAGTCATTGGTACAGGTGGTAAAGTGATCCGTGAAATCTGTGAAACAACAGGCGCTAAACTAGACATTAACGACGAAGGCGTTGTTAAAATCTATGGCCCTGATGCTGAAACAATTGCAGCGGCGAAGAAAAAAGTCGTTGATATCGTTGCTGTACCAGAACCAGGTACGATCTATCACGGTAAAGTTGTAAAAATCATGGAATTTGGCGCTTTCGTTAATTTCCTTGGTAAAAGCGACGGTCTTGTGCACATTTCTGAGATCAAAAACGAACGTGTTGAAAACGTAAGTGATGAAGTTGAAGAAGGCCAAATGGTCTATGTGAAACTTCTTGGTATTGACGATCGTGGTAAGTGCAAATTATCGATGAAAGTTGTTGACCAAGAAACTGGTGAAGAGCTTAACAAAGATAGCGACGAAGAAGCCGCTTAAATAGCAATTGTAATCCCTGCCTAGGCAGGGATTCATAAAAAATATGGACCCCAGCTTCCGCTGGGGTTTCTTTTTAGATATAGTATAATAACGATATGAAAAAACTGATCCTACCCAAATTAATTGCCCATCGAGGCGCTAGTGCCTATGCGCCAGAGAACACCCTTGCTGCTATACACACAGCAGCTGATATGGATGCCGCATGGGTGGAAATTGATGTAATACTTACAAAAGATAAAGTCCCTGTCATTTTCCATGATGATACATTAGAGCGTGTGACAACAGCAGACGGTAATATCACGGATATCACCTATCGAGAGCTAAAACAATTAGATGCAGGTGGTTGGTTTTCAGAAAGCTTCTACGGCGAGCCTGTCCCCACTCTCGAACATGCTTTGGATGTTATTATCGACCGTGATTTAGGGCTTAATTTAGAGATCAAGCCTTTTCCTGGACAAGAAGAAGAGACTGCCGAAGTCGCTCTTGATATCCTTAGTCGTATTTGGGATGAAGATGACGCCCATAAACTGCTTATCAGCTCCTTTAAATCGGAATGCTTAGATGTTGCCCTTCACTACATGGAAGGCTTCCACAGGGGCTTATTACTCGCTGAAACACGCAAAGACTGGGAAGAAGTAGCTCAAGCGCTACAAGTGAGCACGATTAACATTGCAAACACACCAGAACTTGCCAATGAATTCACCGTCAAAGCCTTTAAAGCCAAAGACTATCAAGTCCTTGCTTATACAATTGATGATCTTGATGAAGCCGAAAAGCTTTTTGAATATGGCGTAGACGCCATTTTCAGCAATATGCCTGATCTATTAGACTAATTAATCAGGTTTTTTCATACCCACGACATTGAAACCACAATCCACATAGTGGATTTCACCTGTGACGGCTGTCGATAGATCAGAGAGCAGATAAAGCGCCGTGCCCCCTACTTCTTCCAAAGTCACAGAACGACGCAATGGTGCTGTATCAATATTATGCTTGAACGTTTGACGTGCATTGGCAATAGCAGAGCCCGCCAATGTCCGCATTGGACCTGCAGAGATCGCGTTCACACGGATGTTATCTGGGCCTAAATCAGCCGCCAGATATTTTGTTGATGTTTCAAGTGCGGCTTTAGCCACACCCATCACGTTGTAATTCGGCATAACACGCTGTGCACCAAGATAGGTAAGTGTTACAGCTGCACCACCCTTTTTCATTAAAGGTGCTGCATGACGCATAACGGATGTAAATGAATAACATGAGATATGCATGGTATTGAGGAAATTCTCTAGTGTTGTATCCACATATTTACCCTTTAGTTCTTCCTTATCGGAATAGGCCACAGCATGAACAACGAAATCAATCTCACCCCATACTTTTTCAAGCACTTTAAAGGTTTCAGCGATGGCCTCTTCATTCGACACATCACATTCAATCATCACTTCAGAGCCTAGAGAGCTCGCCAAAGGTTCTAAACGACGCAAAATAGACTCACCCATATAGGTGAATGCAAGCTCAGCGCCATGGGCATGCAATGTCTGGGCAATACCCCACGCAATAGAGTGGTCATTTGCCACACCCATAATCAGGCCACGTTTGCCTTTCATCATTGTACTAACCATACTCAACTACCCTTCATACTTTGAAAAAGCGAGGGAAGCATTCGTACCACCAAACCCAAAAGAGTTCGACAAAACGTTTTTAATATCAACATTTTCGATTAATTTTTGAACAATTGGAAACTTCGCAGCGCCCTCATCCAGATTGACGATGTTGGCAGAGGCTGTAATAAAGCGCTCTTTCATCATTAAAATAGAGTAAATGGCCTCTTGAACGCCTGTTGCGCCGAGAGAATGTCCTGTTAAAGATTTAGTTGAAGAAATCTTTGGAAGCGATTGATTTAATTTAGAAAACAACCGATCAATAGCATTCAATTCAGTAATGTCACCGGCTGGTGTAGACGTACCATGAGAATTGATATAATCAACAGGTCCTTTAACTGTTTTAAGCGCCATTTCCATGGCACGCTCTCCACCTTCACCGCTTGGTGCCACCATGTCATAGCCATCAGATGTTGCGCCGTAACCAGTTACTTCTGCATAAATCTTGGCACCACGAGCTTTAGCATGTTCTAATTCTTCTAAAACAAGAACACCGCCGCCCCCAGCAATAACAAAACCGTCACGGTCTGCATCATAGGCACGAGACGCTTTCTCAGGGGTATCATTATATTTGGACGACAAAGCCCCCATAGCATCAAACATTGACGACATAGACCAGTGAAGTTCCTCTGCACCACCAGCAAACATAACATCTTGCTTACCCCATTGAATCATTTCAACAGCATTACCAATACAATGTGCTGATGTTGCACAGGCTGATGAAATGGAGTAATTCACACCTTTAATCTTAAATGGTGTCGCCAAGCAAGCCGAGGTTGTAGAACCCATTGTTTTTGTAACAGCATATGGCCCAATGCGTTTTGTTGCACCCGTTTCACGTAGTGTATCGACAGATTCAACGATTGTGCTTGTAGAGCCACCACCAGAACCAACAATTAAGCCTGCACGCTCATTAGAGACCTGATCTTCTGTTAAACCAGAATCGTCAATCGCATTTTTCATTGCTATGTAGTTGTAAGCCGCTGCATCACCCATAAAACGGCGTAATTTACGATCAATGAAGGCTTCAATATCAATTTTGGGCATACCGTGCACATGACTGCGGAAACCACGTTCAATGTGTTCTTGCGCTTTAACAATACCAGAAACACCATTTTTTAAAGAATGGATAACATCGTCTAATGTATTACCAATACACGATACAATCCCCATACCCGTTACAACAACACGTCTTAAATTAACATTTTGTGTCATAATTTATGCTTCCTTTTTACTATTATCAAAAAGCCCGACTTTCATATCAGAGGCTTCATAGATTACTTTACCATCCGCTTCCAATACACCGTCCGCAACACCTAAGACAAGCTTACGGTTAATCACGCGCTTGAAGGTAATTTTATATTTCACTAATTTTGTCGTTGGCAAGACCTGATCGGTAAATTTTAACTCACCAAGCCCCAATGCACGACCAGACCCTGGCGCACCTAGCCATCCAAGGAAAAAGCCTGTTAACTGCCACATCGCATCCAAACCAAGACAACCTGGCATCACTGGATCACCTTTAAAGTGACAATCAAAAAACCATAGATCAGGTTTTACATCTAATTCGGCCTCAATATAGCCTTTACCGTGTTCACCACCTGTTTCTGATACATGCGTAATACGATCAAACATCAACATTGGGGGCAATGGTAATTGTGCATTCCCCGGACCAAATAATGTCCCTTCACCACAAGCGATTAGGTCGTCATATGTGTAACTAGATTTCTGCGTTGCCATATACTCTTTCTCATTTTTTAGTTGCGTGTTTTGGCTCATCACCCTTTTATAAAGTTAGATAAGGTAGAGTTCAATAGCAAAGGGCGTTTATCAACGAGAAAATGACTAAGAAACCTGTCTTTTCTGATCTTGGTAGCGGAAGGCCTCAAGCAAGGCCATCATAGCCAGTGGTTTGGCAATTGCAGGCTCAATTTCAGGAAAATCACCACCACAGGCCACCGCAATCATACGTCCACTCGCTTTGGCAATCATTGCCCCAATATAAGATTCATCATCAATTTGAATGAAATCTGTATATTTACGGATCAAAGGATTCGCTTCCTCTATCAGGTCCATCGGTGGATTAATCGGTGTATCATTGGCTGGCAAACCTTTGCGCCAATTCGCAGAGCCTTCTACACCAAGACGGAAAGATTCTTGTGTCATAATAAAGATCACCTGATCCATGCGCTCAATCGCTTCAATGGATTTGTCAGAGATATGCCCATAATGACTACCAGCATACCACCCAGAGACAGCGCTCATTGCACTGATACAATCGCCCAATGTCCATTCTTCTTTAGCAATTTTTTCTTCAATAAGGATATCGCATAAATCCTGTGCAGCGAATTCAAAAGCCAAAGCAAGCTTTAAGCACTCATGGAACAATACAAAGCTTTCAGCACGACGCATATGATGCATTTCCCACAAGGTGAAATCATGCGCTAATAAATTAGACAGTGTTTTAAGGGCATCATGGACATCATCCCATTCTTCCATGGTGATCTCACGCGCAAAAGAACGTCCAAACTCAATCTCACGGTCAAGGATATACACAGGCGGCAATGTCTTTGCCTTATCATCAAAATGTGGCAAAGAATCAATATTCAAGGCCTGCATTAAATCATCTTCAAAGCTTGCCATCATTTCGCCTGGCAGCTCATATTCAAGCAATAACTCACAGACCATACCCGCATAAATCTGGATCATACGCATCGTATCAATCCCCTTGCCTGGCTCCAGACAGAGATGTGCTACACGTGCATGCAACGCACGGATGCGCTCCGATAATGTTTCTTCGTTTTGTGTCATATTCTTTGGCGAATGCCAAACCTGAGTTAGTTAAAATTGAATACAGACAAGAAATGCCTATAGAATCAAGCCTACTGGAACTTTTCTGATTCGTAAATGCCCCATAAATTCTTTTTCTCGATCCATCCCTTATAATTCAGTGCTTCCACTTTGCACCAATCATCAAAACAGCCCAAAAGCTCTACCGTTGCACCTTTTTCGACCAAACCGATTACTTTTGTATCTCTTTCTTTTTTCTTATAAAGCTGTGTATAAGGGTCTTGCAGAGCTATGGCAGTCCGTTTGCCAGAGAGTAAACCTTGGTGAACCCAACTCTCTGATCCTTCATAATCTTTAATTTTACGCCAAACATCAAACTCCTGAACAATTTCGACAGGTAGGTCTTTTTGCTGGTACACCCATTCAATAGGAAACCGCTTTCCTGGACCTTTGCGTGAGAAAATCTTATTTGACTTCAAAGAGACGAAGCGAGGGATTTGTAGCCCCGATGGATTAAACAACTCCTCTTGGGTTTGGGCGGCTGCTGGCTGCGCAAACAGAAAACAAGACAAAGCAAAAATGATGTGGTACATACGCTTCATGGCTAAAATGACAAATTATCCTTATAAATTCAGTGTTGCCCCTATGATGGACTGGACAGACCGTCATTGTCGATACTTTCATCGTCTTTTATCCCCAAATGCCTATCTATATACAGAAATGATTACCGCAAAAGCCATTATTCATGGGGATAAAGATCGTCTTCTTGGATTCAATGCATTTGAGAAACCGCTTGCGCTACAATTAGGCGGATCAGACCCCCAAGAGCTCGCAAAAGCTGCAAAAATAGGCGAATCATATGGCTATGACGAGATTAATTTAAATTGTGGCTGTCCCAGTGACCGTGTACAAAGTGGCATGTTTGGCGCCTGTTTAATGGCCGAACCTGTTCTCGTTGCTAATTGTGTCAAAGCCATGCAAGACGCTGTGAGCGTCCCTGTGACGGTTAAGTGCCGCATCGGCATAGATGATAGCGAAGACTTTGCTTTTTTAGACAGATTCGTCAAAACAATCGCCGATATTGGCTGTGGCACTTTCATTATCCACGCCCGTAAAGCATGGCTTCAAGGCCTTAGTCCAAAACAAAACCGTGAAGTCCCACCTTTAGATTACGACATTGTGAAACAAATCAAAGACAAGTACTCAGACCTTGTAATAGGTGTAAATGGCGGCATTAAGACATTAGAAGACGTCAAATCCCATCTTAAAAATTTTGATTCAGTGATGATTGGCCGTGAAGTCTATCAAAATCCGCTTTTCCTCGTTGCGCTAGAACAAGCAATATTCAACAAAGACTGGGCAATTAATGAGCACGATATGTTGACACAAATGGGTCACTATGCAGAACAACAACACAAAGACTATGGTACACCACTTAAATCTATATCACGTCATATGACAGGCCTTTTTGCAGGGCAACATGGCGCACGTTACTGGCGTCAACAATTAGCAGAGCGCGCTCACAAGGATGACGTTCCTTTCACCTTGTTTACCGACATTTATAACGAGATACAGCAATAAGCCACGAACTATCTTGCAAATCATGTGATTTTTTGAAATTCCATGCTATATTTTGTGAATGCAACTGATTCTGCGAACAGATTTGACACAATAATGGGCTGGCAAAAACTAGACAGAGATAAGACAAAACAAGTCATTGCCAAGGTGATGGATCAGTCTAATACGGTTCTTTTTAACCCCCTCACCTCTGAAGCCGAATGTCAAAGCCTGCCCTTTTATCGCTCCATGTTACATTACCGCATCACAAATTACGCCTCTCTCCCTAGTTTCCGCATGGAATATTTAGGTGACGGTGACAGCTTCTTCCTTTTTGATGGGCTGGCTGACACTATTTACAAAGTAAATGAACGGGCTTCTTTATCGCTTAAAATGGATAGTGTTGTGCCTTATCTGCGTTTTTTCTTACAGAATGTAAATGTTGAAGAAGGAGAAGTCTTTTTAGTTGAAGACACAGCCAAGTTAGAGTTTATGGAATCGCTAGATTTTGCCCAAAAAGAACACATTGAGCAAAACTTCAAAAAACCAACCGCCACCTATGAACCAACGCTTTCAGCTTTTATTATTAATTGTACGCTATACTTTATGGGTGTGTTAATGCACACATCTGTAAGAGTTGATATGGACGGTGTTGTCAGCATTCTCGACCAGACCATGTTGATGCAGGCTGGTTTAGGCCTTAACATTCACGGATAATAGTAAAAAGAGATTTTATGAGCAGTGACATTCGCAAATCCCCTGTCGATATTTTAAATGCCGCTTTTTCGCCTAAAAATGATGGTGAACGCAGCACAAGCCAAGGCTACGACCACCCCCATAGCGATACTATTATCACAGGGGCAAAACGAATCCTTAGTTATACTGCCACAGGTCAAGAACTGCTTAATTTTGCTGAAGAACACAATATCAAAATTAAAGTACTTAAAGACAATAAGCAATCAGGCTATATCCCAAGCAGTGACCTAGCAATCATCACTTGCCCAGCCAATCAGACAAAGGTAACCCCAGCCACAGTGCTTAATTTCATTCAAGCAGTGAGAGAAGCCGAGCAGGAATTAAGCGGTTTAAAACGTCCCACAGGTCGTACAACAAAGGACGAATATGTTCGTATCAGTTTGGAAAAGCATGAAGATATACTTGTAACGCAGTTTTACTGCTCTTTTGAACTATGGCAAAATCGTCAAATTGAGGATCTTCTGAACGAAATGCGCAAAGAAAGAAAAGAGTATATTGATGAGTTTGTTAACCATATGTTAACCAATCAAAGTTAACATAAGACTGTGAGAGCATAAGGGTACAAATTATGAATGCGTTTTTAATAAGAAAAAGTCCTGATAAAGCAGTAGCTTGGATTAAGGCACCTATAGCGTCTATTGATGCGGGCTATGATGGATTACAGAGAACCATGCCTACAAATAGCCATGTAAAAAACGAAGGCCCAAGAGCAACTTTAGGCTAAAGTTCAATATTTAATAAATTCTTAAAAGCTCTCCTGTTTTTATTGACAGGGGAGCTTTTTCTATGATTAGCTATACATAGATATAAAAAAACTAGAGAGAGATACAATGAATACTAGAAAAGGCATTGCAGTTCCTAAAAAAGACAAACAAGCAATTGAAGAGAACTTCATGAAAATGCTTGGTTTCGGTGCTGTTGTTTTGATCTCTGCAGACATGGCGTCTACACCAGAACCTAAATAACTACCCTACTTTATTGTGAAACTTTCACCGCAGCCGCAAGAGCCTGTGGCCATGGGATTATTGAATTTAAAGCCTGGGGCTAATTTATCCGATGTATCATAGTCAATCTCTGTCCCCAATAAATACATGGTGGCAGCCATATCCACATACACAACACGCCCATTATTCAGGGTTACAGGCTCGTAACCTTCTTGCTCATCTTGCATAAAATCCATTTTATACGACAGACCAGAGCAGCCCTTACTTGGTACGGTTAGCATAATACCCACAGCACCCTTAGCCTGCTCCATATTCATGAGGCGCTCTATATGTGCTTCTGCGGCTTCTGTGAATGTTACTATCTGTGGCATAGTTAATAATATTACCTAAAACATGTTTAATTCAAGCTTTGCCGTCTCAGCCATCATATCTGGTGTCCAAGGCGGATCAAAAACCAGCTCAACATCGACAGCATTAACGCCTTCAACTTTAAAGATAGCACCCTGTATCCAACCCGGCATCTCACCCGCCACAGGACAGCCTGGGCTAGTTAAGGTCATTTGCACAAAGACATCATTCTTTTCATTAATATCAATCTTATAGAGCAAGCCTAGCTCAAAAACATTTACAGGAATCTCAGGGTCATAAACCTCACGAATTTCCTTCATAATAGCAGCAGCCAATGGATGTTCACGATCGACTTCCGTATAAGGCGGCTCAGCCATAGAATCATATTGATCTCCGACTGCGTTTTTGACCATTTCTTTATCTGCTACGTGTTTCATCCGAGTAATTTCTTTGCTTTTTTTAAGGCTTCAATCAATTTATCACAATCTTCAATTGTATTATATAGACCAAAAGACGCGCGCACTGTGCTATCTGTGTTCAATGCCTGCATCAGCGGCATGCAGCAATGATGCCCCGTTCTTACCGCTACACCGCACTGATCGAGGATCATACCAACATCTGATGAATGTGCGCCATCAATATTAAACGAGATAATCGCCGCTTTTTCCGCCACATCACCATAGAGCGTGATACCACCCAGATCTTTCATCGCTTTAACTGTATATTCAAGCAGCGTTTTCTCATGGTCAGCGATTGCCGTAGCACCGATAGATTGCACATAGTCAATCGCTGCACCCAAACCAATCACCTCAACAATAGCAGGTGTTCCAGCCTCAAACCGTGCTGGCGCTGCCTTAAATGTCGTCCCATCTTCAAATGACACCGTTTCAATCATATCTCCGCCCCCTTGATAAGGCGGCATGGCATTCAACAATGCTTGTTTACCGTATAAAACCCCCACACCCGATGGGCCATAGAGTTTATGCCCTGTGAAGGTGTAAAAATCACAGTCTAAATCTTGCACATTGACCGATCCATGCACTACGGCTTGCGAACCATCCACAAGTGTTGTGATTGCTGGGTTAAGCGTTTTAGCGGCTATAACAATATCTTTAACAGGGTTAATGATTCCAAGCGCATTAGACACCTGCACCAAGCTCAATAATTTCGTATTTTTAGTAATGAGCGTAGAAAGACTATCCAAATCCAAAGTACCATCACTTTTTAGCTCAATAACTTTAATTCTAAAGCCGATCTCTTTTTGCAATAACTGCCACGGCACGATATTGGCGTGATGCTCCATACGTGTAAGGACGATATCATCACCCTCGGTAAGGTTTTGACGTGCCCAGCTAGAGGCTACAAGATTTATGGCTTCTGTCGTATTACGGGTAAAGATGATCTCATTATCAGATTTAGCACCGATAAAGGCCTGAACCTTAGGACGCACAGCCTCAAACGCCGCTGTTGTTTCTTGTGAAAATGCATAAAGACCACGGTGGATATTGGCGTAATGATTTGTCATCGCATCATTCATCGCATCAATCACGCATTGCGGCTTCTGCGCAGATGCACCTGTATCCAAATAGACAAACGGCTGCCCATTCATCTCTTGCGAGAAGATCGGAAAATCGTCCTTATAACGACGCTGTTTTTTTAATTCTGTGACAGCCATTTTCTTATTGTATTCTCTATAGTTAACTTACTCTTTTCATCTAATATCTTATCAACTGCTTGCTGCAAAAACGCTTCAATCAATAGCATCCTCGCTTCATTTTCTGGAATACCCCGAGAGCGCATATAAAATAACGCCATATCGTCAATCTGTCCTGTTGTCGCCCCGTGCGAGCATATCACATCATCCGCATAAATTTCCAATTCTGGTTTGGTATTCATCTCCGCCCGCTCAGATAGTAATATCGTTTTACAAAGCTGCTGTGCGTCCGTTTTTTGCGCAGGCTTTGCAACATGTACCTTACCTTGAAATACCCCTTTTGCGCGCCCTGACAAGACATTGCGGAAGAATTGTTGCGATGTGCTATGTGGTGCGAGGTGATTAATCGTAATTGTTGTATCACCTAACTGAATATCCTCAAGGATAGAGATACCACTAAAACTGACATGAGCGCCCTCACCTATAATATCGGCGTTAATTTGCTGGCGCGATAAAGACCCACCCTTTGTTAAAGTGAACCCTTCATACGACCCGTTTTGATCCACAGAGATATCCACCATATTCGTTAAAACAGCGGCCTTATCATCATCTTGCACGATCATGTGGATCAATTTTGCGCCTTTTTTGACCTCAATCTGGGTCTGCATATTTTTCCAATATGCTCCTTGGCCTGTATGGTGCTCGGTTAGAACGAGTTCAGCCCCTTCTTCTACAACGATCTTCAGTACAGGCGTATGTAGTATGCCTTCCCTACCTTCCCACAGGATATCCTCGACTTGTCCACCATCTTGTCCACAGCTTCTGTGGATAACTCTTTCCTCTGTTGCGGCTGGCACTAAATTATTCGGCACAGCCTTGAGCAAAGGCGTGTATTTCCACGTCTCTTCTTTTTGTGTCGGTAAATGATTAATATCAAGCGCTTGAGGCATTGGTTAAGCAACCTCTTTCAAGAAATCAGCATAGCCTTTTTCTTCCAAGGCTTTGGCCAGCTCTGGCCCACCTGTTTTAATGATACGGCCATGCGCTAGAATATGCACGACATCAGGCACGATATAATCCAACAAACGCTGGTAATGGGTAATCACAAGGAATGAACGCTCTGGGCTACGTAGCGCATTCACACCATCCGCCACGACTTTAAGTGCATCAATATCCAAGCCAGAATCCGTTTCATCCAGCACGGCAAATTTAGGCTCTAGCAATGCCATTTGCAAAACTTCCATGCGCTTTTTCTCACCACCAGAAAAACCAACATTCAGCGGGCGTTTAACCATCTCATCAGAAACACCAAGCATCGCTAGCTTTTCTTTCATAAGCTTCAGAAAGCCAAGAGAATCCAATTCATCCTGTCCACGTGCTTTACGTACCGCATTAACCGCCGTTTTTAGAAATGTCGTTGTCTGCACCCCCGGAATTTCAACAGGGTATTGAAAGGCCAAGAACAACCCTAATGCGGCACGCTCTTCTGGCTCCATCTCAATAATATTTTGGCCATCAAACAGCGCCTCACCGCCTGTAACCTCATAATTATCTCGTCCAGCCAATGTGTAAGACAATGTTGATTTTCCCGACCCGTTCGGCCCCATAATGGCGTGAACCTCACCCTTAGGCACTTCAAGGCTCAAGCCTTTCAGGATTTCTTTGCCATGCACTTCTGCGTGTAAATTATTTATTTTTATCATTTTAGTAGTTATTCCATATCTTTGTAGCCATATATAAATTTCCAAATCTTTGATACTTCACCACTAGTTTCTCTTACTTTCCAACCATCTTCTATAGCCATATTTTTTTTACTTTCGTAGTCTATTGTAAAAAAATGAGGATCTTCAGACAATACATCGACCGTACAACTAACAATTTTACTGCTTAAATCATATGAAATTTTATTTACTACAAATCGCTGACCAGATTTATCATAAATATACATTCCTATAATAGGAGCAATAGGAAGTTTTATTTGTTTTTCAGCCCAGCACCCTAATTCTATTTCCTCAAAATTTCTAAATATATGCCAGTAAAGTTTAACTTTCATCACCAAGCACCCTCTTGTCACAAGTAACTTTCGTCATTGCACGGCTATGTCCGTGCAATCCATAGATCACACGTATAAAGCGTGTGATGACGTTCCTGCAATTGTTATTTACAAATTTCTTCATATAAATCATTCCAATTTGGATTTAGGTCTTCAATTAAATTTAACTTCCATTGCCGGGGATAACGTCTTAGCTTCTTTTCCCAAGCAATTGCGTTTTCTGCTGTCTCACAATGTTTATACCACACAAGATTTTTCACGGCATATTTTTCCGTAAAACCTTTGGTTATATTGTTTTTATGCTCCCATATTCTTTTTTTAAGATCGGATGTCATGCCTTTATAAATTGTGCCATTCTTTTGACTAGCCAACATATAAACATAGAAATCTTTAGTCATTTTATCCTCTGGATCACACGCATAAAGCGTGTGATGACGTTAAATTTAACCCACCGAACCTTCTAAACTAATCGCCACGAGTTTTTGTGCCTCAACAGCAAACTCCATTGGCAAGTGCTGTAAAACCTCACGGGCAAAACCATTAACGATGAGTGCCAATGCCTC
Organism: Micavibrio sp.; assembly: GCA_002699085.1. Classification (GTDB taxonomy): domain Bacteria; phylum Pseudomonadota; class Alphaproteobacteria; order Micavibrionales; family UBA9664; genus UBA9664. The sequence goes on from PAAR01000003.1 coordinate 20,137, forward strand.
TTCCTCGCCAATACCACGCTGGCGGCAATAAAACAGCTGATCCTCGGATACTTTCGAGGTAGTGGCTTCGTGCTCTAATTGCGCCGAATGGTTACGGCTTTCGATATACGGCACTGTGTGCGCACCGCAATTATCCCCAATCAGCAAGCTATCACATTGCGTGAAATTACGTGCGCCTTCCGCCCGAGGCATCATACGCACCAACCCACGATAGGTATTATTTGATTTACCCGCCGAGATCCCTTTTGAGATAATGCGGCTCTTTGTCCCTGGGGCCATATGGATCATTTTCGTCCCTGTATCAGCCTGTTGATGGCCATTAGTGATGGCGACAGAGTAAAACTCTCCAACGCTATCTTCACCTTTAAGAATACAGCTAGGATATTTCCATGTAATCGCCGAGCCTGTCTCGACTTGCGTCCAACTGACCTTTGAACGAGCCCCTTCACAGATCGCCCGTTTTGTCACGAAGTTATAAATACCGCCCTTACCTGTTTCAGGATCACCCGGATACCAGTTTTGCACGGTTGAATATTTAATTTCGGCATCCTCATGAGCGATCAACTCAACCACCGCCGCATGCATTTGATTTTCATCACGCATTGGGGCTGTACAGCCTTCAAGGTAAGACACATAAGATTTTTTGTCGGCAATAATCAGTGTACGCTCAAACTGGCCTGTATTTTCGGCGTTAATGCGGAAATAGGTAGAAAGCTCCATCGGACAACGCACACCTTCAGGGATATAAACAAACGACCCATCGGTAAACACCGCCGCATTTAAACAGGCATGTTTGTTATCGGCATAAGGCACCACAGAGCCAAGATATTTCTTAATCAGTTCAGGGTGGTTTTGAATAGCCTCTGAAATTGAACAAAAGATAACCCCTGCTTTTTCAAGCTCTGCACGAAAAGTTGTTGCCACAGACACCGAGTCAAAAACAGCATCAACGGCATATTTACCCGACCCTTCAACACCTGCCAAAAACGCTTGCTCTTTAAGCGGTATCCCTAATTTCTCATAGGTTTCCAAAATCCGTGGATCAACCTCATCCAAGCTTTTGGGCTTATCTTTTTTTGGTGCTGCATAGTAATAAGCATCTTGGTAATCTAAGGGTGTGATATTGAGCTTCGCCCAATTTGGCTCTGGCATTTTCAACCAATGTGCATAAGCCTTAAGGCGATATTCTAACATCCATTCTGGTTCATTCTTTTTGGCAGAGATCAGGCGAATGATATCTTCATTCAACCCCTTCGGAGCGAAATCCATTTCGATATCTGTTGCGAAGCCGGCCTCATATTTACCCGCCAACTCACGTACTTTTTCTATGGTTTCATTTGTTGCTGCCATATTAAAATCTGTATTCCCTGCGCAGGCAGGGATCTTCTTTCCTTTATTACATGAGACCCCTGCCTTCGCAGGGGATGCACTAGGGATGTTGTGCCTGAAAACGCAGGATTTATCAAGAAAAATAGGACTTTTTGCGAAGATTTAAAGTCTTTGACACTTTAATATTATTACGTTAAATATATTCGATAATTGATACGGAGATTAAAAATGGACATCAATTTAGTACAGGAATTCATTCAAGGCGCAGGACAAAGCCTAACAAGCGAAAGTATGGTTTGGCGCATAGCTGGAGGTTTGGTTGCCGTTGCGCTTACAAATAGCAAAAAAGCTGGATTAGGTACTTTTGGCGCCCTAACCGTTCTTAATGCTATTCCCATGCTTGCGATCTTTGCCCTAAATGCAAATGGCGTAACGAACATACAACCCGTAGAAGGCCTGACAGATGTAAATACATTAGGCTGGGGAGTATCGAATCTTGTCCTTGGCGGTGCTTGTTTGGGGCTAGCACTGAAAAAATAAAAAAACTTCAGTCGACTTTACTTCGTTGCGGTAAATTTGATATCAGGGTTTTTATCCTGCGCATCCTGCAAATGCCACGCATTACGTGCTAAAAAGACAGGGTCTTCATCATGGTCATCACCCAATGAGGCTTGATTGCTATCGACAAAAGCTTTTAATTTTTGCGGACTATCTGAAGTTAGCCAACGGGCTGTATATAGACTTGTTGGCTCAAATTTTACAGGGATATTATATTCTGTGCGAATACGATCAGCCAGCACTTCAAACTGAAGTGCCCCCACAACCCCGACGATCCAATCAGAACCCACTTTAGGACGGAACACACGGGCAGCGCCCTCTTCTGCTAATTCAATTAACGCCTTACCCAAATGCTTAGCTTTCATCGGGTCAAGCGGTGCAGCACGTTGCATATATTCAGGGGCGAAGCTTGGGATACCCGAAAACTCTAAAATCTCACCTTCGGTTAAGGCATCACCAATACGCAAATTCCCATGGTTTGGGATACCAATAATATCACCCGCATAGGCTGTTTCGGCAATTTCACGATCCTGCGCAAAAAACATCAATGGGTTATGCATCGGCATTTGCTTATTAGAACGTGCATGGAAAAGCTTCATACCCTTTTTAAACTCACCAGAACAAATACGAGCAAAGGCAATACGGTCACGGTGCTTAGGATCCATATTGGCTTGGATTTTAAAGACAAAGCTGGAGACTTTTTTCTCTGTTGGCTCGACTGAACGTTCTTTAGTCGGTTGGGCACGTGGCGTTGGCGCGACATCCCTGATACCATCCAGCAGTTCTCTAACACCAAAGTTATTCACGGCAGAACCAGCAAAAACAGGCGTTCTATGGCCTTCTTGGTATTCTTTTATATCAAATTTCGGATAAACCCCACGGATCATCTCAACATCTTCACGTAGTTTTTCAGCTAAATGTTGTGGCAGTAATTCATCAATTTTTGGATCATCAATTCCCTTACATGAGATGCCACCATCGGTTGATTTACGCTCCATCAACACGAGACTATCGTCACGTAAGTTATAACAACCTTTAAAATCACGACCCATACCTATCGGCCAACTGGCTGGACTTACTTCTAACTGAAGCTCTTGCTCAACTTCATCCAGAATTTCGAGCATATCACGACCGTCACGATCCATTTTATTAATGAAGGTGATGATCGGAATATTACGCATCCGACATACTTCAAACAATTTACGTGTCTGGCTCTCAATACCTTTGGCGCAGTCAAGCACCATAATGGCACTATCAACGGCAGTCAGTGTACGATATGTATCTTCCGAAAAATCTTCGTGACCTGGCGTATCGAGAAGATTAAAAATATGATTATCATAGTGGAACGTCATAACCGATGTACCGACAGAAATACCCCGTTCTTGCTCAACCTTCATCCAGTCTGAGCGTGCACGACGTCTCTCGCCTTTGGCTTTCACTTCTCCAGCAAGCTGGATCGCACCACCAAATAACAGCAGTTTTTCTGTCAATGTCGTCTTCCCCGCATCAGGGTGTGCGATAATTGCAAAAGTACGGCGTTTCTGAATTTCTGTCTCAATCGTCATGGAAGTGTTTTAGTGCGTTGCTTAGCCTAGGTCAAAAGGATTTTGCAAACTGGCGTCTTCAATCTCAATAATCCATTGGTCTGGGTCTATATTTTTAGATTGTGTGATATAGCTATCGGCATCTGCATCTGCAACGATGTCCGCACCTAACACATTAAACCATGTGAGATTATCATCCATATCACGCATTTGTGAGAGCAGTTTACACTGACCCTTTGTATCTGAAACTTTAAGTAAGATCGTGCCTGTATGCGGGTCACCACGTTGTGGCACATAGAAAAACACGCCACTTTCAGTACATTTTTTTAAAACAGCATCAATTTGGATATGAACAGGCAGACGATCTGACATCAATTAGTCTTTGATTTTACGGCCATAAAGTTCAAGATTATGATCTATCAGCTCATAGCCCAATTCTTCAGCAATTTTTTCTTTCAATGCCTCAAGTTCAACATTCGTAAACTCAATCACATCGCCTGAATCAACATCAATCATATGATGATGGTGATCTGTATTCGTTTCAAATCGGGCAAAACCTTCTTTAAACTCATGTTTTGTAACGAGATTTAACTCATCCAACGTATTTACCGTACGATAAACAGTCGCCATAGAAACAGAAGGATCAACAGCCTTCACACGTGCATAAATTTCATCAACAGATGGATGATCTTCTGCTTCGACCAATACTTTAAGAATTGTTTTACGGGGACCAGTCATTTTCAGACCAGATTTGGAACAGGCTGTTTCTAGCTCTTGAAGTTTCATAGAGAAAGTTTAGAACCAAGCCCAATGAAGGGCAAGCTTAAAATGTCATATCTTGCCCGGGTTTAATGACACGATCCACAGGAAAACAACAGGTTACTTTTGTTCCCTTTCCTTCTTCGGATTCCAGGCTTAAGCTACCGCCATGCAACTCCATCATCACACGTGCCAGTGGCAGGCCAAGGCCTGTACCCTGCCCTCTATTATGGCGAGGATCAGAGACCTGCCCAAATGGCTCAAGCACGGCTTGATGTTGCTCAATGGGTATACCAATCCCTTCATCTTCAACAGTAATGATAATCTCATCATTAAGGTAAGCGGCACTTAAAAAGATATTTTTGCCAGCTGGTGTAAATTTAATAGAGTTAGAAATCAAATTCATTAAAATTTGTCGGATAAGACGCTCATCACCTTTGAGGCGTGGCATATTATCTGCGACATCAATAACCATTGTCAGTTTAGAACTCACTAGCTTTGAATCCATCATGCGGCGGATTGTGTGAATAAGCGATGTTGGATCAATAACACGCTCATCAAGCTCGAAACGCCCTGCCTCAATTTTTGCCATATCTAACACATCATTGATAATGGCGAGCAAATGCTTGGCAGAAACGAACACATCTTCCAGATATTCCTTATACCGCTCATTACCCAAAGGCCCGAACAATTCATTCATCATCATGTCGGAAAAACCAATAATGGCGTTAAGCGGTGTCCGTAATTCATGACTCATATTGGCCAAGAAATCTGACTTGGCTTTATTGGCGGTATCGGCCTCATCTTTGGCCTTGATAAGATGCTCTTCCATCGCCTTGCGGTCTGAAATATCAATAAAGGCCATCATTTGGAAACGGCGCTTTTGTGTCATCTCCAGCATTGCAGAGGTCACAAGGACATCAGAACATAATGTCTCGCCGTCTTTTTCACGAGAAAGACGCATTTCTAAAGCACCTGTATTTCTACCTTTAATAACCTGTTGGTGCACCTCTACCGCTTCATCGGCAAATTCTTTACAAAAAATTGTCGTGAAATCTTCACCGATTAATTCCTGCGCTTCCCAATGATAATTCTCTAAAAAGCTATCATTCACCCGCACAATACGACGGTGATGATCCATCACGATCATACCAACACCAATGGTCTGAAAAATTGAGCTAAATAAGATTTGCGCATCGTCACGCTCTTGTTTTAACGCTGAATAATTTCTTGGGTTCGGATAAATTGTGATTTCTACGAGGTTTTTACCATTTTCTTGCTCTAAGCGGGCGAGCGCAAAATTATAAAACCTGACATCACCAACACTTGTTCGTTTGACTTCAACAACATCAATCTCTTTCTCACCGGCAAAGCATTGGTCTAAGGACTCCGTCAATTCAGGCTCATCTTTTATCCAGACAAGATCAGTCAGGACTTTAGGATTTTTTACATCACTATATTTTATGAAAGCTTCATTGAATTTAACGAACACATAATCATCACCTTCCTTTTTAAGAAGAAAGCGCATATATGGCGATTTATCAAAAAATGCTTGTGGTTCTATATCAGTCAAACTTACTCTACCCTTAATCGCATACTATATCACGAGATGTAGACAAAAAGGGTAAATTTTTGATTAAGGCCTAAGCAGCCATTTTGATTTTTGTGACTTCACCACGCCAAACCATTTCAAGAGCGTCCAAACTATTATCAGCAATGGCTTCACGCACCTCCCGCATCAGGCGTGTCATCGTAGCAATATTATGCAATGATAATATGTGCATTGCTAAGGCTTCATTGGCACGAATGAGATGATTTAAATATCCACGAGAAAATTGTGAATAATAACAGTCTTGCGTTTCATCAAGGGGCGTTGGGTCGTTCTTAAACTGTGCATTACGCAAATTTATACGTTCTCTTGGTTCACCTTTGACCAAAGCCCAACCGTGACGGGCAATACGTGTAGGAATAACGCAATCAAATGTATCGATACCGTATCTAACACCTGCAAATATATCTCGGATCATGCCTATCCCTAGTAAATGCACGGGACGCTCTTCTGGTACATTGTGCATACACCATGACACTACCTCATCATAAATCTGGTCAATCGTTACACCGAGTGACCCGCCAATCGCCGTGCCGAAGAATGGATGACTTGAGACAAATTCAGCACTTTGTAAGCGCAAGTCTTCATAAACGCCCCCCTGCACAATACCGTATAAACCTTGTGTCCCGTTATTTAGCTCTTTAAATTTCTCTAATGAACGCAATTCCCAGCGGTGGCTCATCTCCATTGATTTCGCTGAGTATTCACGATCTAAATGATAAGGTGGGCATTCATCAAGCGGCATAATTAAATCTGCGCCAAGCTTATGCTGCACATCCATGGCACGCTCAGGACTAAGCATTTGTTTTGTACCATCTGTATAAGAGCGGAAAATAGCCCCCTCTTCGGTGATTTTCTCAAGCATTTTAGGCTTAGCCTCATTACGACGACCTTTAATCTCATCCGCTACTGTGCCTTCACCCATGGCAAAGATTTGGAAACCACCACTATCTGTTAGCATTGGGCCATCCCAGCCAATAAATTTATGAAGACCACCCATTTCAGCCACCAAATCAGCCCCAGGCTGCAACATCATGTGATAGGTATTGCTTAAAATAATTTGCGCACCTGCTTCTTTAACTTCACGGGGCGTTGCACAGCGTATAGCCCCTTTCGTACCGCAGAAAATATAGTTAGGCGTTTCAATAACACCATGCGGCGTATGTATCTTACCTAAACGCGCCCTTGAATCGGGTGCTTTTTTTAAAATTTCAAAAGAATGGTTAGGGTACAAATTCGTCATTTTTCCTCTAAATCATAAAAAAACCCGCAATATGCGGGCTTTTTCAAATTACTATATCGAAGCCTTATGCTGCCTTATCTGCGGTGCCTGCTTCAATTTCTTTACGTACTTTACGAAGCTCTGGGCTAAGTTTTGTTGGTGCTTTTGACATCACATAGCCGTCAAGACCACCATTATGTTCAATTGTACGGATACCTGCTGTTGTAACTTTTAGTTTGAAAAACTTAGAAAGTTTTTCGCTGTAAAGACGAACAACCTGTAAATTCGGCATAAAACGACGCTTTGTTTTATTTTGCGCGTGAGAAACATTATTCCCTACAAGTGGCTTTTTTCCTGTTACTACACATTCTTTTGTCATGGCTAAATCCTTTAAATCTTATCTTTAGAGGTGAATGTTTAAGGGATTGATCGAAAAAGGTCAAGCTTTTTATACGACCAATAAAATGCAGGCAAAGAGCGTAAACACAAGCATTACACTAAAGGTAAAAATAAATATTTTCGGATGCGCAGCGGTTAATTGCGCCGAGCTCCCTTTTTCACCAACCCACTCATTCTTATAACTTTGACCGTCCAAAGATTTAACAGGGCCACCCAGTGTCGTTGATGAAGCATAGCTGAGTATATGCAATGGTATACCACCCAAACCGTAGACTGGTGCGTCTTTTAAAAACATTAAAGATTTCAATGCCTTCTTAAATTTAAGGCCCGGCACAAATAAAGAGCAAAGAACAAGAAAGCACCCAGCAATAGCGTCAGGCACAAGATTCATAATACGTGCCACAACATTGGGAATTAGCGCAAAGCCAAGATGATTATCATAACGATTAGTATAGAATGAGCACACCTGAGTCGCTGTATAAAATAGCAATCCTGCCACGCCACCAAACCAAAACCATAATATCGGCGACACAAGGCCTCTTGCATATATAATTGTTGCAAGCCCTGTTACCTTACGAATACGCCCAGAAAAATCTTGTGAGGCTAAATCCAGCCCCACCGCACGGCCAAAGTGATTAAGCCTTTTATGGCCTATATTCACAAAAGAGAGCGGCAAAGATAATGTAGAAATAGAGAGACTCAACAACACAGCTTGAAAAACTATAACTGTTCCTTCAGACAATGCCGCATGTTCTATCCCAGCAACAACGAAATACACCACCACAGCTAAAGCCAATACACATATATATGTTAAAAACCCACGGAAAATAACGTCTTGCTTTGAACGCCCTTGCCTGTTGAGCTTCTGTTCTGCGGCTTGTGTAAAGCTTTTAAAAACGTACCAAACAGGTGGAATAATAGTATTTACGAAAAATTGCGTCACAAGTCCTATGACAACACTAAACATAATCGCTAAAGAGATTATTAATATCATTACAATAAGATACACGTAATAGAACTAAATATCACGGCATTTTGTGCTATATTATAGTTGTGCGTTGCGATATAGTAATGCAACTGAATAAAGGGAAGAATATTTATGTTATACCACATGCATGATCTGTTTAATGCTAGCCTAACACCTGCTCGTACGACAGCAGAAGCCATCAAATCATTTTGGGACAGTCCATATATGCCTGAGGTTCTTAAACCTTATGGACGCTCCATAGCAGCTGGCGCTGAAGTCTTTGAGCGTGCGACACGTAAATTTGGGAAACCTCAGTTTGGCTTAGACCATACAACAATTGACGGCAAAAAAGTTGCTGTGACAGAAAAGACAGTCAAAGAACTACCTTTTTGTAGCCTTTTAAATTTCTCACGCAAAACAGATCGTAAAGACCCGAAAGTATTAGTGGTTGCCCCTATTTCAGGTCATTACGCCACACTTTTGCGAGGTACTGTTGAAGCCCTCCTGCCACATCACGATGTCTATATTACTGATTGGATGGATGTGCGTTTAGTTCCTTTAAGTGAAGGCAAATTTAATTTAGACAGCTTCATAGAATATTTAATTAATTTCATTCGTGAATTAGGGCCAGACATTCACGTTATCGCCGTATGCCAGCCTGCGCCAGCCGTACTTGCAACAACAGCCCTTCTTGCTGGATGGGATGACAAAAACCAACCTTTATCAATCACATTAATGGGTGGACCAATTGATCCACGTATTTCAAAAACAGCTGTAACAGAAATCGCTGAACAAAAGCCGCTGAGTTGGTTTGAACGCAACGTCATCACCTCAGTGCCTTGGTATTACCCTGGTTCAGGTCGTTCTGTTTACCCTGGATTTATTCAATTAGGCGGTTTCATGTCAATGAATCTGGATCTGCATATGGGATCATCATTACAATTTTATCAGCACCTCGTCCAAGGTGATGGCGAATCCGCTGACAAACACAGAAAATTTTATGATGAATATATGGCGGTTATGGATTTACCTGCTGAATTTTACCTACAAACGGTCAAAGAGATATTCCAGACATACGCCCTACCACGCGGTGTTATGAAATGGCGTGACCCTGAAACAGATAAATTACATGACGTTGATACAACCAAAATAAAGAAAACGGCGATTTTGACGATTGAAGGTGAAAAAGACGATATTTCAGCCCTTGGTCAAACACTAGCGGCACATGATATCACGCCTAATTTGCCCGCAAACAAACATTTCCATTACATGCAAAAAGATGTTGGGCATTACGGTATCTTTAACGGCTCTCGCTGGCGCAAACATATTATGCCACGTGTCCGTCACTTTATCCGCTCACAAGACCCTAAAAAAGCAGTCGTACCTGCGGCAGACCTTAAGCCAACAGGTAACCCCGCTCCAGAGAAATGGGACCATGATAGGCATTTCACAGAAGCGATGCGTGCTTATAAAAAGCAGTTTCCTGACAAGGCATAAAACAAACATTGCTTTCCATAATAGCATTGTGGCATAATCATTCCCAATTGAGGGAAAGATGTCAGAACAAACCGCTACTGTTTTAAAATGTAAATTTCAACCGGCAGGAGAATGTTTCAATGGCCAGTTCAAGCAGCGTTTCGCTAAACATCTGCAACAATTTATAGCGTCTTATCAAACCTTAACAGAGATACAAAAATCTATTCCTTCAGCAAGGAAAGCACAGATCGCCAATCGAGCCCAGCTAGACGACGCTATATTATCAGCTGAAAAGAGAGAGCGCTTAGAAGAAAATATAAGGTTTTCAGAGCAAATACTTATCCAGACACATGACAACCTTGTACGTGCAGCTGAAAAATGCCTTTTGTCTCTTTACTTCATTGCCGCCCAGAAACATAAAAATGAAGCGATAGACATGACCATACGCACAACAGCCATGTCTGAAAAAGACCAAGTCATTGCAAAAAGGCTTAAAGTTGAAGAATTTATCGATACAGATAAACATCATTTACGCTATGTAGTTCCAACACTTCTAGCAATACTTCGATTAGAATTCTCACCTGACACAATCCAAAACAGAGCCTATGGATGGGTAGACAACACAGATACCCTAGAAGCTTGCGGGGATGTTTTTCACACCGAGATTGATGAAGAGCAACTTAAAATCAGATTAGAGCGAAACTTTAGGCATGCATTTCACATTGAATTAAGCTGGCTTGACGATGATTTTACGCCTAAAGAAATACCACTAACGATCAATGGCAAAAGATTTACGCCACCAGATATCGTGGCGCTACTTATCCATACGAACCATATTCAAAATTATTTCCCTGATAATTACGAAAAATATAAGGAATGGTTAGCAAAACAACCGGCTGATTTATTAGAAAATGCCGATACTTATATTAGAGAGATTACCCATTTTACAAATCAAGAAATGGTATCCACTTTCGCTGAAAATCGTATCGTCACAAGAAGAGGCCATCTTGCATCCCTAAGACTTGGCAGCTAATCTAACTGCATGACCCAGTGGCAAGACTACATTTCTATAAAAAAGAGCAAACAAGCTCGACGCTACTCATTGAGACTCAATCATAAACTACGCCGTATTGATTTGGTGGTACCACATCGCTCTTCTGAAACACGAGCGCTTGCCTTTGCTGCACAATATCAAGACTGGATAGAAGATAAAATTGCCGCTCTGCCCTGTGCCATTCCTTTTGCCCAAGGTGAGACGATACCGCTGTTTGATATACCGCATCGCATAAATATTCAATATGAGGAGGCGCGTAAATCAACGAAGATAACTCTTCAGAATGGTATAATTCACGTCATTACAAACCAAACAGACCCCTCTTTACGCATTGAACGTTATTTAAAAAAATATGCCAAGGACGTACTCACCACTATGGTACACGAAAAAGCAATGTTACTCGGCAAACGTGTCAATCAAGTCAATATAAGGGACACATCCTCTCGCTGGGGCAGCTGCTCATGCGAAGGTAATATTGCACTATCATGGCGGCTAATGTTTGCACCGATTGAAACCACTGACTATGTCATTGCCCATGAAGTTGCGCATTTGAAGCATCTCGATCACAGCCCCAAATTTTGGAAACTCTGCGAGAGCCTTTCAGATGACTATAAAATCGGTAAAAAATGGATTAAAGATCAAGGCCATACGCTGATGCGCTACGGCACAGCCATTTAGAAGCAATCCAACGCACCTTGCAAAATATTTTGTGCGGCCATTTTATCAATCACCTCTCCACGGCGCTTACGGTTCATATCAACTTGCTCTATTAAAAAATCCTGTGCAGCAGCAGTTGATAAACGTTCATCATAAAAAGCAATCCAAGGGTCATCACCAAACAAACCTGTTTGTTTAATATTGAGCGCATAGTCTTTGACCGAGTCACAACGAGGACCTTCTGTGCCATCCATATTCAACGGATAGCCAATGATAAAGCCTTTCACCTCATACTCATCGTAAATCTCTTTTAGGCGTTTTACATCAATGCTAAATTTCTTACGCTCAATAACCTCAATAGCAGAGGCAATATGTTGCATTGGGTCAGAAATTGCCACACCCGTCCGCTTTGTACCTTGGTCTAAACCTAATAGGCGACCTTCACGAGGTTTTTTATCTAAAATATCCTTTAATAATCCAATTGGCATCTTGCATTCTGTCATAGTTGGTTTTAGTAATAAAGTCTATGTCCAAGATATCAAAAGAAGAAGCAAAGCGCATCGCTAAACTGGCTCGTATTGCGGTTACCGATGAAGAAGCTGAAAAAATAGGTCCTGATCTATCCAACATCCTTGGTTGGATTGAGCAACTTGCTGAACTTAACACTGATAATGTTGAGCCTTTAGCCAATGTTGCCAATATTGATCTCAAGAAACGTAAAGACGAAGTCACCGATGGTGATATGCAACAAGATGTGCTGGCTAATGCGCCTGAAAGCATGGAAGGTTTCTTTGTTGTCCCTAAGGTTGTGGAGTAAAAATAGATGTCATTAACAGATCTCACCATTAAAGGCGCTCTTGAGGGCCTGAAGAAAAAAGAATTTACAGCCGTGGAGTTAAACCAAGCGCATATTGATGCTATGGCTAAACACAAAGACTTGAACTGCTATATCACTGAAACGGCCGGTCATGCACTCACTCAAGCAGCCGAAAGTGATAAAAGATACGCCTCAGGTAATACATTAAAACTTGACGGTATCCCATTGGGAATAAAGGATATTTACTGTACAAAAGGTATTAGAACAACAGTCGCTTCACGCATCTTAGAAAACTTTGTACCAACCTATGAATCAACTGTGACAAGCCAACTTTTTGCCGCAGGCGCAACGTGCCTAGGTAAATTGAACCTCGATGAATTTGCAATGGGTTGCTCGAACGAAACGAGTTATTTCGGCAATGTTATCAGTCCTTGGAAGAGCAAATCCGAGCCAAACAAGCAACTCGTACCTGGTGGCTCAAGCGGTGGTTCAGCCGCTGCTGTTGCGGCACGCCTGTGCATGGGTGCGACTGGTACAGATACAGGTGGCTCTATTCGTCAACCAGCGGCTCTGACAGGCATTGTGGGCATGAAACCAACCTATGGCCGTTGCTCTCGCTGGGGTATTGTGGCGTTTGCGTCATCACTAGACCAAGCGGGTATGTTTGCTCGCACAGTCGAAGATACAGCCCTTTTAATGAATCATGCCTGTGGACATGATGAAAAGGACAGCACTTCTTCGCCACGTGAAGTACCTGATTTCACGCAAAGCGTTGGGCAATCTATTAAAGGTCTTAAAGTCGGCATCCCTGATGAATACCGCATCGACGGCCTTCCAGAAGAAATCACCGCAGAATGGGACAAAGGTATTGAGTGGTTAAAGTCCGAAGGTGCTGAAATAGTTCGTATCAGCTTACCACACACCAAATACGCCCTACCCACCTATTACATCATTAATCCAGCCGAAGCCTCTTCTAACCTCGCCCGTTATGATGGGGTGCGATACGGATTACGTGTTGATGAGGGTGGAAACCTCAATGATATGTACGAAAAAACACGTGCAGCAGGCTTTGGTCCAGAAGTACGTCGTCGTATCATGGTTGGGACTTATGCGCTATCAGCAGGTTATTACGATGCCTACTATGTGAAGGCACAAAAAACCCGCCGTTTGATCCTACAAGATTTTGAAAAGGCCTATGAGAAATGTGATTTCATCTTAACACCGCCTGCGCCATCAGCAGCTTTTGGTATTGGCGAGCAAATTGATGACCCTATTCAAATGTATTTGAACGATGTTTTCACAGTAACAGTGAACCTTGCAGGTCTTCCAGGGCTTACAGTACCAACAAGCCTGAATAGCGATGGTCGTCCTTTGGGCCTACAGCTGATCGGTCGTAGCTTTGATGAAGAAACGCTTTTCCGTGCAGGCGCTGCTATTGAAAAATGTGCCAACTTTAAAGCCCACCCATTTAAAGGAGATGCCGCATGAGTAATCTAATTAAAGGCAACACAGGCGAATGGGAAATGGTAATCGGACTTGAGGTTCACGCCCAAGTAACAGCCCAGTCAAAACTATTTTCTGGCGCTGCTACTGAATTCGGTGCTGAACCTAACACACAAGTCTCACTTGTTGATGCGGCGATGCCTGGTATGTTGCCTGTTATTAATGAATATTGTATCGAGCAGGCTGTCCGCACAGGCTTAGGCATGAATGCTAAGATCAATTTGCATTCAGTATTCGAGCGTAAAAACTATTTTTACGCCGATTTACCACAAGGCTATCAGATTTCACAATATCTACACCCTGTTGTTGGACTTGGTGAGATTGAAATTGACATGGAAGACGGCTCAACACGCAAGATTGGCGTAACACGTCTCCATTTAGAGCAAGATGCGGGTAAATCTATCCATGACCAACACCCGACGAAATCTTTTGTTGATTTAAACCGCTCAGGCTGTGCCTTAATGGAGATTGTATCTGAACCAGATATGCGCTCACCAGAGGAAGCGGCGGCCTATTTGAATAAGCTACGTATGATCCTGCGTTACCTAGGCACGTGTGACGGCAATATGGAAGAAGGCTCTATGCGCTGTGACGTGAACTTATCACTACGTCGCCCAGGTGAAGAATATGGAACACGGACAGAGACAAAGAATGTAAACTCTATTCGAGCCGTGATGATGTCGATTGAATATGAAACGCAGCGTCAAATGGAAGTGCTGGAGAGCGGCGGCCAAGTCGTTCAAGAAACACGCCTTTGGGATCCGAATAAGCTGGAAACACGTTCTATGCGCTCAAAAGAGGATGCGCATGATTATCGTTATTTCCCCTGCCCTGATCTTTTGCCATTGGAGTTCGACCAAGCCTATGTTGATAAGATTAAAGCAACATTGCCTGAACTACCTGACCAGAAGAAACACCGCTTCACACAGGAATTTGGTTTAAGCCTGTATGATGCTTCTGTTCTAATTGCAGAACAAAATCGTGCCTTCTATTTTGAAGAAGCCGCCAAAGGTAATGACCCTAAATTAACTGCCAACTGGGTTATCAATGAACTTCTAGGTGCTTTAAATAAAGCAGGACTAGATCTTTCTGAAAGCCCCGTTAATGCGAAACAATTAGGCCAACTAGTAGCACGTATATCTGACAATACGATCTCAGGTAAAATTGCCAAAGATGTCTTTGCTATTATGGTTGAGACTTCACAAGACCCTGATACGATCATTGAAGAAAAAGGCTTAAAGCAGGTCACAGATACTGGTGCTATTGAAAAAATCGTTGATGAAGTGATTGCGGAAAACCCAAAGATGGTGGAAGAGTACCGTAGTGGTAAAGATAAGCTTTTCGGCTTCTTTGTTGGTCAAGTGATGAAAAAATCAGGCGGCAAAATCAATCCTGCTGCGGCCAATGAACTTTTAAAGAAAAAACTGGCATGAAAAACCTCTTTTGGGGTATAGTATCATCCATGAATAAAGGTTTAATAGCAGCAACAGCAATTGGATTAGCGACACTCTCATTTCCGCAAGCGGCAGATGCGCAGCAGCAAAGCCGTCGTTATGGCGAAAGAAGCTATTCGCAACCTTCATATGAGCGCCGGCCTGACAGCCAAGTCAGAGCCTGCGAACTAGAGCCTCAAACAGCTTATTTCCTTCGTACCGGAGATCTAACGGTACGTATTGATGGTTATGACCAAGCTTTTAACTTCATGCGCCCAATTTGGGGTGGCTATGAAAATGATTTTTCAACTCGTCGCATGCAACAAGGTCTTGAGATTATTGAAAAAGTTAGACGGATGGAATATCGCGGCATCTACCCCGCTACAAACCCTCAAGAAACTTATAATATTGAAAAAGACATTCAAGAGCGTCTTCGTGCTCAAAATTGCGGTTATACATACTCGCCTTATCCACGTGATGACAGATATGGCCGCCGTGGGTATAACAACCAAGACGGTTACCACCCTCATTAATAATCAAAACAACTAAAACACTGTATCATCAAAGATAATTTCCAAGCCATCATAGGCTGGCGCATAGCCGTCTGGCGTCTCATTGAGGATTGTTTGATAATCCATTCCCTTACCCATAGCCGTCAAATAAACCTGTTCTGCACCGATAACTTTATTATATTCAACGATCTTCTCGAACGTGCAATGCACACGATCATTCATACTTTTATAGGCAGCACAATCAACAACCCATGTTTTAATACCTTTTAGCGCCTCTACAGATTCAGGCAGCATACGCGCCATATCAGTGGTATAGGCAAAATCACCAAACCGAAAACCGCTCGCTGTTACTGTTTCATGGTCAAGCGGCACGAGTGTGAACTTAAAGCCTGCCACTTCATGTTGCTTATAATAATCTGTTTCTTCCCAAAAATGTGCCTGCAAATACTGTACGTAAAGATCAGGACGACTTGGCTTAAACAAAAAGTTAAATCGTTCAACAATTTCATCCATCGTTTCACGACTACCATAAGTTGGTATCACTGTTTTGTTTAGCTCAGCCAGCCATCTCAACTCATCAATCCCTGCTATATGATCGGCATGAGCATGTGTATAAAGAACAGCATCGGGGCAAGACAAATCAGTACTATTAAACTGCATCTTAAACTCAGGCCCTGTATCAATAATGAGATTCTTACCACCATCTGTAATAGCGACACAGCAGCGTGTACGACGATTTCTTAGCTCATTAGGATCACACTTACCCCAATCATTGCCAATAGCGGGCACGCCCGCTGAATTACCACAACCTAATATAACCGCTTTTTTATTCATTTTTTTGCTTTGGTGAATAATCTAAAAAAATTATCAGAGGTAATCTGCGCCATTTCTTGCATAGAAACACCGTGCAAATCGGCCAGTACCTGACATGTATGACTAATAAGGGCAGGTTCATTATCCTTACCACGATGCGGTACAGGTGCCAGAAACGGCGCATCTGTTTCAATCAACAATCTATCCAGCGGCACGTCTTTTGCTGTATCACGTAAATCTTGCGATTTTTTAAAGGTCAGAATACCTGAGAATGATACATAAAAGCCAAATTCAACGGCTTCCATGGCTAGTTCACGCTTCGATGAGAAACAATGCAACAGTCCTTTAAGGCGTGTACCACGCCCCTCCTCACGGATAATACGCATGGTGTCAGCTTCGGCATCACGGGAATGGACGATGATTGGCAGATCAGCCTCAATACAAGCCTGCAGATGTTTACGAAACGAAGCGATTTGTTCATCTTTTGGCGAGTGCATATAGTGATAATCCAAACCAGACTCGCCTATACCAATAACTTTTGGGTGATTGGTTAGATTAACGATATCTTGTTTTGTATAAGCTTTTTCTTCATCCAGTGCGGCTTCATGCGGATGTGTCCCTATGGTTGCCCAGACATTGCCGTGGCGAGACGCTATATCAATCAATGTGTCTTTTTCTTTGTGTATTTCACAGCAAATAGTCAGCATATGCGACACACTAGCCGCCTTTGCCCGTGTAATAATCTCATCAGGTGAGCCTAAGCCCTCACGCTCGTGATTAAGATGACAATGTGAATCAACAAACATTTCTTACTTTCCTGCTTTTCCCGTGAAAACGGGAATCTTTTTGCTATTCTTATAAGATCCCTGCCTTCGCAGGGAATACAGTTTACTATGCGGCCTTTTCTTCTAGCTCCAAACGTGGAAACACCCCTTGCGGAACTGGTAATTCAGTGCCGACTTTTAATGCATGCTCTTTTGTTAAACATGTAAAATCACGTGCCTTTTCAGTAACTGCAACTTGATCTAAAATTTTAGACGCTGAGTCAGGCATAACAGGCTGAACTAATATACCTAAACAGCGAATGGTTTCAGCCAGCACATACAACACTGTTTCCATACGTGTAAAATCTGTTTTCTTGAGTGTCCACGGGGCTTGTGCATCAATATACCCATTGGCAGCATTCACTAAACGAAAAATCTCTTGTAGTGCTTCATGGAATTTAAATTGATCGAGACCGGCACGGACGCTCTCAATAACACCATATGCATCGTTCAGCACAGCTAAATCTTCTTCATTAAAATCAGCATGATGAGGCACTTTACCCTCACAATTTTTAGCAATCATCGACAAGGTACGTTGCGCCAAATTACCCAAACCATTGGCCAAATCACTATTGATACGATTAACAGAATTTTCATGTGAGAAATTACCATCATTACCAAATGGTATTTCACGCAATAGCACAAAGCGTGCTCCATCGACACCATAACGGCTAATCAACTCTTCTGGGGTAATCACATTACCCACAGATTTAGACATTTTCTGGCCTTCAACGGTTAACCAACCGTGGGCAAACACAGTCTTTGGCAAGGGTAGCTTTGCCGCCATTAGAAAGGCCGGCCAATAGACACAGTGGAAACGTGTAATTTCCTTACCCACCATATGAAACGCATTATTCCAAAACCCTTGGAATTCTTCACTGCTCGTATCTGGATAGCCAAGTGCTGTTAAATAGTTAGTAAGTGCGTCAATCCAGACATACATGACGTGTTTTTCATTGCCAGGCACAGGCACACCCCAATCAAAGGTCGTACGAGAGATCGACAAATCACGTAAACCGCCCTTCACAAAAGACATCACCTCATTACGACGTGATGCGGGCTGAATAAATTCAGGATGTTCTTCATAATAAGCCAACAATTTATCTGTATACTCAGAGAGCTTGAAGAAATAGCTTTCTTCTTCCACCCATTTACATTCAGCACCAGAGTCTGCAGCAATCATTGTGTCTTTATCAGGCCCTGCAATCAGCTCATCTAATGTATAATACGCTTCATCTCTGACAGCATACCACCCTGCATATTTATCTAAGTATATTTCCCCTGCTTCTTCTAATTTTTGCCACAAGGCTTGCGCTGCTTTTTTGTGCCGTTCTTCGGTTGTCCGTATAAAATCATCATTAGAGATATTCATTGGCGCTAAAGCGCCTTCAAACATCGCCGCTACTTCATCCGTAAAGGCTTGCGGACTAACGCCCTTAGCTTCTGCCGCTTGTTTCACTTTCAGACCATGCTCATCTGTGCCTGTTAGAAATTTTACCTTATAGCCATCAAGACGTTTAAAACGGGCCAATACATCGCAAGCAATATTCGTATAAGAGGAACCAATGTGTGGCGCCCCATTCACATAGTAAATCGGTGTCGTAATGTAGTAATATTTATCTTTTTTGTCAGTCATCTTGCCTATTTCCCATTAAAATCTCAAAACCTTCTTGCACGAGGTAGCGACGGTCTAAATAGGCACGTTGCCCTTCCTCGAAATGCACTCGCAACCTATCATAATTACTCACAAAATACTGTAAGTCATGCTCATTAAAGTAATTTTCCAATACCGCACTTTGCTGATAGCTTTTCAACGCTGTAAACAGCAATGAGTCATAAAATGATTTATGCATCGCTTTCAACCTGACAAGCTCTGCAGCGATCTTTGTCATTAACATCACAAAAAATGGAAAGCTATCATCCTTTTTCTTCATACTAAGAAATTCAGACAATTTCATCGCTTCAATACGGTTAAGCCCCGTGGACTCATCGAAGCAATCAAAAACAGAAGCAGATATTTCCATATCTTCTTGTTCTGCCAATTCAACGGCTGAGCCAATACTCCCCTCACTCAAACAATGAATAAGGGCTTTGTTATGAATATCTAAACCAGAACGAGATAATAGCTCATCTAAATTTTCTTGAGAGAGCGGTTTAAACGGCATCACACGTAAGCGAGATTTAATCGTTGGCAAAAAATGTCCCATACGGTGTGCCACTAATATAATCAGTGCTTTATGGGGGGGCTCCTCTAATACTTTTAGTAAA
This sequence comes from Micavibrio sp., assembly GCA_002699085.1. Taxonomy (GTDB): domain Bacteria; phylum Pseudomonadota; class Alphaproteobacteria; order Micavibrionales; family UBA9664; genus UBA9664. The sequence goes on from PAAR01000003.1 coordinate 39,881, forward strand.
GCATTTTGTGCTTGGCTTGTCATCAAATCAGCATCATCAATAATACAAATCCGCCAACCGCCCATTGCTGCTGTCGAATGCATAAATTTTGAAATTTCTCGGATAGCATCAACAGAGATAGTCGTTTTTTGAGCACCTGTTCTTTCATCTACTGGAGCCTCTACAATCAATAAATCAGGATGACCTAAGCTTGACACCTTACGTGCCGCATCACTTTCCGCTGGCACATTAAAATTCTCGGCCTTAAGGGCTTCACCACCAAATAAACTATCAGTTGCATTTTCACCGTCATGGAACAAGAACTTGGCCAAACGATACGCAAAACTTGCTTTACCTATCCCTTTCGTTCCAGTCAAAGCTATCCCGTGCGGCAATTTATCTTGATTATAAAGAGATAATATAAGCTGCTCTTGCTCATCATGGCCGAGTACATTTTGTACCTGTGGCGGTGTTAGTAGACCTTCGGAAACAGCTGTATAAGGCAAGCCTCCCCCTAAATCACCATCTAAGTCATCATCAAACTCTAATTCATCAAACATGGTTAAATACGTTCAGTTACATTTTGTAAGATTTGTGCCGCAATTGCCTCAATAGATTGATTCGCATCAATCACAACGCAACGATCTGAATTTTCTCTAGCAATATCCAAATAGCCTGTACGCAGACTATTGTGGAAGTCGAATTTTTTATCTTCAAATGTATCACGGCTTGGATCTCTTTTACCAATACGTGCCAAACCGACGCTCGGATCAATATCAAAGATAAACGTTAGATCAGGTTCAAAATCACCAATACATTCTTGTTTAATCGATTCAATTTTGTCTAAACCCAAACCACCAGCAACACCTTGGTAAACACGCGTTGAATCGGTAAAGCGATCTGTAATAACGATCTTGCCAGCCGCCAGTGACGGCTCAATCAATGAGACCAGATGCAATCGACGTGTGGTAAAGACAAGAAAAGCTTGAGCGATAACATCCCAATGCTGACCTTTGTGATCGATAAAACACTGCCATAATGCTTCCGCATCAACTGTACCACCAGGCTCTCTTGTTGTCACAATGGCAAAGCCTTTAGCCTGCAGGGCATCTTTTAATAAGCCAATTTGTGTAGATTTACCTGCGCCTTCGCCGCCTTCAAAGCTAATGCAAATGCCTCTGCCCATCTACACACCACCTGATAAGCGATAACCTAAACCAGCAAAAAAGCGGACGATAACATTAGATTTTTTAATAGGTGCCATCGCCACAAGTGGTGTCTCGGCTTTTTGACCATCACCAAAAGTAACTGTTAAAGTACCCAATTCATCACCTGCTTTAATAGGTGCAATGATTGGTTCTTTGTAACTAACATCAATCTTTGTAGCACTCTTGTTCAATTTAGGCATTGTTACGACAAAATCTTTGGCAACAGAAAGCGGCACTATCTTACGATTACCGTAAAGCACCTTTGCATCTGCTATGACTTGATTTGATGCTAGTAATGTTTCATTGTCAAAGCCGTTTAACGCCCAAGACATAACAGAAGCTGTTTCTTTAGCACGGGCAACATTCGATTCCATGCCATTCATTACCATGATAACGCGGCGATCATTCTTTGTACCAGACGCCATTAAGCCATAACCACCGATTTCTGTGTGGCCAGTTTTAAGTCCATCTACATTCAAATCTGTACGAAACAATAACGGATTACGATTGCGCTGATTAATTTTATTGTACTCAAAAGAATGGATACTGAAATATTTATAGAATTCAGGGAAATCTCTAATAACATGCTCAGCCAATAATTCTAAATCAGCCGCTGATGAATAATGATCTGGATCTGGCCAGCCACTAGCATTCACAAAATGCGAATGCGTTAAGCCTATTTCTTCCGCCTTTGCATTCATCGCCTGCGCAAAAGCCTCTTCAGAACCTGCCAAACCTTCTGCCAACACTATTGTTGCATCATTACCAGATTGAATAATAACACCTTTAATAAGGTCTTCAACTTTAACGCTATCGCCGACCTTAACAAACATTTTTGAGCCACCCATCGCCCATGCTTTTTCGCTCACATGAAATGTATCACTCAGCTTGATATCGCCTTTTTCAAGCGCATCAAAAACCATATACATAGTCATAACCTTACTCATTGAAGAGGTTGGCATTTTTTGACGTGGATTTCTTTCATACAGAACTTGCCCAGTCTCTGCGTCTTTCACAATCATTTGCTTTGCTGTCAAATCTGAAAATGGGTCAGCAGCAAAAGCATTTGTTGCAAAACATAAAATAACAATAAATAGAAAACGTTTTAAAACGGTCATAAGAGTCTCAAATCAGCTAATTTTGGGTTAATCTACAACAATCATAGCGGTTTGATACCCGAGGTCAACCACGCTTTTGAGAGTTTGGTCGGCTGTTGCCACATCCATCAAAGGACCGACACGCACGCGATAAAATGTTCCATTTGAACCTGTTACATTTTTAATAACAACATTCGTGTATTGGCGTGCCAACCTAGCTTTGAGCGCTTGAGCGTTCTCTGGGTTAGAAAAAGCCCCTAATTGTACAAAAATATTCGTAGGCGCTACAGGCACGTTACGCACACGCACTGTTTGAAGTTTTGATACGTCAGGTCCCATTGCGGCAGTTTGAATATAACCATGATCTATCGTCATACTAATCGGCAATTTACCATCTCTGTTATACGCAATTTCGGCACCCCTTGTATCTAAACCTTGGCGAGCAGCCTCTGCCAGAATACGACTTTCTTCTTCTAAAACATCGACACGTACTTTTGCAGTGCCTTTATTTTTATAGCCTAGCAATTCTGCTGCACGTTCAGACACATCCAGCACACGTCCTCGTGCAAAAGGTCCACGGTCATTAACACGCACAACAAGCGAGCGGCCATTTTCGAGGTTCGTCACACGGACTAATGAAGGCATCTGCAATGTTCTATGAGCCGCCGTCAAATCGTATTTATTAAAAATTTCACCATTCGCTGTCCGCTTGCCATGAAAGCCTGGACCATACCAGCTTGAAATACCTTGCTCTGAATGAGTAAATTTTTCTGTTGGCGTATAAACTTTTCCTTCTATTTTATAAGGATTTCCGACTTTGTAATTACCTTCAGCAGGCTGCACCACAGAACGTTTATTGCCCGGTAAATTCTTGATAGTATGGGCGGCTAATTGCGTTTGCGCACATCCTGCAAGACTGAGCCCAAAACTCAACATCATTGCCATGATAAAAAATTGTCGTATCACTGGTTATAAGCCTCTTCTTGCTCTTGGCTATCACCTTGGGCAATAGCATCAGCCAATAACCCAACGGTCGTGGCGAAATATGTTGATCTATTCCACTTCAGAATAACATCATAATTTGAGTAAACCAAATACGTCTCACCAGAAAGTCCATCTGGGGCGACAATATAAGCTTCTAAACGCTTATTTGCCGATAAATTATGGCCATTTAATGTCTTTACACCAAGTTTTTGCCAATAGGCAATAGGACGACGATACTCTTTACCCACCATTGTCGCAGGAATACCTTGTGGCAATTTTACACGCTGTCCCCATCCTTGATTATGCTGCCAACCACTTTGACGCAGATAGTTCGCTGTTGATGCAAAAACATCGTCCAGATCTTTCCAAATATCACGCTTCCCATCGCCGTCTCCGTCCACGGCATAGGCACGAAAACTAGACGGCATAAATTGATTTTGCCCCATCGCCCCCGCCCAAGAGCCTTTCATTTCATCTAATGTGATGTGCTTTTCATCCAAAATTTTTAATGCCTCAACTAGTTCTTTTTGAAAAAACTCACGACGGCGTCCTTCATAGGCCATAGTAGCTAAAGCATCTATAATGCCTGTACCACCCGTAAAACCGCCGTAATTTGTTTCAATACCCCAAAGAGCGACAATATATTGTGGCTCAACCCCATATATATTGGCAAAATGATTAAGCTGCACCCGATGTTGCTTATACATCAAGCGCCCTTTATCAATACGATCTTGTGATAGAATCTTTGGCTTATATTCCGCATAAAGCGTTTTCTTTTCTGGTTGCGCTCGGTCAAGCTCAATCGTTCTTGGCTTAAAAGTCGCCGATTGTAGCGCCATCGATATGGTTAAATCAGACACACCTTGAGAACGAGCATCAGCAGCAACCTCTTTTAAAAAAGAGCGAAATCCCTCTTCTGTATAAGCGTTGGCCGCCGAAAAGGGTAAAAATAGAGCAATCAAAATCATCAAAATATAAGGCATTTCTTCATGCTATATGACCCGCCTAACCGATCAAGCAAAAACGTCATGTTTATGAGTTGACTTTACCTGCCAAATTATGCGATATACCAATCTCAACCTGTTTAAAAATACGGACAGATGGCAGAGTGGTTGAATGCACTAGTCTTGAAAACTAGCGTGGGCGCAAGTCTACCCAGGGTTCGAATCCCTGTCTGTCCGCCACTTAACAAAAAACCCGCTCTTCAGCGGGTTTTGTTTTTCTCTATTTGCTAATCTTATTAAACAGCCCGCAAAACAGGACAATAATCAATCTTTCCATCTGCTTGGATTATTGGATTGTCCTGAAGCGATATAAACACCATTGTTTCAGGACTTTTATTCCTGACATCATGTATTACGCTTGATTGAAATAAGACTTCGCTAGCTGGGCCTATTTTAAGCCTGAAAGGACCGACATGCGCTGTACCACGACCAAACAGAACAGTGATTTCAGCCGTAGCGTGCTCGTGAAAATGTTCTCCTAAAGACGCTCCCGCATCAAGAATAAACACGTCTACATGCTGCGCCTGCTTAGGCATGGTTTCTGCTATACCGTCATTATACATCAACGTAATAACTTTTTTACCTTGCTCTTCTTCAAGCACGGTAAAAGTTGAAAAACAACGCCCTAGTAAAAGACCATATTCTCCATTAAGAATACGGTCCCTATTTGCATTAAATGCATCTGATATATCTTTAATAATAGTTTCCATAGTTCTCAATATCCATTCTTTAGCAAATTGTCAAACACTCTTGCCCTTTTTTGTAGGGTGCGTAGGATAGATAAAAAAGGATTAATATGATGGCGCAATCAATGGAGAAAAAAGATATGACCAATACACGCATTGAAACAGATTCACTGGGCGAAGTAGCCGTTGAGAACAGCCGTTATTGGGGCGCACAAACCCAACGTTCATTAGAGAATTTTAAAATTGGTGGGATTAAACAACCAGAATCGCTTATCCGTGCCTTAGGCTTACAAAAGAAAGCGGCTGCGTTGACTAATATGGAACTAGGTGTCCTTTCAAAAGAATTGGGCGAAGCCATCGTTAAGGCCGCTGATGAAGTGATTGATAACACATTGATGGATCATTTCCCGCTGGTGGTTTTCCAAACTGGTTCAGGCACTCAAAGCAATATGAATGCCAATGAAGTGATTTCTAACCGTGCGATTGAAATGCTCGGTGGCGAGATTGGCTCTAAAAAACCAGTACACCCAAATGACCATGTGAATATGGGACAAAGCTCAAATGACACATTCCCAACGGCTATGTCTATCGCTTGTGCTGTGGAGGTTCACAAATCCCTACTCCCTGCTTTAACACATCTACACAAAGCCTTGGATGCAAAAGCCAAAGCTTTTAAAGACATTGTAAAAATTGGCCGCACCCATTTACAAGATGCAACGCCTATGACCTTAGGCCAAGAGTTTTCTGGTTACACGCAACAAGTGGCTTACGGCATTGAGCGTATAAAGTCTTGCCTGCCACGCTTAATGGAACTGGCGCAAGGCGGTACAGCTGTGGGTACAGGCATTAACTCTCGTGTTGGCTTTGCTGAGAAATTTGCAGCACAAGTCGCTAAAATCACTGGCCTTCCTTTCATCACTGCGCCTAATAAATTTGAATCATTAGCGGCCCATGACGCCATGGTCGAATTATCAGGTGCCTTAAACACAATTGCCACATCGCTGATGAAAATTGCCAATGATATTCGCTTACTTGGCTCTGGCCCTCGAAGCGGACTAGGAGAATTGAGTCTTCCCGCTAATGAACCAGGTTCATCGATTATGCCAGGGAAAGTAAATCCCACACAATGCGAAGCGTTAACACAAGTCTGTGCACAAGTGATGGGTAATAATGTGGCGGTCAGTGTCGGTAATTCACATGGTCATTTAGAGCTTAATGTCTTCAAGCCCATGATGGTTTATAATGTGCTGATGTCTATTCGTTTGATCGCTGATGGCTGCGTCTCATTTACAGATAATTGCGTTGTCGGTATCGAACCTAACCGCGAACGCATCACGCAATTAATGAATGAAAGCTTGATGTTAGTGACAGCGCTCAATCCACATATTGGCTATGATAATGCCGCTAAAATCGCCAAAAAAGCACATCAAGACGGTACAACATTAAAAGAAGCTGGTGCTGCGCTTGGCCTGATGAATGAAGAGCAATTCAAAGAATGGATCAAACCAGAAGATATGGTCAAACCTAGTGCTTAATCATGGCTGTCATTAAACGCTCCGTCAATATTATGGGTCATGCGACGAGCGTGACCTTGGAACAGGAATTCTGGAATAGTTTAAAAGCCATTGCTAAAAGTAAGAAACAACCTATCCGTAATATTATCTTTGATATCGACAAGACCAAACCACTAGACAGCAACCTATCCAGTGCAATTAGGCTTTATGTCCTGAAATATTATCAAGATAAGGCTTAAGCGGCCATATACTGACCACCATTAACGGTCATTGTTGCACCTGTTATAAAGCCTGCGTCTTCAGAGGCCAAATATGCCACCATACCAGCGATTTCTTCGGGCTTACCCAAACGTCCTACTGGAATTGAGCGCACAATAGATTCTAAAATTTCATGCGGCATATCAGCCGTCATATCTGTATTAATGTAGCCTGGACAAATAGCATTTACGGTGATACCTCGGCCTGCGCTTTCAAGCGCCAAGGCTTTTGTAAAACCGAGCATCCCTGCTTTAGCTGCCGAGTAATTCGCCTGACCAAGTTGGCCCTTTTGACCATTAATCGAGCTGATGTTAATAACACGGCCAAAACGTGTTTCACGCATACTGGGCACGACATGACGGCACATATTATAAAGCGAGTTTAGATTGGTATCGATCACAGACTGCCAGCTATCAAGGGCTGATTTGTGCAACATACCATCACGCGTAATGCCTGCATTATTAACAAGAATATCGATTTTCTTATGCGCCTTTAGGATTTTCTCAACAGCTTTTTCACAAGCATCGAAATCAGTTACATCAACCTTCATGGCCTTTGCGCCAGTTTCAAGCTCAAAATCCTTGGCCGCCTTATCATTACCACCATAAAAAGCAAAGACTTTGCAGCCTTGTTTAATCAGTGATTCAGAAATTGATTTACCAATACCTCTTGTACCGCCTGTAACGATGGCGATTTTTTGCTCAACATTCTTTATAGTTTTTTCCACGTTTTTCCTTCAGTTCTTTCTACACACATTGCTATACCCATGCCGCCGCCAATACATAGCGTCGCCAAACCTTTTTTGCTATCCCGACGTGCCATTTCATGCAGGAGTGTGGTCAATATTCTTGCACCTGACGCACCAATTGGGTGACCGAGAGCAATAGCCCCGCCATTCACATTTACTTTTGCTGGATCTAGTTTTAACTCTTTCAAGACACAACATGCTTGTGCAGCAAAGGCCTCATTTGATTCAACAAGATCAAGATCAGATACATCCCATTCAGCTTTTGATAACGCCTTACGAGATGCGGGAATTGGTCCTGTCCCCATAATCGCAGGATCAACACCTGCTGTTGCCCATGAAGCAATCTGCGCAAAAGGTGTTAGCCCACGTTTTTCAGCCTCACTCGCCCGCATCAAGACAAGAGCTGCGGCACCATCATTAATGCCTGACGCATTACCTGCTGTGACTGTACCGTCTTTTTTAAAAGCGGCACGTAACTTACCGAGAGTCTCGGCTGTTGTCCCTGCACGAATAAATTCATCCTCTTGGAATGTCACTTCTTCTTTGCGGGTCACGACAGTATAGGGTGATATTTCATCTCTAAACCTGCCTGCCTTTTGTGCCACCTCAGCACGTTGTTGAGATTGTGCTGAAAAAGCATCCTGATCGTCACGGCTTAGAGAAAATTTATCGGCAATATTTTCAGCCGTAATACCCATGTGGTAATCATTAAACACATCCCATAAACCATCTTTAATCATTGTATCGACAAACGACATATCACCAAATTTAACGCCATTACGAAGATGTGCCGCATGCGGTGATAGACTCATATTTTCTTGACCACCCGCCACAACGATATCCGCATCACCTGCTAAGATTGCTTGCATACCCATAGCCACAGCACGTAGACCAGAGCCACATACTTGATTAATCGTTAGTGCCGTTTTTTCTTGAGGGATACCCGCAGCAATAAGTGATTGTCTTGCAGGGTTTTGCCCTACGCCAGCGGTCAGCACTTGACCCAAAATAACATCATCAACATCGGAAGGCTTTAATTTTGCATCATCAAGCACAGCCTTAATAACATGAGCGCCTAATTTATGCGCTGGCTCATTGGCTAGTGTGCCCGAAAAATTCCCAATAGCCGTTCTTTTTGCTGCAACAATTACGATAGGGTCTGAGTGTGACATAGTACCTCCTGAGTTGATTTATAATCTACGTGGCTTTGATCCAATTTACAATCGGTTTCCAGACATTTTCTTTAGCTTTCGTACTTCCCATTAAACCTATATGCCCAAGTTCTGGGGTCAAGCGCTCACTATGTTTTAACAGTACATTTAAAGCCTCTGCACTCTCTGGTGAAACTAATTTGTCTTTTTGTGGAATCACACACAGGCTTTTATTTTTTATCTTTTTTGGGTCAATAGTTTCACCGCAGCATTGCCACTGATTTACAGCTGTCAGATTATCAATATACCATTCTTTCAGGCAGCTCTCAAAAACACCCCAACCAAGATTGCGTCCATCATTGAGCCAATCCTCTATCGCCACAAATAGTTTTGTTTTTAAACTATCTTCATTGAGATCAATATTAATGTATTTCATAACCGTATCTTCTGGTTCTATTGACCCAAAGAATGATTGCAACATATCGACAGGTACATAGGTAGATGCCACACGCATTGCCAAAGACTGCGCCCATATGTTTTGTGCCGTTAATCTTATGTTTTTATCTGTCTTCTCAAAATCCCAAGGCGTTGCCATAAAGATATATTTCAAATGGTCAAACTGAACCCCTGCTTTTTGTGCGGCAGCAAGCAACATAACGCCGCCCATACAATAACCAAGGGCAACATCATCCTCTTCTTTTAACAACGCAGCCATCGCTGGTATTAAATAGGTTTCAATGCATTCTGATAGCGTTGCCTGTGACGGGTCAAACACATCACCCCAATCAAACAATAAAGGCTCTAAACCTTGGTCATTTAAATATTGAAAAAAAGAATACTCTGGTAATAAATCCAAAATAGAATGACGATTAATAAGAGATGGTATGAGCAAAATACGCTTTTTACTTTTATTCGATTTTTGTGCAGCATAGACTTTTACATCCCCTTTTGCCCATACCACCGTATAATCGCCAGTGTTCTTTGCAGAAACTGGTTGCCTAAAGTATTCCCCTACTTTTTGTACATACAAAGAAAACAAGCTCATATCTTGCCGTGATGCAGCAATTTTACTGGCATTTGCAAGGTGTAACCATAAAGGTCTGGGGCCGTAACGCATTTTTTTTAGTTTTCTTCCAGCTGTTTTTGTGCATAAATAAAACTAGATAATTAGCGTTTTAGCAAGGGGATGTGACTAAATGGCTCGAAAATACGATAAAATTACTGTTAAAAAATATGCAAATCGTCGCTTATATGACACTAGCAAGAGCAGTTACATTACATTAAATGATATTTCAGAAATGATCCGTGATGGATTAGATTTCGTTGTTGTTGATGCAAAAACGAATGAAGATTTAACACACACAGTTCTCGCACAAATCGTTTTAGACCAAGAGTCACAAAAACCACAAATGTTCCCTACCGAATTCATGCGTAAAATTATTGGCTTATATGGTCAAGGCACTCAAAGTTTTGTACCTGAATATCTGACCCATGCGATGGATAGTTTTCTAAAGAACCAAGAACAGCTTCAAAAGCAATTTGCACAACCTTTTAGCAATATGGGTAAAATGGGCGGCATGATGCCTGATGCAGAAAAACTGGCAGAAATAAACCGCCAAAACATGGCAATGTTTGAGAATGCTATGCAGATGTTTAGCCCTTTTGCTGCAACGGAAGAAACACCAGAGCAAAAAGATCAGAAAATCGCTGACCTTGAAAAACAGCTTAAAGACCTAAAAGACAAACAGTCTTAAAAAAATCGTCACCCCGTACTTGATACAGGATCCAGCTTAAAATCAAAACTTTATGGATCCCAGCTTTCGCTGGGATTACAAAGTAGAGTGTTTTTTATGAATTATTTCTTGCAATGCGGTCTCTCACGCTCATTGCTTGTGAGAAATTATCCGCCATTGTTTCAAGAGCTATTGTGATGAACTGACCATCCTTATATAAGAAATATAATGAGGCCACCGCATCACCATTTGGCCCATCCACGCAAGCAATATCATAGGCCGTACCATTATCACTAGGCATTGCATCAAAAGCGCCTTGGCAATTTTGTCTGGTACGCTCTATATATGCCTTCATTAATGTATCAAAAGCTTGTGCAGATGGAGCGTTTGTCACTTCAGCTGTGCCAAAAATACGGCCATCTTGCCATTGGTACACGCTAAAACCTGGCTTAGACGCTGATGCCAATTGTGTCATAGAGCTATAACCATTGATTTGCGCCTCACGTAGCAACGCCAAAATTTGTTGCTGTGTATCTGTTGCCGGCACAGCTTTATTTGTCATCGACATAATTGGTGTTGCCTTCACTGTAGTGACCGGCTCTGCTTTAACTGCAGCGGCCGCCAATTTTGTTTCTCTTGCTGGCGCAGAAACAGTTTTAACACCTGTGTCAAAACGTGCAGGTGGACGAATACCCCGAGGTGCCGCATTGGCCGTTTCAATAACCATTGAATCATTAGACGTTGTGACAACTGAATTTGGCTCTTCAACTAATGCTCTGGCAGGTATTGGCTCAATCTCAACAACTCCAGCACGTGCCTCTTTCAACAATTGACCAAGGCGGCGATTTTCCAATTCAGCTTGTGTATAGCGTTTTTTCAAACGTGATAACTCATATTCAGCCGCCGAGGCTGACATAGGGTCGGATGATTGAGCGGCTTTCAATTGACGGTTTTCAGCCTCCAAAGACGCTAAACGTGTCTGCAGGCTATTAAGATTATCTGTGTACACACCAGATGCTTTTGTAAGTGCCTGCGGTTTGTTTTGTGCAATGTCATTAAGCGTTGAACGCAGACGAGCATTTTCTTGTCTTAATGTTTCAACTTCCGCTGTATTCATTTGCGGAGCTGGGCGTGATCTTAATGAAGCAACCTCTTGTTGGGCAGATGCCAATGCCTTTTTCTGCTCTTCAATTTGCACCATCATATTCTTTTCATTCGTCTGCATACGAGCAAGTGCTGAAGCAAGATCAAGATATTCACGGCCATTCTCTTCTGCCTCTACTTTACCACGTAAAATACGGTTTTCACGGCTCATCGTATCTAAACGATCTGTTAACTCACGCACCGCATTATTATCAACTGATGCTAATGTTGTGTTCTCAAACTGGCGACGTTCAGATTCTAGCGCCCGAGAAAGACGTATGTTTTCTTCTCTTAACTCATCAACATTATTTGATGTAGACATCATTGAACGACTATCGTAAGCAGGTGCTCTTGGCGCAACAGCCTGAACTGCCGTCACCTCTTCAGCTATCGGCGCCATTGCTTTTGGTACATATCTTTCCGCCACCGCTTGTGGTTTTACAGCACCTTCTTCTTTACGCAATTCCCTCGCAGAAACCGATGGGCGCGCCTTAAGGGTAGAATTTGTTAATGGCAGTGGTGTTGTATCTTGTGTTTTAGCGGCTATTGGCTTTGGCAAAGCGATATCTTTCGGTGCTGGCTTAGTCTCATCATAAGCCATGAAATCAGGAATAGCCCCTCTTGTTGTCTTTGTTGGCATAGGTGCCGCAGCTACTTCTTGTACAGGTGCCGCCTCTGCTTGTGGAACACGCGCTCCTATAGGCGCAAGGGATGCAATACATTTTTCCAAACTATTGAGACCTTGATCGATACCGACAAGCGGTAATTCGATATCATTTGAATTCACCCGTAAGGCAGCATAACTATTCTTTTTAATCGCATTAAAAAACTGAACATCTTCGCCCAACTTTAATACGAAAGCTTTATCCGTCACAGGCTTTACATCAAAGCTGCTCAAATAATCATTCCCTGATGCCAAGTTAACGGCATAGGTTGAAGATGTATCTAACCCAAGGCCACCTGACTCAACCGCCACGGACGTTTCATTTAGATTATTGCGGGCAATGGTAATAATTGTGTCACCTGTATAACGACGCGCCATAGCACAAAACGGGTCTGATGATGTCTGTGCTTGATTAAACGAAGAGATAATCCAGTCTGTTTCTGGAGCAAATATCTTTGCTTGCGCAGATATAGCGCCACCTACTGTCAAAAGGGCGGCAAAGGAAACGGCTGAAATAATTTTATGTAGACGCATGGTTAAGACCTATTTTAAAAAGCGATTCATATTCAATGCCTTATAGCATAAGAGTTTCACCCAGATTTGCAAAGCCTAATGTTTGGCTTATGTCTTTTCAGCCTTTGTAACGATCAAGGTGATTTCACCCGTATTCGGGTCTGCGTTTAACTGCGCCACGGGACGCTCTGGACTATCTTTAAATTGATCTAACACGGCTTGAACTGCACCCGCATAAGAAGCTTTATCTTTATATTCCTGCTTTACATTGTATTCCATCGGTGCTTTCCATACTAATGTCACACCTGCTTTTTCAGACCAATTTTTTAATAGCGTTTGTAAGTTCATACCATCAAGTGCTCGCCACTCTTGTACCGCTTTTTGGTCAACGGGTACTGTATCTTTAATGCGTGCATCCATATCTAAACCTGTGGTTTTTAAAAGCTTAGCTACAGCTTCTTCAAACGGCTCGAGTGAAGTCACATCTTCATTTAACTTAGGGTCAACATTAGCTTGCCATTTAACCTTAACACCCTGCTGGTCTGACCAGCGAGCAATAACATCTGATAAACGCTCGCCCTTTTTCGCTTCCCATATTTTAGGCGCCGTATCCTTTTTAACAATTTCTTTTGGCGCATCAGTGACAATCGGTGTTGCAGTTGGCTTCATTTTACCGAGTAGTAATTCTTCAGCTTCTTTTTGAGCAGCGTTACGCTTTCTTTCTTCATCCGTAATTTCACCTGTTAATTCAGGTGCTTTTGCACGGACAACTGTTACAGTTTCCTCATCAACGATCGGAATAAGTGGATAAAGAACGTCTTCTTTTTCCACAATTTTTTCTTCAACTGCCTTTGTCTGCTCAGACGCCTCATCTGCTTTTTTGGTGACAGGTTTCTTTTTAGGCATTGGGTTATTTATATCTGCCATTAAAGAGTCTTTTAACGCCAAGCGCTCTTCTTCTGTTTGGAAGATACAGCCATTAATATTTTTCAACACTTCACTTAATCCTGTAAGCGCAAAGCGGAATTCCGCCTCTTCAGTTTTCACAATAATGCTATTTGTCGTATATGCTTCAAAACCTTCAGTCTCAAGAGGTTTTGTCAGATTAAACCGAATAGACGATGTGCTTACCGCTAAACCACGAACCTCCGCTGGTGCGCCATTAATCATAAGAATAAACGGGTAGAGCTGACCTTCGGCAAATACAGGCTGTGCAAAATCAATGATAAAAGCTTTTATATATTCATTATCCTCACTGACTTGGATAGCAAAGCCATTATTATAGACATTGGAAAAAATACAGCTATCGCCGAATTCAGGACCAACCTCACCATAATGCCACACTTCGACAGGGATCAAATCAAAGTTATTCTCTAAGGTATCTCCTTTAACACTAACTTCTTTACTTTCTTCTGAGATGACAGTGTCAGATGCAACTTCTTGTGCCTGCACCACAATTGGCAAAGACAAAAAAATTGAAAAAAGAATCAGTAAAAGCTTATTCATGTCGATACATTACGCTGTGTTTTGTTTTTTCTCAAGACCATGTGCAAGCGCAGCCGATAAAAACATGTCGATATCCCCATCTAAAACACCTTGGGTATTAGAAGTCTCTACTTCTGTCCGCAAATCTTTAACCATTTGGTATGGATGTAACACATATGAGCGTATTTGATGCCCCCAGCCAATATCGGTTTTATTCTCGTAAGACTCGCTCTCAGCCGCTAAACGTTCGTTCATTTCCTTCTCATACAGCTTCGCTTTCAACATCTGCATTGCTGTATCCTTATTCTGATGTTGAGAACGCTGGTTTTGACAAGCCACAACAATATTGGTTGGCAAATGCGTAATACGCACAGCTGAATCCGTTGTATTAACATGCTGCCCACCTGCCCCGCTTGAACGATAAGTATCGATTTTCAGATCTTTTTCTTCAATAACAATATCGATTTCATCATCAATCACTGGTGTGACAGACACTGACGCAAAACTTGTATGACGCTTAGCATTAGAATCAAAAGGTGAAATCCGCACTAAACGATGCACCCCCGTTTCAGATTTCAACCAGCCATAGGCGTTTAAGCCTGTAATTTGAACTGTGCAAGACTTAATACCAGCCTCTTCACCATCGCTCATCTCAATGATTTCTTTTTTAAATCCTTGGCGCTCTGCGTATCTTAGATACATACGCAACAATATATTCGCCCAATCTTGTGATTCTGTACCACCTGCCCCAGCATTTATTTGTAAATACGCATCGTTACGATCAACTTCTCCTGACAAAAGACTCTCCAGCTCTAAACGAGCCGATTTCTCTTGCAATGAGACCAGTCCTTTTTCAGCCTCTTTTATGAATTCCGCATCATTTTCTGCCTCACCCATTTCAGCCATTTCAACGTAATCTTTTAAATTACGCTGCATCTCATTCACGGAAGCAACCATCGCATCCAGTGAATTACGTTCTTGCATGATTTTTTGGGCTTTTGTTTGGTCAGACCACAGATTGGGGTCTTCAGAAAGAGCGTTTAATTCGTCAAGACGTGCAAGAGCCACATCCCAGTCAAAGATGCCTCCTTAGCAACCCCATGGACTGCTCGATCTCTGACACTAATTTTTGTAGCTCCGCTTTCATAGGGTTTATCTAAGGAATTTTTATTGAAAAAACAAGGTTTAATAACAACTTGCCCAAACAGTGTAGCCTTTTGCATCTTTAATATAATGCCCTAACCTATCTTTTGATCTTTTAATAATGAGCGGTTGATTAATTTTTGTATAACACTCAAACATCGTCAAACTCATGGCCTTTAAAGTAAAAAACACCCGATAATCACGATAGAAAGGACCAGTTGTACAGGCTTTAGCTGACTGACCCGGCTCTAATCTAAACTCTGAGCGGTGCCGATTGCCTGTCATAGGATGACGGGCAGTTTCAACAAAGCCAAAAACCGTACGCTCTTCCTCGTTTTTAATATCCAAGCATGCCGGTTCCTTGATAAGGTAGTCTTCCAGCTTATTCTGCGCCTCTGCACCTTTAAAAGGGAACAAAAGAAAGAGACAAATAATAATGTATTTCACCGTTTTCATGACTTCGTCCTTTACAAAGGCGTGGTTTTTGTTGATAAATGATTGCAAATAATAAATATTATTGTAAGCAAAATTTAAACTACTTACTAATTATAGCAGATAGCCAGGAGCATAAAATGCGTTTTAACAAAATTCTTCTCACCCTAACAATGGTTCTAGGCCTTGCCGCTTGTACCAATGTCTCAAGCCTCAATGATGTGACAGCGCTTAATAACACTCAGGCTGTAGGCTCTCCATTCACGCGTCAATTGACCGAAGAATATAGAACATTCGCTAATTTCCAACTCAATCAAGACAAGGACTACGAAGATGCCATACACTTTGCACGTAAAGGTGTTGCCGCTGCCACTGGTCAAATTGTTATGCCTGAGCCTTTAGATGATTGGGATCTTACAACATCGCAAACGATTGAATTAGGTGATGCCCGTGCACGCTTGATTCATGTATTTGAAATGGGGTCTATCGCCCAATTACCTGAACTATCAGCTGTTGCACAAGCACGTTTTGACTGCTGGGTTGAAGCAGAAGAAGAAGTTTTAGATAATCCAAACCCTTACATTATCCCATGTAAGTCACAATTCTTTGATGCTCTTGCTCAATTAGAAGCACGCACACAACAATTGGCTCCTCCAATGCCTCCAGTCGCTGCTGCGCCTGCTTTCCCTGCGCCGATTGAACCAGTAGATAATTATTCAGATCAACCAGTCGCTTTAGCTGATGCTGTTTACCTTGTCTTCTTTGATTTTGACAAATCACTTATCACGTCAGGTGCACAAGATGTCATCAACACAGTTTCTGGTGAAATTAACAGCCGTAACTTAAATGGCATTAATATCGTCGGACATACAGATAGCTCTGGTTCAGATGCGTATAACCGTGCTCTTGGTATGCGCCGTGCCAATGCCGTTCGTACAGCACTGGTTAAACTTGGTGTACCAGCAAATATGATTACAACATCATCTAAAGGTGAAGCAGAACTGCTTGTCCCAACAGGTGACAATGTGAAAGAACCAGCTAACCGTCGTGCAACTATTACATTTGAGTAATATCAACGATTAACATTCTTTCATAAACAGATTAAGATGGGCCTGTGATTAGTTTCAGGCCCATTTTTTTTATTGTCGGTGTTTTAATGTGTATCCTTTCAATAGCGATGCTCATCCCCATGACAATTGATGTTCTCTACGGAAATGATGACTGGTCTGTTTTTTTGATTTCTGCAATTTTTCTTGGTTTTCCAAGTCTTTTGACTGTCATTGTTACGCATCGAGAACGTATCTATACAAAATTAACACAGCAACAAGCTTTTCTTATGACTGTGCTTTGTTGGGTTATTATTCCAATTGCCGCCGCTGTACCATTTTATTTTAGTGGTTTAAATATAAGTTTAATCGATTCTGTTTTTGAATCTGTCTCAGGCATTTCAACTACGGGAGCAACGATTATTACAGGATTAGACTTTACTGCGCCTGGAA
Organism: Micavibrio sp.; assembly: GCA_002699085.1. Classification (GTDB taxonomy): domain Bacteria; phylum Pseudomonadota; class Alphaproteobacteria; order Micavibrionales; family UBA9664; genus UBA9664. The sequence continues at coordinate 57,122 of PAAR01000003.1, forward strand.
TACTTATTTGGCGCTCTATTTTGCAATGGCTGGGCGGCGTCGGTGTGTTAATCATGGCCTTAACTATTCTGCCTTTCTTGAAAATTGGTGGTATGGAGCTGTTCAAGATGGAAGCTTTAGAGAATGAGAAAGCAATTCCACAAGCGACACAACTAGCCGTTAACATTGTGTACATCTATATAGCCCTGACATTTATTTGCTATCAAAGTTATGTGTATGTTGGTCTTGAACCATTTGATGCCATCAATCATGCAATGACAACGATTGCAACTGGCGGCTACAGTACAAAAGATGCTTCTATCGGACATTTTGCTGGATACGGCCCTTCTTTTGTTGCTGTTATTTTTATGATTATGGGTGGCTTACCATTTATTTATTATTTAAAGATTGTTCGCGGCAATCTGTCTATCATATTTAAAGACAGCCAAGTAAAATGGTTTTTAGCCATTATAGGTATTTGTATCGGATTAAGCTTTCTTCATGCTTGGCTCAATGTTGGATATCATGCACTTGATGCCCTCAAATATTCTTCACTAAGTGTTGTCTCACTGATTACGGGCACAGGCTATGCCAATGTTAATTATATGACATGGGGACCCTTCTTTGCTGTCTTTTCATTCTTTTTTATGATGATTGGCGGCTGCGCAGGGTCAACCACATGTGGGATAAAAGTATTCCGTTTCCAAATATTGACCTCAATCACACTCTCACAACTTCGTTCCGCTTTAATTCCTCATGGCGTATTTACACCGCGTTATTTAGGTAAAAAAATCTCTCACCCTGTCGCCGTCTCTGTAATGAGTTTTTTCTTTTTATATGCTTCGAGTTTTTTAGTCTTAGCTGTCTTACTTAGTTGGACAGGCTTAGATTTTATCACTTCTATGTCTGGAGCAGCTACAGCCATTTCAAACGTAGGACCTGGGCTTGGCCCAATCATTGGGCCAGCGGGTAATTTTGCCCCCTTACCCGATCTATCAAAAGTGATTATGTGCGTTGGTATGATTCTAGGTCGCCTAGAATTATTTACAGTATTAGTTCTGTTAAGCCCTACGTTTTGGAAAAAATAAGCGGTATTATTTTTTATTGCAAAGGCATTGGCGACGATGCGGCAGGTAAGTCCTCAGTCTGAATAGCTGTATCTGAAGAAGATGCTGTTGGCGCAATTAGTGGCTGTGGGTTTAGCTGCTCAAAGTAGCCATCACTATTGTCAATCTGTCCATTATAAACTTTTGACGACGATTCTGGCGTATCAAACCCTCTATTCATTTGCATGGGATCTGGTTGATTAGGGGATATTAATTTAAAATTATCACCTAAGCTTTGAACCAAGCCTTTATCCATCTCAGTGATGGCTTCTTCAATAAAAGCCAAATACGCCGTCTCTAAAGCCGCAATTGATAATGAACGATTAAACTCACGTGACTTGGTATAGCGCATAGTCGTTTTAATACGCTCTTGCCCCATATTATCTTTAAGGACAATCTTAACACGGTAATTAACAGTATACTCCTCTTTTTCATCCAACTTCATCGCTGACATAATTTTAAATTCCGACGCAACACGTTTGTAAGGCAATGTTGCTTCTTCAATCGTAAACTCCAAAGTGCCTGTTTCATAACCGCCATCGGCCATGAAACGATTACCGAGATAATTCTTCATCGCTTTAGCAGGAGATGTCGTAAAATATAAAGACTTATCATCCGTTACATCGCCCATAGCATTGTTACGATCAATGATATTAATTTTCTCAACTAGTAACGCTAATTTATTCATATGAGCGAATGTCAGTTGCGCCTGAGGCTGTCCCGCTGGATCTGGAATAACCGTGCAAGCAGACAATGTTGTGAAAGCCAGTATTATAAATAATTTTTTCAATATCATTTTCATGACAGTTTTTCCTTTTTCTTTAAAATCTTATCAAGCGCAAAATCATATGTTTGAGAACAAAACTCACACGTCATATGAATCATCTTATCCTCTTTTGCCGCATTGCGTAACTCTTCTTCAGATAATGCCAAAATAACAGATTCGGATCGTTCCAAAGAGCATCGACACTTTTTTTGTATCGCAAGCGGTGTGAACACTCTTACACCCTCTTCATGAAACAACCGCATTAATAAGTTATTACCGTCTAGTGATGGAGACAAAAACTCTTCCGCCGTACATGTCTCCAAAAGGATATTAGCCCGCTGCCAATCCTCCTCCATATCCTGACTATCTTCTTTAAAGTCTATTGTTTTGCGGTCCGCTTTATCAAGGTGCTCTCCATGTTCTGGTAAATGTTGTAACATGATAGCGCCAGCCCGCCAGCCCGATTTTTTATTGTTAGGTGGCATGCCTATCGCCATTTTAAGGCCAGTGCCAATCTGTTCTGATTGTGCAAAATAATGCTCAATGCTTTCTAACAAACTCTCACCTTCTAAAGAGACAATACCCTGATAACGTTCGGTATTCTCTCCTTGATCCACCGTGAACGCTAAATAGCCCTTGCCGACTAATTGCTCAAAAGATGGCTCCTTTTTTTTCAGCGCTAATAACCTCTCTTCCGAAAATGTTGCACAAGCGCGCACATGCCCCTGTGTAGTGACATCAGCCACAACCATTGTCACAGGGCCGTCGCTACTCATTTGCAATGTGAAGACACCTTCATATTTTAACATTGAGGATAAAAGTAAAGCCAATGTCGTTGTTTCAGCCACAAGCTTAGATACAATTAAAGGATAATCATGGGCCCCTAAAATATCATCTAGCACAGGACCTAAACGTACCAATCTGCCTCGCAAAGAAGAGCTCTCTAATTGGAATGGTTGCACGACGTCATCATTTACCATGTCATTTGCAACAACATCATCAAATTTTATAACATTCATAATTCTTATATTTTGTTTTATAGTGTTAATAGAAACAACAACATGGCTGTTTCACAACGCAAAATCAAGGTTACAAATGGCTAAAGCCAAAACGATCACACAGAACAACATTGAAAATATGGGACTTTATTATTTAGAACGTTTCTCAACCACCAAAGCCCATTTCAAGAAAGTAATGATTGAGAAAATAAAACGCCGCTGTAAACGCCAAGAAATTGAGTTTGTGGCAGAATTTATAAAGCTGCTCGATACTGTTGCCGATAAATTTGAGACACTCGGCTACCTTAATGACATAGCCTATACCGAGAGTATTGTCCGTATGGGATACCAAAGCGGCAAATCCAGCCGTAAAATTACAGCCAAATTACTCAGCAAAGGTATAGAAAACGACTTTATCGCACGAGCATTAACAAATTACACCACAAAAGATAACACCCCTGCTAATCCAGATTTACACGCAGGTGTCATTTACATGCGAAAGAAAAAATTAGGCTGCTTTGACAATGACAACAAAATAACAACAGATAAGGCATTGCAGCGCCTCGCTTATGCTGGCTTTTCCTATGATATAGCAAAGAGACTTTTAGAAATGGACAAAGAGGAAGCAGAGACTATTTTTTATCAGTAAACTTTACAATATTGTGACCTGCCTTTTCCAAAGCATCGGCATCACGTTCCTCTTTAGTACGGCGTTGTGTCGCTACACGTTTTGCAGGGAACACCATTGAGACTGTTGTTCCTTTGCCTTTCTCTGATTGGATATCTAAACGTCCACCATGCAATTTTAGCAAAGACGTAACAAGTGTTAGCCCTAAGCCTGTGCCTGAATTTGCCCGTGCATGAGCTGAATCAATCTGGCCAAATGGCATCAATGCCTTTTTAATTTCATCTTCAGACATGCCCACACCCGTATCCGTTACATTAATACGCAAATTATGTTCATCGTCCAGTTCATGCGATAAAATAATGTGTCCACCGTCATCTGTAAATTTAACGGCATTACTCAATAAATTCAAAATCATTTGTTTAATCGCCAATTCCTCACCTATCAATTGAGGTGTTGACTCATCAATCAGGTTTTCAATGACTAAATGACTTGTTTCTGCTTTAGGCATCACAAGTGCTGTACAAGATTGAACAGCATTGGCCAAGTTCACGACACTTTCATTAAGTTGGCGGTCGCCTGCTTCAATTTTAGAAACATCCAGAATTTCATTTATTACTTTTAATAATTTACGACCACTGGAATAGATATCTAAGGCATATTCATTATATTCTTTCTGGCCAACTGGACCAAAAACTTCATTCTTAATAATCTCAGAAAAACCAATAATAGCATTCAATGGAGTCCGTAATTCATGGCTCATATTTGCCAAGAACTCTGACTTCGCTCTATTGGCCAAGTCAGATTCAACCTTTGCTTCTTTAAGGGCAGTTTCAGCCTTCTTACGCTGAGAAATATCTTCCATGATACCTTCAAAATATAGCACATGGCCCTCATCATCTTTAACGATACGTGCAGATTCACTAACCCATATCTCGTATCCATCTTTATGGCGCAACTGCACTTCATAACTGTTAAAACCCTTATTTCTAAGCAACATTTTATCAAGTGTTTTTCTGTCCTCTTCATGGACATATAACTGCCCTGTAAAGTCAGTTACTTCCTGCATTAGATCGTATGGGTTGTCGTAACCTAGAATTTTGGCCATTGCAGCATTGGCTGAAATAAATTGTCCTTCTGGCGTAATCTGGAAGATCCCCGCTGTTGAATTCTCAACGATGTCTCTGTACTTTTTCTCTGCCACAGCCAAGGCCATCTCGGCCTGACGACGCTCTTCAATATCGACAATTGTTCCTACCACTAAAGATTCTTTGTTTTTATCTTTTTTCAACACAGATAAAGACATCTCAACTTCTCTGAATGTACCGTTCAATGTTTTGATTTTTGTAAAGAGACGCTCATCTTTACTTTTACCATCCAATACGCGCATAAAGGCCTTTTTGGTTTCTGCCTTATCTTTTGAATGCAACATATCCAATAGTGATTTGCCAATCATACGTGAGCTTTCCAGCCCCGTAATTGAATGCCAACTTTCATTAAGGAAGATAATTTCACCATCCTCTTTCGCTTCAAAAATAATATCACTTACCGAGTTAATCACCGACAAATGCTCTTCTTCACTAGATTTCAATGTCTGATAAAGTCTCTCACGCTCAGAAATTTGTTTATTAAGTTCTTGGTTCTTTTCTGCCAACACTTTATTCATCAACGACAACTTCACGGATTGCATATGATTGTTTCTGACATACATTGTCCCAATGACTGTCAAAACAGCCCCGAACATCAACATCAGATAAGGAATAAGAGACATAAAAGTATTACGTGCATTGCCCGAAATCTCAATTCCTAGCTCCAATGGCACTTGTGCAAAATCCTGCTCAAAACGCTGCGTATAGCTATCCTTCGCCGTAATCACAGTATTACTATTTGCAACATCTTGCATTTTCTTATCGAAAAACATTAAAACTGTTTTGTCTTTTGTGAGTAATACAAAAGAGGCAATTTCTTTCCACTGCGTTAGCTCATCAAAATTGAGAATACGAGATAATTTTGTCTGATAGATAACGAGATACTCAACATTTCGAGGATTTTTAATAACATCAGAAAAAACCAAATACTTTTCACGAGATAGCACCGTTTCATCCTCTTGAGACTTTGTCACAATTTGTGGCAATAACTTAGGATGAAGGATAAGACCTGATTTACCGCTGCGTCTTTCAAGCATAGTTTTTATCGTCTGGGCATCAAAAAGAGGCAATGTTTCACCAGAGACTTTACTTTCAGGACTCTGGTGTAAATAGGTTAAAGAACTCAAATCGTTCATTGGCGCATAAAGCACTGAATCAAAGCTTTTCAAGCTCTTGTCGAGTAAAGCATGATTAGTCGATATTTTTTCTTTAGAAAAATTATCTTCCACTTCTATTAAAGCCGAACTTGCCTCAATAGACCGCTCAACATCATAAAAACTATCTAAAACAAAATTTTTAAAATGGTTTGTTAATGTTGCCACTTCATCTTTACGCATTTCATTAATAAAGACGGCCAGAATAGCAAAAGCTGTTCCTGTTAAAATAAAACCATTTAACAATACCATTAAGAATGTAAGATTTGCGCCTAAAGGTCCCTGCTTACGCTCAACTTTTGGCGTAACATCATTGGCATTAGATGCCTCAGAAAGCTTTATTTCAGCGTCTTTTTGCATGACACGTGGTCGAACCCCTTTTTCTCACAATCCTCACTATTACACAGAGTTATTAACGAAAGATTACTAATTTTAACCCAAATAGTTAGAATTATAAAGAAATACAAATAAACACAAAAATCGGCTTGATTAAGAACACGTAAAGCTGTTAAGTATGGCTTACTATATTGCTTTTATACGGTGACGTGGCTGAGAGGCTGAAGGCGGCGGTTTGCTAAACCGTTATAGGTTTTTAAAAGCCTATCGAGGGTTCGAATCCCTCCGTCACCGCCATTAAAACTAAAACCCGCCCTCGTGGCGGTTTTTGTTTTAAATTGTTGTGGGATTTGAACCCGATAAAAGGGTTCGACAACAAGCCATTCTTAAGAGCGAGCGAACGTGTACGCGAGCATTATAAATAAAGCATGGCGCAGACGCGGCGAGTAAACGAGCCAATCCCTCCGTCACCGCCATAACTTTTTTATTCTTATTATTTTTTATCCGCTGCTAAAGCATTCACAGCTTGTTCGAGAGCCTCTATGCGTAACTTAAGATCAGCATTTTCAGCCTGTGACTTCTTAAGACTTTCATTTTCAGCCTTGAGCTCTTTAATAGCCTCAATCATTGGGGCAACTAGACCATTATAATTAACGGTTAGATAGTCATTGCCGTCCTCATCTTCTGAGTGCAAAACCAGTTCAGGGAATACGGCTTGTACGTCTTGGGCGATAACCCCTAATTGTTTGTTAGCGCCACGGGCTTCTGTATCCTTCCAATTAAAGGATACACCGTTTATTTGGCTTAATTTATCAAGCGCATTATCAACAGGCATAATGTTTTCTTTATATTTACGATCAGAGGCAAAGGCTAATGTATTATTCACTTCAACCCCGCTTGTTGTTGTACGTAAACGCCATGTGCCCGCATACGTTAATTGTATCTCACCATTCAGGTAAGCCAATAACATCCACTGATTGTTTACGTCGTTATAAATACCCGAAGTAGTGCCGCCATCATGCATAAAGACAACCCGTCCATCAATAGAATAGCCTTCATAATTGTTCAAACCTGCGCCATTTATTTGTACACTGCCATATTGTCCTGTGACAGGAGAAGAAAGATAATTTGTAGCGCCGCTAAGATATACTCTACCACCATCAGCCCGCACATTACCAACCATCGTCAAATCACCACTGGTAAGATTTAGATTCATCATATTTTGCTCATAAACATCAGTAACAGCCGTATGACGACGAAAATACAAAAGATCATTATAAGAGAATATCCCTGCTGTTTTGCTATCTCCACCTGCATAATCTTCAAGGAAAAGATATTGTGTCAATCGAGCGCTACCATTTACAGAAAGTGCTTGAGAGGGGCTAGGTTCA
>PAAR01000004.1 GCA_002699085.1 Micavibrio sp.
GGAAGTTGAGCTTATTGCTCCAATCGCCATGAACGAAGGTCTTCGCTTCGCTATCCGTGAAGGTGGACGTACTGTTGGTGCTGGTGTCGTTGAGAAAATCTTGGATTAATAGAAAGAATTAAGGATAAAAAACATGCAAGCTACAGATATACGCATACGTTTAAAGGCTTTCGATCACCGCATTTTGGATAATTCTGCGGCAGAGATTGTAAATACAGCAAAGCGTACAGGCGCCAGTGTTCGTGGTCCTGTGCCATTGCCAGTGCGTCGTGAGCGTTTCTCGGTGATTAAATCACCACACGTTTACAAAAAGACACAAGAGCAGTTTGAGATCCGTACATTCAAAAGAGTAATTGATATTATTGATCCAACACCGCAGACAGTTGATGCTTTGATGAAGCTTGATCTAGCAGCAGGTGTTAACGTTGAAATTAAACTAGGGTCGGCGGCATAAGCCAAAGATAAAAGCTATGTTGGGCAATGAGGCTCAACCTCTAGAAAGGAAAAGAAAATGAGAACTGGACTTATTGCAAAAAAAGAAGGTATGACACGCGTTTTCGATGAAGACGGTCAGCAAGTACCTGTAACAGTATTGCGCATTGAGAATTGCCAAGTTGTTGCGCAACGCACTGAGGCTGAAAATGGTTATGTGGCACTTCAATTAGGTGCAGGCTTAGCTAAAGTAAACCGCACAAGTAAAGCGCAACGTGGTCACTTTGCGAAAGCAAAGGTTGAGCCAAAGAAAAAAGTAGCTGAATTCCGTGTATCGGCAGAAAACCTTGTTGAAGTAGGTGCTGAATTAGGTGCCAACCACTTCGTTCCAGGTCAATTAGTTGATGTATGCGGTACATCTATCGGTAAAGGTTTTGCGGGTGCGATGAAGCGTCATAACTTTGGTGGTATGCGTGCTTCACATGGTGTGTCTATTTCTCACCGTGCGCATGGTTCTACTGGTCAGTGTCAAGATCCTGGTCGTGTATTTAAAGGTAAAAAGATGGCTGGTCACATGGGTGATGAGCGTGTCACAACACAAAATCTTAAAGTTGTAATGATTGATGTTGAAGAAGGCCTTATTCTTGTTAAAGGTGCTGTACCTGGTGCAAAAAATGGTTGGGTATATATTACTGATGCCGTTAAAAAAGCATTCTCAGGTGAGTTACCATTGCCTGCAGGTCTGAAAAAAGATTATAAACCCGCTAATGAAGATGTGAAGCAAAATGAAGCTGAAGTTGCCGCTGAGGAAACAACAGTAGAAACACCAGCTGAAGCACCGGTTGAAGCGGCCGCTGAAGAAACAAAAACTGAAGCAACTGCTGAAGCGACAACAGAAGCACCAGCAGATGCGCAGCCAGAAGATAAGAAAGAGTAGGTTGTAATGAAACTTGCAGTAAAAACATTAGACAATAAAGCCGCTGGCGATATTACTTTAGATAAAGATGTTTTCGGTATTGAAGTGCGTGGCGACATCATGCAGCGTATGGTTAATTACCAATTAGCAGCACGTCGTGGTGGCAATCACAAAGTGAAAACAATTTCAGAAGTCTCTGGTACAGGTAAAAAACCTTTTAAACAAAAAGGTACAGGCGGCGCACGTCGTGGTTCAAATCGTCGTAACATTGACCGTGGTGGTGCAACTGTGCATGGTCCAGTTGTTCGTTCTCACGCCATCGCTTTGCCTAAGAAGCTTCGCAGCTTGGCTTTGAAGTCTGCGCTTTCTGCGAAAGCAAAAGAAGGCAAAATCATTGTTATTGAGAATGCTGTTGCAAAATCACATAAGACAAAAGATATGGCGAAGGCTTTTCTTGGTTTCGGTCTTGAATCAGCAGTGATCGTTTCTGGTGAAGAGATCGATGCAAACTTTGCACGTGCGACAAATAATTTGCCACGTATTGATGTTTTGCCAACGCAAGGTGCGAATGTGTATGACATTTTACGTCGTGACACATTGGTGTTAACAAAAGAAGCAGTTGAAAGCTTGACGAAAAGATTGAAATAGAGTTATAAACACGCTTACAAAATTTGAGAGATAAACATGGCTAAAGAAGCAAAAAAGACAGCGACTAAAACAGAAGTGAAAGAACAGCACTATAAAATTTTGCGTTCTCCAGTAGTGACTGAAAAGGCATCAATGGGTTCACAATATGCGCAAGTAACTTTCCGTGTGGCTGTGGAAGCAACAAAACCTGAAATTAAAGAAGCGGTTGAAGCTGTTTTTGGTGTGAAGGTTAAGGCTGTGAACACATTGGTTCAAAAAGGTAAAGTGAAACGTTTTCGCGGTATCAAAGGTCAGCGTGCTAACTTCAAAAAGGCTGTTGTGTCTTTAGAAGAAGGTCAAGTGATCGATATGGGAACTGGCGTTTAAGATTAAATAATAATAGAAACTATGGCGGCTCGCCGATAATGAGTAAGAAGGAAAACTAAAATGGCACTAAAAAAATTCAATCCAGTAACACCAGGTCAGAGACAGCTGGTTATTGTTGATCGTTCAGAATTGTATAAAGGCAAGCCTGAGAAAACATTGACCGAAGGTCTAACAAAATCAGGTGGCCGTAACAATAAAGGTCACATTACAACACGTCATCGTGGTGGTGGACATAAACGTCGTTACCGTATTATTGACTTTAAACGTCAAAAATGGGATGTGGAAGCAACGGTTGTACGTTTGGAATATGATCCAAACCGCACTTGTCACATTGCTTTGATTGAGTACACAGATGGTGAAAAAGCTTATATTTTAGCGCCTCAGCGTATTAAAGCAGGCGATAAAGTTATTGCTGGTCAGAAAACGGATGTTAAGCCAGGTAATGCTATGCCAATGTCTGGTATGCCAGTGGGTACGATTATTCACAATATTGAGATGAAACCAGGTAAGGGTGGTCAGATTGCTCGTTCTGCTGGTGCTTATGCTCAATTAGTTGGTCGTGACCAAGGTTATGCGCAAATTAAACTTGGTTCAGGCGAGCTTCGTATTGTTCGTGGTGATTGTATCGCAACAATCGGTGCTGTATCTAATCCGGAACATTTGAACGAGAAAAAAGGTAAAGCTGGTCGTAGCCGTTGGTTAGGTCGTCGTCCAAGCGTTCGTGGTGTTGTTATGAACCCTGTCGATCACCCACATGGTGGTGGTGAAGGTCGTACATCAGGTGGTCGTAATCCTGTATCGCCTACGGGTGTTTGCGCTAAAGGTGGCGTTACAAGAACAAATAAAAAGACTGATAAATTTATTATCAAGTCACGTAAGAAGAAATAATAGGAGAATATAAATATGTCACGTAGTTCATGGAAAGGCCCATATATTCACCCGAGCATTTTGAAAAAAGTGGCTGCGGCAAAAGCGGCGGGTAAAAATGTAGTGATTAAAACATGGTCACGCGCCTCTACAATCTTACCAAATATGGTTGGTTTGACATTTGGTGTGCATAACGGCAATAAATTCGTGCCTGTACTGGTGACAGATAACATGATTGGTCACAAGCTTGGTGAGTTTGCGCCAACACGTACATATGTTGGTCACGGCAAAGATAAAAAATAAGGTTAATTGTTTAAAACAAAGGTAAAGACGATGAGTCAGAATACAAACACAAAAAGAACGGAAAGCACAGAAGCAATGGCTTATGCGAAACATATCCGTACAAGCCCACAAAAGCTTAATCTTGTTGCGCAGTTAATCCGTGGCAAATCTGCTGAGCGCGCAATGACAGATCTTGAGTTCTCTAACAAACGTGTGGCACAACATGTGCGCACAGTATTGGCATCTGCTATTGCAAATGCTGAGAACAACCACTCATTGGATATTGACCGCTTGATCGTTGCGGAAGCAACTGTCGGTAAAACATTGATGATGAAACGCTTTAAAGCACGTGCTCGTGGTCGTGCAGCAAGTGTACAAAAATGTATGAGCAATATTCGTATTATTGTACGTGAGAAAGCTGAAGAAGTTGTTGCAGAAAAACCTGCTAAAACAGCGGCTAAGGCAGAAACCACAGCAAAAAAGACAACAACGAAAAAACCAGCAGCTAAAACGGCGAAGAAAGCATAATTAGGAGATAAAATGGGACAAAAAGTTAATCCAATTAGCATGAGACTAGGCATCAACCGTACGTGGGATTCACGTTGGTATGCTGGCGCTGATTACGCTGAGAAACTTGTTGAAGATTTGAAACTTCGTAAATACATTATGAAGGAATTGAAACCAGCTGGTATTAGCCGTGTTATTATTGAGCGTGCTGCGCAGAACACAACTGTGACAATCTATGCAGGTCGTCCAGGGATGATTATTGGTAAAAAAGGCGCTGATATTGAAAGCTTGAAGCGCAAAATGTCTGAAATGGTTTCTGGTAACGTTTCATTGAATATTGTTGAAGTACGTAAGCCTGAAATCGATGCAAAATTGGTTGCTGAAGGTATTGCACAGCAGTTAGAGCGCCGTATTGCATTCCGTCGTGCGATGAAACGTGGTGTTCAATCGGCTCTTCGTTTTGGTGCACAAGGTATCCGTGTGAATGTATCTGGCCGTTTAGGCGGTGCTGATATTGCGCGTATGGAATGGTATCGTGAAGGCCGCGTGCCGTTACATACTTTACGTGCTGATCTTGATTATGGTACAGCAGAAGCGCTGACAACATACGGTATTATCGGTATTAAGGTATGGATCTATAAAGGCGATATTATGGAGCATGATCCATCTGCTCGTGAAAGACGTTTGAGCGAGCAAACGGGTTCTTCTTCTGGAAACAGAGATAATAGAGACAATAGAGGCAGAGATAAGCGCTAATTTTTAATAAGTGTTTTAAAGAAATAAAGGGTTAAAACAATGTTACAGCCAAAAAGAACGAAATATAGAAAAGCCTTTAAGGGCCGCATTCATGGGAATGCAAAAGGTGGAACAGATTTGAACTTCGGTTCAATTGGTCTGAAAGCAATGGCACCTGAGCGTATTACTGCGCGTCAGATTGAAGCAGCCCGTCGTGCGATTACACGTCATGTGAAAAGACAGGGTAAATTATTTATCCGTATTTTCCCTGATGTGCCTGTTACAAAGAAACCTTTGGAAGTAAGACAGGGTAAAGGTAAGGGTTCTATTGAATTTTGGGCGGCACGTGTAAAACCTGGTCGTATCATGTTTGAAATGGAAGGCGTGCCACATGATTTAGCAACTGAAGCATTGGCTTTGGCACAAGCAAAACTTCCAATTAAAACTAAAATTGTCACAAGAATTGGTGAGGCAGCGTAATGAAAGCAGATGAATTAAGATCAAAATCACAAGATGAACTAAAAAAGTTCATTTTGGATCAAAGAAAAGAAGAGTTTAATCTTCGTTTCCAAAAAGCTAATGGTGCTTTGGAAAACACAAGCCAGCTGCGTACAGTTGGCCGTAATGTTGCGCGTGCAAAAACATTGCTTACTGAAAGCGTTAAAGGTGTTAAGCCAGCTGCGAAGAAGGCAACAACAACTAAGGCCGCTCCTAAGAAAGCAACAACAGCTAAGGCTGCGCCGAAAAAAGCAGCAGCGAAGAAATAAGTTAAGAGAAGAAGGATAGAAGACTATGCCACGTCGTATACTAGAAGGAAAAGTTGTTAGTGATAAGCAGGACAAGACAGTAACTGTTCTTGTTGAGCGTCGCTTCATGCACCCGATTTATAAGAAATATCTTAAAAAATCAAAAAAATTCGCAGCGCATGATGAAACAAATCAATATAAAGAAGGCGATAAAGTTAGCATTATTGAATGCCGTCCAATCTCTAAAAACAAGAGTTGGTCTGTTTTAGGTCTAGGTGGCGTAGAAGTTCAAACGCCAACGAAAAAGGCGGCTAAGAAGGCAGCAGCAAAATCAGCACCGAAAACTGAGAAAAAGCTTGCCAAGCCAGCCGAAAAAGATGTAAAAGAAACGACCGCTAAAAAAGCACCAGCTAAAAAGGCTGCGACACCGGCTAAAAAAGCGACAAAAAAGACAACAGCTGAAAAAGCTAAAAAGTAATTCGAAGGAATAGGATAGTAAAAGGAACATAGATATGATACAGATGCAGACGGTCTTAGACGTCGCAGATAATAGCGGCGCAAAAAAGGTACAGTGCATCAAGGTTCTCGGAGGCTCTGCAAAGATGTCCGCGAACATTGGTGAAGAAATTGTTGTTTCAGTTAAAGAAGCTATCCCACGTGGCCGCGTAAAAAAAGGCCAAGTTCTTAAAGGCGTAATCGTCCGTTCAAAATCAGGTACAAAACGTCATAACGGTGAACTTATCCGTTTTGATACGAATGCTATCGTTCTTGTTAATGCAAACAAGGAACCAGTTGGTACACGTATCTTTGGCCCAGTAACACGTGAATTGCGTGCTGGTGGTTATACAAAAATTATTTCTTTGGCGTCGGAGGTTCTATAATGACTGCTGTTAAGATGAAAATCAAAAAAGGCGATAATGTTATTGTCACAACTGGTGCTAATAAAGGTGCTAAAGGTGAAGTGTTGAAAGTAGACATCGAAAAATCAAAAGTTTTGGTTCAGGGTGTAAATATGCGTGTTCATCACAGCAAGCCAACACAAACAAGCCCAGGTGGGATTGAGCGTAAAGAAGCATATTTGCACGTGTCTAACGTATCTTTGATAGATCCTAAGAAAGACAAAGCGACACGCATTGGTTATAAAACGCTAGAAAATGGTACGAAAGTTCGTTATGCGAAAGCATCTGGCGAAACGTTAGATTAAGACAAGGTGAAATAAAATGGCTGCAGCAGCAAAAAAACAAAAAGAATATACGCCAAGACTGGAAACATATTACCAAGATGTAATTAGACCAGAATTGACAAAAAAGTTCGGCTATAAAAACGAGCTTCAACTGCCACGTCTGGAAAAAATTGTTCTAAACATGGGTGTGGGTGATGCCGTTACTGACCGTAAGCATATCGAAAATGCGATTGCTGATTTGACTGTTATTGCAGGTCAAAAAGCTGTCCCTACATATGCAAAGAAATCTATTGCGACATTTAAAGTACGTGATGGTATGGCTTTGGGTTGTAAGGTGACATTGCGTCGTGAGCGTATGTATGAGTTTATGGATCGTTTGATTCATATTGCACTACCTCGTGTGCGTGACTTCCGTGGCTTATCGACACGTTCTTTTGATGGTAAGGGTAATTTTGCGCTTGGTATTAAAGAGCACACTATTTTCCAAGAAGTTAATTTGGATAAAGTGACGGGCCAACGTGGTTTAGATGTAATTATTTGTACAACAGCTTCAACAGATGAAGAAGCGCGTGCATTATTGGATGGTTTTGAAATGCCATTTCCGAAAACAACAGGTTAAGAAAAGGGATAAAAATCAATGGCTAAAACATGTATGATTGAAAGAGATGTGAAACGTGAAAAGCTGTACAATAAGTACCGTGCGCGCCGTGAGAAGCTTCTTGCAATCCGTAACAATAAAGATGTAAGCCCTGAAGAACGTTTCAAGGCGCAGTTGAAATTGGATAAGTTACCAAAGAATTCTGCAAGAAACCGTATGCGTAACCGTTGTGCGATTACAGGTCGTCCAAGAGGGTATCATGGTCGCTTCGATCTTTGTCGTGTTCAATTAAGAGAATTAGCCAGTAACGGTGCGTTGCCAGGCGTAACGAAATCAAGCTGGTAAGAGGAGAAACTAACAATGTCATATAATGATCCTATAGGTGATTTGTTTACACGTATCAGAAATGCTCAACAAGCATCTCATGCAGTAACACGCACACCAGCATCAAAACTACGTGCTCGTATTTTGGACGTATTGGTTGAAGAAGGTTTTATCCGTGGTTACAAGGAAGCAAAATCAGAGGCAGGCCACAATGAATTTGTTGTTGAGCTGAAATATTATGAAGGCCGTGGCGTTATTCAGACGATTAAGCGTGTTTCAACACCAGGTCGTCGTGTGTATTCAAAAGTGAATGATCTGCCACGTGTTCAAAATGGTTTGGGTCTATCAATCTTGTCTACACCACAAGGTGTTATGGCGGATTATAAAGCCCGTGCTGCTAATGTTGGCGGCGAAATATTAGGTCAGATATTCTAAGAAAATAAAGGTAAAAGAAAATGTCACGTATCGGAAAATTACCAGTCGAAATACCAGCAGGTGTTACTATCACGCTGAATGGTCAAGACCTTATGGTTAAAGGCCCAAAGGGTGAGCTAACATTGCGTGCGCATGATGAAGTGCAGCTAAAGCAAGAAGAGAACAATATTGTTGTTTCTCCACGTTCTCCGAACAGCCAGTTTGGCCGTGCGATTTGGGCGACCACACGTGCTTTGACACAAAATCTTGTGACAGGTGTTACAGAAGGCTATAAAAAAATTCTTGAGCTTAAAGGTGTTGGTTACCGTGCAAATTTACAAGGCAATAAGCTAGTCTTAGCTCTTGGTTTTTCACATGATGTTGAATTTATGGTACCACAAGGTATTTCAATGGAGGTTGATAAACAAACCACCATTACAATCTCAGGTATTGATAAACAATTAGTAGGCGAAACAGCGGCAAAAATCCGTAAATTTAGACCACCAGAGCCATATAAAGGTAAAGGTGTTAAATATGCTGATGAGCGTATCATCCGCAAAGAAGGTAAGAAGAAGTAATAGGTAAGTGACATGACACAAAAACTGACAACAGAACAAAGACGTAAATTCCGCGTACGCAATAAAATCCGTAAGCTTACTCAAAAAACAGGTAAGCCACGTTTAAGCGTGCACCGTACAAACACAGCAATTTACGCACAAGTAATTGATGATGCTAAAGGTGTTACATTGGCTTCGGCTTCAACATTGGATGCTGATGTGAAAAAGGCTGTTAAAGGCAATGGTGGCAATACAGAAGCGGCGAAAGTTGTTGGTAAATTGGTTGCAGAACGTGCGACAAAGGCTGGCGTTAAGAAAGTTATCTTTGATCGTGGTCAGTTCTTATTTCATGGACGTGTTAAGGCTTTGGCTGAAGGCGCACGTGAAGGTAAATTAGAGTTTTAAGAGAAGAGTATAAGGAAAAATCATGGCTCAATCACATAATGTTGAACAAGAAGAAAACGAAATCATCGAGAAGCTCGTCGGTATTAACCGCGTAGCGAAGGTTGTTAAAGGTGGTCGTCGTTTCGGTTTTGCTGCACTAACAGTTGTTGGTGATGGTAAAGGCCGTGTTGGTGCGGGCCATGGTAAGTCGAAAGAAGTGCCAGAAGCGATGCAAAAAGCGTTAGCGGATGCTAAGAAACAAATGTTTCGTGTAGCGTTACGTGAAGGTCGTACAATTCACCATGATGTAACTGGCCGTTTTGGTGCAGGTCGTGTGATTTTACGTGCGGCACCAGCTGGTACAGGTATTATCGCAGGTGGTCCGATGCGTGCAATTTTTGAAGCATTAGGCGTTCAAGATATTGTGGCAAAGTCAGTGGGTACATCTAACCCTTACAATATGGTTAAAGCGACATTTGACGCATTACAAAAAACACAAAGCCCACGCTTTATCGCATCACGTCGTGGTAAAAAAGTAAGTGATATTATTAAGCAGCGTGAAACAGCGGGCGCAACTGGTACAGTTGAAGCAGCAGCGTTGGCAGTGGCTGAAGAAAAAGAGGACTAGAAGATGACTGAGAAAAAAACGACAACAGCGAAAAAAGCCGCACCAAAAAAGGCTGCACCTGCTAAGACGACAACAGCAGCGAAGAAGCCAGCAGGTAAAACCGTAACAATCACACAGATTGGTTCCGCACTAGGTCGTGAGCCATCTCAGCGTCAAACATTGATTGGTTTGGGTCTTAATAAAAGACACCGCACACGTACATTAGAAGATACACCTTCAGTGCGTGGTATGATTAACAAGGTGAAGCATCTTCTTATTATTGAAGACGCAGCGTAAGAACGGATTAGAATAAAGGAAAAGACGATGAAATTGAATGAATTGTCACCAGCAGAAGGCTCTATTAAAAACCGCACTCGTGTAGGTCGTGGTATTGCATCTGGTAAAGGTAAAACAGCTGGTAAAGGTCATAAAGGTCAAAAAGCCCGTAAAGGTGTTGCGATCAATGGTTATGAAGGCGGTCAAATGCCTATCTATATGCGTTTACCAAAACGTGGCTTCAATGCATGGCGCCCAACAAAACTAAACCAAGTAACATTGGCACGTCTACAAGAAGCTGTTGATTCTAAGAAATTAGATGCAAAGACACAGGTAACGGCTGAGAGCTTGAAAGAAGCTGGTGTTATTAACCGTCTAAAAGATGGCGTTAAAATCATCGGTAATGAAGGCTTGAAAACAAAGCTTACATTCAAAGTAAACGGTGCAACCAAAGGTGCGACAGCAGCGATTGAAAAAGCGGGTGGTTCTGTTGAACTGATTGCTAAGACTGAGCTTTTGACATCTGAAGATGGCCGTAAATTGCTTAAAAACAAAGATAAAAAGCCACGTGCGCCAAAAACAAATGCAGCGAAAGCTGCTGCAAAAGCGCCAAAAGCGAAGAAATAAATAGATCATTATATCTTAAGAATTTAAAAGCGGCCTTTCGGGGTCGCTTTTTTTATGCGATAAGATAGAGAGTAAATAAGGAGTTTTACATGCTAAATATATTAATGATTGCGCTAGGCGCAGCTTTGGGTGGTGTTTTACGCCATTTTGCAACACTGGGTATTACACGCATTATGGGGACAGACTTTCCTTATGGAACAATTGCCGTTAATGTTGCGGGTAGTTTTTTAATGGGTGTATTGATTGTTTGGTTATCTACGCATGAACCACATAGTCAAGCATTACGTCTGTTTGCCTCTGTCGGTGTATTAGGAGCCTTTACCACTTTTTCTACCCTTTCTTTAGATGCTTATGTTCTATTGGAACGTGGTGCTTATGGCTCTGCCTTCATTTATATTTTTGGTAGCTTTATCGTTGGTTTGCTTGCTCTCTGGGTTGGATTGACGGTGTCACGGAGCGTCTGGCTATGACATTTGAACCAGTGGTGGTTAAGGCCGATGATGATGGTGCACGCCTTGATCGCTGGATCAAGAAATATTACCCAGCCATTGCTTTTGGCCAAGCGCAGAAGGCTTTGCGCAAGGGAGAAATCCGTATTAATGGCAAGCGTGCGAAAGGTGAAGCCCGTTTGAGCACAAATGACAGTTTGCGTTTGCCTCCTTATTTTTTCACAGGCCAGCCACAGAGCAAAGCAACGACTGTATCTCGTGTTTCGGATAAGGACACTGATTATATCCGTTCGATGGTTATATATGAGGATGCTGATATTGTGGTAATTAATAAACCTGCAGGTTTGGCGACGCAAGGCGGCACGGGTATTAAGAATCATGTCGATCGCCTGCTTGATGGTCTCAAGAAACGGCCAGATGATGCACGTCCTAAACTTGTTCATCGCCTTGATAAAGAAACATCTGGTGTGTTGGTATTGGGTAAAACGGCGGCGAGCACCCGCTATCTCATGGATATGTTTAAGACACGTGATATTGATAAAATATACCTAGCCGTGACAATGCCTGTGCCACGTCAAGATGAGGGAGAAATTCGTGGTGGTTTGGTGAAACTAGGCAATAGTGCAGGTTTTGAAAAAGTTGTGCTTGACGATGACACAGGCAAATCCGCCAGAACCTTGTTTAAAGTGCTTGATAAGGCCGCTAAATCGGCGGCTTTGGTTGCTTTTAAGCCATTAACTGGGCGCACGCACCAAATTAGGGTTCATGCCGCTGAGGCCCTCGAAACGCCTATTATTGGTGATTTTAAATATGGCTTCGAGCGTGAAACACTACAAGATACACCATTGGCAAAAACACTGCATTTACATGCCTTGCGTTTGATTATTCCTAAACCTGGCAATAAAGGCAGTTGGATATTGGAAGCACCTGTCTCTAAGCACATCCAAGAAACAATTGAATTCTTCGGTTTTGAATATAATCGAGATGAGCTTGAAGGATTATAATGTTACAGATACACTAATAATCGTTCTGCAACGATTTATAAGGGTTTTTTATACATGGCGTTATCTTTTGATATTAAGAATGATAGACAGCTTCAGCTAGCTCTAGGTGCGACACTTATCGTATTGATGGTGATTTTAGGGATATATTTTAATAATTTCGGTTATGTAGAGGCAGGCATTGAATATTACTTTGTCGGGTCAATGATCGGCCTAGGCTTGTTATTTTGGGGCTTACGTAGCTTTCGACTAATAGTGCTAGTACCAGCGGTACTGATTATACTCGTTTGTTTAGGTATGAGTATTATGAAGTTTAACTGGCGTGAAGCGTATTTGGCTAAAGCAGACGCAGGCAGACCGTTTTTATTTGAAGAATATATTGAGAGCTACCCAAGTTTAGAAGAATATATATTCGCTAATTTCACAGGTGGACCAAATTGGATTGCTTTTTCAAGAGATTGTGCTGAGCCTGTGCGTGCTAATCAGCCGCCTGCGCAAGAATGTAGCGATTTAAAATCTATTCAGGCGACCTATGGTCTGGACATGAAAAAGATTGTGAATGAGCATTTCCAGAAAATGAAACGCACAGCGATGCGTATTTCTAAAGGGCAACTTAAAGATAAACGTCGCTATGAGCAATGTATTAAAATGGGACAATGTGTTGTTGTGCCTATGTTACCCGCTAATGTTAATCCTGACGTGTTACAGACAGGTGAATATAATGATATTCGTAAAGCTTTCTGGGCTTTGGTTGATGAAAATAAACTAAATGAAGATGTTTGTGACCAGATGCTTCTTTGTTCGATTCTTGTTCAAACAGGTGCCTTGAGACTTTCAAGCTTTTAGATTACAAGCATAGCATGAAAAGATTTTATAAAATGGTCTCAGCCGCACAGGCTGATGGTGGATTTACGGTATTGCTAGACGGTAAGCCTGTTAAGACACCAGCTAAGCAAAGCTTATTATTGCCAAATGAAGCTTTGGCGACGTTGATTGTCAAAGAATGGGCAGATCAGCCCGATGAGATTGATCCAAAAACAATGCGTGTCATGCAGATTGCTGTCACAGCACAAGACTATGTCAGTGCCAATCGTGCTGACATTGAAGGCCTTATATTACGTTATATAGAGACTGATTTGCTGTGTTATCAAGTTGACCAACCTTTGGCACTTGCTAGGAGGCAACAGAAAACATGGGGTGATCTTTTAGCTTGGTTTAAGCAAGAAACAGGCATTGATTTAAAAGTAAAAACAGATTTGATTGCCTTATCAATTCCTAAGGCTGATTTGGATAGAGCTAAAGTTATTTTATCCGGGATGTCAGATCATTTATTCGCAGTATTTCAATTAGCGGTTTCGCTCACAGGGTCATTTGTGCTTGCCTATGCCTTGATAAAGAACAAAGCCTCAGTGGATGAGATATTTAAGGCAGCAAAACTTGAAGAATTATTTATGATTGAAGTACATGATCTTGAAAAACATGGCCCTGATCCTGTTCAAGGAAAAGAGTTTGATGCGTTTAAGCGTGAACTTGAGGCATGTGATGTTTTTATTAGAAATCTTTAGAACCAGCTGCGAATATTATTAAGGCGATAGCCTTTGGCTGCTCGGATCACACCTTTTGTACAACGGTAAATAAAGAAAAATGCGGGTAAAGTAAAAGCCATAAGCGCGCTCTCTAGCATGAGTTGTTTATTATCAAGCATAAAGCGGATCTCAACAGATTTAATATCTTCAGGTGTTGCAACACTCAATTCACCTCGGGCAACCATGTTAATGAGGGTCATATCAACACGCGGCCATAAATAAAATAATGCTATGGCCATAAAAATAAGTAAATAAACTGAGCCAATCCATATAGTGCGGATAATATAGACCATATGATTATGCGTTAGAGAGGAGGGTTCTGCCTTTGCTTTTAAAACATAAGCATAAATCATTACAGCTATGGCTAGACAAATCGCTAATAAACCCATAATACCAACTGGATAAAGATGAGCGATAATGGTGGCAGCAAATGCACCATATAAGCCAAGAATTGTTTGTCTTTCATTATCTTTTTGCGTCTTATCAGTCATATTAATTTTCCTATTCTTTACGACCAAAGAGTTTTTCAATGTCATCTAATTCTAAAGTAATATAGGTCGGACGACCATGATTGCACTGGCCAGAAAAATCTGTTTGTTCCATCTGTCGCAATAAGGCATTCATCTCCTCGGTATTAAGACGACGCCCTGCCCGAATAGAGCCATGACATGCCATAGAGGAACAAACTTCAAATAGACGCTCTGTTAAACCTTTTGTGCTATCAGTTTCGTTAATTTCGTCGACCAAATCCAGTATAAGCCCCTTAACATTGGTTTTGTTGCCTAATAAGGCAGGCACTGCTTGAACGGCTATTGCATCACTACCAAAACTTTCTATGACAAGGCCTAAAGATTCTAACTCTGTTTGCCGGGCTAGAAGATTAGTGATGTCATCAGTATTAAGCTCAACAATTTCAGGGATAAGCAGGCTTTGCTTTTTAACCCCGTCGGTATTGAGCTGCGCTTTGATACGTTCATATACCAAGCGTTCATGGGCAGCATGCTGATCGACAAGAATAAGACCATGACTGCTTTGTGCAACGATATAGGTTTCGTGTACTTGCGCAATGGCAGCACCTAGAGGGTATTGTTCTTGTGTCTCTACAACAACAGGATCAGCTTGTGACGCTGTAGCGGTAGTAGTAGCTAAATTACTAAAAGAACGACCAGAGGGTGCCCATACATCCATGACAGCTTGTGCAGATGGCAAGTTAGAAGGTTTTTGATGAAAGTTTGTTGGGTGCCAATTTTGATTAACAGCAGGGCTTGTTTTAAAACGATTTAAGGCATCTTGGGATACAGAAGAGGCACTGGTTCGACTATGTGTATGGATAGCATTTTGTAGCGCTGAGATAATCAGGCCTCGAATACGTTGAACATCGCGGAAACGTACTTCTGTTTTGGCGGGATGAACGTTGATATCGACATCTGTGTAAGGTAAGTCGAGAAAAAGGGCAACTTGTGGATGACGATCACGATGAAGTACGTCCATATAAGCAGCACGTATACAGCCCATAAGAAGCCTGTCTTTGACAGGTCGACCATTCACAAAAAGAAATTGGTGTAAATTATTACCACGGTGATGTGTCGGAAGACTGGCAAAACCAGTTAGTTTGGTGTCTGTGCTATCTTCATTAGGTTTTTCAACATGAATAGCCATGGCATTGTCTTGAAAATCTTTCCCCATGAGGGCTGATAGACGATTAAGACGGGCGGTTTCTAATAAATCACTCTCACGGTTTAGGCGTAATGTGATATTGCCATTGTGTTGTAAGGTGAAGCCAATATCAGGATAGGCCATCGCCAGACGTGTTAGGCTATCTTTGACAGCTAAATATTCCGAGCGTTCGGTCTTTAAGAATTTGAGACGGGCAGGTGTCGCATAGAAAAGATCACGAACTTCGATGCGTGTACCTTTTTGACGAGCGGCGGGTTGAATTGCTTGTTTCTTACCGCCTTCAACCGATAACTGCCATGCTTCACCATTTTGAGCAGTGATTACGGTCATTTTGGAGACGGCACCAATAGAAGGCATTGCTTCACCCCGAAAACCAAGGCTAGAAATGTGTAATAAGTCATCATCAAGCAGTTTTGAGGTGGCATGGCGATCAAGAGCAGCATCTAGCTCTTCCTTGTTCATGCCTATCCCATCATCTTCGATAATGATGAGTGTTTTACCGCCTTGTTCAAGGCTAATGTCTATCTGATTAGCCCCTGCATCAATAGCATTTTCAACCAGTTCTTTAACAGCGGCAGCAGGGCGTTCAATGACTTCGCCTGCGGCAATTTGATTGATAAGTATTTCTGGTAAATAACGTATACGCATGATGAAACACTGCGCTTTTGAGCCTATAAATGCAATGAAATCAGCTTGTTTTGTATAGGAAATCAGTGGATAGGCTTACTCATCACGAATAATGTCAACAAGCGTGGTGTTTTCCATTTTTACTTTAGATAGATCAACACCTGTTAATATGGTTTGAGAAAGCGTTGCTTGTGATAGATCTGCCCCATCAAGATTAACCCCCTTTAAGTCAGCGCCTGATAAGTCAGCGCCGTAAAGATTAGCCTCTCTTAAATCAGCATTTTGTAGGTTTACGATATGTTTTCTACCATTAAATTGCAGTGGTTTTAAATTGGCGAGACTAAGATTGATACCTTTCATATTACAATGCTTGAAAGAGGAGCCACGCAAGTCAGCACTTGAAAAATTACAGTTTGAAAAGTCAGAGGCATGCATGACCGAGCTTTGCAGTTGTATTTGACTTAAATCCATATCTGAAAAATTACAATCAACAGCAGAGAGTGCCGTTAAAGGATAGCGACGAAGTGTTGTATATTCTCTAAAATCTTGGCCTTTAACATCCATGCGCTTTCCAATAGCACCAGCACTGTTAATATAGGCAATATGGTCAGCAATTTGATCTATAAGTGATTTCTCACCGTCATAAAGGTCATTATGGGTATCCTCCGAACGAATAGCACCTTTGAAAGAGGTTTTACTGTCTGTGCTAATCCACTCAAGCTTTGCACCTGAAAGATTAGCTTTATCTAGTTTTGACGCACAAAGATTAGCCCCTGTCATAATGGCTTTACTTAAATTACAATTTTCAAAATTAGCCCCTCGGAAATCGGCATCGACAAAGGCAGCGCCACTTAATTCGGCACCACTGAAGTCAGCACGATAGGCTTTTGCGCCACTGAAATTACTGTTTTTCATCGATGAGCCAAGAAAAGAGGTGATGACGATAGGATCATCTGATCCGCTACGTTTTTGTTGAACGATAGGTCCTTTTGGTGCTTTGGCAAGTTTTGCGAGCTGCCCTTCACGCATATCTACAGACGAGAAATCAGCATCGTCGGCTGCAGCATTGGCAACATATGCACCACGAAAATCGGCCCGTTTAAAACTCGCCCCAATCATGTTTACTTTGCGTAAATCACATGCATAAAAATTAGAATGGTCAAAAGTACAATGGCTTAGATTAGAGCTAACAAAGCTTGAACCAGTAAAATCTGCGCCTGATAGGTCAGCCCGATTGAAATTAAGATGGTCAAGAACTTTAAATTGTAAGATACACTTTCGTCCGCCCGCAAGGCCTCGACGATATTTTACATGGAGCTTGATAAATTCTTCAAGCTCGCCTTGGCCAATCGTTGTTAATTCATCCAGTGACGACAAGGTATCCTACCTTTTGTAAATGCAACTTTATCCTATGTATTCTAACATAGATTTTAAGTATGCAGAAGATAGGTTAATGAAAGCTTACAGCTTTAAGCGTTTTACTAATTCTTTTGCGGCAACGTCAGTTTCGTTATTCTTGTCATCAAGAACTTTCTTAGCCAGCGTTTTTCCAAGTTCAACGCCCCATTGGTCAAAACTATTGAGATTCCACAATATGCCTTGCACAAAAATTTTATGTTCATAGGTGGCAAGCAATTGTCCTAAATGAAAAGGGCTGAGTGAGGGCAGCAAAAGAACACTGTGGGGACGGCTACCATTGAATTGTTTATAAGGCTCATCTTTTGATGCTTCTTGACCATTTGTGAGGGCAAGGCTTTGCCCTACGAGATTGGCAAGGAGGATTTCGTGTTGGTTTTTATAAGGGTGATTAGGCTCTATAACGCCGATAAATTCACAAAATGTTAGAAGAGGACTTTGGTGAATATGTTGATAGAAAGCATGTTGGCCATTTGTGCCAGGTTGGCCATATATATAAGGCCCTGTGATGTAATCTACCTTGTCACCATTACGGTCGATTTCTTTGCCGTTTGATTCCATATCTAATTGCTGCAACCATAAGGGTAGAAACTCTAAGCGTTGATCGTAAGGTAAACAGGCAAGCGCATGGATATTTAAAAAGCTAATATGCCAAAAGCCGATCAATCCCATGAGCACAGGGATATTTTGTTCTAAAGGTGCATTTAAGAAATGCTGGTCCATATTTTCCGCACCGTGAAGTAATTCTTCAAAAACGTCAAATCCTAACCCTAGGGAAAGAGACAGACCAATAGAAGACCAGAGGCTAAAACGTCCACCGACCCAGTCCTCGAAAGGAAAGATATTGTCAGCATCAATGCCAAATTCTTGGGCTGCTTGGCTGTTTGTACTCAGTGCAACAAAATGATCTTTAACAGCATTCTGACCAAGTTTATTAACGAGCCATTTTTTTGCTGTTTCTGCATTTGTTAAAGTCTCAATCGTGGTAAATGTCTTGGAAGCAATAATGAATAAAGTCTTATCGGCTTCACATTGTTTGAGCACGGCTTGTAAATCGTGCCCATCAATATTTGATACATAATAGACATTTAGTTTTTGCTGCGTCGATTTAAGGGCTTCATAAACCATGCGTGGTCCTAGATCAGACCCGCCTATACCAATATTGACGATTGTTTTAATGCGCTTTTCCTGATGGGTTTGCTGCACAAATCTTTTCATATGCGCAAGGCTTTTGGCTACTTCTTTGCGTGGGTTACTGGCACGCAAGGCCGTGTGTAGAACAGCACGGTCTTCAGTGTTGTTTATACGCTCACCAGCAAACATTTTGCTGCGCCAATCTTCAAGATTACAACTCTTTGCATAGGTAATTAAACTATCTAATGTTTGTTGTGATGTACGCGTTTTGCTTGCATCAAAATAAAACCCGTCGAGATCCACTGAAAAGTGATCGAGCCTGTTAGGTTCATTTTTAATGAGATTAGGCACGGAGATAGATTGCTTAGCCAGTCTTTCTAATTGTTGCCATATAGTATTTTTATTGGGCATTAGGAATATCCTCAACCACTTGCATTTTATAGTTATCATTCAAAGTGGGGTTGCCGACAATAATTGTTAATGGTTCGGGTGTAAGTAATTGTTGGGCTAATGTTTTTACATCTTCGGTGGAAACTTTATGTATTGCTGCATCACGTTTGTCTAAATAATCAATGGGCAGTTGATCCATTTGCATACCGAGTAATATACTGGCGATACTGTCTGTGGAGGTTAATTGTAAAGGTAGTGATCCGATCATATATTGTTTGGCTCTGCGTAATTCATCGTTTGTAACGCCTTGTGCAATAAATTCCTTTACAATCGCATCTATGTTGTCAAGCATGAGGCCAACATTTTTATTTTCCGTTGAGGTCGAAATAGTGAAGCTTGGTGCATGGTCGAGTAATTGTGGGGACGAATAAATACCATAGGTTAAGCCCTGTTTTTCACGAATTTCTTCCATTAGACGAGAGCCAAAACCATTGCCGCCTAAAATATGATTAAGCAGTAATAATGTGTAGTAATTTTCATCCTTACGCCCTAGACCATCCCAACGCATTTCTACAAAGCTTTGGGGGATGTCGAGTGTGTATAGAAAATTTTGCCCTTTATTTTGAACGCTAATGTTTTCGATGGGGGCTTTTGGCCGTGATGGTGGAAGGCTTGCAAAAACATAGTCTAATAGCTTAGTAAGTTCTTCAGCTGTGATATCTCCAGTTACCGCAACCCTTAAGTTTTCTCGGGTAATAGTGCTTTTAAAAACTTCTTGTAAGTTAACAGGTGTAATTTTTGATAAGCTTTGTAATGTGCCGCCACTATTCATTGCATAAGGATGATGTTCATATGCTTTGTCATTAGCAATCCGTGCAGCAATCCACTCTGGATCGGAAAGGGCAGAGCGTATTCTTGATTGATTGGCAGCGATCATTCGATCAACGGCTTCTTGATCGAAGCGGGGCGCTGTGAGGGCGAGTTTTAACAGATGAAAAGCCTCTGATTTATGCTTACTTAAAGTTTTTACTGAACCAAAAAAGCCATCTCGACTTGAATTGAATTTTAATGTTATAGAATTGTCATCTAGGCGTTTTTGAAACTCTTGTGCTGCAACTTCTCCAGCACCTTCATCTAATGTATTTGAGAGTAACGTTGAAAGCCCAGAAAGCATTTCAGGATCTTGTGCAGACCCGTAAGTGAACCCAATTTCCATCGAAATGACAGGAATAGAATGATCTTCTACAAGCCACGCTGTGATTCCTTTAGATGATGTGACTTGTTGAATATTTAAGATTTTATCACTTGCAAAAGCAGGCGTTAGGCATAAACAACACAATAAAGATAAAAGAAACTGTTTCATACTATTTGCCTTTTTTCTTATCTGGTGTTGGTTCAGCCGCTTTTTCGGGAGAAGCTAAGGACGCTGTTTCTGGTTCTAAGAAGCCCTCTACGTAAAGCGATTTGGGCGACATATATTTATTGAAAACCGCTTTCACGTCTTTTGGGGTTACTTGATTGAGAAGGCTTGGGTAATGCTCTATCTCATCCAATGTCATGCCAGTTGCTAGCGCCTGCCCCACGATCATTGCCGGCCCTGTTACGCTGTCACGTAAATAAGCGGTACTATCTTGGATACGTGTTACAGCTTGTTTTATCTCAGCTTCTGTCCAATCTTTTTGGCTATAGTGCGCAATAAATGCTTCAAAAGCTGCCTTAACGCTATGTGCATCAATATTTTGTGCAGGTGTTGCACTGAAAGAAATATCAGTTGGTCCTAAGGACTGGCTTGAATAGCGTATGCTGGCGGAGGCAACTAACTTCTGTTTTGCAACGAGTTCTTGATATAGAGGTGCCGAAGAGCCGCCATCAAGAAGTTCTTGTAGAACAGTAAGAGCAAGACTTTCTTTTTGGTTTTCTTGCCAATTAGGGGCACGATAAAACCGTGCATAGATAGGTTGCAAAATCCGACTATGCTGCATATTGATTGTTGTGTTTGTAATAAGTGGGTCAATGGGGCGATTAATAATACGTTTTGGTACCTTATGGCGACTAATTCCACCATAATATTTCTCTGCTAATCGTTTTAATTTGTCAGGTTCTATATCTCCAGCAACAATAAGCCGCGCATTATTAGGTTTGTAATGTGCTTCAAAGTACTCAAGCGCATCATTTAGGGTTAGATTTTCTACATCTGCCTTCCAGCCAATAATCGGAATACCATAAGGATGGTCAGGATAAAGGGCAGCATTTAGTTCGGCAAAAAATAATGCTTGAGGGTCATTTTCCAACCGTTGACGTCGTTCTTCTAAAACAACGAGCAATTCCGATTTCGCCTCTTCTTCGGGAACTTTAAGGCCTTTCATGCGGTCTGCTTCCATACGCATAGCTTTTTCAAGATATTCGGATGAGAGCGTCTGGAAATAAGCAGTATAATCTTGTGACGTAAAGGCGTTGTCATTTCCACCTAGATCACGAATGGTTTTTGATAGCTCCCCTGGTGCAACATTTTCGCTACCTTTAAACATAAGGTGCTCAATATAATGGGCGACACCTGATTGGCCATAGGGCTCATCTGCTGCCCCTGTTTTGTACCAAACCATCTGCGTTACAACAGGCGAACGTGTGTTAGGAATGGCGATAACCTCAAGGCCGTTATCTAATGTGAAGCTTTTGGTATTAAAGAGTTTATCATCTTGTGCGATAGCAGTATGCGTAAAAAATAATAAACACAAAATCGCTATATATATTTTTTTCTGCATGATTGCTACTCGGCTTGTGGCGCTGAATTTTGCTGTAATCTCTCACGTTCCGCTTTAGGATCAATTGTCTCGGCTTTAGGTTCAACTTTTTTACCTAAACGTAGAACTTTTAAGCCAATAGGAACATCTTCATTGACTCGGTCTTCATAATCTTCGTTAACCTTTTGACGAATGGAGGGGTCGATATCTTGTGCACCTAATTGGTCTAAAAAAGCGTCTGAATTGCTAGTTGTTGTTGGGGCGATGGAATCGTTAGCATTGTTGAGCACGGCATTCTCAGCGGAAGAGGGCTGCGCATTGAATACGCTTTGTGCTTCTTGTTGTGGAGTCACTTCTTGAGGACGGGGGGCGCCAGGTTGAGGGACGGGCAAAGTTAATCCTTGCGGAATTTCCAAAGGGGCATGCTTAGTGATACGGAATTCATCGGGTGTTTTATTGACACCAATACCAATTTTCTTGCCTAGATTTGTGCAGGCGGACATTGAAATAGTTATTAAGGTTACGAAACAAATTTTTGCAATGTTGTTTAGTGTCTTCATACGGCCTCACTTATGGCTTTTTGCTTAGAAAAATTGTGTCTATCAATAATAGAGCAACACCTAGTGTAATAGCAGAATCTGACAAATTAAAGGCAGGCCAATGATAGCCCATTACATGAATGTCTAAAAAATCAGCAACAGCCCCAAAACGTAGGCGATCTATGACATTTCCGATGGCACCACCAATAGTAATAGCGAGTGTATAACGAATAAAGTTACGCTCTGTTTTGAGCATCCATACGCCCAAACCAATTGAAATACAAATTGATAGGAAGCTTAAAATGAGAGCTGTTTCCCCAAAACCGTTTAATAAGCCAAAGCTAACCCCTTCATTCCATACCATTACAAGGTTAAAGAATGGGAGAACATAGATCCCACCGAACGGTAAGCGCTCAGATGAGGTGAACCATTCAAAGAAATTAAGGGCAGCACTAGGGTCTTCTCGTAAGAATCCTTCTAAAACCCACCATTTTGTGAGTTGATCGGCAAGAACAATAAGTAGGATAAGTATTAAGGCAATATGTTTATTTTTCATGCACTTACCATGGCACGCCAAAGGGCTTGAATCAACGGTTTTTTAAGGTTGTAAACAGGCTTGTTATGCTGCTTTGCGACTACGTGTCACCGATATCTTAACGCTTTCGCCTAGAAGATCATGCGTGCCTGTGTATTCGCTGTTATCACCAGTGAATCCAAGGCTGTTCGTCAGTGTTTCCGCTTTTATCATCTCTGCATGTGTATCTGCGGCTTGTTTAATCGTATCAGAGACGCTAAGAGTCAGATCAATATGGTCTGAAATATCGAAATCGGCATCCTTACGAGTTTGCTGGATAAGGCGAATAAGGTCACGGGCTATGCCTTCTTGCTCCAATTCTGGCGTCAGCTTGGTATCCAAAATAACAGCACCTTGGCCAGAAATTTGTTGAGAGGACAAACCTTCGGCTGTGTTAAGGCGCATAGAGAAATCTTCAGATTCTAAAGTAACGCCAGCGGCAGTTACAGTGCCATCGCCATTATCTGACCAATCACCAGAACGAGATGCTTCCATAACTGGTTTCATTTTATCTTTAAGTTTCTTACCAATCTGTGGATTTACTTTTAATTCTAATGAGCCGTATTGCGCTAGATCAGTGCTTAACGTGACTTTCTTCACGTTCAACTCATCAGCCATTAATTCTTTAAAATCTTCTAATGTATTGGCGGTTTCTGAGGCGACAATCAATTCAGCCAAAGGCAAGCGCACACGAAGATTTTCTTGTTCTCGTACAGAAAGAGCCGCTGAACAGACTTCACGCACCATATCCATAGAAGAGACAAGATTTGCATTGGCCGCTAAGGCATCGGCTTTTGGCCAATCCGTTAAATGCACAGATTCTTCACCTGTTAAGTTTCTATAGATTGTTTCTGTCAAAAACGGCAAAAACGGTGCCGCAACCCGGCATAGATTATGTAGCACTGTATATAATGTGTCATAAGCTGCTTGCTTATCGGCTGTTTTTTCAGCCGACCAAAAACGATCACGAGAGCGACGGATATACCAATTGGTCAGTGCATCAAAGAATTCACGGATTTCAACGCAAGAGCCAGGTAAGTCATAGACTTCCATTTTTGCTTGGACAGCTTCTATCAAGGTACGTGTTTTCGCCAAAATATATTGATCGAGCGTGTTATCGCTTGATTGAATAATTTTTCCACGCAATTTATCAGCATTGGCATAGAGTGTATAAAAGCTATAGGCATTCCAAAGTGGGTTAAGGATTTGATTGCGGATTTGACCGATGGCTTTACCACCATCATTTGGCACAGCCAGATCGCCACCATTCACTAATGTTGAAGAGATTAAATACCAACGCATACAATCTGAGCCGAATTGGTCAAAAACCTCAACTGGGTCAGGATAGTTACGTTTACGTTTAGAGAGTTTTTGTTTGTTTTCATCCAAAACGATACCGTGACAGATGCAGTTTTCAAAAGGCGCACGATCAAATAACGCTGTCGAAAGCACGATGAGTGTGTAGAACCAGCCACGTGTCTGACCGATATATTCAACGATAAAGTCGCCGGGGAAATGATTATCAAACCATTCCTTGTTCTCAAACGGGTAATGCACTTGGGCATAAGGCATTGAGCCCGATTCAAACCAGCAATCAAGGACATCTTCAACACGCACCATCATTGATTTGCCTGTTGGGTCATCAGGGTTTGGACGTGTTAGGTTGTCAATCATCGGGCGATGGAGGTTATCAACCTTCACACCAAAATCTTTTTCTAGTTCTTCTATAGAGCCGTAAACATCTACACGTGGATAGGTTGGGTTGTCCGAACGCCACACAGGGATCGGTGCGCCCCAAAAACGGCTACGTGAGATATTCCAGTCACGGGCATTTTCTAACCATTTACCCATAGAACCATCACGGATATGGTCAGGGATCCAGCTGATATTTTTATTCAGTTCAACCATACGGTCTTTGAATTTAGAGACTTCTAAGTACCAGCTATTGATCGCTTTATAGATAAGTGGCTGGTCTGTCCGCCAACAATGTGGATAATTGTGATCAATCGTTTCTTGACGCACAAGCTTACCTTCTTCTTTGAGGCGTTGTGTAATCGGCTTATTGGCATCCATCCATAGCATGCCTTCATAATCTGGCACTTCGCCTGTGAATTCGCCTTTGCTATTGATGGGCACAACAATCGGGATTTGTGCTTGCTGGCAATTGGTTAAATCTTCCTCACCAAAACCTGGTGCCTGATGAACAATCCCTGTACCATCTTCGGCAGAGACATAATCAGCTGTTAACACTTGGAAAGCGTTTTCAGTGTCTTTGAAGTAAGGGAAGAGCGGCTCATAGGTTAGGCCCTTTAAAGCAGTACCTTTGATCGTTGTGTATGTTGGTTCATCACCAAATTCTTTGCCATGGGCACCAAGACGTGCTTCAGCCAAGATGTACAGCTCCCCCTCTTTTTCAACAACGGCGTAATCAAGATCAGGGTGCACAGCCATCGCCAAATTAGAAGGCAATGTCCACGGCGTTGTTGTCCATGCTAGTAAGTAAGCTGTTTTGCCGTTAAATGGCTCATTTAGTTTAAAGCGCACTGTAACAGCAGGGTCTTGACGCATGCGGTAGCTGTCATCCATGCGAGTTTCAAAATTTGAAAGCGGTGATTCAATGGCCCAGCTATAAGGTACAACACGGTAGCCTTCATAGATGTAACCTTTATCCCAGAGTGATTTAAACGCCCACATCACTGATTCCATATAAGTGATATCAAGGGTTTTGTAATCATTATCAAAATCAACCCAGCGACCCATACGATTGACGTAGGATTCCCATTCATGGGTGAATTTCAGAACCGAGTTTTCGCAGGCTGTGTTAAATTTTTCTATACCGTAATCAAGAATTTCATAGCGACCAGAGATACCAAGCTCTTTTTCTGTTTGTAGCTCTGCGGGTAAGCCGTGGCAATCCCAGCCAAAGCGACGCTCAACACGTTTGCCACGCATAGTTTGGTAACGTGGTACAGTATCTTTAATATAAGAGGTTACAAGGTGCCCATAATGCGGCAGACCATTCGCAAAGGGTGGGCCATCATAGAAAACAAATTCATCGTTTTCAGGGCGATTTTCGATTGATTTTTTAAAGATATTTTCTTTTTTCCAAAAGTTTAGAATTTCTTCTTCCATTTTCGGGAATGAAGAATTTGGTTTTGCTTCTGGATAAGGCTTGAAATCTGTGTCTTTTGTCATTTAAACAACATGACCAAAGCGGCTAAAAAAGTCAATATGGATAAAAAGAACCCCAAGATCTAAAAGACCTTGGGGCTTACTGTGGGGAAGAATGTATAAACACAGTTATTTTGAAGGAGCCGTGTTTATGTCATTTTTTTATGTTTATTACTTGGGTTATAGGACATAAGTCGTGAGTGAGTCAAATAAAATTATAGCAAATAATCATTTTGTCGTGAGTGCTTGATTTAATGCCTCAAAACACTTAATTTCATGCGATGAGTATTGATATTTTATTACAACCTTCGACGCTTCCTTATGAAGCGCCCCAATTTACTGGGTTCACTGAAGACGATTATTTGCCGGCTGTTCATAAAGGTATAGAGCTTGCGAAAGCAAGGCTTGAAAGCATAAAGGCTAATCCAGAACCTGCGGATTTTGAAAATACGATTGAAGCGCTGGAAGAATTAGAGCCTGAGTTATCAAGAGTTTTGAGTGTTTTTTATACTTATTATGCGGCACATCGTACCGACAAAATTCAAGCTCTCGCCGAAGAAATTGGTAGTATCACCTCTGCTTTTTCTAATGATATTTCTTTAGATGCAGATTTATTTAAGCGTGTCGATTTTGTTTATAATCGCAAAGAAACTTTGGAGTTAGATACAGAGCAGGCAATGTTGTTAGAGCGTTGCTGGCAAAGTTTTGTGCGTAATGGCGCAAAATTAAAAGAGGATGAGAAGAAAAGGCTTCGTGAGATTGACCAAGAAATGGCTAAGATCACACCACAATATTCATCAAATATTATGAGTTCTTCGAATGCTTTTGAACTATTAATTGATGATGAGGCCAATTTACGCGGCTTGCCGAAAACGGCTATTGTAGCGGCTAAAGAATCTGCCACTGAAAAAAATTATGAAGGGCAATATCGTTTTGTCTTGGATATGCCGTCATATTTACCTTTTATGCGCTATGCTGAAAATCGTTCTTTGCGTGAAAAAATGTGGCGAGCGGCATCTTCTAAAGCTTTCGAAGATGATTTTGATAACCAAGAAAATGTCAAAAACATCGCTAAATTACGTTATAAGCGAGCTAAGTTACTGGGTTATGCCAGTCATGCGGATTTCGTTTTAGAAAAGCGTATGGCGAAAAAGCCGAAAGAAGTCATGAGCTTTATTGATAAAATGATCGAACGGGCAAAAGAACCAGCTCAAAAGGATCTTGATGCATTACGTGCTCTTGCTAAAGAAGATGGTGTATCAGATTTTAAACCTTGGGATATTCTGTATTATTCTGAGAAACTCAAAAAGCAATTATTTGATTATGATGAAGAAGAACTTCGTCCTTATTTCAAGTTAGAAAATGTTATAGAAGGCTTATTTACGCATGCTGAGAAGCTGTACGGCTTCACTTTTAAGAAAGCACCAGAGAATAAGTATTCGGTCTACCATGACGATGTTCTAGTCTATGAAGTGTTTAATGCTGATGGTACTTTCCAAGCATTATATTATTTTGATTTGTTCCCTCGAGAAACAAAACGAGATGGTGCATGGGAGAACTCTTTCCGCCCACATGGAAAAGAACAAGGCATTATTAAAAAGGCTCTTGTGACAAATGTGTGTAATTTCACCAAGCCAACCAAAGATACACCGTCACTTTTAAGTTTTTATGAAGTTGAAACTTTGTTCCATGAGTTTGGCCACGCCTTACATGATATATGCTGTGAAACAACATATCAGTCACTAGGTTTACGTGGGGTGATGTGGGACTTTATTGAACTCCCTTCACAAATTAACGAACAATGGCTTGGTGATTATGGTGTGTTGGCTAGTTTTGCTAAACATTATGAAACCGGCGAGCCGCTGCCACGGGCGTTATTTGATAAGATTGAGGCGAGTAAAACATTTATGGCTGGTCGCACAGTAATGATACAAAGCCTTTATTCTAAGCTAGATATGCGTTGGCATATTAAAGACCCTTCAGACATTAAAGACGTGGTAAGTTTTGAGCGTGATATTATGCGTGAAGGCAAGATGTTGAAATATGAAGGCGGATGCTTTTCAACATCGTTCTCACATATTTTTGCGGGTGGCTATTCTGCAGGATATTATTCTTATTTATGGGCAGAAGTTTTGGATGCGGATGCTTTCTCGGCGTTTGAAGAAAACGGTCTATATGATAAAGAGACAGCCCTCAAGTTTAGAAATGTCTTGGCTAAAGGTGGGTCTGTTGACCCTATGGAGCTATATATAGAATTCAGAGGACGTGAGCCATCGGAAGAGGCTTTCTTAAAACGTAAAGGCCTAGAGTCTTAGAAAATAAATAACAGATAAGGAGTTAGAGAATGGATATCACATCTATTACCGATAATATTAATGAAGAAACAATGACAGAGATTTGGCTGTCTGTAAGTGCTTATGGCTTACAAGTATTGGCTGCGCTAGCGATCTTTTTTATTGGGAAATGGGTGGCACACCGCATTCAATTGGTGGCAGGAAAAGCTTTGGCGCGTGCCAATATGGACGCTACGTTGATTGGCTTTCTGACGAAGATACTTTATGTTGGCCTGCTTGTATTTATTATTATTGCGGCTCTCGGCCAGTTAGGTGTGCAAACAACATCATTGGCGGCAGCGATTGCAGCTGCTGGTTTGGCTGTTGGCTTGGCTTTACAAGGGTCTCTGTCTAATTTTGCCGCTGGTGTTTTGATTATTATTTTCCGCTTCTTTAAGGCAGGCGATTATGTCGAAGTCGCTGGTGTCGGCGGGACAGTAAGTGATGTTTCAATCTTCACGACGGTGCTGATTACCCCTGATAATAAGCGTATTATTATTCCGAATGGTACAATTACCTCTGATAATATTATTAATTATTCAGCGATGCCTACCCGCCGTATTGACATGGTGATTGGTGTTGGGTATGGCGATGACCTGAAGAAGGTGCATAAGGTTTTAGAGAGAATTATCAGTTCCCATGAAAAAGTGTTGAAAACACCAGCACATCAGATCGCTGTGTCAGAATTAGCAGACTCATCGGTAAATTTTGTGGTGCGTCCTTGGGTTAAAACAGCAGATTATTGGGCGGTACGCTTTGCGTTAACAGAAGAAATTAAAACGACGTTTGATAAAGAGGGTATTTCTATTCCGTTCCCACAGCGTGACCTGCATATGATACAACCAACGCCAGAGCCGAAAAAATCGACTAAGAAATAACCTTAATCAGGGCTTTTTCTTGCCGTGCTCTTGCCTCATTTAGCTTTCATACTAAGTGAATGTTAAATAAAGCAACCCTACAAGGAGTTATATTATGAAGTCTATTTTATTACCTGCACTTTCTGCATTTGTTATTACTGCTGCAATTCCGGCTGTTGCTATGGCTGATATGCACAAAGGTAACCATTACATGGAAAAAGTTGATACAAATAAGGATGGTAAAATTTCTAAGGCTGAATCACAGGCTGCCCATGATGCTCGTTTTGAGAAGATGGATACAGATGGCGATGGTTTTGTCACTAAAGAAGAAGGTGAAGCAGCGAAAGCAAAGATGAAAGAAAAATGGAAAGAAATGAAAGATAAAAAGGGCGAAATGCCAGTTGAATAATTTTGCTATTGTAACAGATAATAAAAAAGCGCCTTTTTAGGCGCTTTTTTTGATTTTTGCGTAATGTTTATGTTGGTCACGCATTGATCTAAGTTTTTCTTCTGAATGCGTTCCTTTACATTTAGGGCAATGAATACCAGGCTCATAATCTTTGTGTTCCAATGTTTCTTTAGTGATAAAGGCACCGCAGCCGTAACACATTGTATAGTTACCTTCTTTAAGGCCATGCCCAACCGCCACACGTTCATCAAAGACAAAGCACTCGCCGTCCCATAGGCTTTGTTCAGCAGGCACATCTTCCAAATATTGTAAAATGCCGCCTTTGAGATGATAGACTTCTTCAAAGCCTTCCGCTTTCATGTAAGAAGAGGCTTTCTCACAACGGATACCGCCAGTGCAGAACATAGCAACTTTTTTATGTTTAGCTGGATCTAAATGTTCTTTTACCCATCTCGGAAATTCGTGAAAACTATCCGTTTTTGGATCAATAGCATTTTTAAACGTACCAATCTCTACCTCGTAATCATTGCGTGTATCAATCAATATAGTCTCTGGATCGGCAATGATTTTATTCCATTCAGCAGGGCTAACATAGGTGCCAACGATTTTTGTTGGGTCAGCCATTTCATTGCGGATTGTAACAATTTCTTTTTTCAAGCGCACTTTCATACGTTTGAATGGTTGTTCGCTTGCCGCAGAGAATTTTAATTCCCAGCCATCAAATTCTTTATGGGTGCCGAGCCATGTAATGAAGGCATCTAAGTCTTCAGGTTTGGCAGCACAGGTTGAGTTGATGCCTTCTGGGGCAAGTAATATAGTCCCGCATACGCCGTATTTTGCGCATTCAGCTTTGATCTTGGCTTGCCAGTCTGACAAGTTCTCAAGAGCAGTAAATTTATAAAAGGCAGCTACTTTCCACATCATGGAGCAGTATATAGCTTTATTTGAATAATTTTGCAATTTTTATCTGTTGTAAAAAATGATTGTCTGGGCCTGAGTTACGCCACGTCAGTGCTATATCTCGCTGTAAAGGTTTGTCACTTTTGATATCAATGAAGCGAAAGTTGGTGAACATGTTTTGTAGTGGTTCGAGCATCATTTCGGTAATGAGCGTGCCTTTATTCTCCGTTTCACATAGACTCATCACGCTCATTAGTGATGAAAGACTATGTTTTTGTTTCTTTAGTTTTGTATTTAGTGAGCAGGCATTAATTGCATGATCGCTCAAGCAATGACCATCTTCGAGTAAGATAAGATCAATTTGGCTTAATTCTTCTTTGGCGATGATTGGTGATTGATAATCATACGTTTTTGGTAAAGCAAGCATAAATTTATCTTGAGCGTAGACATGTTTTTGTAGTGAGCCAATATCGTAAGGCAAAGCAATGATTGCTGCGTCAATACGTCCAGAACGCAGTTTTTCCAACAAATGGTCTGTTAAATCTTCATCCAATACGCAGTCGAGTTTGGGGTACTGTATTTGAACATTTTTTAGAAACTGCGGCGCAAAATATGGGGCAATAGTGGGTATTATTCCTAAGTAGAACGGCCCCGCAATATTGTCACGGCGGGCAGTAGGGTCAATAATCTGGTCAGCAAAGTGAAGCAATTTCTCGGCTTCTTTCTTAAATTCTTTGCCGTAGTGAGTGAGTTGCACGTGTCGGCTGGAGCGTTCAACCAAAGGTTGTCCTATGAGCACTTCTAATTCTTTAATCCCAGCACTTAACGTGGATTGTGTAACAAAGCAATCTTCGGCCGCTTTGGAAAAGGATAGGCTTCTGCTTAAACTAAGAAAATATTGGATTTGGCGCAGGCTAGGATAATTCTTCATGTATCATATTTATCAATAATTTATAAATCTATCAATCGTTTTTATCGATTTCTGGGATAGGGATAATTCATTGGTGTTTTTGTTCAAAATTGTCCATGATCGGCTCGTAAATAAATGTAAATCAGTTAAAGGAGATAAATATGCTGACTATTGGAGATCTACTACCAGAATTTGAAGTAACAGGCGTTAAGCCAGGCTTTATGAAACATGAAGAAAACGGCGAATCTGCTTTTGAAACTATCACAAATGAAAGCTTTAAAGATAAGTGGAAAGTAATTTATTTCTATCCAAAAGATTTCACATTTGTATGTCCTACTGAAATAGCTGAGTTTGCAAAATTGAATAGCGAATTTGCTGATCGTGATTGTGTTGTTCTTGGTGGTTCTACAGATAATGAATTCTGTAAGCTGGCATGGCGTCGTGAACATGCTGATCTTAACAAATTAGATCAGTGGAGCTTTGCTGACACAAACGGATCATTGGTTGATGGTTTGGGTGTACGTGAAGAATCAGGTGTTGCTTACCGTGCAACATTTATCGTTGACCCGCATAATGTCATTCAGCACGTATCTGTTAACAATTTGAATGTTGGTCGTAGCCCAAAAGAAACATTACGTATTCTTGATGGTCTTCAAAGCGATGAGCTATGCGCTTGTAACCGTCCAGTTGGCGGCGAAGGCATTGACCTTAAAGCACTAGCAGCTGAATAAGCCTAATACTCTCCCCGAGATCGAGCGTAATGCTCGGTCTCACCCACTAACTTTAGAAAAGGATTGATGATGAGCATTGATACATTGAAAGAATTGCTGCCAGATTACGCTAAAGACATCAAACTAAACTTGTCTAGCTTGGCAAATGAAGAGATTTTAACAGACCAGCAAAAATGGGGCACCTTTTTGGCCTCAGCGATGGCAGGGCGTAATGCCACTGTTATTAAAGCTGTAGAGGCAGAAGCGTCACAGCATCTTTCAACAGAAGCTTTAACGGCTGCAAAAGCAGCGGCGTCAATCATGGCGATGAATAATGTTTATTACCGTTTTGTGCATTTAGCTGCAAATAAGGAATACCAAACATTGCCTGCTAAACTGCGCATGAATGTTATTGGTGCACCTGGTATTGAAAAAGCTGATTTTGAGCTTTATTCACTGGCTGTATCAGCGATTAATGGCTGCGGTATGTGTATTGATGCGCATGAAGCACAATTGTTGAAAGAAGGCTTAAGTAAGGACGCTATTCAAGCGTCAATCCGTATAGGTGCGACGATCCAAGCAGTTTCTACGGTGTTGGATACAGAAAGTGCTTTAGATGGTACAACGGCATTAGCAGCAGCGGCTGAGTAGAAAATAACGCTGTGATTAAGACTTAATAGCACGCCATTGAGCGTGCTATTTTTTTATGATTTCAGAATAACTTCTTTTTTAGCAAAGAGCTCTTTGAGTGGCTGGACTTTTTCAAGCATTGCAGCATAAAGCCCTAATTTATCAGCATGGCCATGGATATAGATAACGTTGAAGATCAATCCAGGCACCGAGCCTACAGATAGATTAAAGCCAAACCACAACATCATTGAAACAATTGCAAGGCTACGAAATACCATATCAGACTTAAAGGCACGGGATATGATAAAAACGGTTGTCGCCATAAAAGCTAAATAATCACTTACTGCCCCCGTCCAGCTGAAAAAACTGGCTGCAATCAAAGCTAAGAAGATAATAGCTAAGCTAGGCAAATAATGTGGCCCATGTCTAAAGCCACCCAAGCGCATGAGAAGGGCTAAAATCAGATATAAAATATTGATAATACTGGCAATAACCGAGCCCAGCATCAGTTGGTGTGCTGAAATCATAGCACAGCCGATGGATTCGTTTCTGGCAATGACATTGTAGTTTTTTGAATAAGAAGAGATGCTATAAAATAGGTAGCCTATAAGCCCTAAGGCTTGAATTCCAATAAAATATAGACTTAACCCCTCCATATATACACTCCCTCAAATGTCTCAATATGAAGGTTTATAATGCCTGAATAAGTTTAAGGTAGGGTTAATATGGAAAAATTAACTATTGTGAACGAATACTTCGCGGTGCGGATAAGGGATTTTTATATTGTTTTCTTTTAGGGCATCCCATAATGCTAGAAAAACGTCCCCTTTTACATTGGTAACACCTTTTTCAGCGTCTTTAATCCAGAAACGCAATGTGAATTTAATAGAGCTATCACCAAATTCGATTAAATGACAGACAGGCAGAGGTTCTTCAACGACACGTTTGGCTTTCTGAGCCGCTTCTATAGCAATTTTTTTGATAAAATGTGGATCACTATCATAGTGAACACCGAAAACGATCTGCATACGTACAAGGGTATTGCCATGACTCCAATTGACAACTTGTTGTGTAATGAGATCTTCATTAGGCACAAGGTAAGAAATATTGTCACGTGTTACAATATTCGTATAACGTGCGCCCATATGCTCGACCCAACCAAAGGCTTCACCGTTTTGTAATTGAATAACATCTCCAGGTTTAATAGAACGGTCTAGAAGAAGTAGAATACCGCTGAAAAGGTTTGAAACACCTTTTTGCAGACCAAAACCAATACCAATACCAAGGGCACCACCAAACACGGCCAGAACGGATAAATCGATCCCTGCGCTCGTTATACCTATAAGAACAGCAATACTAATGAGTGCAAATTTGATTACCTTACTAATAAGAACGCGTGCCGTAACAGATATATCTGTCGTTTTTTGTAAGCGTTTGTCTAAGAAGCTGCTTAAAAAGAATGCGGCAGAAACAAACAACACAACCGATATGATAGATTGAAAAATAGATAAAACTGAAAGGCGAAAATCACCTATTTTAAAACCAAGGCCATCCATCGCTGAAATGGTATTGTCCAAAATGCCTAAGATCGAGAGAGCTGCAATAATCCACGCAGCGGACGTTAGTATTTTTCTCAGAAAGGTATTAGCGATGAGTTGTGCTGCAATTCGAATAAAAATCCAAGCCATTAAGAGTTTTGTTGCGGCCGTGATCCAAATTGTAGCAAAAGTGAAAGGGCTTATGGTTGCAATAGGAATGGTAAAGGCCAACAAAACGGCCATAATCATGTGGGGTGTCAAACCTGTAATACTTTTTAATATATGCTCGAAGCGCCACGGGAGGTTGGCTTGGTTGATAAGTCTTAAAAGTATTGGTGTTAATATTTTTTTGCCTAATAAGCCTAAACCGAAAGCTATAAAAATAATGATAAATTCTATGCCTGTTTGTGGCGTTAAAACGTTGCCGTTTAACCAGCTTATGGCATTTTGGATAAATTTTAGGATTTCTTCTTCAAACATGATGGTGTCAGCTTACTCTGATTGGCCCTGTTTACCAAGGGCTAAGGTCTTTTCTCTTAAAATATTCGCGATCTCTAAATGTGGTTTTTGTAATAATGCGGCATCAGGGATGATTGGTTGGCCAATATGAACTTTGATGGTTTTTCCTGCTTTGTTACGGCATTCATTTAAAACCAGCGATCTGGTTAATGTAAACATTTTTGCCATTGCTGCTAAGCGAAACAGAAAAGAGTTTTCGCCTTCAAAGAATAAAGGGAGGATGGTTGGATATTGACCGTTTTCTTTGTCTCCACCTTTTGTAAGAAGATAAGATAGGAGCGCTTGCCACTCAAGATCTTCAAAAGGTTTGAGCAGGCCTTTTGGGCGTGCCAAACGACCAGCAGGAAAAATACCTATCGTGCCGCCATTTTTAAGGTGTTTTAAAGACTTGAAGATACTTTTCTTGTTGGTATCCACAGCCTCAGGCGTTTCGCCGTCATCAATGGGTAGTAAGAAGGGTGTTATACGATCCGATTTCAAAAGAACTTGATTGGTAAGAATGTAAAAATCTCTACGACGCTGAAATAATAATTGGTTCATGATAAAACCATCGACAATGCCAAAAGGATGATTGGCAACAACAATTAATGGGCCTGTAGCAGGGATATTTTCTAGCGCACCGCTGGCGATTTCAATGCTTATTTTCATATGGTCGAGAGCAGTTGTGAAAATCGGATGGTCGGGGTTTTTGGCTCTGTCTACATCATGCTTTTTGATGCATTGGTCATAGTTATATTCAACCCATAGTCGACCTGTCATATATTCAAGTGTGCTAACTAAAGCACGTGTCCAAGCGGATCCTTTATTTGAATAGGTGATAGGCTCAAAATCATACATAGGCATAGAATAGCAAAGGTGTTGTTAAAATCACTCTTTTTTATATAGCTAATAACATCTTTGTTATGTATTATACATAATTCTATAACTTGACATTTGAGGGTTTATTGGCCATTGTGCCTCCTTCCTAAAAAGAGGTGTGTTAATAATAATGAAAATTTGGATTTTATTTAACGAAGAAATCGAAGCAGCCACGTCAGAGGCTTATGAAGTAAGACGTTTTCTTGCGGAAGGTAAGAAGATGGGTTTAGAGGTTGAGGTATATAACCCAGAGCAATTTGATCTTCTTGTTACAGATGAAAATCGTGACACTGTATTAATTGATGGTAAGCCCCATACTTTACCAGATTTCTTATTACCAAGGACGTATGTCGTTGATACTGGTTATTTTGCCTTAGCTGTTATTCGTCAACTTGAGCGTATGGGTGTGCGTGTATTTAATAATTCAGCCACGATTGAATCTGTTGCTGATAAAATGCATACGCATCAGATTTTAGCAGAAAACCATTTGCCAACGCCTAAAACAATGCTTGCAAAATTCCCTGTGAATTTAGCTCTCATTGAGCGCAATCTTGGTTTTCCTGTAGTTGTTAAAACATTATTGGGGGTTAATGGGACGGGTGTTTTCTTAATTGATACGCCTACAGCTTTCCATGATTTGATGGATTTGATCGGTGAAACGCAGCCAAATATTTTGCTTATTTTCCAAGAGTTTATTTCTAAAAGTAAGGGCCGTGATTTACGTTTATTTGTCGTTGATGGAAAAGTAGTTGCCTCAATGGAACGTAATGCTAAGCCCGGTGGTTTTAAGGCCAATTATTCACAAGGTGGTTCAGTACGTGAATTTGTACCAGATGAAGAGGCAATTCGTTTGGCAATTGATGCGTCAAAGGTATTGAATATTCAAGTGTCGGGTATCGATCTTTTGTTTACAGAGGATGGCTACACAATTTGTGAGGCGAACACATTTCCTGGCTTCAAAGGCATTGAAAGTTGTTGTGATGTGAATATTCCAGAGCAAATCTTTTTGGCCATGCAAGCACGCTTGGAGCGTGAAAAAGAAATGCTCGGCAAAATAGGCCGGCGCAAGACGGATACGTTTCTTAAGTAATTAAAAATTACCGCTGAAATGTAATTGGTGCGGGCTCTTTTACAATCAAATTATCTTTGTTTATTTCCAGAACGGCCATGCCTCGTTCTACGAGATTATTACGACCGAAACGGAAAATACCATCGACACCTGCAAAA
This sequence comes from Micavibrio sp., assembly GCA_002699085.1. Taxonomy (GTDB): domain Bacteria; phylum Pseudomonadota; class Alphaproteobacteria; order Micavibrionales; family UBA9664; genus UBA9664. The sequence continues at coordinate 36,666 of PAAR01000004.1, forward strand.
CCATTTGGATTTTGGATATTATTACGGGTGTAGATTTGATCTGTTGAGTAACCTTCTTGTGCCCCTTTGTTGGCTAATACAGCCGCTAAAGCTGTGCCATCATAGGCTAATGAGGCAATACGTGCTGGACGTTCTCCGTAAACATTGGTGTAATTTTGCTCGAAGTCAAAGCGAGCTTGTGGCGATGGCGCTGCAAATAAAGACCCATTGAACGCAGGCTCGCGAATAAGCCCTGCATCATCCCACACACCTGTGCCCAGAAGGGTTGCGTTGTGATTGTCTACTTCATAGAAGCGTAAGAGATTAACAATGTTACGACCTAGTTCTCCGCCCACTGGGACAAATAATGTATCATAAGGAAGGTCGCTGGTTGTACTAACAAGTTGTAACTCTGCGAGCTTGGCTTTTGCTTCACGATTGGACGGGTTCATTTTAACCGCTTGTTCTGCAGCGGCTAGTGCTGCATCATAATTTTCTTTACGGGCATCGTAATTCACAAACTCACGAATATCAGGCGAGATATTATTATTTAGAGGACTGATTGTCAGAAGCTTCGTGACACGGCCGCCATGACTTCTCACAGCATTATTGAAGCTGTCTGTTACGTTTTTACCGTAAGCATCTTCTGTGGAGATAACACCAAAATTCTTACTACCATTTTTAGAGGCGTACTCAGCAATGCGTGATACTTGTTCAAATGGTAAGATGCCCATCACATAAGTATTCTGACCTGCTGCTGTCCAATCTGTCGAGAAGCTGATATTTTGAATATTGGAGCGAGCGATATAAGGGCGTACTGCTTTTACTTCTTCAGAAAATAACGGGCCTAGTATAAGTTTTGCGCCTTGGTTAATAGCATCATTAGCCGCCATAACGGCTATTTGTGCATCGCCTTTTGTGTCTTTAGGCATAAGTTCAAAATTTTGATCGCCAACGTCAAACAAAGCCATTTGTGCAGCATTTAACATTTGTTGACCAATTTTCTTGTGCTCTCCGCTAAGTGGTAAGAGGATAGCTACTTTGACTCGGTCCTTTTTAGGCGTGGCGGCTCTGACATTGCGGTAATCTGGTGCTTGAGCTGCAATCTCTTCTTGAGGTGCTGAAATGACAGCAGTGTCTTGATCGCTACGAACATAATAATCGTAGGGATCATAGGCTGTGCCAGGTTGTTCAACGCTTAATGTGCCCTGTGCCAGAATACTTGGTAATGTTTCGGCATTCCCTGATGATAATGGTTTGTTAGGTGCTGTAACACAGCCGCTTAATGCGAGTAAAGAAAATAAAGTTAGGACAAAAGGGCGTAGTTTCATTATCATAGGTGGCTCCAACAGCATTTAAATAAGTGAGATATGATTGATAGCGAAAAAATGAAGCTTTGGCCAGAACCATTTTCCCCGAAAACAGGATTGTATCTCGTGGCGACGCCTATCGGCAATTTACGTGATATGACGTTGCGGGCTTTGGACGTTTTGTCAGCAGCAGATATGATTCTATGTGAAGATAAGCGTGTCAGCACAAAATTACTTAATGCCTATGGTATTAAAAAACCACTAAGGCCTTATCACGATCATAGCACAGCGGCGGATAGAGAGGCTGTGCTTGCAATGCTAAAAGAAGGAAAGGTGCTGGCATTAATAAGTGATGCAGGCACGCCGATGATTGCTGATCCCGGCTATAAGCTTGTTAAAGCTTGTCGTGAAGCCAGCTTGCCTGTTTATGCAATTCCAGGTGCAAGTGCTGTGTTGAACGCATTGCAATTATCTGCAATGCCTACAGACATTTTTACTTTTCAGGGGTTTTTACCTACTAAATCTGGCGCATTGAACGCACTATTGGCTACAATTAAAAACAAGACCGAGACGCATGTGTTCTTTGAATCAGCAAATAGATTAACAAAAACGCTTGGCTTTATGAAGGATGTGCTGGGTGATAGAAAAATTGTTATTGCCAGAGAGCTCACTAAAAAGTTTGAAGAAGTGTTTTCTGGAACCGCAGATGAAATACTAACGCATTACGAAACACATATCTTAAAAGGTGAGATTGTTATCGTTATTGAAGGTAAAAGTGATGAGGTTATTGGTGAAGATGCGCTGGATGATCTTTTGCGAAAAGCTTTATCAGCGAATAGCCTTAAAGAAGCAGTTGAGCTTGTGCGGATGCAGACCGCTTTGGCAAAGAAGGTTGTATATAATAGGGCGTTAGCGTTAAAAGATGCGGCAGATAAGTAGCTATCAAAAGGGGCTTTGGGCAGAATGGCTTGTGGCATTTTACCTTCGTTTTATTGGGTATAAGATTTTAGCCAAACGCTATAAAACCAAATTTGGTGAGATTGATTTAATTGCCCGAAAAAATAATGTACTTATTTTTGTAGAGGTGAAGGCGCGTAAAAATCAAGAGGATGGTCTTGAAGCCGTCACATTAAAAACACAAAAACGTATTATCAATGCAGCGAAAATATTTATACAAAACTATGAACAAGAGGTAATGGCGATACGTTTTGATGTTGCTGCCGTCTCCGCACATGGTATTGTAGAGCATATTCGTAATGCTTTTTGCGAATAAGAATAATTTAAGGAGCCTATTGAATGACACGATTTATTAAACCTTTTCTTATCGCATGCTTGTTGTGTCTGCCCATAGCTTTGAATGGTTGTACTGCCTTTGGTTTGGCAACAGGTGCGGCGGCAACAACAGGTGTAGCGGCGGCAAGAGAAGGTGGCATCAAACAAAGTGTTAACGATGCAACTATTGCTATTAGCATTAAAGACCGTTGGTTTAGGTATAATGTTGAAACATTTGCGAAGCTTAATGTTACTGTGAATCAGGGGCGTGTGTTGGTAACAGGTGTCGTGCAAGACCCTAAACATCGTGTTGAAGCAATTCGTCTTGTTTGGACCATTGAGGGTGTTAAACAAGTTATCAATGAAGTACAAGTGGCTGATAGTGAAGGTGTTACGGGTTATGTCCGTGATAGCTGGGTATCAACACGTTTAAGAACGCAAATGACCATTGATAAAGAAATTCAGTCATTGAACTATTCTATTGATACAGTGCAGGGCGTTATTTATCTGATGGGTGTTGCACAAGACCAAACAGAACTTAATCGTGTCATTGAAATAGCGCGTACGATACCAAATGCAAAACAAGTCGTTAGCTATGTTAAGCTGGCGGGCGTTCAGGAATAATGCAGGAAAAAGACCTAAGAGCTTACAGCGCTACACTTGCCTCTTTGCCTGATGAAGAGATCGATCTAGCTTTTGCCGCTATTTCGTTGGCGGCACCTAAATATCCTCAGCGGGTGCTTGAACGATACGGCCATCATATTAAAAAAATCTATGATGATGTCGGTATGCGTCATGCTGAACTATTAAAGGCAGGTGCTGAGGATGATCTGGCGACCAGAGTGGCGGCGCTGAAGCATATCATTCATGATAAATATGAGTATGTAGGCGATAAAGAAACCTACGATTCTTTGCAGAATGCCAATATGATTGAGGTCATTGAGCGACGTAAGGGATTACCTGTCGCTATTAGTATTTTGTATCTGGCAGCGAGCCATGCTCAAGGGTGGTCGGCTGAAGGTCTTAATTTTCCTGCTCATTTTGTAATACGAATGACAAAGAATGCGGAGCGGATGATTATTGATCCCTTTAATGATATGGATATTTTAGATGCGGCTGGCTTGCGTCATTTAGTTAAAACTTTTATTGGTGGAGAAGCAGAGCTTTCAGCGAATTATTACGAATCAGTTTCAAGAATTGATGTATTGATTCGGTTGCAAAACAACTTAAAACTTCGCCTTATTTCCATAGAAGATTATGCAGAGGCTTTGGCTGTTGTTGAGCAAATGCAAAAAGTGGCACCAAGAGAGAAAAGATTTTTACTCGATCAAGGTGTGCTGTTTGCTAAATTAGATGAGAAAAGACGGGCTATTGAGGCTTTAGAGAGCTATTTAGAAGGGGATATAAACCACCACGATAAGCATGATGTTGAAGCCTTTATCGCCGAGCTATATAGAAGTTTAAAATAATTTCTTGCCAAAACCTAGAACTGATATAGATTCATCTTGAATAACAATTTACTCTTGGAGCATCCGTATGATTACTAAAAAAATTCTAACAATTTCTGCTATTCTTTTATTAGCAGCCTGTTCATCAAATAAAGATAAAGATGTGCCGCTTTCTGAAGTAACGGAAATTGGTACAACTGGCCAAGCAGGTCAGCCAATCGGTCAAGGTACAATGTTTGATGATGTTGAGCTTTCTGGCCCGCAAGCGGGTACGCAAGAAGACCTCGTTGTGAACGTGGGTGACCGTGTTTATTTCGGTTATGACCGTTATGACCTGACATCAGAGGCGCGTGCACAACTTGATTTGCAAGCACAGTGGCTGAATAAATACCCAAGCACAGCTATTACAGTTGAAGGCCATGCTGATGAGCGTGGTACACGTGAGTACAACTTGGCATTAGGTGAACGTCGTGCGACATCTGTGAAAAATTATTTGGTTGCTCTTGGTGTAACACCAAGCCGTATCCAAACAATTTCATATGGTAAAGAACGTCCAGTTGCTGTTGGTTCTAACGAGCAAAGCTGGGCTCAAAACCGTCGTGCGGTTACAGTCGTAAACTAAGAGAAAAATGATTTTGTTAAAACCTAACAAATTTAAAATTATACCAGCTGCCGCCCTTATTGCGGCAGTTGGCATTTTTGCTTCATTTCCCGTACAAGCCCAAGAGCGTGAGTTGTTAAACCGTCTCAATCGTTTGGAAAATGAAATACAGACATTGAATGATGCCGTTTATAAAGGCCAAAAACCAGCTTTTGATGTTAATCAACGTGAAGGCGGTGCGATTAATACATTATCACCTTCTTCTAATGCGCAGGCTGAAATTCGTATGAATGCATTAGAGCAGGAATTACGAGAGCTGACAGGGCGTGTTGAAGAGCTCAACTATAAAAATTCACAGCTCCAAGCGCAGGTGGAAAGTTTTATAGCTGACAGTAATTTACGTTTTCAAGATTTAGAGGGCGGCGCATTGGCTACACCAACAGAGCCTACAGTGTCTGGAATGAAATCAGTTGAAGTTACTAATCCAAAGCCTGATTTGGGGACATTACAAAAGGCTTCGCCACAAGATGATAAAACATTAGGTGTTCTGTCAGATAAGCCTGAAGGTTCCGATCCTGCGGCATTATACGAAGAGGCGTTTATGACGTTGCGTCAAGGGCGTTATCAAGAAGCAGAAAAAAGCTTTAAAGAATTTTTGAGTATGTATCCGAAACATGAATTTGCGTCAAATGCACAATATTGGCTCTCTGAAAGCTTTTATGCACGTGGTCAATATGAGAAGGCAGCACAAGGATTTGCTAAAGGGTATCAAACTTATCCTAAAGCGCCGAAAAAGGCTGATAATTTACTGAAATTGGGTTTATCATTGGCACAGCTTGATAAAAAGTCCGAAGCTTGTGTGACATTGCAGCAACTAGAAAATGAAGTACCTGATGCACCAAGCTCAATTAAAACCAGAGCGAAGCAGGAACAGGAAACACTTGGTTGTTCGTAATGGACGATCTTTTTCAAGCTCTAGTCCCTCAAGAAAAACAAATTATCGTTGCTCTTTCTGGTGGTGCAGATTCTATGGCGTTGACGCATATGTTGGCAACACAGTCTGAGGTAGCGGTTCATGCTGTTACAGTGGATCATGGGCTCCGCACGGAATCGGCGGATGAAGCCAAAAAAGTAGGCGAGTTAATTGCTAAATTTCCTCGTATTAAGCATGTCATTTTACAATGGCAGGGCGACAAACCAGAGGCAGCCATTCAAGAAGAGGCTCGTTTTGCCCGTTATGATTTGCTCAAGACCTACGCTTTGAAGCACAAAATTAAATTGATTTTCGTAGGTCATCACCAAGACGATCAGGCGGAAACCTTTCTTATGCGTCTTTCAAAGGGCAGTGGTTTAGATGGTTTAGCAGGTATGGCAGAAACACAAGATATGGGTGGTGACATTACACTCGTTAGGCCCTTGTTGAATTATACACATCAAGAGCTTGTAAAATATTGTCAAGATAACAAGTTAGAATGGGTAGAAGATCCAACGAATAAGAATGACAAATATTTGCGGCCTCGTCTTCGAGCTGCTCGTAAAGTATTAGAAAAAGAAGGCTTAACCTCTAAGCGTTTGTCTGTCACAGCGCAGCGTTTGTCTAGGGCTAAAACAGCTTTGAATGAGGTAACCGATAGGTTGTTTAATCAAGCGACACTGACAAAAGAAACAGTGAAATTTGATTATCAAACATGGATTAGCCAGCCAGAAGAAATTAGGGTACGGCTTGTCTTACAGGCTTTTTCGCATCTAAGAGAGGCTATTTATGCACCGCGTATGGAAAGTGTGGAAAACCTTGTATCAGCTATGGGACAAGCAAAAACTAAATTAAGGCGCACTTTAGGTGGATGTATTGTTGAAGTGGCGCCAAAAAAAGGCTATATTTCTCTTGCTTTAGAGCCCAAAAAGCCTAGTTTTAAAGGGTAATGATTTTGTAGAAGAGGGTCTCGTTTGTGAACAGTTTTGCTAAGAATGCGCTGCTATGGGTTGGTATTTTAATCCTTATCGGCTTTTTGATGAATGTATTTCAACAATCTAATAATACAGGAAGCTCGACAGTTAGCCTTGCCTATAGCGAGTTTATGAATAACGCTAAACAAGGCGATATCTCTGAGGTTGTGATCGCTAATCAACAAATTAACGGCACAATGAATGATGGTACAAAGTTTAAAACTGTTATTCCTGAAGGTGAAAATGTTGTCGACCGTATTAATGATACAGGTGTCCGTATTGTTGCTGAAGTCGTTAATCCAAATGAAGTAACCCCTTTAAGCATGTTACTGTCATGGTTTCCCATGCTTTTATTTATTGGTGTATGGATTTTCTTCATGCGCCAGATGCAAGGTAAAGGTGGCGGCGGTGCGCTTGGTTTTGGTAAGTCTAAAGCCAAGCTTTTAAGTGAAAAATCAGGTCGTGTAACCTTTGATGATGTCGCTGGGATCGAAGAAGCAAAACAGGAGTTAGAAGAAGTTGTTGAGTTCTTGAAAGATCCGCAAAAGTTTCAAAAACTGGGCGGTAAAATCCCTAAAGGTGTTTTGCTTATTGGCCCTCCAGGTACAGGTAAAACATTGACTGCTCGTGCTGTTGCAGGAGAGGCGGATGTGCCTTTCTTCACAATATCTGGTTCTGATTTCGTTGAAATGTTTGTCGGTGTCGGTGCAAGCCGTGTCCGTGATATGTTTGAACAAGGCAAGAAAAATGCCCCATGTATCATCTTTATTGATGAGATCGATGCTGTGGGTCGCCAACGTGGCGCAGGTCTTGGCGGTGGTAATGATGAGCGTGAGCAAACGCTGAACCAACTCCTTGTTGAGATGGACGGTTTTGAGGTTAATGAAGGCGTTATTCTGATTGCGGCAACCAACAGACCTGATGTTTTGGATCCAGCCTTACTGCGTCCAGGTCGTTTTGACCGCCAAGTGGTGGTGCCGAACCCAGATATTAATGGTCGTGAGAAAATTCTTAAGGTGCATTTGAAGAAAGTACCAATGGCGGAAAATGTCGATCCAAAAGTGATTGCTCGTGGTACACCGGGTTTTTCTGGTGCGGATTTAGCCAATATCGTTAATGAAGCCGCCCTTATTGCGGCACGTCGTAATAAAGACCAGGTTGGTCAAGCTGAATTAGAAGAAGCTAAAGATAAGATTATGATGGGTGCTGAGCGTCGCTCTATGGTGATGACCGACAAAGAAAAGAATCTGACGGCATACCATGAGGCAGGACACGCGATTGTTGCGTTGAACGAGCCTGAATCTGATCCAATCCACAAGGCAACGATTGTCCCTCGTGGGCGTGCTTTGGGGCTTGTTATGCGTTTGCCAGAGGGTGATCGTATCTCTATGGCACGTGATAAAATTGAAGCTGATTTATCTGTGGCTATGGGCGGTCGTATTGCCGAAGAACTTATTTTTGGCCGTGAGAAAGTGACAACAGGAGCATCAAGCGATATTAAAATGGCAACTGATACAGCACGTCGCATGGTCACTGAATGGGGCATGTCTGATGTTTTAGGGCCTCTACGTTATGGGGCGGATCAAGAAGAAGTGTTTTTGGGCCATTCTGTGGCGCAGACTAAGAATATCTCTGATGATACAGCGGCCAAGATTGATTCAGAAATCCGCAAAATTGTGGAGGATTCATACAAGCGGGCGACCAAAATCTTGAAAGATAAGATGGATGATCTGCATAAACTCGCTAAGGGTTTACTTGAGTATGAAACTCTCAGCGGTGATGAAATTAAAGATGTGCTTAAAGGTAAAAAGATTATCCGTGAAGACAGTAATGGCGATGATTTACCTAAAAAACCAGGTGCCTCAGTCCCTAAAACAGCTTAACAGTCGCTCTAGCAAGGTTTGTAAACGGTAATTCTTTGACCGTCTACTACTTTTGTTTCTTGTTTTTCACAAGTAGGCTTAGCTGTTCTTGTTTTGAAATATTCTATGATATTTGTAAGTGAAATGCCGTTTTCTTCGAGTTCTAAACGCATTTGCTCATTTAAAGCAGGGTCATCGGCATTTTCTAAGGCATCGCTAATAGCTTTTGCAGCTGTTAGTTTCTGCTCTTCATTTTGAGAATTCCAGCCTTGAATTGTAACATCGGCTATAAGCTGATTTTCTTTACAATCTATATTTGCAACCTGACCTGCGGCAGGGATATATGTTGTTTGACCAGTTGGTACGCTATCTACAATTTTGCCTTTGGCATTGACGACATCTTTTGTGACAATCACTAATCGTTCAACCATACATGTTTCTGGATTAACGCGCTCTAAAGGAAGAGTTGTACCATTATCGGCTCTTTCTGTTGTAGGCTGTACCGAATAAGTTGTCGTTGTTGGTGCGGTAGCACAAGCGCCTGCGCTAATGGGTAATATAAGCCCCATCATTGCATAATGAAAAGATTTTCTTGAAGATTGTGCAGTCATCATTTTATTCCTGTTAATTAATGTTGGGATATATTTACATAATATTATTATAATGTCAAGAAAAAAGGAGGGCTGATTTTATTCAGCCCTCCTTTTATATAAATAAGTGTAATTATTTAAAGACCTAGCTTCGATTTCGGTAACCAAGTGCAGCCAGCCGTTGTCAAATCATATTTGACTGTATTGCTGTCATCAGGCCAAGCGCAAACTTCTTCAACGCCATTTTGTACACGATCAAAATCTTTCATATCAGGCGTACATACTTTGCCTAGAACCATGTCATTAGCAACTGTACCGCTGATAACGCCGCCATCTACCATAGTGATAGTACAAGCAGATGTGTCATTAAAAGCATATGTTGGTACTGTAGGTGTTGCTGAATATGCTTGAGGCTGGTAGGTAGGTGCATCTTTATATACATAAACTGTTTCAGTAACAACTTCTGGCTCTGCTTGTGCGCCTTGTTGCGGACAGCTACCTGTTAGATTAACATCGTTGATACCTTTTTTAGCTAAAATACCACCAAGAATAGTACCGCCTGCGCAGGCTTTTTCTTCTGGGGCCATTGCATCAAAACCTGTTTTAGCAACATCAATTACAAGGCTATCTTCAACATTTTGTACACATAGCGCTCGTTTTTCGGCATCATTTTTAACTTCAGTGCTAGCGTGAGCACCTGATGTGTAATTAAAAATAGGTGTGCCAAAAATATCTTCCTGCTCAGAAACTGTTTTTAACATACATGCAGAAATAGGATCTAATCCTTGTGCATTATATGATAAGGCAGGCGCACTCGTAGAAACCCCACCATTGGCAAAGCCAAGAGCAGTTGTTTTATTTGTTAGCTTTTGTTGTTGTTGCTGTTGCTGGCTTAAAGCATTGTCAATATCTATACCAGGTGTTTCTGGTGTAACAACTGGTGGACAAGGAGCGCTTGTGCTAGGGTCACCGCAAACTTGGGCAAAGGCAGCTGTTGCGATTGCTGAAGCGCCAAGCGTTAGAACTGTTAATTTTTTTGATACTGACATTTTACATTCTCCTAATTGTTTATGTAAAGTTAAATCTGTTTCGTGGCGTAGTTATGACATATCTAAATTTTTCTGTCAAACAAAAAGTTATGAAAAATAAAAATAATATTTTTTATGCTTTATTCCCTATATATATAAGTATAAGTCACAAAAATCCAGCTTTAAAATATGACGTATTTATTTTTCATAAAAAGTTTGCGTTTTGTTGTTTCTTGGTATATAAATGAGGTTGAAATTAATAGAAGGCTTATATATCAAGAGACGAAGTCGTAAAATATTTGCATTTTTTACATACTCTTATTACATTGGCCAACATAACGACAACAAAAGATAGCTTTTAGTAAATATGTCACAAGTACAGCAAGAGACTAATCATAGACACGATGCTTTTTGGGCACATGCTCAGGCGGCAGCTAAATCTGTGACTCCAACTAAACCTGTGAAGCCAACGCTCGTGAATGCCATTGGCGAAGATGATTATACTGATGCAGATTATACTGATATACCACCCTCAACGGCGACTGAAGAATTTGAAGCCGCGGAAAAAGGTTATAAGTGGTTTGGCTTAAAAAGAAGCACATGGGCTAATCTTATCATAAGTTCCACGCTTGTTGCTTTGGCAGGTTGGAATATTGATAAGTTGGACAATATGTCTAAAGCGTTGTTCACATCAGGGAGTGATAGTGTTGAAGATACAGCGGCATCACCTGTAGAAAAAGTTGAAATTCAGGGGGCTAAAATCACTCAAACCGCTTCTGGCGATTTAGAAGTTATTGTTAATCCAGCTGCAACGGTAGATTCTGGCGTAAGTGAGGCACAAGATTCTGATTTTCAGGGTGCTGATGTAAGTCCTTTGGATAAGGTCGCTCAAATGGTGGCTGCTGCAAATAACCCTATTTTAGAGCAAGAATTAGAGGCCGCTTATAGTAATGATCCTTGGGGGAAACATAATCTAGCTTATTATATGTCATTTGAAATGCATGGTCTGACATTGGACAAGCAACTTGTCTTGGACTTATATGCTGAAGCGGCTGCTCAAGACCATCAGCCATCTATAGATAATTATGCCGTGTTGAGCGATATGTGGGATATGACATCCTCATATTATGATAATTCAGTATATGTAGAAGAATATGAGGAAGAAACTGCTGTGGTCTCTGTGGCAGAAGATTTACCTCAGGTTCGTGAAGTTCCTCAGGCTGATTACGCTAAGGCAAATCCTTCTGATGTATTGGCTGAAGGGTTGAAGCCATTAAGCGTTTATCAGCAAGTCGTTGCTGATTATCCAGATGCGCCTACATATGTTTTTAGCTATGATGTTGCCACACAAAAAATTTCGAAAAATCTAGCTTTTGGTGATTTAGCTAACCATGAGCGTTTTAACATTATTTTCGAAGATGGTCTGGGTAATACGCATGCTTTTGTAGGGCAGGCTTATAATAGTGATTATCTTTTGTATCCAGATGTTTTCTTAAGAGATTTGATCGTTTCAAAAGATATATTCCTATATGAGCCAGTTCTCACGGCCAAAGTAATAGATGATTCCTATATGATGGCTGACATTGGTGGCGGCATAAATTACGCCGCAGATGATTATTCAGTCAATACCGATTTCAAAGTTGTTTCAGAGGGTTCTGCCGCTTCACAAGAAGCGCAAACAGCTGCAGCAGCAATACCTATGTTCGAATGTATTGATTATACATGTGATAATAGTCTGTCTGAAACAGATTTTCGCGTGGCAGAGCAGTTACGTGCACCATCACCATCGAATTCATAAACATTACTGGTTTAAGGCTTTGAGTTCGGCTATTATTTTATCATGAAGAGACAGTTTTTTGGAACGGATGGTATTCGTGGTCGGGCAAATCAATTCCCGATGACCGTTGATATGGCACAAAAGGTCGCTATTGCAGCAGCACATGTTCTTAAAACCCATGAAACACATGCCCGTGTCGTAATTGGTAAAGATACACGCCGTTCTTGCTATATGTTGGAGCAAGCCATGGCCTCTGGCTTTCTGGCGATGGGTATGGAGGTATTGTTTTTAGGTCCTTTGCCGACACCTGCTGTAGCGTCTTTGACACGGTCGATGCGTGCGGATTTAGGTGTAATGATATCGGCCTCGCATAATCCTTACAATGACAATGGTATCAAGCTTTTTGGTGCGGATGGCTATAAATTGTCAGATGATAAAGAACTAGAAATTGAAGCATTGCTTGCTAAAGATGACTTGATGTCACTTTATGTAGCGCCTGAGCAAGTTGGGAAAGCAAAACGCTTAGAGGATGCTTCTGGGCGCTATGTCGAGGCTGTTAAAAGTACATTTCCTAAAGACTTAACGCTTTCAGGCTTAAAGATTGTTGTCGATTGCGCCAATGGTGCGGCCTATAAGGTGGCGCCGCAGGTGCTTTGGGAGCTTGAGGCGAAGGTAATTCCAATTGCTGTCAACCCAAATGGCCAAAATATTAATGATGATTGTGGCGCTGTGCATACCGAAAATCTACAAAAGACCGTCATTGAGCAAGGGGCGGATATTGGTATCGCTCTTGATGGAGATGCAGATCGTTTGATCGTTGTTGACGAAAAAGGTAAACGTGTCGATGGCGACCAGCTTATGGGCGCATTAGCCTTGTTTTTGAGCGAGAAAGCGATGTTACGCCAAGATACCTTGGTGGCAACAGTGATGTCGAATTTAGGCTTGGAACGAGCTCTTCAAAAATACGGTATTCGCTTGATTAGAACGGCTGTAGGAGACCGCTATGTGATGGAGGCGATGTCTGAACAGGGTGCTAGCCTAGGTGGTGAGCAATCTGGGCATATCATTTTATCGGATTATGCCACTACGGGAGATGGTTTATTGGCGGCGTTACAAATATTGGCACTTATTAAAACCAAAGGGTTGAAAGCATCAGAGGTATTGCGTGTATTTGAGCCTGTGCCACAAATACTTGAGAATCTTGTCTATGATCCAAAAGAGCCAGCTCCTTTAGAAAAGGACGTTGTAAAGCAGCTTTTTTCTCATGCTGAAGAGGATTTATTGAAATTAAATGGCCGATTGCTGGTTCGGGTGTCAGGAACTGAGCCTAAAATCAGAGTGATGGCAGAGGCTGATGATAGTCGGGCTCTAGCCGATTTGATGCAGGATTTGATGGCAAAATTAAAGACCGCTTTAGTGGCATAATAGTTGCACTAAAAGTTTGAATTTTGTGAATGCTTTGTGGTATTATGCAAAAATAATAACGATAAGGATAGCGTGATGATCGATATGGAATTGCAGAAAGAGCTATGGAATGCCGCTGAAATAGGTGATTTGGCAGCAATTCGTATGGCGGTCGTCAAAGGTGCCGATGTTGAAATGCGTGATGAAAAAGAACGATCAGCAATTAATATTGCTAGTCAACATGGTCAAGCGAATGCGCTTTCTACGTTATTGGCGGCTAAGGCAATGGCTCGTTTAGAGCGTTATAACCTGCCATTGGCACCTGTTAAAAACCCTGAAGAAGTTATTGAGCGCGCTTCAAAGAAATCTGCCTAAAAGGCTTATTATCTATTTGCCTATCTGTCTTATTCTTCCTACACTGAGCCACGTGTTAAACGTAGCAAGTGGAGTTTCCAAAATATGTCGAATGTAGTTGTTGTCGGTTCTCAATGGGGTGATGAGGGCAAAGGGAAGATTGTTGATTATTTATCAGAGCAAGCGGATATGGTGGTGCGCTTTCAAGGTGGCCATAATGCAGGTCATACATTGGTTATTGATGGAAAAGTCTATAAATTAAATTTGCTTCCTTCCGGCGTTGTTCGTGGTGGTAAAGTATCGATTATTGGCAATGGTGTTGTCATTGATCCTTGGGCGTTGATGAGTGAGATTGAGACAGTTTCTGCTGTAGGCATAAAAATAAGCCCTGAGAATCTTCGTATTGCTGATAATGCGCATATTATCTTGCCGACGCATCGTGAAATTGATGGTGCTTTAGAAAATGCACGAGGAAAAGGTCAGATAGGTACGACAAAGCGTGGTATTGGTCCAACCTATGAAGACAAGGTCGCCCGTCGTGGTATCCGTGTTTGTGATTTGGCTGAGCCTGATACTTTGAAGGAAAAATTAGAGGCGATCATGTTGCATCATAATGCTCTGTTAAAAGGCCTTGGTGCTGCCGAAATTGATGGCGATAAAGTGTATAAAGATATCATGGAGATTGCACCTAAGATCTTGCAATTCAGAACAGTCGGGTGGCGTGATCTTGATGTGGCGATAAAAGAGCATAAAAAGATCCTTTTTGAGGGCGCGCAGGGTGCTTTATTGGATGTCGACCATGGTACATACCCTTATGTCACTTCATCAAATACAGCGGCTGGACAGGCGGCTGTGGGAACAGGTATTGGGCCAACAAGCCTTAATTATGTTCTGGGTCTTGCAAAAGCTTATACAACGCGCGTGGGATCTGGGCCATTTCCAACAGAATTAGAAGATGAAATTGGCCAGCGTTTGGGCGAAGTGGGTAAGGAATTTGGGACGAATACAGGCCGTAAACGTCGTTGTGGTTGGTTTGATGCGTGTTTGGTGCGGCAATCGGTAAAAATTGGCGGTATTACGGGCATAGCCCTTACAAAACTTGATGTTTTGGACGGATTTGATGAAATCAAGATATGCGTTGGTTACGAACTTGATGGTGAGATTATTGATTATTTACCTTCTGGTAAAGAAGCGCAAGCAAGGGTTACGCCTGTTTATGAGACTTTGCAGGGATGGCAAGATAGCACTTATGGTGCCCGCAGCTGGGTTGATTTGCCTGCAACGGCCATCAAATACGTTAAACGTATTGAGGAGCTTGTGGAGTGCCCTGTGGCATTGCTCTCTACCTCTCCTGAGCGTGAAGACGTTATCGTGATGCATTCATTCTTCTAAAATTTTGTCTGTTTGCGTTTCAGGGCGGATCAATTACACTGTTTATTTAGAAAATAAGTGTAGAATTGAATAATGCCTGATAGTGCAAAAAATACAGAACCAAAAGTTGATGCTTCTGCGCCTGATGTGAAGTCAGAGGCCGCAGGCAATGAGGCTGCGCCTGCTACAACAGAAAAAGCAGCTACATCAGCGGCGGTCAATCCAGCAGGTAAGAAATTGCGCTTGGGTAAAGCTGTTGATGTCTATATGGATAAGCCAATTAAGCGTTTTAAAAATGCTTACGTGCAATGTTTCCAAGCAAAAAATTTAGGGACTGGGTCAGATCTCATTGCTGTTTTTTGCGATCGCTATTTACCACCACGTTTCAACAAACTTTCACACTTTGAATCAATCCAGCATCCCAATCTGGTTAGCTTGGTGGAATCTGGTGTCGTTTTGTCACCACTGGATAATAAAGAATATTTTGTTCTGGCTTACGAGGACAATTTAGGTGCACCTCTCGTGGAAGAGGATATTGGCTGTGCATTGGGTATTAAGCCAGAAGACGCATACACATATATTCTTTTACCGATTATTGAAGTATTGAAAGATATGCGGAATAAGGATTTATTCCATGGTACGATCCGCCCTTCTAATATTTTTCGTGGTACAACGCCTGGGTTAAAAAAGATCATTTTAGGCGATTGCATTTCGGTGCCGCCAGGGGTGGTTCAGGCTTCCATTTTTGAGCCAATTGAGCGTGCGCTGGCGCAACCAACAGGCAAAGGACCGGGTGTTTTGGTGGATGATCTATATGCACTCGGGGTAACTATTGCTTTCTTGTTAAGGCCTAAAGATGTGCTGAAAGGCTTAAGTGAGAAAGAAATTATTATTCGTAAGATTGAGTTAGGCACATTTTCTACTGTATTGGGTGGCGCTAACATCAAAGGTAATCTCGTGGAGTTCTTGCGTGGTGTTTTACAAGATGATCCAAAACAGCGCTGGGATTTGGATGATGTAACGGCGTGGATTGATGGTCAGCGTGGTAATATCACAAAGCAGCCAACAAAAGCGGTTAAAGCCAATAGGCCTATTTTAATTGATGGTAAAAAAATATCTTTTCCTGCCGTTTTGGCGATAGAGGGATTGGAAAAGCCAAATGAATTAGAGGCTTTGCTTGATAATAGAGAGTTGGGCCAATGGATAGAGCGGTCAATTGATGATAAAGCAATGCAAAAAGGGATTGAACTGGCTCTTAAATCAACGAAACGTGCTGTCACAAGTAAAAGTAGTATGTATCAATCAAAAATGGTGTCTCGTCTGGCAATGGTTTTGCACCCTATTGCACCGTTGCGCTATAGAGAGTTTGCTGTATCACCATTAGGCGCAGGGATCGCTTTAGGAGATGCTTATCATGGTGATAAAGATGTTAGTGTCTATGATGAAATTATTCGTAATGATGAATTTATATTTTGGCTAACCAATAATGAAGGTGCGGCCTGGGACACTAATGCGATGATGTCTGTTTTCGCATCTTGTCGTGAGTTTGTCTCAACGACTGTGCCAGGCTACGGTTTAGAGCGCTGTCTGTATTACTTAAATGAAAATATTCCGTGTTTAAGTCCTATTTTAGACGGGTACTATGTGCGGACACCGGAAGAGCTCTTGATTGCACTGGATAAGATCGCCGCTAAGAAGAATAGGGCATATAAGCCATTCGATAGACATATTTTGGCTTTTTTATTGGTTAAAGAGCGTAATTTGTTGGAAAACTCGCTTATTGATATCAATTCAAAAGCGTCTTGGCGACAAGTGTTTGGTATTTTGAAAGTATTTAGCACAATACAGCAGCTCGCAGGTATGGGGGAATTGCCAGGTCTGGCGAATTGGATGTTGGAAATTATGGAGCCAATATATAAAAGATATCACAATAGAGAAACGCGTCTTGAGTTGAAAACAAGGTTGCATGAGAAATGCGGTGGTAGTTTAGAAAAAATGTTTAAATATATCGATAACAACGATGTTGTCGCTAATGATTCTAAACGATTCAAAGAAGCTTTACGTGATTATATTATGCTCGATAAAGAAAGAGATATCTACGAAAGAGGTTTGGAAAACCCTGGTACTGTAGGTGTGGAAAGGGGGCATCAGGCAGCGGCAGTTTTTTGCGTGATTATTGCGGTCTGTTTGATATTAGGTTTCGTTAGTGTTTCACTTGGCAATCATCAATATTTAGGGTTTTAAATAAGCTATGGCTAAAAAAGTAAAAAAAGTAGCTGTTCCAAAGGCGGGGCGTAAAAAGAAAAAGTCAAAATTGGCTCTACAGTTCATTTTTATTATCATTGTTTTTATTATTATGAGCTTATTGTTCTTGCCTACGACTTTTGTGGTGTTTTTTGGAATGATGCCAACATGGGCATTGTTTTCAATGGATGGCTCCAAGAATAAGCTCAAAACAGTTGCTGTGGGAGCAATGAATTTAGCGGGTTGTACTTACGTGCTAACAGATTTGTGGGTAACGAGTCATACATTGCCCTATGCGATTAGTTTGCTTTTAAAGCCGTCTAGTATGATTGCTATCTATTTGATGGCGATGGCTGGTTTCGTTCTGCAACGTGTTATTTTGGGTATCGTTTCTTCAATGATGCTGCAGCAAGCACGGGCTAAAATAAAAATTATTTTGCGTCGTCAGGATGAGTTAAAAGCGAAATGGGGGCCAGAAGTGACAGGTACTATTCCGCTTGATATGGACGGTTTTCCCTTAAAGGATGTGCCCGATCAACCAGCGGTTGCATCAACACCAGCCGCTTAAAACTGAATGTCGAAATAATAACGATAATTTGGATTTGTTGCAGAAGGCGGTATGAATTTAAACGGGATTAAGGCCCGACCTTGTTTCTTTAATTGGATAGCGATGATATTTTTTCCGTCTTGCGCAGTTACAGAAGCGTCACTTACAGCACTGCTTTTCTTGATTTGCTGCAACATGCTAGGTGAAACGGGTGCACCATTTGTTTCAATCGTTACAAGGTTCTCTTGGCTATCAAAAAGAGCTGTATTTTGCAATTTTTCTGAAGCATCAAAAACGACCCGCATAGAACTGTTAGAGACTGAGAGACGGATATCTTTTAGTGAACCAGATTTCGCAGGGGCAATCGTTTGAGGCTTGATATCAAGTGGTTTATTTTGTGCGGTATTCTCGACAGGTGTCTGCTCGGCATTTTGTTGAACTGTCTGTGTTGATGCTGGGGCTTCTGTAAGAGTTTTTAATTGCGTGACAAGCTCGCCAATGTCTTTTTCAATATTGATGAGGCGGTTAAGAGAAGGACGCATTTCATCAAATTCATTACGGAAGTTTTGGACGGCATTTTCAAGTCGTGTAAAGCGCTCATTGTTATTGCTAATATCTTCAATGAATAGTGTTTTATTATTGTCGCTACCTATTGCGCTAGCACTGTTATAATTGGCAGTTGCTTGTGGTTTTGGGAAGTCAGTTGAGGGTGTTGCAAGATCTTTTATATCATAGTCAGTTTCATTGCCAATAGTCGTTAATGTGCCACTGCGTGCTTGAGGACTCGTCTGTTTTACTTGTTTATTTTTACTAAACATAGTGGGCATAGAAAGCCCGCAGCCTGATAGCAGCATGCTATAGCTTAATAGTGCTCCTATAAAAGCAAGGCGGAGCCGCTTGGAAAGCAGCTTTTTGCTAGGCTTTTTGTCTGTTAAAACCATGTATGTTTACGCTCTCAGAACCAAGATATAGATTAATCCTATATTATGGTAGTTGACCCGCCGACTCAGGTCAACAAAGCATGTGTTGTCTTATAACAAGAATTAAAAATTAATAATAAGGTCGTAATCTGTGTCGTAATGGCCATTATTGTATATAGCACCTCCACTTAGTGAAGTTAGGCGGGCCATAACATTAAAGGTATCTGTTCCTGCGGCATTTGTTTGCAATGTATTAGGTCGTATGCGGATATTATCAATCGTAAAATCTGCGCCAGGTCCTGTAAGGACTGTGCTTGGTGCAAATGTGATTGTGTATGGTGAGTTTGCAGGTCCGCCAGTCAATGTAAACTCGCCTCTTGTGGGTGCGATGTAAATAATGGTGTTGGGGTTAGCTGTGTATCCACCATTATTTTGGATATTAATACGGAGTGTCGTATTGAAGCTTTTAAAACCAAAAGTACCAAAACTGAGGTCTTGGGTCTGTGTAATGATGACCTGTGCTTGTGCGGATAAAGAAATTGTTATCGCAATAAAAATGCTTACAAAGACAAGAGCGATATTATTCTTTTTGCAGAACAATTTCATCATACAAAGTTCCATTATCTGTGTCTGTATAGCTAAGACGTAATTCACCTTTGCCTACAGGCATTTCATCTAGTGTAATAGTCCCTGTGCGCTCATTAATTTCATCAAATAAATTGAAATTTGTCACAAAACCAATGTTTTTCCAGTCACCGCCTTGAGGGCGCCATGCTACGTCGATACGCCCCAATGTGCTGGCGCTACCAGATCTTACAGCTTTAAACGTAACTTCTGGCTTTTTACTCTTTGTTTCACTTGGCGTTTTGAGCAGAATGTCTTCAAGCTTACCTGAGGCAGATAACTCACCTTGCCTAACGATAACGGGGATTGATATGCCTAGATTAATACCAAGTCCAACTGATACTTTACCGCTCTCAGTATCTGCTTTTTGAGGTTGTTTTTCTGCAATAGCTAAAAGGTGGAAGCGATATTCACCATCTGGCAAATCAGCGGGACGTCTCAAAGAAAGGCGAACCTTTTGCTTACCCATAGGCGGAAGAGTAAATGTTTTCGGTGACATTCTGAGGACCTCAATCGGGTTAAATAACGGCGAGAGAGGCTCTTCTAAGGTAGTATAGGCGCCGACTGTATCTTGTTTGTAATTGATTGTTTTGAGTGTGTAGGTTTCTTCTTTGTCTGAAAGATTTAATACGGTTATTTCACCAGATCTCTCACGGTTTTCTATAACGACCATGCGCGGAATAATATCAACGCGTGCAAAGGCGGTGCTTGTTACAAAAAACGTTAACAATAAAATAAAAAAAGCTATTACATTCGAGCGCATCATATCCTCCATAGATCGTACACTCACTATAACCGAAAAAAGCCCCGCTGCAAGAGCGGGGCTTTAACAATATATTTAAGAAAATGAAATTAATAATTAGTAAGAAACAACTACGTCAACTGTACCAGCGAACGTACCATCTGTTAGCTGTGTTGCTTGAACTGGTGTTGTTAGTGTCGCACCAATTTCATATGTATCTAAAGCTGTTGCTGTGTATGGGATCGGTGTACCAAGCGTTACTGCCGCACTACCTGCACCATTAATATCAACAGTAAACGCACTCATTGCCAACGTATCTGTACCATCTGTTGGGTTGATAAGGTTGTTCATTGTAAAGTTGATTGTTGCGCCTGTAACACCAGCAGCAGATACTTCAGCAGCTGTTGGTGAGCCAGAAGCTTGCGCTACTAGGGCAGGTGCACCACCTGTCGCAAATGAAATAGAGTCATCTGTTGCAATTGTTGCAGATGCAGAGTTTGCGTTGTCTGTTATGGCAATTAATGTACCAAAATCAAGTGGTGTCACTTGTGTTAACGTGATCGAGTTAGCAACATCAGCTGTAATGTTAACAGTTAATGTATCTGCTGCATCTGATGTCGTTGCAAACAAGGCAACCGTGGCTGCCGTTAATGTTAGGTATTTTAGTGTTTTTGTAAGTTTCATTTTTTGGCTCCTTCAAAAAAGTCAGTTAGTGTGTTAAAAATTAATGTATAGTATCATAATTAAGAATATCGCCAAATAGTTAATTGAATCTTAAAAAACATAATTTAAATAAAATTTTATTTAAACTTTTACAGAGGGATAGACATCGTAAAGCAGATGAGGTTTTTCAAGAGAAATACATGCTTTCTAGTGTTGCTTTGTTTGAGTTTACAGGCTTGTCCAAACACTGCTTGGGCACAAGAAATAGCAGATTTAAGGTCTCTAGCTAGTAGTTTTGTGCAAAAACTATCACCTCAATATAAGGATCTTCAGGCACAAAAAGATGCTTTGGATCAAATTCCTGAGGGTTCGTCACTGCTATTGCGCCCTAGATCGGAAAAAGTCGTATTTGATGGTGAAATATATTCTTTCAAGCGTAATAACGCTATATATATGGCGTTAGAAGATTTTATTGAATTATTAGAGTTCAATGTAGGTTTTGATAATAGTACATTAAAAGGGAGTGGCTGGTTTTTGCGCGAAGACTGGCATATTGATATTGATATTCCCCATAAAAAAGTTGTATCTCGTGGCGTTACTTACAATATTGATTCGGCGAATATTTTTGAAGAAGATGGTATTGTTTTTGTTAAAGACACAACGCTAGCCAAGTGGTTTGGGTTAAGCTTTGACTACGATATAGAGCAGCAGTTCATTGATATTGAGAGCGCATATCCGCTGCCGTCGGTTGCGCGTAATTTACGACAAACAAAAGGACCTGGCAGCATATCAACGCTTAATGAGCCTGTTTTGCCTAGATTGGAACAGGAAAAGCAGCTGTTTGATTTAAATGTTGCTGATGTAAGTTTGGGTACATCAATGACGAAACAGTCATCAGGTGATGCACTTAACCGCCAATACGGAAATGTGACTGTAGAAGGTGAGCTCTTAAAACATAATGCCTATGTTTTTTCAGCGGCAGATAGCGATAATAATTTATCCTCTGTTGTCGCTCGATTATCTAAAAGATCAGAAGATCCAGATTTATTGGGGCCTTTAAATGCTCGTTCATATGCTATTGGAGATATTGAACAAACTGATATGCCCTTAACAGGTAACACATCACAAGATTTAGGATTTCGGTTTGATAACAATCCGCTGGAGAACACTGATTTTGCTACGACAAATATTGTCGGTGATGGCTTACCTGGTTGGGATGTCGAGCTTTACCGAGAAGGCATATTATTAGATACGCTGACGATAGATAATGATGGCCGTTATGAATTTAATAATGTGCAATTATTCCTTGATGACAACACTTTTGAACTATTCTTTTATGGTCCTCAAGGTGAGATACGTAGTGAAGAGATTCAGGTGCCTGTAACAGCCGATTTATTAAGAACACAGGATAAAACCTATGAGTTTTCTGTTTCTTTTGAGGATACTCAAACATTTGAAAACACGCTTACGCCAGATCAGGATCAAGGAGCTATGCATGTTGCAGGACGCTATAATAAACTTCTCGGTGATGAAACCTTAGGTTATGTCGGGTTTCGGTCACGTCAGGTAGGTGGCGAACGTAAAGATTTTTTAAGCTCAGGTATTTCGACAATTGTTGGGCAAACTATTCTGGATACCAACTTTGCTGTTGATGAAGATGCCAGTATTGCTGGAGAAGCTTTGCTGCGACAAAATATTGATGACTGGAACTTATCTTTGCGTGCCAAAGCAAATTCAGATGGATTTGCACCTGATGACATCACTGACCCTCTTATCAGAGAATTTAACTTCAGTGCGTCAAAGCCTTTGGGTAAAGATGGGAATGGTATAAAAGGTAATGTATTGTTGAATGCATTACATCAAGAAACAGTAGCAGGTAGTATGCTTGATTCCGTTGACGCTGGGTTCAGTCAGCAGTTTAACCGTACTAATCTGTCTCATCGACTTACCTATGAGAATAGCGATATTGTCGGCGGTGTTGATAATGAAGATGTCGATTATACACTGTCTGCACGGCGTATTATAGGGCCAATGTTTACGAGATTTGGGGCAACATATAATATTACGCCAGATTCAGAATTAGAGAGCTTATTTGGCCAAGTTAATTATCGTTACAATAGTAAATTTTCAACGGATGTTTCTTTGCAGCATCAATTAGATAATGAATTAACAACAGGGCGTTTAAACTTAAATTATATTGGTGATAAGATAAGAACATCCCCCTTTGTTGAGATGAATTCAGATGACCGTATATATGCAGGTGTAAACCTTAATTTCTCGTTGATTGATCCTGCATACGAAGATACACCCATTGTAACCAGTCGTAGACAAATTGGTCGAGGGTTGGTGTCAGCACATGTGTTCTTGGATAAGAATGGCAATCTTATTTTTGATGAAGGAGATGAACCTATTAAAAATGCAACCGTTGAAAGTGTTAATACACGCCGAAGTGACATTACAAATGCGCAGGGTTATACAACGTTAAAAGAGCTGACCACCACTCGTCCAACTGATATTCGTCTTGTTGCAGACACATTACCTGATCCGTTTATGATACCAGCCTTTGAGGGTCGCTCAATTTTTCCAGAAGCGGGTAGCATGATTAAGATGGAGTTCCCTGTTCATATGTCAGGAGAGCTTGATGGTGCAGTATATTATTTATCGGAGACAGGTAGTAAACAAACATCAAGCTATCATGGTATTACGCTAACTTCGCTAGATCATCCTGACCGTAAGGTGTTTGAAGCAAGATCAGAAACAGATGGATATTACTTGATGTATTTATTGCCTCCTGGTCGGTATCTTTTAAATACCGAACCTAAAAGCAGAGCGGGTAAATCATTAGGCAACACCACGCCTCAGATCGTTACGATTGGCTATGAAGGCACAATCTTAAGTAATCAGGATATCCAAGTTACTGTAGGGCAGCCTTATATTCCTTATGAAATTCATTTTGCTGAAGGTGCAGCAAAATATGCCGATGCGCAGCAATATACATTAAAAGTGAAGCGAAAAGGGGCGTCTAAATTATCTGAACTTATTAGTGGTCTGTTGAGTAAAAGGCTTAATAAATCAATGATTAAGGATTTAACACGCATTGCTGATAAAAAGACAGAAGACGGTGTATATGAGCAATACACAGATAGTGATCTTCAAAAATTACATCATGCATGCGTAGAAATAAAACAGACAGGCATTACGTGTGCTATTGAAGTTTTTGTACCTGCAGCAAATCAAGAAGTTGCGTTACGTTAAGCGGGTTCAGGTGTTTTTTCGTGGACTGGATTATATTTGCGCTGAGGGTGCGCAACATTTCTCATGTTGTCGTCAATCTCACCCAGGTGTTTATTGCTTTTCATCCATCTTTTTATTTCATTAAATAAAGCTTTTTTCTTTGTGCTGCGGCCAATAAAATGTGCATATCTTTCTGGTTCGGATTCAATAGCGTCTATTTCACGCATTGCCTGATGGTATTGGTAAAAGGAGATGTAACGACGCATTTGCAAAATTTCATTTTGATCGTCTGTTGTTAGGTCTTTTTTACAGATATCGTAATGCACATTATTAATAGTGATGGCTGCAGTCTCTAATAAAGGTCTATATTTCATTATCTCTTTATAAAGAGTAGATGCTTCTTTCTTATTATCGTCCGTAATCGCACTAACATATTGACTTAAAAGTTTTGTGATTCTTTTATAACCAGTATTGGTGTTGCCAGCGCGGATCTGTCCAAGTTTAGCTATGCCTTGTTCTGCGCGCGGTCCTTTTTTCTTGATTGGCCATAAAGGCTTATCAAGTATAGGAAATTCAGGTTGTTCAAGACTTCGGAAAAATTGATCTTTGTTGCCCTCATTTGTTTCCGATATTTTATTAGATAAGGTTTTCCAATTGTCATCGGGGTCAATAAAATTACGATATTGTTTAACGATACCTGCTCGGTAATCTAACGTTTCTCTTGATAGTCCTGCATTGGCATTGACGACAAAGCCAAATTTCGCAGGCATAACAATAGGATTTTTCTTCATATCAATGATTTCAAAAACATCATCTTTACGGTCATCAGCCATGGCAAGAATTTTTTCAGCAGGCAAGCTCATATATTTATAAGGATCATATTTCAGATTAAAGACAACGGCATATTGGTCATCTTTCATTGTTGCAACCAAACAACCCATTTTCGGTATGGGCTGCAAGGCAGAAGGGCTGACATAAGAAAAGACAGGATGCGGGCCATTAAAACCTGTGGCCATACCCATCATATCGTTTAGTAAATGATAATTACTACTATCGGCATTAATCACCATCTGCCCAACAATTTCTGGTGAGATATCATATTGCTTCCAAAATAGTTTTAAGCAGAGCTGAGTATCAGCCAATGCACCATGCAAATTACGGCTGTTATATTTGATGTTCATTGCATCGCAAAGGGCACTTAAACGGTGATCGTCAAGCCCTGAGGGTGATTTGTGTGGTTTGTATTTTTGCGGTGCGAAAGCAGCCAATGCACGTGATATATTACGAGTGTCTATGCCAATAATGCCATAAGTCTCAAACGGTTTTAAACGAGCGTGTAAATTGCGACCTAGTTCTTTTTCAATCATACGTTGATCGAAGGGTTTGTTATGTGCGGCAACAATAACTTTCATTCTGTTTTTTGCTGTAACAAGCTCTGGTTCTTTGGTGGATTTTTTTAACGCCAATTGTTGTGAATTTATACGCAAATCATCAACAGCATCGTTAAATGCTTGGGTAAAGCTTGCAGGCGTCAAACCTTGTGAGAAATCTTTGTATGTCAGTCCTGTTATAAGCATCGCCTCAGGTGACGGCACAATATAATCAGGTATTTGCTGTTTAACAATTTTTGTATCAATTGTTTTGCGGGTTTCGCTGTTTTGTAGAATAAGCCCTAATTCATAGATCCGATGTTCAGGCGCTTCTTTGCCTGTGGTTTCTGTGTCTAGCCCAGTAACTATATGAATTTCTTTATCTTCAAAAACAGTTGATTTCTTGTAACGCTCGATACCAAAAGGAAAATCTTGTGTGAGATAGCCATTACCAGAAAGAACATTGAAACGTGGTGATAGAAAGAAAGGGAGACTACTTGCTAATGCATTTTCAGAGGTAAATCCTGCATCTCTTAAAACAGCATTCTCAAACCGTTCTATAAGTTTTCCAGCTACGGTAAAAGGATCTGGCTTCACGCCAATAACGATTGTTGAGAAACGACCTTTTAACCAAAATTTATTAGCGGGGGCGTGTGATTTTATACCGATAAAGCTAGAGGGTTCAGTTCCAGTTACTTCAGCATTTTTACCTTTCTTAATACGAATGCGTGCATTATGTACAGCACGCATAGTCTGTGCACCGACCTTTTCAGCTAAGAGCATATGTGCGTTGATTTGTGCTGGAGAACCATGTGCAGGAATTGTAAAAGGCTTTCCAGATTCAATAATGGTTTCCATACAACCGTCTTCGGAAGAGTGACCAGAGCCGTGTCGAATAGTAAGCTCACCTGCTTTTGCGATGGCTTCTGGCATATAAACTTTGGCACCATGGAATATTTCTATATCAATCTTAGAATCTGCTCTTTGCCATTTGTTGTTACCAACGGGGATTACACCTTGTAAGTAACAAACAACATCTAAATCATTGAGGCGAAACTTATCATTCACATCACGGACCAGCTTATTCATAGCTGATTGTGGTTCATCTTGTGTACCTGTTGCGAGGATGGCATAACGCTCGGCGCCTTCACCTTTAAGGAGCTTTTTCGCTTTTTTCTGGCTGTCCATCAGGATTGTCACGCCCATTCGTTTTGCCCATTCTTTTAACGCATGGGCCTTATCGGCATCACGGACCAGATCTTGTACGGCCTTGCCGCTGATGATTAATGTGTTGCAATCTGTTTGCGCAAGAGCGTGTATTGTGGTGGCAAGGCGTGTAATGTTTGACCCTAGCATAGGGAAAATCATTCTTTGTCCCGCATGAGCTTCTACTATGTTGATGATATCTTCTTCGACTTCTAATTCTGTAGGATTGCGTTCTGTCCTATTAGCGCCTGTAGAATCTGCCGTCATGACATCTGGTTCAAAGCCACGCAACCATGTGTTTAGATCGGGAAGTCCCAGACGATTAGCAGGATCACGACTGTAATCCCCTGTATGCCTTAATGAACCAGCAGGTGTTATGAGATCATACATTTGCCCTGGGTCAGAGTGAGGCATAGGACCAACACGGATTTTAAATGAGCCGATTTGTAAGACTGGATAATGTTCACTTTTACCGAGCTCTTTGCTGGGTAAAGTTTCTGTCCATTGCTCTATGGTAACATCATCAATAACAGTTTTTTTGCGCTTTTCTGGATCAGAAGGATTTACATCCTTGAGCATATTAATTGTATAGCATTTTTCTAATATCTCTTCTTGAATAGACTTCTCTATTTTTAGTTCACGCATTTTGCGCTTGAGGCTAAGAAAGGTCATTTCATTCATAATGAGCGGTGGTAATTTGTAACCCGCCTTAATCAGATAAGGGAGTTGTCCTAAATGGTCTTCATGTTTATGGGTAATAAGAATGAAATCTACGGGTGTTTCGGGTATGTGATTTTTATCAAACTTATGATGTAAAAATCTGCTCGCATTATAAAATGCAATGTCAAAAACATCATGGAACAGGACACCAGCATCAATCATGGCGGCTTCAACTTTAATAGAGCCATCTGCTTGTACTGAACGATATGTGATGCCGTATTGATTGCCCCCAATGTTCAGGTCGTGGTCAGAGGTCAATCGACGGGAAGGATTTCCGCCAATGATTACCAAATCCATTATGCCTTGTTTTGGAATTTTCATGGGTTGGTTTAGATATTGATGTGCCTGCGTGTGAAGCATTAACTCCGATGGCAATGCATATTTACGATTGTAAGATTTGGCCGCCAAATCTTCGATAAGTGCTTTATCGCCAGCCCGAACGGTACGATTTATATTCCTTATAACTTTTAGGATGGTAGAAACAGCATGAGAATCTTTTAAGTCAATTTTTCGTCCTTCATATATGAGAGAGCTTATTTTGACTTGCTTGGGTTTACCTTTAACGGGTGTTGTTTTTATTTCGTATAATGTTTCTGTTTTTTCTTCATGCGTCTCTTCATTTAGAACGGATATTAATCCAGTAATATGAAGATGTGCAGGTGTTTTGCCTTGCGTATATGTGTATTCAAGGGTTGAGAAACTGTCATTGCCTTCTTTTCCATGGTGGCTAAGGACGTTATGAATTGGTTTGCCGACATAGTTATAATGCTCTGGCGCAACACCTAAAAGAGCAGGCATAAAAAAAGCCGAAAAAATGGGGTTTTCAGCTGATCTATTAAAGTTTTTTAGCGCATTAAGGTTTCGTTTTATATCGCCATTTGCATAAAGTGCTGGCCATGCTTTGCGGCCAATATTCTGTTTTATAAGATTGTGCTCTTGAAGCAATTCAATAGGGTTAACCCATTCATTATGGCGCCCTACTTTGTCAAAAAAGTCTTTGCAGAGTCTTTCAAGTTTTTTTGTGTGCTCAGGGAGCGTAATGTCTAATGCTTCTAGTATGTCACCGGCCCGTATTTTCGCTTCGGTAATTTTTATGCGCCCATCTTCATTTTCTGCGCACTCCATGTCGAAGAAATGGATATGTTGATTGTCTGCATTGTTTTCATGCACATCATAACTACAGCGGAGGCGATAGCCTGCCTCAGTACGGGTAATTTCAAAAACAAGCGCACGGATCGTGCCGGTCTCAGAATCGGTGAGGATTGTGAAATGGCGAGACTCGCCTGTCTTCTCTAAGTTTGATAGCGTTTCTTCTATACCAAACCTAGAAAAGAAGTGCTCTTTTCTATAGCTTATGCTCATTTATGTCTATCCCTGTTCAGAGGATGTTTTTTTGTTTTTATTGTCTTTAGTAATAAACAAAAAAGACTCTATTGCAATGCAAAAAATAATTTATTTTTTCTGTTATTGCCAAAGATAAGAGTCGGTTATATTGAATAAGTATGAAGCAAAAATCGCAATCAACAAACCACATAGGTCTCATAAAACCTCAGGTTTTTTACTCTAACCCGCAGACTTTAAATACGAATCCTTATCAGGATAAGGAGCTGCACCATGCTGATTCTGTCGTACTTTCTAAGGCATTAGAAGAGTTTAAAGGTTTCCATGAAATGCTTGTGGATAAAGGTGTTGCTGTGACAATGTTGTTAGGACATCCAGAATGTCCAGACCACGTTTTTCCGAACTTCTTTAGTACGCATGATAATGGGCAAGCAATTCTTTTTCCAATGATGGCAGAGAATCGTTCGAAAGAACGGACACCAGAGATTTTAGATTTTATTAAACGACATTATACGATTGCCCATGATCTCACGCATTTTGAAGCTGAGGGTAAAGCTTGTGAGGCAAATGCCAGTGTTTGTCTTGATCGTGTGAACGGCATGGCTTTTGCTGTGCTATCAAAACGGACGGATGAGGGTTTAGCGAGGCACTTAGCTGACATAATGGGTTACGATATTGTCATCGGCGAGACGGCATTAGATAATGGACTGCCTGTATATCATACTGATCTTATGATGTTTGTTGGCGAGGGATATGCGGCTGTTTGCTTTGAGATAATGACAAAAGGGGCGGAAGAATTTAGAGACGCACTGACTAAATTAGGTCATGAAATTGTTGAGATTAGTAAAGAGCAGCTCAATGAAATGTGTGGTAATGCGTTGCAAGTTATTGGGCAAGGCGGCCAGAAATATCTTGTAATGTCTTCACGCGCTTTTAATGCTTTTAGAGACGATCAAAAAATGATCTTTAAAAAATATGTTGCGGATATCCTACATGCGCCAATTCCAACGATCGAGAAATATGGCGGGGGTTCAGCA
The DNA here is from genome assembly GCA_002699085.1 of Micavibrio sp. Classification (GTDB taxonomy): domain Bacteria; phylum Pseudomonadota; class Alphaproteobacteria; order Micavibrionales; family UBA9664; genus UBA9664. Next base: position 66,257 of record PAAR01000004.1, read on the forward strand.
CGTTGCTTGATGCAGGAGCTGTTTTAATGCTCTATGTTGATGTCGCACAAATGGTTAAATTGATCGGTAAGATTGGTGTTGAAACGGCCATTGTTGAATTAGCAGAGTATATAGAACAAGATTTTAAGCGCTGGGGCGAATTCCAAAAACAACCTCGTTATGCAGCCCACCACCCTAAAGGTGTTGTTGAATTAATGCCGATCGCTGACGACCAGCAATTTGGTTTTAAATATGTGAACGGCCATCCAGCTAATACCAAGAAAGGATTACAAACAGTCATCGCTTTTGGTGTTCTATCAGATATGGAGACAGGTTATCCATTACTATTATCAGAAATGACTTTTGGGACAGCGCTTAGAACCGCCGCCACATCAAGCTTGGCAGCAAGATACTTGGCCAGACAAGAGGCTCAAACCATGGCAATTATTGGTAATGGCAGCCAGTCAGAGTTTCAAGCTTTGGGCTTTAAAGCCATGTTAGGAATCAAGACAATAAGGGTTTACGATATTGATCCTGATGCCTCACAAAAATTAGCGCAAAACCTTATAAATAAAGGCTTAGAAATTATCATTTGCAAAACAGCGGATGAAGCCATTTTGGGAGCTGATATTATCACGACTGTAACAGCAGATAAAAAGGCTGCCACGATTTTGTCTGATAATATGGTAGGGGCTGGCGTGCATATAAATGCCATTGGTGGAGATTGCCCAGGCAAGACTGAGCTTCACGCAGATGTCCTAAAACGAGGGTCTGTTTTTGTTGAATATGAACCACAAACACGGATTGAAGGGGACATCCAACAAATGTCTGAAGATTTTGCTGTAACAGAGTTGTGGCAGGTTTTTGCAAGCTTGCAAAAAGGCCGTGTTAACAACGAACAAATCACAATTTTTGATTCTGTTGGCTTTGCGCTCGAAGACTTCTCATTCTTACGGTATATCTACGATAAAATTTGTGACTCTGGCTATGATGTGTCGCTGGATCTATTTGCGGAACCAGATAATCCACGAGATTTATTCGGTTTGTTGTAGGTTTTTTTCGTGAAAAGCTGCGAATCATTTTATTTCTTAAAAGATCAAGTTTTTATCATAAATAACAGTTTAATCCTTGACAATAACGCAGTTAATTATTTACATATAATTAAGGATGGAGGGCGAGTGTGTTAAAAAAGACAAAAAGTCGTAGTCGGGTTTCAGCAGCATGGTTCTCGGCTGTTTGGGTTCTGGCGGCGTGTCAATCTGTACCAGTACAGAATGATAGACCAGTAGAACTTGGCTATTTAGAAAATGTCGCTGTTCAAGGTTTTCAAACAAGTTGTGTAGCCTCTAAACTGGATACAGGTGCTGATAATTCCTCTGTTAATGCAAAAATTGCACAAAACTGGAAAGATTCTGATACAGGCGTTGAATATGTCCGCTTTCAGCTACAATCAGGTGATGAAGTGTCAGACTATATTACGTTGCCAGTAGAAAGATGGGCAGAAATCAGAGGTAAAGAAGGGCGACCCACTGTAACAAGACCTGTTGTTTTGATGGATTTTATTATCAACGGTAAAAAAATTCGTGGTGAAGTAAATTTAGCAGATCGCGATCATCTGTCCTATGATGCCCTTGTTGGTAGAAGCATGTTGATTGATCGCTTCATTATTAATCCTGCGCGCAAATATATGGCCGATAGTACTTCTTGCCCTAATCCTTCTTATCAAAAAGTGGCTCTTAATGGCTCTCACCTAAGACCTTAGCGAATAATATTTTTCTTTTATTTATATTTGGAACTAATTAACGGCTCCTTTGTTGTTGATGTATAACAATGAGAAAGGAGCAAACATGCTTAGATGGGCACTTATATTTTTAGTCGTCGCTATCGCAGCCGGATTTTTTGGTTTTGGTGGTGTCGCAGCAGTCTCTGCTGAGATCGCACAAATATTATTCTTTGTCTTTCTTGTCTTATTCATTATTGCCGCTGTTATGGCAGTATTGAAGGGTCGAACCCCACCTGTATAAGAAAAAGACAACTTATTACTAAATACATGACTTAATTTATTTGAAAGGAAACGACAATGAAAACGTCAATTTTAACAGCTGTTTCTGTTTTGGCCCTTATGGCCGCAGCACCTGCATTAGCAGATAATACAGAAAGAACGATGAACCAAAATGATACACCAACTATCACTGAACAAGATGTTGAGCGTAATTGGGATAAAGCTAAAGACAATGTCAAAGAAGGTTGGGAAAACACCAAAGACGCTGTCAAAGACACCTATAATAAAGCTGAAAACGCTATAACAGGTGAAAATAGAATGGCGATGTCTGAATTGCCAGCCAATGAACTATCAACGGCTAAAGGTATTCTTGGGCAACCAGTTTACAACACAAACGGTGACCGTGTTGCTAAAGTAAAGGATATTATTCTTGACCGTAATGGCAATGCTCGCATGGTTATTTTGGCAGATGGTGACTTTACGGGCCTCGGTAAGTTGGCGGCATTTGACTATAATGTTGTAACACAACGTACAGCTGAAGGTGATGTTGTTGCTTCTTTAACAGAAGAAACAATTAACCAAGCCGCTGAGTTCTCTTATGACCCAGAAGACAGTTCAAGAACAGTGAAAGTAAAACCTAATGATGGTTATTCAGTCACAGAGCTTTTAGGTAGCCGTGTAATAAATCCTGAAGGTGAAACCTTGGCAACATTGGATAATATTACATTTAACAATGGCCGCGCAGAAAACATGGTTGTTTCATATGGTGGTGTTTTAGGATTAGGCGCTGAAAAAGCAGCTTTTGATTTTACTGATGCGGATAAAACACGTGATGGTGATAGTATTAAGCTACAATTGAGTGCTGATGAAGCATCTGACTTTGAGGCATATAAAAGAATGTAATCACTTTATGTGATCCATAATGTAAAAAGCCCGCTTTAATGCGGGCTTTTTTTATATATGGTGAGGGTTCAAGTTTCGGTTTGTAGAGCTTCTCTTAACTCGGTCTGACGACGTTGTTGATATGTTAATGTATCTTCAAATTCATCGTATAAATCTCGATAAGCAGCCGTTTCAGTATCGTTTTGAGCGTTTGATTCGTTGTTATTAGCAGTCTTTTGATCGTTCTCTGCACTCATTTCTTTAAGAGCACTTAGGATATCACGGACAGTTTTGCCTTGTGGCAGTGTATGAACCTCAGTGCTTTCATTATTCGGTGTATTGTTTTCCGTCGTTTCATCTGATTGTGTCGTCAAATTTGAGTTAAAGACAACAAAATTAGAACGGTTATCTAGCATGTTTTGCATCTCAAATGTCGTATTGGCACGGATAATTTGTCCAATTCCATCTGAGCCGTAGAATGCATTTATTTGATCTGAAGCGTTACCCGTAATAAAGCTTTGAATAAGACCGTTTGAGCTGTAGTCACGATCTTCTTCTATTTTATGACCTAAATAGCCGTCTCTTGAACTATTCGGTCTATCTTGGGGAATTGTGTTTAGTGTTAGCTCGCTTGCATCTTCGATATCAATAACAAAAACCTTGTCAAAAGTACCGCCATTACCGTCATCAGTGCGGATTGTTACGCTGTGCTGCGTGGCAGTTTCGTAGTCAGCCTCTGCATTAAGCAATAATTTATTACCACTGATGAGGAACATATTATCTGGGTCAGATATGATGGTGTAAGTGAAGCTATCACTTGGTACATCAACATCATTCGTGCCTAATGTGGCAATAACATCACCAATTTCGCCCAGTTCTGAAATGCTTGTGGCGTCTGCGGTAATATCTGTTGGTGCATCGTTTACATTAATACGAGATAGAGCAAAACTCGCAGTAGCTGCGACAGCGCCATTTTCGCCGCCATCAGCAAGTGATATATCAAAGCTACCGTCCATTTCAGAACCATCATGGATGAAATCTACACGGTTATTGTTAATGTCGTCTTGCGTGAAGGTGTTTTGTGCGACACCGCTTACTTCTATTGTGCCGTGGCTCAAATTAGAGGCCGTGTAAGTGACATCTGTGGCTATGTCATCGCTATCGGCCATATTAAGCATGGTTGATGTAATCGTTTTTGTTCCGCCTTCAAGCACTGTTGTTCCAGTGTTTACTGTAATAGTAGGGGCATCATTGATGGGGTCTACAACCATATCAAAACGCCCTGTGCTTGCCACGACACTGTCTTCGCCGCCATCTATGACGGATATATCAAAGCCTGCAGAAGATGTTTCTGAGCCATCATGTAAGAAGCTTACCAAGCCTGCATTAAGATCTGTTTGTGTGAAAGTGTTTTGCGTGACGCCATTTACTTGAAGTACGCCATTTGAAAGGTTACTTGCTGTGAATGTAAGACCTGCATCAGAATCGTCATCATCCGATACATTGAGTTTTGCAGGATCAATAACGACAGATTGCCCTTCATTAACTCTTAATTCGGCATTATTTTCAAATAAAACAAGATTTCTAAAGGAGGCGTCATTGGCGGCACTCGCATCATCATCCGCAAAGAATGTCATATAGTTGAAATTGCCAGTAAAGAATGTACCGACTGCAATATCGTAGTGCACCCAGCCATCGCCAACATTATAGGTGTTAAATGTTTTATTGGTCGGGGCGTAGCTTAGTTGGTCGCCCAAGAACTGGAAGGCAGATTGAATAGTACCGTCATTATCAACGTCAAAACCAAGACCTTGTACTTCACCTTCATCCGTTGCCAAGAAATCAAAGCTAAGGATTGTATCTGCTGTTATTGTGTAAGGTAGGTTAATCTTTTTCCAAGGATTACCGTTTAGTGTAAGTGTGTAGCCGTCTGGACTAATAGTCGCTGTACCAGAATCCTGACCACCCCAATAACCACTGACTGTGTAATCATTAAAGTTTACGCCGACTGTATTACCATTTGAAATAATAAGATTTGGTGCGTCATTCACAGGCGTTACTGTAATAGCGAAAGAGTCTGTATCAGCAGAAACACTATTCTCGCCGCCATCGGCTAATGAGAGATCAAAGCCTGCCGAGGTTGTTTCAGAACCGTCATGGATGAAGACCACACGGTTATTGTTGATATCATCTTGCGTGAAAGTATTTTGTGCTACGCCACTGACTTCGATCACACCGTTTGATAGGTTTGAGGCTGTATACGTGACATCGGTGTCAGCATCATCAACATCAGACATATCGAGCATAGCACTGGTAATTGTTTGGCTCGCCCCTTCATTTATTGTAACGCCTGTATTCACTGTAATGCTTGGCGCTTCGTTAATTGGTGTGACAGTAATGGCAAAAGAGCCAGTATCAGCAGCGGCACTATTCTCACCACCATCGGCTAATGAAATATCAAAGCCTGCCGAGGTTGTTTCAGAACCGTCATGGATGAACACCACACGGTTATTGTTGATATCATCTTGCGTGAAGGTGTTCTGCGCTACGCCACTGACTTCGATCACACCGTTTGATAGGTTTGATGCTGTATAAGTGACATCGGTGTCAGCATCATCAACATCAGACATATCGAGTATGCTGCTTGTGATTGTAACACTTGCTGCCTCATCAATTGTTACACCTGTATTTGTAATAATAGTCGGTGCTTCATTGACTGGTGTGACAGTAATGGCGAAAGAGCCTGTGTCCGCCGCTGCGCTATCCTCGCCACCATCGGCTAATGAGAGATCAAAGCCAGCTGAAATGGTTTCACTATCATCATGGATAAACACAACACGGTTATTGTTGATATCATCTTGCGTGAAGGTGTTCTGCGCTACGCCACTGACTTCAATTATACCATTAGACAGGTTTGATGCTGTGTAGGTGACGTCTGTTGCGGCATCGTCAGCATCTGTGAGATTAAGCATTGCTGATGTTACAGTGAGGCTCGCCCCTTCATTCATCGTAGCGCCTGTGTTCGTCGTTATAACGGGGGCATCATTAATCGGTGTGATACTCATCGCAAAATTGCCTGTTGCAGGGGTGGAACTGTCTTCACCACCATCAGCAACTTGGATATCAAAATTAGCACCTAATGTTTCAGAGCCGTCGTGAATAAAGCTAACTAGACCCGCATCCAAATCTGCCTGAGTGAAAGTGTTTTGTGTTACACCATTTACTTGCAAAATACCATTTGTGAGGTTGGATGCTGTCCATGTAAGGCCTGTACCAAAGTCATCAGGGTCAAATGAATCAAGCATAGCTGTTGTGATATTTAAGGTAGCGCCTTCATCTATTGTTTGACCAACATTCGTTGCAATAATGGGGGCATCATTCGTGTTGTCGACAGTTAAATTAAATGTACCTGTCGCCGCTACTGCACCATTTTCACCACCATCAGCAATGCTGAAGTCAAAATTTGTCCCAAGTAATGGACCGCTATGTCTGAATGCTACACGAGAATTGTCAATATCGTCTTGGGTAAAGCTGGTTATGGCGACATTTGGATTCGATATAAATTCTAACTGACCATTATTCACATTAGTAATTGTGAATGTTAGACCTGTACCGTTGTCATCACTGTCGGCAGCGGCTAAGACAGACTTTTTAAGAATAACAATGCTATTTTGGTTAACACTTGAACCAAGATTTGTGCCCACAGTCGGGCTGTCATTCACATCTATTTTGTTGATGTTAAAGGTAGCTGTATCGGCAGTGGAACCATTTTCACCGCCATCAATTACAGAAATGTCAAAACGTGCATCTGCCTCGTTACCGTCATGGCGGAATACAACCCGGTTAGCGACAAGATCGGCTTGTGTGAAGGTGATAATTGGTACATTTGGATTAGTAGATAATTCAACTTGTCCATTAACAACGTTAGATAAGGTATAGGTAAGGCCTGTGCCAGAATCATCTGGGTCTGTCACGTTTAATTGAGTTGTTGTAATCGTAACCGTTGATCCCTCAACAACATCAATGCCTGTATTGGTTGTGATAATAGGCGCATCATTCACAGCTGTTTTAGTAAGTGTAAAGGTGGCTGATGCTGTGCCTGCTAGGTCTTCACCGCCATCGGCAAGGACAACGTCAAAGCGACCATTGCCTTCATTGCCGTCATGGCGGAATACAACACGGTTATTATTAATGTCGTCTTGAGTAAAGGTGTTTTGCACAACGCCATTCACTTCGATTGTACCGTTGAGTAAGTTTGATGCTGTATAGTCTAAATCTGTATCCGCATCATCTTGATCTAAAGAATTAAGCATCGCCGCAGTGACTACTCTGGTTCCACCTTCTACGACTGTTGTGCCTGTATTGACATTGATTGTTGGTGCATCATTGACGGGTGTAATGTTGATTGAAAATGTTTGTCCGGAAACTACAGTAGCACCGTCTGTCACCGAGAAAGTGAAGCTGTCCGAGGTGTTTTCTGAACCATTATTCACATAGGTTACAAGTCCATTTTGAATGTCATCAAGGGTAAAATTATTTATCGCTACAGCTGGGGCAGAGGTCAATGCTAAGAATCCGTTATCTGGTGTATCAGTAACACTTATTATAATGTCTGTAGCCGCAGTGTCTCCATCCGCAATATTAAGCTCTGTAGTTGTAATTGCTACATTGCCGCCTTCATTTGTTGTGACAGGATTATTGGCTGTGATAGAAAAGGTTTCACTAAAATTGACAGTGATATCAATTTCATCAAATAGGCCTGCGCCTCCAATTTCGGTGGCACGTATTGTTAGGACATATGTGTCTAAAACAGAAGGATCAAGATTAGTGTTGTCTAAAATTGTTATTTCGCCAGTCGAAGTATTTATTTGGAAAATACCATCCGCATTACCAGCTTCGATAGTATAATTAAGAGTATTGCCAGCATCGGCGTCGGCTGCTTGCACTGAACCAACAGATGTGCCATTGGCAATATCTGAGCCATCTGTATTATTATGGCTCACCGTATAATAACTATTGTTTAGAACATCATCACGTTCCCATTCGACAACATATCGTCGACTATTACCGTTTGCTTCATCGTACCATTGCCCATTTGTATTCATAATGGCGTAATCATTGGCAGTTGTATTAGGTTCTGAACCTGCCCATCTCTCATATGCGCCACCTACGGCTGTACCACCTTGGCTAAATTGTGTGCCAGCCTCAGGCCCAGCAATCCATAGCCAGCTACCTTCATTGTCGATGTCAGAGGCTGCTATCCAAATATGATTACCTAAAATGTTGTCTACAAAAGTATTTTCTGCGGCCGAGGTGATCGTGACGAGATGACCTGCTGCACCATTTAACATGGCAGATTCTGCATTCGCAAGAGCAGTCGTGATGCTGACATTATTGTTATAATAGCGATACCAGTTACCTGTGGCTGAACTATATTGAGCATTTTGGTCGATGGCATAAATAATATCTGCATCATTGAAAGAGGGTGCTTCATTGAGATCATTTAAAGTCACTGTGAAGTTACGCTCAGCATATAAAGGCGAGGCATTATCGTCTGTGGCTCTAACACGAAGTGTGAAACTTGTTTGTGTTTCGTAATCAATAAAATTTGTATCACGTACTTGAATAACACCAGTAACGCTATTTATTTTGAAAGCATTATTTGTGTTACCACCGACAATAGAATAACTCAGTGTTTCACCAACTGTATCTGTCGCACTTACTGTACCGACAACAGTATTGTTGGCAGAATTTTCATCAATATTAAATGGACCGCCTGCAGCAATAATTGGAGCTTCATTCACATCGATTACATTAATTGTGATGGTGTCGGTATCTGATAAAAGCCCCGGGCCATTATCGGTTACTTGAATGGTTAGTGTGTAAGAGGTGGTTGTTTCATAATCGAGGGTTGTATTATCAGCAACTGTGATTTGTCCTGTGGCGCTATCAATGGTAAAAATACCATTTCCTGTACCGCCTGTAATAGAATAGGTTAGCACTTGTCCTGCGCCAATTTCAGCATCATCGGCATCTAAATAGCCTAAACTATCGCTATTGCTAGCATCTTCGAAAACATCAAATGTTTGAGCAGGTGTAATAACGGGGGCTGTGTTGTTCGTATCAACGGTAATGTTATATGTACCAGATAGAGTAGTTGTACCGTCTGTGACATCAAAGGTGAAGCTGTCAGAAGGGTCAATGGCACCGCCATGTGTATAGGTGACAAGTGCTTGGTCTAAATCTTCTTGTGTAAATGTATCACCTAGGCCGATGAGCACGCCATTTAGGTATAATTCACCATCGGTCGCATCTGTGGTAATTGTGTAAATAATATTTGTATCCAATGTATCAACATCATTCACGACAAGTTGTGTGTTAATATAGCTTGGTCCTACGGGCATGCGTGTGATGACAAGATCGCTGTCAATTGTACCTTGAAAAGTTGAAGGGCCAGAGGCACTACCGTTAAATCCTCCATATGACCCCGCACCCAGCACACCGTATCCAGAATTATTCGAGCCTACATGGTCGGTTGCTGTATAGCCTGTTAAGGTTGCTTCTGGCGCACGCTCAATATTAAACCAGTCAAAATCATTGGCTTGTTGATAAGACATCCGCACTTCGTCGGTGACTTGGTCGATTTCAATGACAACGGCATATTGTGTTGATGTAGCTAAAGGCGTAGAGCTTAAACGAGGTGTGCTAGTGGCATTACTAATATAAAATCCGAGGCTATTATTCGCATCAAGGTAAAGACCTATACCGACGCCCGATCCACCAGATTCAAAAATAACTTGCCCTGGATTACTTGTAGAGGCGACAGCAGGTGTTGTGAAAATAAGAGAGATTTGACTGCTTTGGTTGTCTAAAGGAGCTTGCATATTGCCGTATTCGCCAACACCAGATCGTCTAAAAACTTCTGTGCCAAATTGCCCAGGGCCTTCAACGCCACCAATACTTGTGGTGAAGCTTTGGAACACTGTCGTTCCTGTATTGATATCTATGCTTAGAGGGTCATTGACAGGTGTAATACTGATATCAAATGTGTCAGTTGCGGTTGCTGCAGTTCCGTCTGACACAGTAAAATCAAAGCTGTCTGTTGTTGTTTCAGAGCCGCCATGTATATAAATCACACGGTTATTATTGATATCATCAAGGGTAAAACTTGAAATAGCGACCCCAGCATTAGTGGTAAGTTCTAATTGTCCACGAAGTGGTGCTGATGTCACAGAAACGACCACATCGCTATCGATATTATCGGGGTCTGTAATGCCTAAAGCTGTAGCATCTATGGTTTGTGTGCCACCTTCATTAAGGCTTATGCCATTATTGGTAACATCAGGTGCTTCATTTTGCGGTACGATTGTAATAGAAACGCCTTGAGAAAAATAACCATCGAGCGAAAAGTTTAGATTATGTGTTGTCGTTGGATTATCGGATGTGTTTTGGTAGGTAACATTTTCGATCAGGCGTTCAATGGCCGCCTTTGTTGTGGTGTTATCAAAGTTAATGATAAGATCAGTACCATCTTGGCCATCTGAGACGATTGTACCAATTTGTGTACCACCAAAAGTTATATTCGTTCCATCAAAGCCAATTTGTCCAGCTCCCGTCCCTTCATTACGAATACTTAAATCATCTTGAGCTAGGCCTGTAGAGGTGACGTGGAAGGTTTCGCCGTTAAAATCAAGCGTTGTACCTGTGATTGTTACATCGCCATCAATCACCGCAGGGGCGGCATTTGAGACATCTTCACCAATAACTGTAGATGTGATAAGGCCTGCCAGTGACGCATCAAACATCATGCGCTTTTCTAGCTCTAAAATACCTATCTTTTTTCTACGAATACCGACCATTAAATAAAAATTACCTTAAATTATCACTACCTCTTTAATTTTACGTCTAAAACCTTAACAACTCCTGAAATTTTGCTAATTCACGCCACTTTCTTGAATAATGAGCGCAATGAACTTTTTTATGTAATAAATCAATGGAATAGAGCGTTTTCCATGTATCTTCAAATGCCCTCGATAAATGAGCGGCATATCATTGCTCGGTGTTGTTTCTGTCAGGGTTATTTTATAAAAACTTTTGGTCGATTTACTTTGTTGGTTTTGTGAAATACTGGTGACAGGGCCGCCGTAAGTCGTTGATAATTCTGGCCATTCTATATCAGTATTATTTATCTGTTCTATACTAGTAACTGTTAATGGATGGGCCTCTGAAAGGCTATAAGCAGGCGTAAAAGTTGCTTTGTCGCCTCGTTCAATACGGGCTAAATTCGTTTCTTCAACATAGGCAATGTAATTGTTTTGTGTTTCTTTTTGGACAAGGCGGAAGAGAAGCTCAGTGTCACTAATGTTTCTATCTGCATGGATGTCAGGCATTAAATCATAAATTTTCCCATCAAAAGGTGCTGTAATAATCAGTTGCTCTCGTTTCTTTTTTAATGAAGCGAGCTCTTGTGTCGCTTCAGCAATATTTTCATCAATGAGACTGCGTCGTTCACGGTAAAGTTGAGGGTTTGTTTGTTCGCGTCTTTTTGTGTCGAGAAGCGTTTTAAGACGTTCTTGGCTTAGCTTAATATTTTTTTCTAAAAGTGGCGAAGAAAGAGTAGCTAATGTTTGGCTTTGTGAAACCTCATCATCATTTTCGACAAGTATTTTTTCAATATAGGCTGGACTTGGCGCATATATATTTTGGTAAGAGGCAGGGGTAACAATCGCTACGGTGTTAATCGTACCGCCTGTCGGAAAAACAATAAATAACAAGAGGATTACAATAAAAGTACCGCGAATAAAGCGATCTTTATCTGATTTTATGCTTTCAAACTTACCGGTTAAATATTTGATTTCTTTTAATATTGGTAGGATTATAAACCAAGATATCTCAACAAGAAATAAGATAAGTCCAAGCGGTTTGAAAAAGACATGATAGACCAGAACGGCGATCCCTAGATAAAGAAGGAAACGATAGATTATAACACCTAAGCCGAACAATGTGAGGAAACGCTGACGTTGAGGTAATACATCTTCTGGACGTTCTTCTTTAAGTCCAAAAATATGCCAACGGAGCCAATGTTTGGCAAAGGCAATAGCTTTTTGATGAAGATTCTCAATCCCCAGATAATCGCTTAACACATAATAGCCATCATAGCGCATGAAAGGATTTAGGTTGACGAAAATAGAGCCAACTAAAGAGATGGCAACTACACTAAATGCGAGGCTTTGGCCGAGTGCAGAGGGGGTTAAATGCCAATAAATTAGAAAGATAGCGGCTAAAACAAACTCCGTCATAACACCCGCTAAGCCCATCATCATGCGTGCTTTTGATGAAGGAATACGCCAACTTCCAGACATTTCGGTATATAAAACAGGGTACATGACCATAAAAGCAACACCCATATGTGGCACAGGAATACCATAGTGTTTGGCCATGAAAGCATGGCCAAATTCATGGAAAATTTTAATAATGAAAAAGGCTGTGGCAACGAGCATTAGCCCCTCTGCCGTGAAAATTTGTGTGAACGTATGAAAGAATTCATCGCTTCGTGGTAGGGTTAAAAAGAACCCAAACGCCAGTAAGGCTAGGCAAGATAGAAAAAAGGTCTTTGTAAACACACCTTTGATATAAGGATATGCCGCATCAAGAAATTTTTGTGGCCTGATGATTGGAATCGTAAAAAATAAATAGCCATGTAATGCCTGCTTCCATAATGGTTTTGCAGCATCTTTTGGTATAGGAATTTGCTCTGATGGTTTTAATAAACCATTTTGAGATAAAAATATCGTCAGCGATTTAACATCGTCTATGGTAAGCGTAAGCGTGGTTTCATTTGTTACCGCTTCAACAAGGTCTTTTGCTGTTTCATATTTGTGAAAACGGGCAAGGGCTTCAAATTCCGTCCAACCTATTTGATAATATTTGTTAGAGGCAGGGTAGTATAAAACCCATTGTGGGGCACCATCTTGAGCAGCGGCGGCTTTATATAGTTTCAATAGCGGATTAAGATCTGGTAATCTGAAATCATTGCCCTGTGCCTCTTCAGTGATAGACATTTTATAATCCTAAAAGATTACGCAAAGCGATAAGCGGCTTGCGGAGCACCGCATAGCCAAGTATCGACCAATTGCTTTTTATTTTTGCTGTACCTTTCCAACCAATGCGTAAGTCTTTATCCTTTTGTTTAATATCCGCACGCATTTTATATGTCAGTAAGCCATCTGGGTCAGGTGAGGCTTGATAGCCGATGGATTTAATTGTGGCGCGGTAACTTGAAAGCGGTGTGACGTTTAGATAAAAACTTGTCTTACTTTTTTCTGAAATAGGCAAAAGGCTATCAATAGGTATGCGGATAAGTAGTTCGGTGTCATTGGGATTAGCTATAAGCATCAGCTTTTCACCCGTTTTCATCGGCTTGCCCTCTATACTATTACGGTCTGCAAAGATTGCGACCCCGTCGGCGAGTGCTTTGATAGAGGTCTTGTCAAAAAGGGTTTTGGCGTATTCTAATTCTACACGTTTCGTGGCAATTTCTGCTCGTAATAGCTGTAAATCAGCTTTTTTCTGGGAATCTTGGTCACGCAAAGATTCAATGCCTGTTTTGCTCAAACTGACTTGTGCTGTCTTTAAGGCTTGTGCGGCCTGCTCAACTTGCGCCTCTATCGTGGTGTCATCCATTAGGGCAATGATATCGCCCTGTTTGACACTTTCTCCAGGCTTCACAGTAATTTTTTCTAAAATGCCATCATAAGGTACACTGATTACTTTTGGTGAAGCGGCGACGATTTCTGCTGGTGCAGTGATTGTTAGTTGTGTCGGAAAGAAAAAAACTGCGATTGCAACTATCGCTATCACACGTCTATTTTTCTTAGCCTTAAACCAATTACGAATGTTATGTGTATGTTGGCTGCGTGTTAGAGCACTCAAGCTATATGCATAGGACTCACAAAGCTCTGTCAGGACGTCCTTTTCGGCTTGTGAGTAGGCTTTGTCTGTTTCAAGCCATAATCCGCCGATGATACCGCTATGCTCTGTTGTAAAAAGGGCTAGGTTAACGGTTTTTGAAAAGAGATTTTGCCATTCTTCTTTATCATTTTCTGGCAAATCTTTGTTGGTTAATGACAGGATGGGTTCATTAGGCGAGTGTTTAATTAGCGTTGTCTTGATAAAACGTTTAAGGGCTGTTGCATAAGGGCCGTTCGGGTCAAGAACGGCATTGCCAGATAGACCATGACACATAACACCACCATCGTGATATGTCCAAAATACAGCTTGTTTATAAGGGATTAGCTTTTGCGTGTTGTTGACAACAGCAAAAGAAAATTCTGTTAAATTTTGTGCTTTTTGCGCTTGTTTTTGAAGATCAAGAAGGGTGAGTAGCTTGTCCATATGTCAGCTTCCTTCTTACTTTTTGCGTGGTTGCTCTAAATAACCTATCACGCCCGCATCACGCATAGCATTAATATCAAGATGAACATTACCGCTCATGCCAGGCAGTAAACGTTCTTCATATGGTTTTAGCGTGCCACGTACTTGGATAGATTGGCTAACAGGGTCTACTTCACCGTAAATACGGACAATATTCGCTGCGTATTGCTCTTCAGTTTCGTTGATAGTCACATTAAATGGTGCGTCGATATTGACCCAACGGAGCCATTTAGAAGGGATAAGAAATTCAATATCTAAATCATCATCGGACGCCACTTCCATTAATACACGATCTGTTCTTGTATATTCATGGGGGTTAGCCAGACGCTTAACGACACGGCCATTATAGGCAGCACGTATAATGCAATCATCCACTTTGCTGCTATATAATGAGGTGCGGGCTTCAGCTTTTTTATTCTCAATAATCGCTTTTTTCTCTTCTAGGCCAGAGATAAGGTCCAGCTTCAATAAACGCATTGTTGTGTCGAGCTCTTTTTTGCGTAGGTCTTCTTCAACAATGGCAATTTGTTTTTCTGACTTAGCATCAACACAGGCGTATTCTAGTAGGATATCCCCTTTATTAAATGTATCGCCATTATCGACATAGATATAAGCGATTTTGCCGTCTCTTGAGCTTGAAATAACGGTTTTTTCTTTAGGTACAAGCACACCCTCCGTATCCATTTCCGTGATATCAGGTTCATAGCTGTATTTTAATCCTTCTTCGGAAGGTTCGGCCATTACTTCTGTTTTAGTGCCTGCTGTTGGCTCAATAGTGTTAAACGTAATCGCTTCTTCATTGGCGGCCATAACTAAAGGCGTTGTGTCAGATTTTTGTATGGTGTTTTTGAGTGTCACAAGGTCGCCATCAATAGATTGCACAGCAGTCGCAAATTTATCCCAGCCAGCTTGCGCATATTTTTTAACATCCAGACCAATATTGATATCCGGCGTAAAATCAATTTCTGCTATATATTGCTTGGCCTGATTGGCGAAGTCAGAGGCAACGAAACGCAATGTTTCAAGGCCTTCGGAGAAGTCTAGTTTTATATCTCTCGTAAAGTCTTGTGTGCTTGCCATGATATCTTTAGACCAGTTTTGCATATGCTCAATCTGTTCCTTTGAGTAGCTCATTGCTAATGTCTTTATGTCTTCAATTTTCTCTTTAAGAGAAGCTTCTGGCATCAGCTCTTTTGTTTTGGGCAGGTTCAAGGCCGCAATGTAATCAGATTCTATGTTTAAATCTGAACCGTTATCTCGTTTTGTAAAAATGGTTGTTCCCGCAACCACTAAA
>PAAR01000005.1 GCA_002699085.1 Micavibrio sp.
CATATTAAGAGGCAGCAAGATAATGATTGAAATTGTTTTAGTGCTTTTGGCGTCGGCTTTCATATATGGCTTTATTGCGGGAGATGAATAAATGGAACTAGTAGAATATAAAAAAACTGTGAACGGCAAAGAAGTAACAAAGAAGCATTACCCTAAGCTGTACGGCAAAGCTCGCAAGCAACAAAAGCGAGACGAAGCCGAAGCAAGGCAAGAGGAATATAATAAACTTAGCCTGCAAGATAAAATAAAGCAGGCAGTGCCAAACAGCAAACAGCACGCAAGGCTGTTACTCAAAAAGGAGAAGGAAAATGGATTACGCAAGTAACTTACAAGTGGCGGCTATAGTTTTATCGGTTACTTTATTTATTATGTCTTGGGACTATGCCACGCCGATATATAAAAAAATAAAATCCCTAATTAGGGGTTGACAAATCCCTAGGGGGGCCGCCCCCCGCGCCGTAAGTCCTTTGGTAGCAAGGGTTTACGTCGCTTATCTTTTTTGGAATTATTTTGTTTTTTTGTTAAGTTCTCCCCTTGACAATGCCGATAATAATAGTATAATGAGAGATAATTATGAAAGGAAAAATTATGAACTCTGATGAATTTAAGGCCGCCGTTTGTTGTGTCGTCGTTTTTGTTCTTGGTATTCTGGTAGCATTTGGTTAAAAAATTAAGGAGAAAAGTAATGGATTGGAAATCCTACGTCAAGTATTACATCAAATATAAAAAATAAATTAAAGATTCCACTTGACTTTGACGATAACTATAGTATAATTAAAGCATAACAAGTTCAACTAGGAGACAACATTATGAGTCACGATCCACAACAACCACAGAGACCAGTCGAGCAGTCCGAGCAATGGGACGACGATTTCATTGAACTGGAAGACGACGGTCAACCGTCTGAGTACGACGAGTGGCAGGATTTTTATGGCGGTGATGACTGGGATCACGGCCAATACGATCATGCCGAATATGAGTGGGATTGTGACCTACACAACGAATTCTAATACAGGTAGGTGATAATTAGATAAGAAAACCTCTGCGATTTGGACATGTCAATCCGTCAAGTTTAACTTCTTTTCTAGTGTCACCAACTGCCCACGGGATGCCGCCAAAATGGTCATCTAGCTGGCGTGGGTGTCGCTGTCCGAGGCATCGGGTTGCAGCGAATGAGGGTAGAGTTAGCGACTTAACCCACCAGCCACGATACACCGTGTCTTCCCCTATCCCGCCCCGTCGATATGAATCAATGAACAGCCAGCGATGCGGGAAGGGGCTAGGCAATTAAAAATATGAAAAAAATTAAAGATAAGGGTTGACAATGGCCGATAATATATTATAATGGGGATAAGTAAACAACACAACGAAAAGGAAACACGATGCTAAAATTCTCAAAAGCAAACGCAAAAATTGAAGCCCTGAAACAAGTACCGGAATTAGCCGAGTATCTTAAAGATAAGCGAAAGGTTTATTCTCTCGACCTATTATCCGGTTATAGTTGTCCATCCGCTCACGAATGTCTTTCAAAAGCCGTAGCAGATGAAAACGGTAAGCGTACAATCAGAGACGGGAAGCACACCAAGTTTCGTTGTTTCTCTGCTAGTCAAGAGGTACAGTATACCAACGTATACAATTCACGCAAGCACAATTTTGATCTGTTGCGTGGTAAACACTTAAACGATATGATTGTGTTGCTAAGTGACTCGCTACCTGAAAATGCCGGAATTGTTCGCATCCATGTTGCGGGTGACTTTTTTAGTCGTGACTATATGATGGCGTGGTACACTGTCGCAATGTTGAATCCAAATGTTTTATTCTATGCGTACACTAAGTCATTACGCTATTGGCTCGAAGTCAACGAATATCCTATATTGGAAAACTTTGTTTTGACCGCCTCATACGGTGGGCGTGATGACCACCTAATTGATGACCCTACGTTTAGCCTACGTTCTGCTAAGGTTGTATTTAGCGAAGCGGAAGCGGAAGAATTAGGATTAGAGATTGACCACGACGATTCACACGCCGCAAGACCGTCAATGCGTAATCAGGATTTCGCCCTACTGATTCACGGCACACAGCCGAAGGGAACGGAAGCAGCGGAAGCGTTGAAGCTACTGAAGAAAAATAAAGTAAAGCACTCGTATTCTCGAAAGGTAACAGCATGACATTTCCAAAAGTATCAGAAGCATGTGTATTGGCTACTGTATCAAAGTGCACCCAAGTACACCCACAGGAATTTGCCACCCAAACAATGACAGCATTGATGTCGGAACAGCCCGCTTTAATGGCGGCTATCACAGAGTTGTTATTGGCGTCAGGGGGGGGAGATATAGAGGAAATGGAAAGTCAGTTAATGTCAACCTTTTGTATTCTAGGGGTTTCCCTAAAAGCAATGGCGGCACAAATTGAAGCCGATGAACTAAACGAAGCATGGGGAGAATAATATAATGAAAATTTTATCAACTGAATGTAGTGAAGAGCAACAAAAGCAGGATATGCCGGAACTGCTAAGGCTTAACGCCGAAGCGTGTGAAACTGAAATGATGTGGGAATTCTTTGGTGGAACTATCACGCTGCCGAATGGGAATAAATATCAGGTAGTTAATGTGTGATTGGGGTTGACAAAAATGAGGGGGGCTGGCCCCGCCGACGTAAACCCTTGTCAGCAAAGGACTTACGACGATTAAATTTTTCCGGTATTTGCAGGATTTTACTAAAGATCACGCTTGACAATGACGATAAATATAGTATAATGGATAGTGACAGAGTAGCCCAGTTAAAGCCTCCTTGCCGTTAAGTCGGAGAAGGGGTATGGTGCGGATGATCGTATGCACTTCACCATCGGCGGTATGGCTTCCCGTCCTACTACTGTCTTTTCCAAAGCAGCCGAGTCTATGAATTAATGAACAGCCAGCAGCCAGCGAAAAAAAATCGAAAATAAGTTAAAGTTTCACTTGACAAACAGCCGATACATGTTATAATAGAACTATGAAAAGCAATAAGAAAACAATAACGATGAAGATTGAAGTCGGGAAGCCGTCAGTCGGCCATCAGGCCAGCACGCACCAAGTGCATGACAACCGGCCAAAGCGATTACGCACAAGATCGGAAAAAAATAACCGTGCAATTCGAGAATTTTATTAAAGTTTGTTCTTGACATTGCCGATATATATTGTATAATGAGAGAGTAAACAACATTAACCTAAAGGAGAATTAAATGAAGATTCAAAGAACACATTCAACCACGTTGGATTTTGGCGACGAAGTGTATATCAACACTTATGTGTCTAGCTGGTCAAAATACGTCGAACTCAAGTTTTGCGACTCTGAGCCAGATGGTACAGACCACAAGATTGAGTTGAGGTTACCACTCGACAAGGCTCGTGCTTTACTGAAAGAACTGTCAGAAGACCTTGGAAACTATGACAAGGAACAAGCAAGTAAACTAGAAATGGAAAAGGAGGAAGCCACAGATGAGTAACGTACAAATGCCAATTTGTAGAGTCGGCACTAAGTTGCCACAGGGTACTGTTGTATCCGTCAATCATGGCGATGTCACGATTGAAAAAGAGGATGGAAGCGAAGGCACGTTGTCCTTCGAGCAAGTAGAGAACCTGTTTTTTAAGAAAAAGGAGTAAGCATATGTTTACAAATGTACTTTCCCTACGAAAAGGTGATACTTTAACGTGTAAGTATCCCAAACATGGCCGCCGCAATATCCTGAAGCGGCACAGCGGTGAAGTCGAACACGTCGGAGTCGGCAAAGGTGGTTTGTATGCCACGATCCGTAGTAACAGCGGTGCTGTTCGCAGCCTGTCGTTCACTAAAATGATCGACCCGACAATCGCGTAGTTGTTGTCCCCTTTGTGGGTTGTTTGCTTGTGCGGGGTGGCGGGTAACACCGTCACCCCCATTTGCATTATAAGGACAGAAGTCATGATAGACAAGTATGAAAACCAAGTTGATTGCATAAATCCTGATCGTAAGATTGAGGTCTACCGTAACCTGCATAAAGATTGTTGGAGCGTTAGACAGGATGGAATCGTCAGGTTTCATTGTAATCAGATATATCTAAAGGATTGTGCATTTGTAGTGCAACCGGCTGGACGGGCTAAGGTAGTGCGGGAAAAGAAAAAGAATGTTCACGCATTTGTTCGTGGCTATTTGTGTGGCGAACAAGAGGGTTTCCCGTTTTGCTGGGATGATATATATTACAATCCGTATAAAGCGGGTAGCTTTGTGGACTTTGAGGGTAATCCCGTCTATGAAGCTAAGTTTGTAGACCTTTGTGTAACCGATAAGAAAACACCAGTGTTAGCTTTACTGGAATAGTTAAAGTTTTGTCTGGACTTCTGCCGATACTATGTTATAATGGATGTGTTATAACAGCATTTTTCGGGAGAATTGCCTATGGGAACATACGTTTTTTTGGGTTTGATTTTAGTAGCAGTATTATATGGGTGCTTTAATGGAGGCAGTTACAATGACCTATAGAGAGTTGATGCAGTTTTTGCAGTCGTTGCCGGATGCCGCAGTGCGTCTAGATGATAATGTTACCGTGTACGATGCAGGCACGGATGAATTTTACGGGCAAGTTGAATTATTGGAAGCCGTTGATTCAGACGTTCTTGATGACAACCATTTCTACCTTGCGTGGGAGGCGTAATTTAGGGGTGATGGTGGGCGGCTAGTCTTTTCATGATGGGGACTGGTCGCCTTACCAACGCCTTTACGACTTAAGGGAGGATGAAGATGCCTAACTATAGAATTATTGTGCGGGAAACTAAAACCTACTTCGTGGAAGCTGCTAACAAAGAAGACGCTGCTAGTCAGGTTTTCGATGCGAGGGATATTTTTGATAGAGAAAACGACTGGGCAGTAGAAAGTCTCTCCGAATCCGTTCAGATCGAGGAGGTTATTGACGTGGGGTCATTGGTAGAAAAGTTTGGGACGTAAACCCTTATGGTGTAAGGACTTAGGGTGGGGCGGGCTGGCCCCGCCGCCGTAAGTCGTTGCTACCAAAGGACTTACGACGATTAAATTTTTTTCAGTTTTTATTAAAGTTTCCCCTTGACTTTGGCCGATAAGTATAGTATAATGGCAGTATAACAAAGGAGAAAATTATGAAGAATCCACACCATGTAAACCTAACCTGTTGCAAGTGTCATGAGGTTGAAACTTTTTCGGTAGAGTCTGATGACTATTATGCGTGGCGTAATGGCACACCCATTCAAGAGGTTCTAGGGTATTTGACCGTAAACCAGCGGGAGATTTTAGTTACCAGTAAAAACGGTTTCCCTATCTGTGGCGATTGTTTTGATGGAATGTTTCAAAGATAATACTTGACAAGCATACTTTGTATGGTATAATGTAGTAAAGTGATTAACAATAACAAAGGAGAAATTATGAGTTATTACAGCAAGTTGAATATGGACGGCGTTTCAAAGTCTGAAGGTTCTTTCGTTAGGGACTTAGAAGGTAAGACTGGCGTAGGCTTTCAAGATGGGATGCACGTTCATAAGGATTGGTATGCAAAAACCATTGCTTTTGAAGATGCGTTAGATATGGCTGAAGATGCCTATAATGCCCGTGAGGATATTCTCGCACCCGTTAAGCAAATTCAGGGGTCTGTGAATTCCGATAACGAGTTTGTTTTTATGGTGGGCGATAGGGAGTTCAAACCTACTGACCATTCCCTACAGCAATTCTCAATCCGGTCTAAGGTTCCATCGTCTAGCGTGCTGCGTGAACTACGCAAGCAAGAGGACTACGATTCTCAAGACGCTGACGTTATGTCTTATCTCGCTAACAATGCTCTGAGACGATTAGACCAAGACAAGGTGTTTCGTTTGCGTACCTATAAGGACGGCACATGTCGTGCTTTTGTCACTGACAAATACGCACCAGTTGACAACCGTTGGTATCTTGAAGTGTTGCAAACCATTATACCTGATGGCCGTCTGTCTCACTGGAAAGGCGACGAAGATACTATATATGGTAACATCCTTATCCCTGATTCCATCATGGACTACGGACAAGATGATGATTCCGACTATGGTGGAATGGTAAGCATAGGAAACTGCGAAATTGGCAAGCGTCGAATTACGCAAAGTCCTAGCCTGTTCCGTTCTATCTGTCTCAACGGTTGTATCTGGGGACAGGTTAAAGGTAAGGAAATCCGTAAGCGTCATATTGGCGACATTAACCTTGAGCATCTTGAAGCTGAAATTCATGCAAACGTGACTGAACAGTTGTCACTGATTCCGCAAGGATTGGATTTGTTTCTCTCAACTAAGCAGATGGAAAATGGCGATGTGTCGATGACTAACATCATTGCCGCTATCTGCTCGCAAGAGAAAATTGGAAAGCGTGAAAGCCGTGAGGTTATCAACCAATACGCTGAGTATGAAAACCATGAGCGAAACCTGTTTGGAGTTGTGAACGCAATCACAAGAGCCGGACAAGAGTTTGATAACGAAACATGGTACAAGCTCGACAACGTTGGCGGTAGCCTAATCAACATGGGCGAGGATCGTTGGTCAGCAGTCAAAAAACGTGCTGACACATTCCAAGACGCTGACCTAGAGAAAATCTTTGCACCTGCAAAATAGATGGACTCTCCTTTCGTTGGCCGGTGGCGGCTGGGCGTGGCATTGTTGCTCAGTCGTTGCCGGTTTTTTATAATGAGGACTAGCTAGCAATCCAGTGAACTTAGTCCATTGCTCAGAGGTTGCCGCGTATGCAGGCTTTGGACTGTCCTCTTTTTTTTAATTGTCGTAAACCCTTGTGGCGTAAGGACTTAGGGCGGCGGGGGCTGCCCCTTTTAACGTAAACCCTTGTGGCATAAGGACTTACGACGATTAAGCCCGCAAATATCATGCCAAACTCATTGTCCCCAATCGCCTGTATTAGTTGGATACTATATATAGTGATCTGGGGATGTTTTTATTGGAGTTACGTTGACAATATGTCGATATATGGTATAATGGAATAGTGGAAATATTTATGGTGCGGCATCTTGTTGAGATTCAGTCTCAGTTGGTCTTAATGATACTATGTCTCAATAGCGTTAATGAGATCCAGTCTCAATTAGCGTGTCTCGCCCTATCCCGCCCCTTCCCTTATGATACCCTCTCAGCCAGTGATTATTATGTATGTCCCGGCCTAACATATCAAGTCCCTTATGATCTACTATCAGCCAGCGGATTTTGGATATTATGATTGCGCCTGCATTATATACTAGCGCCCTATTATAGTTCCTTGTCGCTGCTAATCATATCAAATCATAGTAACTATAGTATAGCCAGCGGTTTTTTGGATATTTTTTAAAGAATTGCGTTGACAGATGCCGATACCAATTGTATAATAATGTGTAATCGTTGATGAGGCGTGTCTCGTCTAAACGTATCGAAGATGGCAATATGGCTATAGCCAGCGAAAATAAGGATATATAACATGGGAAAGAGAGGACAGAAGATATGTAAGTTCTGCGATCAGATTAACGGCGCAAGGGCATATACATGTAAGAAGTGTGGCGAACCATTTGTAATGAAGAATGGGCGCATAAGATACGGTAAGAAGCCAATACAGGACTGGACGACTCTAAAAGAAGGAGATTGCTTCAGAGTCCTATCGAGAAGCGGGGACTACTTTATAAGACAAGCCACAGGCGATAAGGTTCATTTTGCGACAACTGGTAAATATAGAGTTAAAGAGATTACTTATAAAGATGGACAGCCACATGGACTTGCGTGTTGGGGTCTTGGGGGAAGGACATCGGGCTATTATTGGTTATACATGGGAGAGCAAGAGGAGCCATATGAAATAGGTTCTGTGTGTGTAAGATCGAAACATCGACTGGTACGCATAAAAGACCCGTTTGAGAAGTAATATATATAATTGCCCCAAATGGAACGATTATGAACGAATTTTGCTTCATTTAGTAACTAAAATAGACGATATTTAATATGATGGAAGGTACATATAATGATTGAACGTAAAGAGTTGACAAATATACTACGCGCACAACATGGGGACGATGTGGATTTTCAAGATGCTTGGATAACCTATTGTGATCTACATGAGGAAGATGATCCAGTGGCTCTTGAGAAGCTCTCTATGATGCCTGAATGGGACAGGGATGAACGATTGCGGTGGCGTATGTTGCTGGCAGAAGAGGGCATGGAACTCACTCCTGACCAAGTAGACCAATATATATCTATAGTACAATTACGACTAGAACAATAACAAATACCCCGTTTTGAATTATATGATACGATTACCCGCTTGTTGTAAGGACACTTAGTTCAAATCACAAATTCCCACATCCCCTATAACTAGCTTTGTATTGTATATTATATATGTATAGTAGTATATATCGTATGTTTAATATGTATAACAATAGTGTGTATAAATACTGTAGGAGTGGGGCAAATGGGTAGAAAACCCACGAAAAGGAATTTTTAAAGAAGAAAAAGGGACGAAAAATGAGAACCGTGATAATTTCGGGTTATTTCAATCCGATTCATACAGGACATCTGGATTATATAGA
>PAAR01000006.1 GCA_002699085.1 Micavibrio sp.
AATTTACAATATATTTTAGGTCTTTCTTATATTCGTGAAGACTTCACTACACCTGCAGATCGAGAAGAAAATATTGCGCTTAGTTGGTCTTACGATTACGACCAAAAATTCTTTGATGATAGTTTAACACTCTTTCACAACCATGGTCTTGATATCCCTATTGATGAAACAGATGCTTGGCTGTTTGATAGTGAGACAGGCGTTAAAGTCCCCGTTGCCAAGAAGCTCGATGGTACACTTCAAGTTGATTACGATTGGGATAATAACCCTGCTGCAGGCATTGAAAAGGATGACGTTACCTATAAAGCAACCCTAGGCTATAGTTGGTAAAAATGGAATTGGCTAGCAGCAATAATTTTACACGTGCTGGCCTTACCTCTTTTTTTGTTATCGCTCTTTCAGCGCTCATCACTTTTATCTCACATATCGTTTTAGCACGCTTTCTAACGCCTAGTGACTTTGGTCTGTTCATCTTGTCCCTGTCGTGGCTACATATTCTCGTTATGCTTGGTTGCCTAGGATTCAATACCGCCAATTTAAAATTTATTCCGCAGCTAACCACCAAACAAAAACAGTATAGACGTTTTGCGGCTCAAAATTCTTTCTGTGCGAGTATGTTCATCGCCGCTGTTTTTTTATTAATGTTAACGCTGATTAAACCCTCTTTAAATTATACGCTATATCTGGGCCTATCATTAACAGCGGTACTTATTCCCTTACGTGTCTATAGCCAATTATCTCTTAGTGCCCTACGAGCAAAACGGCTCATTTTTCTGGCGCAATTTCCTGAAGGAATTTTGCGGCCCATTTTATTTTTGCTCTGCATAGTGGGTGTCTATTCATTCTCGAGTTTAAATGCGATACGTGCCATAGGCCTGAATATCGGATTGCATTTCATTATCGTATTTATTTACTTTTTATTGATCCAAAAATATTTCAAAGAAAATCCATTTTCCATCACAAGAGATGAATTGGAGAATGAATCAGCATGGTTAAAAACCGCTCTTACCATGATGGGTATGAGTGTCTCTTTGTTAATTTTTCAAAAAGCTGATCTTATTATCTTCCGACTATATATGCCTGCGCATGAGACAGGCATATATGCAGCGCTCGTTACGCTCTCGAGCCTTTTCTATATGGGATCTAATACAATTGCCATTGCGCTTAATCCGATGATCGCAGCGCTCGACCAACAAAAAGACCGCCTTAAATTACAGAGTCTTTTTAATCAAGCACGCTTATTACAGTCGATAGGCTTTGGTAGTGGGTTTTTAATTATTCTGTTTTTTGGACAAGATATATTGAGCCTTTATGGCGCTGACTATATAGAAGGAAAAACAGCACTGATTATTATAGCAGGGCTATTTTTCGCAAGCTGCCTATTCGGCCCTTCAATGATGTATGCCCTGATCCGTGGGCATCATCGCTTGAGTGCGTTGATCGTATCAATCAGTGCTGTGACAACGATTAGCTTATTGATATTGCTTATTCCTACATATGGTATGATTGGTGCAGCCATTGCAACAGGGTGCGGCTGGTTTTTGATGCAGGCTACTTTTTATATTTCAGTCAAAAGAACACGGATAATATCTTGACATAAAATATACCCTAGATTAAAAAGCACCCATGGATGAAAAAACAAATAAAAAAATTATCGCCACAGGCATAGATGGCAAGATACCCGCTGGAAAAGCTGTAGTTGATTTCGATGAAAGCACTGGTTATGCAGTGGTTGTTGATGTTCCGCAACCAAAGCATTCTAGGCAGTTCCCTAGATTTAGGCCTAACCTCCCTAAGGGTGTGCTTTAAATCTAAACCCTTGCAAAATGGGTCGTAGATTTGCCTTTACTGCGCCTCAAACTGCGTACAGCCTTTTCACCATCTTTTGCACCTTCTGAGAACGCATTGACCAGTTTGCTTAATGATGGCGCATGACGATCCGCATAAGGCTGCTGGTTAAGCCCTTTTAATTTTTCAACATGAGCACCCGCTGATTGCGCCAAATTAGCGCCCATCTTTAAGGCTTCCGAAACCATACCATTTGACAATTTATTCATCGCATTCATCAGGCCTTCGATCGCTGCCGCCCCACCTGATTTTACTGCGCCTGTTCCATAGCCTAGACCATAACTCAATGTTTGTGCTGCGCTAATCACACGTCCCATCCATTTTCCGCCAGTCACTCTGCCTGATTCTGATTGCGTTTTTGCTTTTTTATTATCTTCTTTATTTCCTAATATTGACATACTGATTGCTCCTTACGCATTTCCAATTTCAAATTCAACAAAGTTTTGTGTCTGTAGCCAAACAGCATATTTACTCATATCCTGTGGCATCGGCATCAAGCCTGATAGGCCAGGACGTACTTCAACACGTACTTTTTGCGGATCTGTTTTACGGTCATAGACCACCGTATAACTATTGCCCTCTTTATCGGAAGGATGCTTTTTCAACTTAACTTCACCAGGTGCCAAATCTTCTTCAAGCCCTGTCTTTGTTAAAAATTCTTGTAATGATAATTGCATATTTTCCTCCACATTTCTTATTATGTAATATGCCTAAAAACATTAAACAAACCGTTAAGATTAACTTAAATTTGAAATACCGTGATGACAGCCCGTAAGCTTCGGGTTATGCTTAGGACTATGAGCGCAAAAGATCTAAGTATTATTATTCTCGCCGCCGGCATGGGTACCCGCATGCAATCATCTCTGCCGAAGGTAATGCACCCTCTTGCCCATAAGCCACTTATTAATCACGTTATTGATACTGCGGCACAGCTAAAACCGAAAAAGATTATTGTCGTTGTTGGTCCAGATATGCCTGCACTTGAAAACGCTGTGAAGCCTCACACAACAGTCATTCAAACCAATCGCCTTGGCACAGGGGATGCTCTTAAACAAGCCCTTCCAGCCCTCAAAAACTTCAAAGGTACAGTGATGGTCCTTTATGGTGATACACCGCTTATTCAAGCACCAACACTCAAAGCCCTCCATAAAAGACATTTAGCCAAAGATAATCCAGCAGTGACGGTCCTAGGTATGACGCCACCTGATCCTTACGGTTATGGGCGCTTAATCCTTAAATCAGGCGATATCTTAGATCGTATCGTTGAGCAAAAAGACGCAAACGCTTCTGAAGCGGCTGTAACACTTTGTAATACAGGGCTGTATTGTATAGACGGTAAGGGTATTCAAGACTGGGCAGCCAAAATCACCAATAAGAATGCTCAAAAAGAATATTACATCACCGATTTACCGCAAATTGCCGCAAAAGATAAACGCCTTACTGCCGTGATCCATTGTGATTATGAGCAAGTACTAGGGGTTAACACCCGTGCGCAATTGGCCGAGCTAGAAATGATTTTCCAAAATGAAAAGCGTGCTACCTTCATGGAAAAAGGTGTCACCATGCAAGATCCTTCAACCGTTTATTTTGCCGCCGATACTAAAATTGCCAGTGATGTTACCATTGAGCCAAATGTCTTTTTCGGCGCGGGTGTTGCCATTTCTAAAGGCTGTCATATCAAAGCTTTTTCTCATATTGAAGGCGCAAATATTGCTCAAAATGTCACCATAGGACCATTTGCCCGCATTCGTCCTGATACGCAAATCGGTGAGAACGCCAAAATCGGCAATTTTGTTGAGATTAAAAAATCAAAAATTGGCAAAGGCTCAAAGATTAACCATCTAGCCTATGTTGGCGACACGCAAATGGGTAAAGATGTCAATTTCGGCTGCGGTGGTATTACCGCTAATTATGATGGCAATAAAAAATCTCAAACGACGATTGAAGACGGGGTAATGATTGGCTCAAATGCCACACTTATAGCCCCTGTAAAAATCGAAAAAGAAGCCTTTATTGCGGCTGGCTCTACAATTACCAAAAAAGTCTCTAAAGACGCCCTTGGCATTGCCCGTGCCAGACAATCAGAGAAAAAAGGCTGGGCCAAAACCCACTGCGCTAAGAAGAAATAAACCTCTCAAATCACATAAGAGTACAATGTCTTACATAGGTTTGTAACAAGAATCTGTCCGTACCTGCTGTGTATTCTACATTCTCTTTTACAGCTAAGGGGAGTCTTCCATGTAAAGCCTTATGCTGATTTATAACAATCATATCCCCTTTTTCCAGCTTATAGATAGAGCTAGCTGATTTAAAATACGATTCCAATGCACTAAAAAGTAAACTCGTTCTTGGGTCATCCAGCTCAGGCATTACCTTGCCATTATATCGAAATAATTTCTGATCCACCAAGGGATGTGGGTTATATAGATCGCCAATACCATTCTGATTATATAAGGTCGAATACGAATAGCTGACGCTTCTTAATTGCTCTAATTGTTCTGCTGAAAGCAACTCAAAAAATCGTTCATAATTGAAAATTGTGTTCTCACCACCACCTCTTGGATCTGGCCTTAAACAAAAAAGAGCAACGCCGTCAGGCGGGTTAGAAGCTTGGTCAAAATCCATATGTAAAGGTATATATCCAGTGCTTTCAGCTCTATAACTTAAAGCCGATTGATTAACTCCCAAAGTCTGCCAAAACCCCTTCTCAAAGAAGGCACCAAAAGGTGAACCTAACAATGATAATAAACAAATAAGATTCTTCTTAATAATATCTATATCTTGTCGATCTATATCAGGACCCAGAGAAAAAACACAAAAACCTTCACGATTATATGTCTCTCTGGCAATTTCCAAGGTTTCCAACAATTGCGATGAAGAAGATTGAAGTGCTTCTCGTATTTGAAGCAATAACCTTTCATCAAGATTGGGGTTAAACCAATCAATATCCGGCAAATCACCAGATATTTTTTCTAATTCATACAAAGATTCTGTATTCAGCTCTGTTTTAACAATAGATGCTGGAAGGCCATAAGACCTCGATAAAGCTGGTAATTCTTCTAAGATATCTGACATAATTTATTATGTATAATTAATTCCCATTAATCCGTCAATAAAAACATTACACCACACAAATGAAAACTTTCGCAATATTTTGTGACATGCACATTATTCCAAATCATTTTAGGCTTAGCTTTATAAGAAAAGGATAAAATTACATGTGCGGAATTATTGGTATTTTGGGTCAGACAGATGTAGCCTCTCATTTAGTCGAGGCATTACGTCGTTTAGAATATCGTGGTTATGATTCTGCTGGTATTGCGACATTAGTCGATGGTCAGATTGATCGCCGTCGTGCAAAAGGTAAGCTCTCTAATCTTGATAAAGTACTTAAAGACGCACCCCTTAATGGCACATCAGGTATTGGCCATACGAGATGGGCAACACATGGTATCCCATCAGCTGAAAACGCCCATCCTCATGCTACTGCCAAAGTTGCTGTGGTGCATAATGGCATTATCGAGAATTATAAAGAACTCAAAGATAAGCTGATTGCCAAAGGCCATCATTTTGAATCTGAAACAGATACCGAAGTTATTGCCCATCTTATAACGCTATACATCGAAGAGGGCTTGAGCGCACAAGAAGCCTTTTTAAAAGCCGTATCAGAATTTGAAGGTGCCTTCTCGCTCGCTGTTATTATGACTGGCGAAGACAACCTTATGTTTGGCGCACGTCAAGGCACGCCTTTAGCTGTCGGCTACGGCGACAATGAAATGTTTTTAGCCTCAGATTCCTATGCACTTGCGCCATTAACCAAAAAGATATGTTTTCTAGAAGATGGTGACAGAGTCATCATGTCACGTGAAAATATTCAAATCTTGGATAGCAGCAACAACCCCGTGACACGTGAAATTCGTGTTACAGCACAAAGTGGCGCAGCCATGGGTAAAGGTAATTATCCGCATTTCATGTTAAAAGAAATATACGAGCAACCGAGTGTGATTGGCGACACACTCAATTCCTTTGTTAACCCAGCCACTGGTGAAATCACCCTACCTGAAGGTGTTATTGAATCGATGCGCGACGCCACACGCTTAACACTTCTTGCTTGTGGCGGCTCTTATTATGCCTGTTGTTTGGCCAAATATTGGCTAGAGCAGATCGCTCGTATTCCATGCGAGGTCGATATTGCTTCTGAATTTCGTTATCGTGAAGCGCCACTTCCCAACGGCGGTGTCTGTATTTTCGTTTCACAAAGTGGTGAAACGCTCGACACGCTCGAGGCGTTGAGATATTGCAAAAAACAAGATCAAAAAATTATCTCAATCGTTAACACCATCGAAAGCACGATTGAACGTGAAAGTGACTTTGTGTTGCGGACACTGGCTGGCCAGGAAATTGCCGTAGCCTCTACCAAAGCAACTATCACACAATACACAACTCTTGCTTGTTTAACTCTTGCGCTTGCCCGCCAGAATAAAACCATTTCCGCCGCACAAGAAAAAGAAATGTCATTAGCTTTACGGGCTGTCCCAACCCAAGCCGCCAATATCTTGCAACATGATGAGGCTATTCAAAAAATTTCCAAAGAAATTGCTGAAGCACGTGATGTGCTATATCTCGGTCGTGGTTCACAATACCCTATTGCTCTTGAGGGTGCGCTAAAGCTTAAAGAGATTTGTTATATCCATGCGGAAGGCTATGCCGCAGGTGAAATGAAACACGGACCCATTGCTTTAATCGATGATTCCGTGCCGATTGTTGTTGTCGCTAACTCTCAAAATGAGCCTCTATTTGAAAAAACCGCCAGCAATGTTCAAGAAGCCGTCGCCCGTGGTGGTAAAGTATTCTTAATCTCTGACGAAGACGGCGCAGCAAAATTAAAGGGGCATTATAAATGGAGTATCATTATGGGGGATATTCACCCTTTTGTGGCACCCATTCTTTATACAATTCCCGTGCAACTTTTAGCCTATCATACAGCTGTGACCAAAGGCACAGATGTCGACCAGCCTCGTAATCTAGCAAAGTCAGTAACGGTAGAGTAAGACTTACTGCGCTTTTCCTATATTCTCATGTCTGGCCAGCCAGTCACGCATAAAAGCTATTTCACGTGTTTGCGCTTCAATGACTTCTTGGGCAA
This sequence comes from Micavibrio sp., assembly GCA_002699085.1. GTDB lineage: Bacteria > Pseudomonadota > Alphaproteobacteria > Micavibrionales > UBA9664 > UBA9664. The sequence goes on from PAAR01000006.1 coordinate 6,995, forward strand.
GTTTTCTAACCTCTGGATCTTTGCCGTGCTCCAAAACAATCTCTGCCATATCAATAGCGCCCTGATGATGAGGGATCATCCCGCGCATAAAATCAACATCCACATTACCCGTAGGTGGCAACATCATCGCTTCATGCATCCCATGCATAGCCTGTGCAAAATAATCTGTCTTTTCCTCGGACATTATGTGTGGGCTGTGAGCATGCTCTTGTTCAGCAGCAACCACATGGTGCCACCAGCCTAAAGTGATACCTAAAACTACAAATGCTGCAAGACAGGAGATTTTAAAAATATTGAGATTCATCAGAGTACCCTTTCCTTTATTCAAGACGTATCAGAATGTATTGATAAGATATATAGTAGCAATACTACTCTTCTTCAATCTTTAAAAAGTAACTATGTATCTATGACATAAGAAATTGTGCAAGTGCTTGCTTATGAGGCTGCATGGTTTTATCAAATTGCTCAATAGCTTGAATAGTAGGCTCATCCTTCATAATACGTGCAAATCTCTTTTTCACCAATTTTGGGTATCTTTTTGATCCTGCTACATAATGAAAGTGACGGCGCAAGGCCTTGCCTGTTACCTGAAAAGCATCAATTACACGCGCCTCTGACATTTCAACATCTTCGGCAAAGCGCAATTTAGATTCCGCAAATGCCTGTACCCGTTCCCCCAAGCTTTTCTCTAATATTACCATAGCGGCTGATTCATGCGTCAAATACAATCTTACCGCTTCCATTGCATATGTATTACTTACAATGGCTGGGATATGTTCACGCCATTCACTGCCAGAGAAAGCTCTGGCAAAAGCCCGTTTTGCATCCAATATGTCTTTCTGACGCTGTATAACTTCTTTTACTTCAGATGATGGCGCAACAGCATCCCTTAAAGCTTCACTCTCAACATCGCTAAAATGCTGGAATAACTCCATACCATATTTATTCAAAGCATATTCAAGTGTACGGCGAACACTGATAAACTTAGCTGGCGGAAAAATATCTTCAAATTCCGCACGTGTAAGAGTTGCCAATTGTCCTGCTGTTTTAATATTTTTTTCTAACAAGCGGCGTAATGTATCACGTTGTCTGGCCGTAATATCATTTTGATTTAATGTATATCCCAAGACCATCTCAATTGGCGCATCAACATTAATGCGCTCCATTCTGGACATGGGCTTCCCCTCTATGTTCATACCCAACCACATACCATGTCGGAGTAAATACGTTTCAAACGTATTCAGCGACGTTTGGCTTACTCCACCAACACTGAGCAGTCTGTCTGGTGCCATCTGCAGCGCTTCACGCAATGTATCAATGCCAGCCTTATAAAGCATTTTACGTGCCAATGTATTTCGTTTCGCATTATCTGAGAAAACAATTTTTGTCACTTTTTGGTCAAGAAACCTATCTAATTCACTTTGATTCATATATCCCTTTCAACGCATCATCCGTTGCAAGCTAGGCTGTAACGCTTCACGAAAATTATGGCGTTTCCGCTCTAATTTTTGTGTCGTTTCTCGCACAATATTACTACGAAACAAAACGTCGAGCTGTGCGTTATAATTTTCATTATCAAACCAATCGTCATTGTGACGAATATTAAGAACGCTAAAAATTTCTTTTAGTGGTAATGGTTTTAACTTCGGTGCACGTGCTACATTATCTAAAGCGCCGAGATAATCAAATTCAGGATCAGCAAAAAAACCTTTTTCATCCAATCTTTCAATTTTCTCTACCTCTAATTGAAGCATATCTGCATAGCGTGAATCCGCAATAACTTGATGATGAAAATCTTCAATCAATTTCATAAGCGAGGCGACGGCTAAAACATCATTTAAAATATTATCCCAGTGATTAGACGGCTCATTAAATGCAAAAGAAAGTGTCTCTCGCACCAGATTTTTTTGTTGCGTTATTTCTGCTGGTTCAGGGCGTTCAACGATAAATAATTTTTGATCGATGACGGCTTGAACTACGGAAAAATTATCGCCCAAGATCGTGGCTAATTTTTTATCAGTAGAAACCATTACATCACGCATTGTTTTTAGCCCAGCGCGGTCTAAAGAACGACCGATCTCTTGATCGCCAAAATCAACGGATAGTACTTTTTGGAAGAGGAAAGCTTCATCAGCAATAAATGCATCATACCCATCTAAATTCACAGAGTCTCTTTTTGAATATTGCTGAAATAATGCTGCTGATTTTGTACCTAATTTTGGTAGAGCCGTAAGTGCATCTTGTGACAATAACATTGCCTGACCAACATACATGAAACCCGCTTCTGGAAGAATTTTACTTACACGACTGGCGTTGCCGCCGAATTCCTTATTTGAAATATCTGCAATAGGCTTATAAGCCTCTTTTGGGGCTGCTATAAACTTCTTATGTTGTCTGTCGTAAAATGGCACAATATATTCCCCATAAATAATAATATGTAAAATATATATTTATGAGGCATTTGTCAATAAAAAAGGCCAGATACTCTCTGGCCTTTTTTAAATTCTTTAAGATGCATGGAGGATTAGAATCCGCCCATACCACCCATGCCGCCCATACCAGACATATCAGGCATACCACCGGCAGCACCTTTTTCTTCTGGGATATCAGCAATAACCGCTTCTGTTGTAATGAACAAAGACGCAACCGATGCCGCATCTTGGATTGCTGTACGTACAACTTTAACTGGGTCGATAATGCCGGCTTTTACAAGGTCGGTATATTTATCCAATTGTGCGTCATAGCCATAGTTAGTGTCTTTCTGCTCAAGCAATTTGCCAACAACAATTGAGCCTTCTGACCCTGCATTTTGTGCAATTTGACGGCACGGTGCTTCTAATGCTTTACGAACGATTGCGATACCAACATTCTGGTCATCATTATCACCAGTAAGTTTTGCTAATGCACGTGTTGCATATAAAAGAGCCGTTCCACCACCAGCAATAATGCCTTCTTGGACAGCCGCACGTGTTGCATGCATTGCATCATCAACACGGTCTTTTTTCTCTTTCACTTCCATTTCAGAAGCGCCACCAACACGGATCACTGCAACACCGCCAGCCAATTTAGCCAAACGCTCTTGTAGTTTTTCACGATCGTAATCAGATGTTGTTTCCTCGATCTGCGCACGAATTTGGCTAACACGGGCTTCGATTTGCTTCTTCGCCCCCGCACCATCAACAAAAGTTGTATCGTCTTTTGTGATGCGTACTTTCTTAGCTGTACCAAGCATATCCATAGTCACATTCTCAAGTTTGATACCGAGATCTTCAGAGATCACTGTACCACCTGTTAGAATGGCCATATCTTCCATCATTGCTTTACGACGGTCACCGAAACCAGGCGCTTTAACAGCGGCTACTTTCAAGCCACCACGTAATTTGTTCACAACCAATGTTGCCAAAGCTTCACCTTCAACATCTTCAGCAACGATCAACAAAGGTTTACCTGCTTGAACAACTGCTTCTAATGTTGGCAAGATTGCTTGTAGGTTACCTAGTTTTCCATCATGGAAAAGAATGTATGGGCTTTCAAGTTCAGCCACCATTTTTTCAGAATTTGTCACGAAATAAGGTGACAAATAGCCACGGTCAAACTGCATACCTTCAACAACATCAAGTTCCGTTTCCAAAGATTTATTTTCTTCAACAGTGATAACACCTTCATTGCCAACTTTTTCCATAGCTGTTGCGATCATTTTACCGATCTCTGTATCGCCATTGGCTGAAATTGTACCAACTTGAGCAATTTGCTCATTTGATTTTACTTTAATGCCACGTTTTGCAACATCTTCAACAACTGCCTTAACGGCTAAGTCGATACCACGTTTTACATCCATTGGATTACGGCCAGATGATGTTGCCTTAAAGCCTTCATGGATGATCGCTTGCGCCAGAACAGTTGCGGTTGTTGTACCATCACCAGCAGCATCATTTTGCTTTGTCGCTACTTCACGCAAGAGCTGCGCACCGATATTCTCAAACTTATCTTCTAAGCTGATTTCTTTTGCAACAGAGACACCATCTTTTGTTGTACGTGGTGCACCGAATGATTTTTCAATCACAACATTACGACCTTTTGGTCCTAATGTTACTTTTACAGCATTGGCTAGAATATCAACACCTTTCAGCATTCTATTACGACCTGTTTCGCCATGTTTAATTTCTTTTGCAGACATTTAAGTTGCTCCTTTTAATTTGAATTAAGTATTAAATCGTTTAAAGCTTAAGCCGCTTCAACGATACCGACGATGTCGCTTTCTTTCATGACAAGGTACTCTGTACCATCAATTGTCACTTCAGTGCCTGACCATTTAGAGAACAGGATGCGGTCACCTTTTTTCACGTCCAATGGAATGATATTGCCGTTATCTTGACGTGTACCAGTGCCAGCCGCAACGACTTCACCTTCTTGTGGTTTTTCTTTAGCAGTATCTGGAATAATAATGCCGCCTTTTGTTTTAGCATCTGCTTCAATACGACGCACTAAAACACGGTCATGTAAAGGTCTGAACTTCATATTAAACGTCCTTTTCTTAAAGTTATTCACTTACATGAGAGCCTACCATTAGCACTCTCATTAAGTGAGTGCCAAATAGATAGCGTAGCTATAGAAAAAGATCAAGGGGATTCAGCAAAAATATTCAGGTTATAAAAGGGTTAGCCCATTACGTGAATACGAGCCGATGGTTTTGCCTGAACGCCAATCTTTGATTAAAAAACCGCCCTCAGTACTGGTAATATTATAGGCTTGGTTCATATAGGCCATGACATTGGCCTTATCAGATGTAGAAAGACGATAAAAATTAGGGCCAACCTTGACGGTTGGCGTACCCCAATTTGGTTCAAAATAGGCGTTATAGATAATATCACTATCGACAAAACCACTGACCATCTTTTGAGTATTATAGGCATTGCTATCCCATGAGCTGGGCTGCCAATTTGGCTGTACAGTTGGTGCATGCGGATTTTCAACAATTAATTCTTCAATCGCTGAGCGGCTTGAATTCCAATGATCGGGGATGATAGGATCAACAACCTCTGGATGCGTAACAAGAACACCAGCAGTGAGGGCTATTAATAAGACGGCTAACATTAATTCTCTTTTTTTAAGTTTTTATAAAGCTTTACCATGATATACTTAAAATAGGGTCGAACACAAAGGGTTTTAACGGGGTTTCATGTCAGATATTACACTTTCAGGATTAAACGCAAGTTCATATCGCGTGGCCAACGCCGCTAATAATATTGCTAATGCAGAAACTGAAGACTTCCAAGCCAAAGATGTAGTAACAAATACACTTTCTAGCGGTGGTGTTGAAGCTGTTCGTGTCGACAGGCCGATCAGCCCTTTTGCCCCTTTACCAAATGTTGACCTCTCTGAAGAACTTATTAATGTGCAACGAGCCGCCCAAGCCTATGAAGCAGGTGCCGCTGTTTTAAAAGTTGAAAACGGCCTTCACGATACACTCATCGAAGCTTTTGATGATAAGGTTTAAAGGCTAAGTGCCTGTCCCTGCTTGATTGACGCTTTCCAGCGATCAAAGATAGGTATCACTTCTTCAACCCAGCTACTTTCCAGCACTTGTAAACGTTCAACGACATTAAAACGAGAACCCATAGCGCTCGCATTTGCATAGCCTTGTAAATAAGCCATTTCCTGTTGACGCAAATCTTCGTTTATCTGCAAATTAGTATGATGTGAAAAGCCTTTATCACGCAGCAAACTCAAAACCGGATTCAATATCGGCGCAACGTTTTGATATTGTTCGGCCGTTTGCTCATGCTGGTTAACTCTTTCTACAGCACATACAATCATGCCCTTGGCAAACAACATCTGAGTCATTGTATCTTGCAATGCAGGTCTGCCATCAAGATTTTTAATATGGGCAAGGCCTACAGATGCAAAAATAATATTGTCTGGATGCTGTTGATGCATCTCTCTAATACGATTGGTCATGAAATGATTACGCAAGCGCATACCCTCTGGCCTACAAGCATTATAAGCCCCTATAGAAGGATCACTAAATGCAGATAAACCATGCGCTGTTTCTGGATCACTAAAATCTATATAAGGGGTTTTATCTGCACCATAATAAGCTGCTGTATCAATCAGTGAAATCGGTAACTGCTGACGCAACAACCAGCCAGCGTAAAATATTTGAGAGATGGGTGCATGTAAAAAACCACCCATAGTAAACGAAGCTTTAAGTGCTAACTGTCCATGCGGATCGAGCGTTTTCATTTGCCGAATTAAATCTTCAGAATTTTGAGGAGCTTCTTGTCCCGCATATCCCACAAAAGCATTATACAATGTGCGATGTGACAACTCCAAGCCAAGAGATAATGGCAACCCTTTTGTGCTTAATTCTTTAATAAGCATAGCTTTAAATAGGTAATCGGCTGGCTTTGAATGATATTCACCCGTCAAGACAACAAAAGGACGGCCTATTTTCTGAGCCTGTTCATACCCATCCATAATGGTTTCAACTGCACGCGATGCAGATTGCCGGATATCAGCGTATTTTTGACGATAAATCTCAATCTCTTGTTTTTCCATAGAGATAATAAATACACATTATTATTTATTATGTCAATAAATTAAGGTCATACTCAACCATTTCTCTGATTAAATTGTCTATGGTTATACTATGCGGATTCCATCCTAGCTGATCGATTGCCTTTTGCGGGTTGCCGACCAATGCATGTAACTCATTTGGACGCTTATAAGAAGGATCAATCTTTATAAGTATTTTACCCGTTGATTGGTCAATGCCTACTTCATCCTCAGCATCTCCTTGCCATATAATATCAAAACCAGCGACAGCAAAAGCTTTCACGGCAAATTCACGAATTGAATAAGATTTTCCAGTGGCGATCACATAATCATCTCCTTGTTTTTGCTGCAACATTTTGTGCATCATTCTGACAAAGTCTTTTGCATGACCCCAATCTCTTCTAGCCTCTAAATTTCCTAAAAATAAACAATCTTGTTGACCCTTTTTTATCGCTGCCACAGCCTTTGTGATTTTACGTGTAACAAATGTTTCACCACGTAATGGGCTTTCATGGTTAAAACAAATACCGTTGGATATATGAAAGCCATAGGCCTGGCGATAATTCTTAGCCAGATGATAGGCATATAGCTTTGCCGTACCATAAGGGCTAACAGGATTCATAGGGCTTGTTTCATCTAATGCTGCAGCATCATAGCTATTACCAAAAAGCTCTGATGTCGAAGCTTGAAATATTTTTGTGCGATTGACCAAGCCTAAATTACGAGCAGATTCGACTATATTTAATGTGCCTAGTGCAATTGTATCAAGTGCTAATTTAGGGTTATCAAAACTGATATGTACATGGCTTAATGCGGCTAAATTATAAATCTCATCGGGTTGAATATCATTGAGTAATTTCTGTATTCTCAAAGAATCCGTGATATCTCCTATATGGAAAGTAACCTCATCAAGATTAACAAGTGTTGCAAGTTTCTTGGTATTTAGCCCCTGTGAAGTATAACGCACAAGCCCGTGCACCTCATAATTTAGACTAAGCAAATACTGCGCCAGATACGCACCATCTTGCCCTGTAATACCTGTGATAAACGCCCTCATAAATTATATATAAAGACAAGTTTAGTGATATAAAAGACAAAAATGACTTAGAGGATAAAATAGGTAATCATAAAGCTAACGATCAAAGCGATCGCACAATAACCAATAAGTTGTTGTGACGTGGTATTCGATAGATGGTTCTTATTATAGACCTTAATAAGCTTACGATCGGAATGGTTAATATTGCTTGGATCCCTCTGCTGGATTTCAATACGCTCGAACATGCGTGTTTTAAACAAATCATGCGCTTTTGCTCGGGCTTCCGTTTCAACAACATCCGTACAGAAAATATGCCATGGTGATGTTTGACGCTCTGGGTCTTTACAATAGGTATATATCTCAAAAATCTTTTGATCGCGAGAATTTGAAGAAGAAACAGCCATGCAAAACCCTTTCGCTATGCGCCTAAATAAGTCTGAACCTTATCCCTACAATGCCTGTGTCATAGTTAATAAACCGTTAAAAAGATAAAATTTAGCTAAAATTTTACGAAATGCGAAAGGAATCGTTGGTTTGAAGGCCAGAATCACCTAAGATTAGTCTTTCCACAACAGGTTCACGGATAAATGGCACGTAAGAAAAAAAATAAGAACTCTCTTTTTCAGCAGGCGCAGCAATGGCTAGCGCACTCAATTATTAACACTATCGTTTTTGGTCTATATGGCTTAGCCGCCTTAACCCTATTAAGTATCCTCACCTATACGGCCTCTGACCCTTCTTTAAATACCGTCGTCAGCAATCCCAACTTTGATAATTGGGGTGGTAAAGTTGGCGCTTATTGGTCAGACTTTCTGATACAAACAATGGGTCTTGCAGGCCTTGCGCTCATTCCTTTATTTATTGGCTGGGGCTATCAACTGCATCACCGTCAAAACACTACCCCTTTTTTATTAAGATTCATAGCTTGCCTTGCGGGGCTTTTAGCTCTTTCTACTTTACTTGCCACCCTGCCTAATCAAGGTGAATGGATTCATCATTCTAATTTCGGTGGGGCCGCTGGTACAATGCTTCTCAACGCACTGAATAATGCGCTCCATTATATTAGCAACCAGTATTACACATCCATAGCAAGATTAATTGCCGCAATCGTTACAGTGGTGGGGCTGGGCTATGCTGCAGCATGGCGCCAAGAGCAATATATTTTTGCGCTCAAATATACAGGCTATTTAATGGTTAAAAGTCTTATCATGGCTAAGTTGTTTATCCAATCAACAGCCTATTGGTTAAAACTAAATAGCGAAAAACCTCAAGCCAATGAAATCATTGTAAAACCAGTTATTAAAAAAGCGCCTGTTTTGCAAGAGACTGCCGAACGCCCAGCTACGGCTCAACGCGCCGCACCTATTGTTGCAGCACCCACAAAGCCAGCAGCACCAGCTGTCAAAAAATCTCAGCTCTTTACTACAGCCCAAGGCGATGAAGACTGGATATTGCCAAGTTCTGATATATTACAAGAAGCACCCGTCAGTGATGAAGAAGAAATCGATGAACGTGCGCTCCAAAATAACGCCACCATGCTGCAACAAATTCTAGAAGATTTTAAAGTCGAAGGGGAGATCGTCAAAGTGCATCCTGGCCCTGTCGTGACATTATATGAATTAGAACCAGCCCCAGGCATTAAGTCGTCACGAGTCATTGGTTTATCAGATGATATAGCACGGTCTATGTCGGCTGTTTCTGTCCGTGCCGCTGTTGTCCCAGGGCAAAGTGTTATAGGTATTGAGCTGCCAAACCAAATTCGCAAAACCGTCTATATGCGTGAAGTCTTAGAATCGACTGAATTTGAAAAAAATAAAGCAACGCTCCCGCTGATACTAGGGAAAGATATTGGCGGTAAAGAGGTCATTGCCGATCTAGCGCGTATGCCGCATTTGCTTATTGCGGGTACAACAGGCTCTGGTAAATCGGTCGGTATTAACACCATGCTGCTCTCTTTGCTCTATAGATTATCACCCGCACAATGCCGTTTGATTATGATTGACCCAAAAATGCTTGAGCTTTCGGTGTATGATGGTATTCCACATTTACTTGCCCCTGTTGTCACTGAGCCAGGCAAAGCGATCATGGCTTTAAAATGGCTCGTCGGTGAAATGGAAAATCGCTACCGTGCCATGTCTAAACTCGGCGTGCGTAATATTGAAGGCTATAACCAACGCATGAAAGAAGCCTTGAAAAAAGGCGATATGCTCACCCGCAAAGTCCAGACAGGCTTTGATCCAGAAACAGGTAAACCTGTTTTCGAAGACCAGCCACTTGATATGCGAGAGCTGCCTTTCATTGTTGTAGTTGTCGATGAATTTGCCGATCTGATGGTGACAGCAGGTAAAGAAGTTGAAAATGCTATCCAGCGCTTGGCGCAAATGGCACGTGCTGCGGGTATCCATATTATCATGGCGACCCAGCGCCCTTCTGTTGATGTCATCACTGGGGTGATTAAAGCCAATTTCCCCACCCGTATTTCTTTTGCGGTGACCAGTAAAATCGACTCTCGCACGATCTTAGGCGATGGAGGCGCTGAAACCTTACTCGGTATGGGCGATATGCTCTATATGTCGGCGGGTGGTCGTATTAAACGTGTCCACGGCCCATTTGTCTCAGATGATGAAGTCGAAGCTGTCGTTAAGCATCTTAAAGAACAAGGCGAGCCTGATTACATTAATATGATTACCGATGATGGCATGTTCGGTGAGGGCGGCGAATTCGGTGAGGGCGGTGGTTCTGATGTTGACGAGCTATACGATCAAGCTGTTGCAATCATTGCCCGTGAAGGCAAAGCCTCAACCAGCTTTATCCAACGTCATCTACAAATTGGTTATAACCGTGCGGCACGGATCATTGAAGAAATGGAACGCCAAGGTGTTGTCTCAAAAGCTACCGCCACAGGCAAACGTGATATATTAATCTCTGACCATAGTGGCAGCGATCGTGATGTCGGAACTTAAGAAAGCTTGACAGGTCGGCATAAAATACTCTAACTAACTTTATGACAACAAGAATTTTACTCGTCCGCCATGGTGAGTCCGAAGGCAATGTGAACCCAGAAGTCTATACAAAAAAAGGAGACTGGGATGTTGGCCTGACCGATACGGGCTGGGAACAAGCACAACGTGTTGGCATATTTCTAAAAGATCATTTCCAAAAAACAACCGATAAATGGCCGCTATTCTTTGTATCAGGCTATCGGCGTCCACAAGAAACGCTCAGTGGTGCTTATATGCATTTCGCGAATAGTTTTGAAGGAGAGCCAAATGAACCCTATACAGATGCCCGTCTAAGCGAGCAAAGCTTTGGGGCACTCAACCTGCTTCAAAAACTCTCACGACAAAACAGTGTTCTTGGTGAACATGCCTATATGCAATTAAAGCTGTCTAAAGCATTTATCAAAACAGACCCCGTTAAAGCCAAAGCACTATTTGGCGAATCGATCAAAGAAAACATCACAGATGTTAAAACCTTTATTGATGGTTCAATGCAACGAGACCTAGAAGATGGTCACGATTATATTGTGATTTTCGCCCATGGCCGTGTTATCACATCCTTTTTAGCCAACTGGTTTCACGTACCCTTCGACCAACTAAAAAGCATTACAAATCCTGAAAATTGTGATGTCATTGAAATTTCAGGAGAATCTAAAAATTGGCAAGCACGCCGCATCTGGGATGGTAAAAACTTTAAAGCCATTGATGAAAACCCAGTTGGCCACATCAAGAAGATTACTTGGGCGGGATTACCACAAATACCAAGCCACTTGATAATCAAATAATCATCGTTGTTTTGCCTTATTTTGTGTCTATATTAGAGGAATGAAAACACTCCTCTCTTTTATTATGGTCTTATGGTCTTTTGGTGCTGCTGCCCAAACGAACTTTACACAACAAGCCGAAACCTATCTTAATAGCCTTACAACCGCCAAAGCACGTTTTACACAAACAGCTGAATGGGATGGATCACAACTTTCTGGAACATTTTATTTAAACCGCCCAGGTAAATTGCGCTTTGATTATGATGCGCCCTTAGAAGACTTTATTGTCGCCGATGGTACTTTCATTTTCTATTATGATGCTGCGTTAGGCGAACAAACAAATGCACCAATTGGCTCGACCTTGGCTGACTTTATTTTGCGTGATCCTATTCGCCTGAGTGGTGATGTGACCGTCACTTCTTCATCCCAAACAGACACAACACAATCTTTAACACTGGTGCAAACACAAGATCCCCATGCAGGTAATTTGACGCTAACCTTTTATAAACAGCCCTTTAGACTTAAATCATGGACAGTCACCGATGCCCAAGGATTGCGCACAAAAGTGAGTCTGAGCGATATCACAACAGGCATCTCACTACCAAGCTCGATGTTCTATTATATTGATCCAGACCATGGTCAAATGAAGCTAAATGAATAATAATAGCCTATGCAAAAAAGCCTAGAGATTGAAACCCTAACAAAATTACTCTCCCGCTTTCCGGGGTTAGGGCCACGATCGGCACGCCGTATGATCTTATTTATGCTCGAGCAAAAAGAGGAACTTATGTTGCCGCTATCTTCGGCGATTGAGCGCGCTGCTGAGGCGATATCTTCTTGCACGACTTGTGGCAATTTCGATACACAAAACCCCTGCACACTCTGCCAAGATACACGCCGTGATCGCAGCAAAATATGTGTGGTTGAAACAGTCTCTGACATCTGGGCGATTGAGCGCACAGGCTCGTTCAAAGGGCTATATCATGTGCTTGGTGGCTTGCTCTCCGCCCTTGATGGCATTCGTCCCACTGATTTGGCTATTCATCAACTGATTGAGCGCATGGATAATGATGATGCGTGCAAAGAAGTTATCTTAGCACTCTCCGCCACGGTCGATGGCCAAAGCACAGCACATTATATCCATAGTCTGTTAAAAAATAAGAATGTCGATGTCACCAAACTCGCCCATGGTGTCCCCGTGGGTGGTGAACTTGATTATCTGGATGAGGGCACCCTATCCCTTGCGCTCAAATCCCGTAATAAGGCTTAATGGCTAAATAGTACATCTCAGCAATAAATTTCCCATATGCCATAGCGTCAAGAAAATTCCATGAAGTGAATATTCATGCTCAATATTCTTTCCATCGAAGATAATTTTGCTATAAAAATCAAGCATAACACTATCATAGCCATATGTTGACTTTCTTAAGATTTTATCTTGCTGATCCCTTATCGTAACATTATATTTTACATCAATAATAATTGAGATATGGCGTTTTATTTTATTATTGGGCAAAATCTCAGCCTGCACCAGAATGTCCCTTGTCGTCGGATCAAAGAGTGTGATTTCTACAATTTCATTAGACTCATTCACAATATCAACCGTCATATTGTAACATGGCTGGGAAAGCTGATATACGATGTATAAGACAGCTGCAAAAAAGACTAAGAAAAATGTTTTTTTAAGCATTTATTATCTTTCAAGGCCTTGTTTGCAGTTGACCTTTTTTCAAGATTTTTAGTATAATAGAACAAATAAATTTCTCAAGTCTGGTTGAAATGAAACGCATTTTTTTATTTTTTTTATTTTTTAGCTACGACGTGCATGCTCAAACACAACCCAAAGACTATGCCGATAAAGCTATCCAAATATGCTGGAATATTTCTCAGGAAAAAAGAAATAGCGGTGTAACACAGCAAATGCGAGAAGGTAATTTAGATACAGCCTTATGTATGGAAAACCATCTTTTGCATTTAGCAGATACTATACTTTTTATAAAAAACCCAAAGCTAAATACACAAACAAAAACTAATCTTGTCAAAATGCGAGAAGGAATAGGCGCATATTATTGGGATATTTACAACAATCATGACGGCTGTGAGAATGGTTGTGGAACCATCATGTATTCATTGCATAATAACGCTTATGCAAAATTTCTTGAGACTCTTATTAATGACACATATCAGCAAATCATTGAAAATCCTGTTCTTAGAAATCGCCTTCTTCAAGAATAATATTATCTTTTTCTAAAATCTCTCTTGCTCTTTTTAACCATCCTTTCTTATTAAATTCATAATTAGGTAAGCTTTTAAAATGCTCTATTCTGTTTTTATAAAAGTCCTTATGAACTTCTTTTAACTTTCCCTCTTTTAACGCCCGCTCGAAAGCCTGCCTTGTTTTAGAGCCATTTATACCATCATACGTTTTTACACCTTCTGAATTTTCTTCTCTTAAATCAGTACCCAAATTCTTATCTAAAGACATTTGAAGCCACACAACAGAATCTTTGGTTCCGCTAGTAACGCCTGCATCAAAAATGTGTTCGACTATTGCTGAGTTTGATTTGCCATTCTTTTGAATCTCCTCTAATTTATTAATCTTTGGCTTAAGAAAGAACTCGTCTTTATAGATTTTATCTATTTGCATATCATCCAAATCTGTAGTTTTCCGTGGTAACGATGGTTCAGTTTTTCTTATTCTTTCAAGAAGATTTTGAGATATACCTTTATTAGTTAGCCCACCTGGATCTTCTCGTTTTGATCGATCAGCAATACCACCCTCCCTCTGTTTTAAGTGTTCTATAAGTTGATCAAAATTAGTATTGGTCAAATCCTCTTGCATATCATGGTTAGTCTTTTTCTCTTTTTCCTTAATATTGAGGGCAATATGCGTTTCACCTTTGGGATAAATGAGGCCATCTTCTTTCAAGCCTCGTTCACGTTGAAAACGTTTAATACTTTCGGTAAGTGGCAATGTTATAATGCCTCGCTCTATCGTTTCATCATCTTCATCGAGATAGCCGATATTTTTAAAATATTTCTTAACCGTGCGAACATCATCTTCACGATTCACAAGCCTATTGCCTACGCTCTCAGTGAGCGTAGTGAAAAAACTATTCTGCATGAGGTTAGCTCGGCTTAATTCTTTTCAGAGATATAGAGCGTACCATTATCCGATACACGTAAAACAGAAACATGGCTGAACTGGCCTGCTGCACCACCACCGATAGATAGATCATAATAGACACCTGCTGGGAAATAATGATCGGCAGTTGTGGCGGTAACCGTATCACTCACACCAAATTTTATATAGACAGGCACATCGGCATAAAGGCTGATGATCTGTGTATCTGTTTCAAAAGCTGTGCTGTTTACAGCCGCCGTATCGCTTACAGAAATTTGATGCGCGGCATCTGTTTTTAAGCGCAAGGCTGGGATTACTTGGTCGTTCATATCTTTTGGTAAAAGCGTCATGGGATTTCCTATCTTTAAAATGAAAAAACCCCCGAAAGTGCAAAAGGCACAATGGGGGCGTTGTTATTCATATCAAGCCATAGGCCTATCTAAATGTCAAGGAATATTTTCCTATAACTTAAAAAGCATAATACTGCAAATCATAGCCTTCATAATGTGAGGCTTGTTCAAGATCGACTTTTGTCATCACCAGCGATAAAGATTTTGTCTCAATATCACGGAATTTTTTAAGTCCTGTTTGCACAACATCACGAGAGGTTTTATTCCACCCGACACAATAAATCACATGATCGGCGATTTTTGAGAGCAGCAACGCATCAGAGACTGAATGCACGGTTGGGGCATCAAGAATCACTAAATCATAAGCCTTACCTAATGATTCAATTAAGGCCTGCATCCGTTTTGAATCGATTAAATCGAGTGCTTGTTGCGGCACATCTTTGCCAAAAATTGTGTGCACCCCGCCGGGGTTATCACGGACAATAATATCTTCAATACTGGCATTATTTGACAAGTAATCGACCAAGGTCTTGTTACCAGAACGGGCAAAAGATTTGTGCAAACTGGCACGCCTAAAATCACAATCTACAATAATAACTTTCTCGCCAGAGCGTGCTGATAAAACACCCAGCCAATTTGACAAGGTTGTTTTACCCTCGCCTGGCAATGAGGAAGTCATCATGACAATTTTTGGTGATTCAATATTTTTTATTTTGAGCAATGTACGGATTGAGCGGATCATTTCGGCGGCACGTGTGCCCGCACTACTTAAAATATATTGTGCCACGTTTTGGTTTTTCAGGCCGCGCACTTTAGGGCTGAACCCATAGACAGGCAATTCAGTTTCTTGCTCTAATTGCGGCAAAGAATGGAAAGCATTTTTCAAACGGTCTTGTAATAATACAATACCAAACCCTGCAAAAATACCCATTAGACCTGCCAAGCCAATGGACAGCGCATAATTAGGATAAAATGGTTTTAATGGCTGTGCAGCATAAGACAGCACTTCAATGCCAGTCCCATTAAGTGCTGAGTCTTTTTCCACATCAGCAAGTTTTTGTACATAGTCTTGATAGAGATTTTGCTGTGCTTCTATGCCGCTTTCAATCATTGATAGAGATTGTAAAGCACCCGCACCTGTTTGACGGCTTTGGCTAATCTCTTCAATACGTTTATCAATGGCATTAATCTGTGCCTCAGTCGTCTCCAATGTACTCATCAGGCTTTGCTCAACGCCTCGCACCTCATCTCGAATAGCTGTTTTAATTGAAGATAGTTTTGTGCGTGCGTCAATAATCACAGGGTGCTTGTCACCATAGCGTTGAGCAAGGCCAGCGATTTCTTCTTCCAAACGCTGTTCCGATAATTTCAAATTATACAAAATTTGTGAGCCTGAAAGATCGGCATTCATCGTTTTGCCACTACGTTGAAATGCCTTCATATCTTGAATCTTGGCGTAGGTTTCTGCATAAACCAACCGCAACTGGTTTTGCTGTTTCAACAAATCACTCATATCTGTTGCCAGCATTTTTGTATCATCTGTGCTGCTTATATTCTCGGCTGTCCGTAAATTTTGTGCGGCTTCACGTTGCGCCGCCATAACACTATCAAGGCCTTGTAATTTATTTTCTAACCATTGGCGCCCCTGTAGAACACGCCCCTCAGCTTGCTCTGTTTTTAAAGACTGGTAGCTGTCAATAATCGCATTGGTAATTTGGTTCGCTGCTTGCGGGTCTTTATGATTAAAGCGAATACGAATAATATCGGTACCGCCAATTTCTTTGACAAAAAGATTTTGCGAGAAATTCTGCAACATTAACGAGACCAATGGATTGGCTGCCAAAGCTTGATCGTCAAAACTGGTAAAATCTTTTAAGAGTTGCTGTGAATCACTGCGCTGAACATAGGCATTAATCATCGGATCTTTATAAAGCGACAAGGCCGAAATTACCCGCAAAGCAATCTTGTTTGATTTTAGAATTTCAACTTCTGACAGCGCATTCTGTACCGATTCATCGCTGGTACTAATATGAATACGTGCTTCAGCCATGTAATATTTTGGCAAGACCTGCAACACAATAAATGTCACGCCAACAAACAGAAGCATCGTCAAAACGATAATCAGTTTACGGGCAAAAATCAGTTTCATCAGATCAATGAAATCAATCTCAAAACTATCGCTACTGGTCGCTGGTTTTGATAATTGCTGCATTAAAAGAAACGCTCCTTAACGACCAATGTATCTCCTGGATACAGCACAGATTGTGCATGGGCACGAATAGCTTTAGAGCCATCATCGCCTGCACGCAAAATATCAAAACGCTTCTTATAGGCTCGGTACGTAAAGCCCCCAGCCAGTGCTACCGCTTTTAACACATTGATGCTATCTGAATATTGATAGCTACCGGGCTTATTTACTTCGCCCAACACATAAATCGGGGCAAGACCTGCAACTTCAATTCTGAGGCTCGGATTGATTAAATAGTCTTCTGCTAGAGCAGCCGTTAAATTCTCACGTAATTCCTCTGCTGTCATATCAACAGCCACAATATCCTCAACCATCGGAAAGGTAATCATCCCTCGGTTATCTACAGTGTAGCTGCCACTAATATCGTCTTCACCAAAGACAGTGATATTAAGCACATTGCCTTTTTTAATCACATGAACATAAGGGGCAATCGTATCGTCTTTAACAGGAATAGGATCAGCACTCGCACAAGCAAAAAGCCCTAGAGACAATATAAGCAGCAACAATGGTCGAAAATTTCTATATATCATAGCTTCTACAGGCGTTTGAGGCAGATTTAACGATCCAAACCAGTATGAATGCTTCGCCCTCACAGAGCAAATGGATTATTTTACCGCCGTACTGGCATTTAATCCCTCTAAATCGCTGATATCTTCAGGGGTGCTGAGATGGTGCCACAAGCCTTTATTCTCTATACCAAATAAACGGCCTTGATTTTGCGCCTTATCCATCAACTCAAGGAATGAAAATTTGCGCAAAGTCTGTCCCTGAAAAACCCGAGGATGGCATAGTCTGATCCCCGTAAACATATGTGTACCACTTCTATCTAAAGCACGTTCCGCTTGGCCATTTTCTAAGATATGGTAATCACCATTACCTTCTCTGACTTGCTCTTTTTGCTGCAGCAAAAGCAAGATATCCATCGTCTCAGAATTCCATTGCTGCGCCAAATCGGTCAGCACAAAATCCTCTGCCCTATCCCAATAAGCGTCCCCATTGATGATATAAAAAGGTTGATCTTTTGGCATGGTGTCAACTGCATTCACTAACCCACCGCCCGTATCCAAAATACCCTCTTCATAGACAAAAGTAACATCAAGATCATGGCGTGTATTTAAATATTCTTGTAATGGCTCTGGTTTATAATGGCCATTCACGGTGACATGTTTCACACCTGCTGCCTTGAGATGATTGAGAATATGACCGATCATCGGCACATCAAAAACCTTCACCATGGGCTTCGGTTGTGCTGCGGTCAGCGGCATCATCCTTGTGCCAAATCCAGCCGCCAATATAAATGCGTGGTCTATTTTATGCACCATGAAACCTATAAAACGCATCCGTTAAAAGAAACGCCCCTATTTGCTCTGCCATTAAGGCATGCCCTTTGCTGTTAGGATGCACACCGTCCGAAAACAATTCTTTATACTGCGGCATATTCAACCATGTTTGATACATCGGCAGAAAATTTAATTCCTGTGTGCTACATATACCCTTGATGATATCCTCATAATTTTTAATAGCACTATTCTTATACGATTCTTCTGGTGACCACGGCATAGGACTTACCAGTTCCTCATTAACGGGCAGTAATCCAGTAAAGCTTATATTGGTTGAATATTGCTTGGCTCTTTCTATCAATTTAAAAATATTATTTTTAAAGGCCTCGTCAGTAAAACGTTGACGGTTTTCATTTTGCCTAAAAATGGCGTCATTTGAACCTAAAGAAAAAAGAAATTGTATTTTACCCGCATCGTCATCATCCAAACGACAATACACTTCATTATCAAAACGATTTAGCGCATCTTCAAATGTATCACCTGAAACACTAATATTATAAGGCAGACAGTAAAGGTTTTCTCGTTGCATGTTCTGTTGCATAATTTTACCAGAAAGTCGTGCGACCCATCCGCCGCATTCATCCCAAGCACCAACCCCAATACTGTCACCAACAAAGAATAATTTAGCCATGTATCACCTTTAACAATTCTGGGAATTCTGTATAGCCCGCTTCAACATTTAAATGCCCGCCATTCTTAATAATAATTGGCTTAACACCCAGCCATTTAGCCAATTCTTTTGGTTGGTCACTTGGAACATAAGGATCATTATCGCCGTATAATAACTCTATTAACCCTGCATTTTTAATCGCCATTTGAGTAGTTTTTTCATCGAGAAAAAAGCTCTCATTTAAAGTATCATAATCAGGGATGCCAATTTTATCTGTAAAGGGACTAACAATGATTGACCTTTTAACAGGTGTGTTAAGTGATCCGAGTAAATGCACCAGCAAATTTGCGCCGCATGAATGACCAATTAAAACAGTATCTTTATCTATTGGTAATCTTTTGACGATTTTAGACCATTCTTCAAGATTTTGGTTTTTTGGTGTTGGTAAAGCAGGAACATAAACATCATAGTTTTCATCTAGTAACTCAGATGCCAACCACGGAAACCAATTTCCATCTGGAGAGCCTTGCGTACCGTGAAAAATAACCGCTTTTTTAACCATGTCTTACTTTAACGTTTCAGAGTTAAACTGCAAATGTAGAATGTATTGTTAATAATCATATAACTCTATTTCTTCTAACCATAACATACACCACAAATAAGTAAGAAAACAATGCCACGGCTGACTGGTAAGTCGCCGTTACCAATGTGAAATTATCCAAAGAGATAACGCTTAACATGTTTGTGGCACCAAAAATGAAATGACTAATAGCAGGTTCTTCCATAGGCTTGTGCCATGACTTTCTGAAAGTCGGATAATAGGCCATAAGGTCAATAAAGGTTAGGATAAAGACTGAAACAAGAGGGCTGTCTAAAAACACCCAAAATACTATTGAACCCAAACACATAAAAAGGGAAATACTATCGCCTTTTGTAATCTCTTTCTCACCATATGGAATAGCCAGTGCTGCCCTAACAAGAGCCACAAAAGCAACTGTATAAGCCAACCAAGTGCCTTGCGTCTCCGCATTGTCGGTTTGAATAAGTGCAACGATGAGTGCTGTTAATCCCCAAACAAGCCATGTATATAAATGCGGCTTTGTTTGGCCTTTATACATTGTATATAAATAGTAGATAAAATTACCGATTGTTACGGCACTGGCTATAAAAGCCGCAATCGCTTTCGAAGAGGACAGCTCAAATAAGAAATCAAACATCACTTTTCGTTTTCAGAGTTAAACTGCAAATGGAGAATACGTTGTGTGTCTGTTTGGCCTTTTTCGATTCTAATAGAGATATGCTTTCTAGGCAGATATGAGCCTGCTTTATCTGGCCATTCAACAAGACAAATACCATTAAAGGTCGCTTCTTCCCAACCCAACGCCCATAACTCTTCAGGGTCTTCCAAACGGTACAGATCAAAATGATAGAGCGGACAAATCGGAAATTCATATTCTTGCACCAAAGAAAAGGTTGGACTAGGCACCTCTACCTCTGCGCCTAACACCGATTGAATAAGCGCACGGCAAAAGCTGGTCTTACCAGCGCCTAAATCACCTGATAAAGCCACAACATCACCAGCTTTGAGGTCTGCGCCAAATTGGCTGGCGAAATCAGCCATGGCTTTTTCATCTTCAATGATTATTTCTTTATTCTCCATGGATGAAAGCGTATAAGAGAAAGAATGGAAAAACCAGTGAAAACAGATGTGGTGATTATCGGCGCAGGCCCTGTCGGCTTATTCGCTGTTTTTGAATGCGGGATGCTGGGTTTGAAATGCCATGTCGTAGATTCTTTACCTGAAATTGGCGGACAATGCACCGCCCTTTACCCTGAGAAACCAATCTATGATATTCCTGGATTTCCTTCTATTGACGCTGGCACACTGATTGAAAACCTAGAAAAACAAGCCGCACCTTTTAATCCGCAATATCATTTAGGGGTTACAGTAAGTGGTCTTACCAAGACAAATTGTGGTTGGAAAGTCATAACCTCTTCGAATACTACGATTGAATGTTCTGCCGTTATCATCGCTGCGGGGGCTGGTGCATTTGGCCCAAACAGACCGCCACTTGATGGTATCGAAGCCTTTGAGAACAAGTCAGTGTTTTACATGGTTAAACGTCGTGATGATTTTAAAGATAAAATTGTGATGATTGCAGGGGGCGGCGATTCAGCGATTGATTGGGCAAATTCTCTTTCTGAGGTCGCTAGTAAAATATATCTCGTCCATCGTCGTGATAAGTTTCGTGCCGCACCAGATTCAATTGAAAAAATGAACAGTAACCCTAAAATTGAAAAAATCATTCCAGCGCAGTTACACAGTCTTGCAGGAAAAAATGGTGCGATAGAAAGTGTTACGCTCAGTGATCTTGAGGGTGAAAAAATCACCCTCCGTGTTGATTGCTTGCTGCCATTTTTTGGATTAGCGGCCAGTCTAGGGCCCATTGCTGAATGGGGATTAAACGTAGAAAATCATGTTATTCCTGTAAACCAACAAACAGCACAAACAGCACAAGCAGGTATTTATGCCGTAGGTGATATTGCGGCCTATCCGCATAAATTAAAGCTTATTTTAACAGGTTTTGCAGAGAGCGCTCAAGCTGCCCATCATATCTGGCACCAACTTCACCCCAATCAAGAATTGCATCAGGAATACTCAACGACCAAAGGTATACCGAATTAATTTATTGGTTCATCGCTTGAAAGAACTCGTCATTACTCTTTGTTTGACGCAATTTATCAATGGTAAATTCAACCGCCTCCACTGTACCCATTGGGTTAAGAATACGGCGCAATACCCACATTTTGGACAATGTATCTTTAGTAACAAGTAGATCTTCTTTCCGTGTACCTGATTTTTGAATATCAATCGCTGGGAAGACACGTTTATCAGAGATTTTACGATCAAGCACGATCTCAGAGTTACCCGTACCCTTGAATTCCTCAAAGATAACCTCATCCATACGTGAGCCTGTATCAATCAAGGCTGTCGCAATAATTGTTAAAGAGCCGCCTTGTTCGATATTACGTGCCGCACCGAAGAAACGTTTTGGGCGTTGTAGGGCATTGGCATCAACACCACCTGTTAGGACTTTACCAGAGCTTGGTACAACTGTGTTATAAGCACGTGCTAGACGTGTGATAGAATCGAGCAAAATAATAACATCACGTTTATGCTCCACAAGACGCTTCGCTTTTTCCATGACCATCTCAGCCACTTGTACGTGACGTTGTGCAGGTTCATCAAAGGTAGAAGATATCACTTCACCGTGAACAGAACGTGCCATATCCGTTACCTCCTCAGGACGCTCATCAATCAATAAAACGATCAAATAGGCATCTGGGTGATTGGCAGCAATAGAGCTTGCAATATCTTGCAGCATCACTGTCTTACCTGTACGAGGTGGTGCAACAATTAACGCACGCTGACCAAAACCAATCGGTGAAACAAGCTCAATAATACGCTGAGTCATTGCTTTTTTCGTTGGATCTTGAAGTTCTAACTTAATTTTACGGTCAGGATAAAGCGGTGTTAAGTTATCAAAATTGATACGATGCTTAATTTTTTCTGCACCTTCATGGTTAATGCTGCTGACATGAACAAGTGCAAAGTAACGTTCATTATCTTTTGGCGCACGAATAGAGCCTGTAATCGTATCACCTGTGCGAAGACCAAAACGGCGCACTTGGTTTGGCGATACATAAATATCATCTGGACCCGGTAAGTAATTCTCTTCTGGAGAACGCAAAAAGCCAAAGCCGTCTTGTAGCACTTCGATAACGCCTGTGCCTGTGATCGGCACATCTTGTTCTGCTAGTTTTTTAAGGATAGCGAACATCATGTCTTGCTTGCGCATAGAGCCGCAATTTTCGACATCTAATTCTTCGGCAAAGGCTAGGAGTTCAGCAGGGGATCTTGATTTAAGTTCTTGGAGCTGCATAAGGGTTATGCTCTTCTTCTAGGTAGAGAGAGTTTGGCACTCTCTTATAGGTTTCATTATGGGTTAAGTTATTAAGCTTTAAGACTTCCAGTAAAAACGATGATTTTTTTAGTTTTACTATGCTCGTTGAGCGGCATAAATATTTATCATTGGATTGGAAATCATTAAAAGACCCCCCATGATTGCCATGAAAAAACTTTTCTGTCAATAGTTTTAATAATAAGGCTTGGAATTGCGTTTAATGACTTAAAAAAGAAATCAACACAATCGTATAAATCGCCACACCTAAAAGAATAAGGAATGGCTGGTAATTAGAAAAAATACCTTCTTTCGCTGTTGAAGCAAAACGTTCCCAAGCTTGGGACATCGTTAAGGCCACAAAGTCACCTTGCGAAAGCAAGCCAACAACATCACCCTTATCATCAACGATCGGCAAGTGACGGAAACGGCCTTGCGACATACGGCGCATACAATCCATAATCTGATCGTCTGCCTTGGCTGTTTTAAGATCTTTTGTCATCACATCAACAAGTTTTGTTTTTTCAATGCTCAACCCAGCACCAGCGACACGATTAAGAATATCACGCTCAGTCAAAATACCTGATAATTTACCTTTATTCGTAATAAGGATTGAACCCACACCACGCTGACACATAGCATCAATGGCTGCAGCTAAACTGCTTGATTGCTCAATCGTTAAGACTTCAGCTTTATCTTTAAATTCTGGCATATCTGTAATACGCATGAGCATGTTCTCCTTTAAAATTGATTAGAATAAAATAGCACAATTTTAGAAAAAGAGAAGGGTCAGCTTGTTTTTATATGCTTTTTCTTCATCGCATAAAGTATCGCTATAAATACCCAAAAGCCTGTGAAACGAATGTTCTGGTGAACGAGCCCATGGCTAAAAATACTCGCCATCAAAATCCAATAAGATAAGGGCGAACGCCATAACACACTTACTACAAAGATAATAAAATATCCTAAACCTACAACACCATAACTAAACAAAATAGTCGGCAAGGCTGCGTGCAACTCCATATATTTATAATCGGGTGCAAAGCGATCAAACGCACCCTCGCCAGCGCCTAAGATTAAATATTCAGGGTTAGCTGGAATACGCAAATACCCTCGCCCCGCTAATGAATCATCTTGCTCTTTACCCAATGTATCAAGCCGATCAACAACAGGAGAAAAAGCCTTGGCGGCATAATCACGTAAGGCAAAATTTGGATTGATAAATCCGTAAGCAACAATAATGACGCCTATTAAGCATAAAATAATGCGCCACAAATTCTTTGTTTTAAGGGAAAATATATAAACAGCGAGCACAAATGGAAACACCAACAAAAATGCTTTTGACAAAGATAATGCACCGATAAAACCGCATAAACTTAACCATATATAATCACTGGGTTTAAAAGACTGCTCTTTCAAAACATATAAGCTCGCAGCCACCAACAACGCCCAATAACCCAGCTGATTGGGATTATTAAATGTCCCGATATTGCGGGAACCAAAATCACCCGCAAAAATCAAATAAACAGCTTGAATGACAAGGCTAATAATAAAGCCATACCGCAGCATACGCTTTGTCTGCTCTGGTGCCTTAGTAAACAAGATCATAAAAAAAGCGAACACACCGGCATTGTAAATATAGGTAAGGCTACTGAGTAAAAAGCGGTTATCGGGTGTAAAGATAAAATGATATAAATTAATGGCACAAACCAATCCAACAAAGCCAATCAAGCTCAGCGATAATTTAGAAAACATCAACTTATTGCGAATGAGCATCATGGATGAAGCTGCCAAAATACCGAACATCATCAAAAAATCAGCTGGTTGCGGCAGACCACTTTGCACCACATAAAAAGGGCTTAGGACAATATAAACAAAGCCTATAAATAGTAAAAACTGAGGAACGTTCTTATGCGCCATTGCAAAAGTATAGACGGGGTTTTAAAGCCCCAAAAGAGAAACTTGAAAAATCCATCATTTTGGCCTATTTTGCTCCATATAAAAGTGCTCATTAGAGGCTTTGATACAAACGTGCTTTAGAAAGGCGACCCGTAATGACTAGATTAACGCTGTTTGACAGCCCCCTTTTTCTCGGTTTTGACGAGATTGAACAAACCTTTGCCCGCCTTCAAAAATCCTCCCATGAAGGTTACCCACCTTATAATATCGAACAAATTGGCGAGATTGGCCTGCGCATTACAATTGCTGTGGCTGGTTTTACCATGGATATGCTTGATGTTGAAATTGAGAATAAACAACTCACCATTCGTGGCCGCCAACAGGGAAAATCAGAGGAAGAAGAAGACCGTATTTTCCTTCACCGTGGTATCGCTGCTCGGCAATTTCAACGTAGCTTTATTTTAGCTGATGGCATGGAGATTAAAGGCGCATGGATGGATAATGGCTTACTCAATATTGATATGGAACGTGTCGTCCCCGTTTCAACAGCACAGAAAATTGCTATTCAAGGCCCAAAGAAATCATCAAGCAAAAAAGCTGAAGGTTATATTGATATCGATCAAAAAGACTAAGACTTAACCTAATTCTTTCTTTGCCCAAACTGGCACACTATCACGGCGTCCCGTCTTAATCGCTTCTTCCAAACGAGAGCTAGAATAGAAATTATCTTCAGCGCATGGAATAATCTCTACGCGACCAACAAGATCAGAGCCGATAATTGGCTGACCCTCATAGTCATGTCCTTTAAACATGACATCAAAATCCATCGCACCTAAAATATTCTCATGATAAAAACTATCCGAAACAATAACGGCATCAACAGTTTCTAACCCAGCGATTGTTTGCGCGCGTTTTGTTTCTGTAATATATGGTCTCATCTCGCCTTTTTGTTCTGTTACCGTACGGTCAGAAGCGATAATGACAACAAGACGATCACATTGCTTTCGCGCATCTTCTAAAAACGATACATGTCCAGGATGCAGAATATCAAAAACGCCACTTGTTACGCCAACCGTCAATCCCTTATCTTTATAATAAGCTACAGTATCCGCCAGAGTATCAATATCACTGGCAACTTTCTTTTGAAAAGAACGTGTTGGTGTTAAACGTGGTGATTTCTCAGTATAATGGGCATACACAATATCAAATAAAGAATATTGATCATGGTGCAATAAATTCACCTTACGTTGCGCAAAATCAGCTAATGGAAAAATCTTAACATCGCCAACTTCGGGTAAATCCGTATCTGGATTACATGTTTGAACGGCAACAGCGGCGCGATAATCCTCATCATGTTCCATTTTTTCAACATGTTCCAATACAGTCGGCACTTCATCTTTGGTAAGTTCAAGCATCAAGCCAATCACAATCCGTACCTCTCCCCATGGCAGCTTTAACGTTAGTGTGTCCATCGGCTTCAGACGAGATGGGTCAATCTCAAGCAAAGGCATACCATTAGCTGTCTTGAACTCTTCTTCACCCTCTCTTGCGGCGCCTACCCGTGGATGCTCGGGGACATCTTCAGCAGCGTCAACTTTTGAACTACCAGGTGTATGTGTCAATGTAATGAAGCCACCAGGTATCATATAAGATGGCTCAGATGGTTTATAATGCGCCCCAGCTTCAGCCACTAATGTCTTAATTTCACCCTCATGAGGAAAGGTCACAACGATGCCACATCCAACGCTAGCCTTAGCAACTTCTTCAATGACCGGACCATCTAAAGTGCTCCAAACAGGCAAATTCGGCCATATATCTTTTACAAGCTGACGAATAACTTCCTTACGGGCTTTATCGTTTAAAGATGCATTAGAAAAGGTATCTAAGAGCTCCTTTTTTATGTCGGTTATTTTTAACTCTAATGCGTCCATAATGTATTCCTTCATTTTATATTTATGAAAAAGATTAAGAACTGCCCACTATTCTGTCAATACCATTTCATTAAAAAGCCTTATACTTTTTACGTTTTCTTCAGTATTATAGACCATAATAGGGTCTAATGGGGAAAGGGCGTTTTTTTCGTGGTTATGGCGAATCAAAAACAACATCAAAGTAAAAATACGTCATTGGAAGATCTGGCACAGGATCTGGCTGGGCAACCTATTGTCTTTAATAAAAAATCAAGCGCTGCGCCAAAAATAACCTCGATAGAGGCCGCTTTCCGTTCATCGGACCCTGTTTTAGCAGCTCTTTACAAAGATTTAAAAAATAGCATGGATAATTATAGCACAGCTCGCAGTGCTTACGGCGATGATGATGCCATGCTTGAGATTATTGCCGACCAAGTTGATTCCGCTCGCTCTGCCTATGATACACGTCTTTTAGAGCTCAAAGCCAATCGTGGCATGATTGCCGAGGGGCTTATGCGCTATAAATCAGCCCAAGAGACAGATGATGAAGAAAAACGCTTAAAGGCAATTGAGAAAAAAGAAGAAGCTATCCGTGAACATTGGCGTCAATGGTATATGCGCCTACGCATTGCCCAGCAACAGCGAGGGAAAAATGCCATTTGGGGCTGGTTGCTTGTATTACTTTTATTTTGGCAAGCACAGCACCACCGTAAACATCTACAATCTATTCAAAAACGTATTTGATTTAGTTACGTTCTATGTAATATTAACAATATCAACTTGTAATAATCAAAAAGAGTTATTTTGTGGTTTCAACAAACGAAGTTTTAAAAACAAAAGAAATAGCTGATAAGGCGCTCAAGCGTATTGAAAGCTCAGATCTTGCGCCAACACCCCAAACCTATGCGCTATGGTATCAATATTATGCTGAGAGCAATTTTGAACTAGGTCGAGCAGTTGACGTTATTCTGCGTAAGAGCAAGAAATTGTCTGAACAAGATTGTGCTGAACTCTACCAAAAATATATCAACGAAGGTCAATCTGATGAAATGATCTTAAAAGCAGAGGCCACTGTTGCGCAGATCATGGAAGATGTCGCAAAAATCATTACAGGCGCTCAAACAAATACAGGTAGCTATGGGAATGAGTTGAAAAAAACCAATCAAAGCTTAGGCAAAGTTCAAAACATCAATGATCTAAAAAAAGTTGTGACAGATATGGTTGCAACAAACAAAGAAGTTTTGGCAGAAAATCAGAATCTTGAACAAGAATTGTCACAATCAACAAAGCGCATGGATGATCTTAAACAAGAGGTTGAGCATGCTCGTGCAGAAGCCAAACAAGACGCTTTGACCAATCTTCTAAACCGTAAAGGGTTTGATGTCGTGATGAAAGAATCGTTGGCCTATGCCAAAAAGGAAAGCCGTGCGATGTCACTGCTCTTAATGGATATAGATCACTTTAAGAAATTTAATGATACCTATGGTCACCAAGTTGGCGATCAAGTTCTGAAATTAGTGGGTCGTACACTTATTGAAGGTATTAAAGGTAAAGATACGGCAGCCCGCTATGGTGGTGAAGAATTTGCCGTCATCTTGCCAGAAACCAATATGACCGCCGCCATTGCCGTAGCTAATGCCCTGCGCCGTGCCATTGCTAATAAAGAACTGGTTAACAAAAATACAGGCGAAACATTAGGCCGTATTACCATCTCTGTCGGTGCCGCCGAATCTGTGAGCACAGAAAAACCTGAAGAAATTATTGAACGAGCTGATAAAGCCCTATACATGGCTAAACAAAGCGGTCGTGACCGTGTTTGTGTAACACCCAAACCTGATGTTTATTCAGATTCAGACCAATATACAGCTTAAATTTATAGATATATCTTAAGAATGTCTCCACCAAGCTTGCTCATTAATTGAGTAGATTGGCTGGTAACGATTAATTTGTGAGGCAAGCACCGCACGGCTATTTTGATTATCTAAAACATAAGGGCCGTCTTCTGTATAAACAATTAAAACAGCATGCATCTGGTTTTTAACCTTATCCTTAACAATCGCTAAGCGCATTTGTGCTGGATTAACGCCCAATTGCTTTAATGCCACATATTTGGCCAGAGCAAAGTCTTCACAATCCCCGCCACGTGCAAAAAACTCTGATGGCGTTGCCCAATAATCTGACTTACCGTATAAATCAATATCCTCAATATACGGCATAGCATTGGCGAATGTATTAACTGCCTTAATTTTTTCAATAAGACTCAATCCTTTAAATTGCTGGATTTTGTTTTGCCAATTGCTATCTGGTGCAAAGCTAACACTACGATCTAACGCAACATGCCATTTTGTAAAGGCGGCTGTATTACTTGATCTTCTTTCAGATGAACCAAAAAGATTTTCATTTTTAAGAATTTGCCGAGAGAAGTCAGGCGCCCGCATCACTGATGCCGTCTGAACACGCTTAGTTTGAGACGAAAAGCTCGAACCAGATTCCGCACGCACTGTTTTAATACCACCCAAAGATGAAAAACCAATAACCAAACCAAGCGCCGTTGTTAATACACGACAACTCATTTGCTTCATTAATGTCTTCCATAGCGCAACAGGGCTAATAAAGCCAAGCTCCACCAAAACATCGCCAATACGGCCTTTAACTTGTTGCTGAAGTTTTAAGGCAATAACCAATTGATCTGGTGAAATTTTGCCTGATTTCACAAGTAAATCACCTAATCTATCAACCGATAATGGTATTGATAAATGCGACAGAAACCCTGATTTTTTACCTGATAACCCCAAAATAAACCCCAAATAATCTTATATATATGTAACAACCCTAAGGCCATCATAACGATATTTGGTTAGGAAAAGATTAACAAAAGATGCTCTTTTATCTTTCTTCTTAATAGCAACAAACAAGAAAGGTATCCGTTAAGCTAAGATATTGTTTTAATTAATAAATACGAGATAGATAAAATTTTATCTATTCTTTACATATTCTTTAACTATTTACAGTAGTCTAATAACAGTGAGAACAAATTGAGGGGATCTATTAATGACAAGAATTTTACTCGTAATAATGGCTGTAATGGGATTGAATGCAGCAGATGTGCCAGCAATGATCGGGGATCAGTTATCTTCTTTTGGTGGCGCAGGCGGTGAAGTCGCTAGCGCAGCAACAGCAGCTTTAGGTGATTTAATGGGTGGCGTTGCTTCTACAGGCATCAGCACACATAAAGTAACACAAGCATCAGTGATGCGCACAGGCAGCTTTAACATGGTTAAAACACAGCCAATCAACGTAGCACGTACAAATACGGTACGTCGTGGTGCTGGCCTAGGCATTAGCTTTTAAGTTTATCTCCTCTGATAAGTAATCAGATACCTAAGCCCCTCTGTGAGGGGCTTTTTTTATGCGCAATAGAGTGCTAAACTTTCTTAACAAAAGGACGATACTCATGGATATTGCGCTCTATATTTTCTTTGCCATCATCATCATTTTATATATTTGGTATGCCATTATCATTGCCCGTAAGAATAAGGCTGAAGAAGCTTTATCAGGTATTGAGGTGCAATTGCGCCGCCGCCATGATCTTATTCCTAATATCCTCAAAATTGCCCAAAAATTTATGGATCACGAAAAGGCACTGATTGAAGAAGTCACGAAACTCCGTGCCCAAGCAATTGATAAACAAGAAGCGGATAGTGCCATAGATGCGAAGGAGCTATTTGCATTAGAAGCTCAAATGAAAAGCATGATGGATCGCCTGATGATCTCGGTTGAAGCCTATCCAGATTTAAAATCAGATGCCAATATGCTTGAGGCACAACGTGCTTATCAAGATACAGAAGACAATATTGCTGCCAGCCGTCGTTTTTATAATGCAGCCATTAACAGTCTTCGTAATGCGACAATGATATTCCCTGGTATGCTCATCGCTCAAATGGCGGGCGTTAAAGACCTTCCATTTTATGAAGAGCCAGATCAAAACATTAAAAACCCGATTGATGCTGAAGATTTCCTAGCCTAAGAAAGCTGTCTTTTATGAATATTGATATCTTTATTCCCGTTTTTATTGCCTCCATCATTTTATGCTTGAAACCCGGCCCTTACCTTTTAGCCTTTTTATCCTTAGCTGCTGAAGGTAAATGGAAATCAATTTTTATCTTTTGGTTTGGTAGCAATATCGCATGGCTACCCCTTTATGCCCTTATGCTCAAAGGGGTCGCTTTTTTCCCAACTGGCTTTGGTATGTTATTTATCTTTTTGAAATCCATCGCCGCTGTTCTTTTCGTTTCAATGGGGGTGAAGTCTCTTTCAGATGCCGCCAATGCAGAGCCAAAAGATGCTGTAAGGAAAATGAAAGAAACCATTACCACTCAGAGTTTTTTCGCTGCGCTTGGCGCAGGCTTTATGGTCTCTTTAAGCAACCCCTATGACATTATTTTTGTGCTGGCAGGTATTCCTGCCCTAGTTGGCCAAACCATTTTTAGTGGTAGTGAGATCATTACTATTCTTGCCGCCGTTATGGCCGCCGATATTGTCACGCTCATTATTTATCTTTTACCTGTCGTGTTCTTTAGACAAATTCTAAGCCATACAATACTCGTTAAAATACGTTATTTAACGGCCTTTATGCTATTAGGAATTGGCGTCTATCTCTTTATCTCGATGATTACGCAATGGGATTTGGAAAAGGTTGGTCTTTTAGGGCAATTAAAACAATGGATATTTTATGCTTGATACATCATTACTACCTCTCTTTTTAGCTGTTATCGTTTTATGCTTAAAACCAGGGCCTTATATGATGGCCTTTATGAGTATGGCGATTGACGGCAAATGGAAATCGATGCTGGTCTTCTGGATAGGTTCAGTTATTGCGGGGACGGCCACCTATTTCTTTCTCTTAGGCACATTATCGCTGTTGCCGCCAAATTTTGGCTTTATTTTCTTATTTATGAAAGCAGCTGCCGCCGTAATGTTTGTCTCCATGGGATTAAGCGCACTAACACAATCTATTGACCAAACCAAAGAAGCTGCCGCCGAGACAAAAGAAAAAATTACCACCCAAAGCTTTCTAGCCACAATTTTTGCAGGTTTCTTTTTAACACTCAGCAATCCTTATGATTTAACGTTTATTTTAGCCGCTGTACCAACACTGGCCGGCACAACGCATTTTAGTTTTATGGATATTTTAATAATACGTGGGATCGTTGTGACGGCTGATATATTAATGCTCGCATGTTATTGCGTGCCACTTCTTTTTATCAGACGCGCTTTTTCTAATGAGCGGCTCAGACAACTTAAATTGGTGTCAGCCATTGCGATGATTGTTATTGGTATCTTTATCTTCGGTAATATGATTTACCATGTCACCACCCAAGGCGACCTCTATAATATAGGGCTGTTAGGATAGGATATTGATGGATTTGTTCATTCCTGTTTTCCTAGCCTTTGTGATTATCTGCCTACAGCCAGGCCCATATCTCATCGCTATGACATCATTAGCCTTAGAGGGAAGGTGGAAATCCCTAATTATTTTCTGGCTGGGTGCGGCAACGGCTGGAACCTGTATTTATTTCATTGTTTTAACAAGTTTTAATCTGATCCCTGATAATTTCGGTTTTATCTTTATGTTTTTAAAAGCCGCAGCGGCAGTGCTATTTGTTTCAATGGGTGTATCAAGTCTCAATCGTTCTTTCAAAGAAACAAAGAAGGCCTCTTTGAAAACCCAAGAGCGCATCACCTCTTCTAGTTTCGTACAAACAATGAGCTCAAGTTTTATTTTAACGTTAAGCAACCCTTATGTGATTAGCTTTATATTTGCTGGTATTCCAACCATTACAGGTCAAACAAGTTTTTCCATTATAGATATTCTCATTATCCGTACCGCCGTCATGTCGGCCGATGTACTTGTTTGGTCAAGCCTTTGTATACCACTTTTATTTTTAAGACATTTCTTTAGTGATACTGTCTTAAAAAAGATGAACCTGCTTTCAAGCCTCATTATGATCGGTATCGGCATTTATCTATTTATAACGATGCTCTTACCCGTTTTTTCAAATGGTGAATTGTATACCACTGGCTTATTAGGTTTTAAAACATGAGTTTGTTTTTACCAATGTTCTTAGCTTCTATTCCTTATGCGGCTAAACCAGGGCCACATTTTCTAGCAATGACCTCGCTTGCTGCGGATGGACGTTGGCGCACAATGCTTATTTTCTGGACCAGTGCCACGCTTGCCAGTTCTGTTAATTACTTTTTACTTCTAGCAGGCCTCTCTCTTATCCCTGAAGATTCAGCAATTCTATATATATTTATCAAAGCAATAGCAGCCATTTTCTTTGTTTCTATTGGTGTATCCGATCTACAAAAAATTAACCATATCGACCATAAGGCCGTTAAACAGCGCAAAGAAACAATCACCAAAGCAAGTTTTTTTAGCACCCTAAATTCAGGTATCTTTCTAGCTTTCAGTAACCCTTACGCAATTGTCTATGTTTTAACCGTTATTCCAGCGATCACAGGACAAACGTCTTTCACATTGTGGGAAATTTTTATCGTGCGCTCCGCTGTCATTACTGCGGATATTGTTGTGCATTGCTGTATTTCAGCACCACTCTTACTTTTACACAAAAATCTCAAAGACCATCTTATCATTAAAATAAAATATATTTCGGCCTTCTTAATGATCGGTATCGGCATTTTAATTTTTATCTCAATGGTAACGCAGTGGGATTTATACGGCACTGGCCTTCTGCAGAAATTTATCGAATGAATTTATTCTTACCGATGTTTTTAGCTGGTCTTGTTTATATGCTCAAACCTGGGCCATATGTTCTGGCTATGGGGTCATTAGCCCTAGATGGACGTTGGAAATCAATGATTATCTTTTGGGTTAGCTCAATGATCTCTGACACTTTTGCTTATCTCTTATTACTTATAAGTATTTCTGCATTACCAGAGAATTTTGGTTTTGTTTTTATTTTTCTTAAAGCCATTGCAGCTGTATTCTTTGTGATAATTGGTATTAACGGGCTTATGAATGCTGACAGAATTGATAAAATATCTGCCGATAAAACAAAAGAAAAAATGACATATCAGAGTTTCTGGGAGAGCTTTGGCGCAGGTTTTATGATATCCCTAAGCAACCCATTTAATATCATTTTTGTCGTTGCGGTTGTACCAACCATCGTTAATCAGTTCACCTTTACTGTACTTGATGTCTTGATTATTCGCTTAGCTGTCGCCGCCGCCAATGCAGTGATTGTTATCGCTTATTGCACCCCCATTATGATGATGAGACATTTTCTCAGCCATAAGTTCTTACGCTGGATAAAAACTATTTCAAGTCTCGCAATGCTGGGAATAGCCGCTTACATTTTTATTAATATCCTGACACAATGGGATTTGTATAATGTTGGTCTATTAGGAGATAAAATAAATGTTTGAAACACTTTTTATACCAATGTTCTTGGCAGCTATTGTTTTGATGCTTAAACCTGGGCCGCATTTTTTGGCAATGACCTCGTTGGCTGCTGATGGGCGTTGGCGGACAATGAGTGTCTTCTGGGCCAGTGCAACGATCGCCAGCACTTTAAACTATTTCCTTTTACTCGGTGGCCTATCTCTGATTCCAGAAGGCTCAGGGATGATTTACATTTTTATTAAATCAACCGCCGCCATCTTCTTTGTTTCTATGGGTATTTCTGATCTGCAAAAAGCCAGTGATGTTGATTATGCTGCTGTTGAAAAGCGCAAAGAAACAATCACTAAAGCCGATTTCTTTAATGCTCTTGCCACTGGTGCTTTAACAGCCTTGAGCAATCCTTTTGTTATCTTATTTGTTTTGACCGCTATTCCAGCCATTACAGGGCAGACGTCTTTTAATTTTTGGGAAATAGCGATTGTTCGCTCTGCTGTTATTGCTGCCGATATTGTTGTGCTGCTATGTTTTTGTACACCGCTTCTCGTAATGCATAAAAAGCTTAATCATAAATTCATTGTGAAAGTAAAATATATCTCTGCTCTTCTGATGATCGGTATAGGAATATTCTTATTTATATCCATGATAACGCAGTGGGATTTATATGGATCTGGATTATTGAGCAAACAATAAAAAAACGAGGCCAAAGCCTCGTTTCATAAATTATATTTACGATTTAGCCTAAATGAATCGAATTTGCTGTTTGAACGACAAAATCAATAAAGGGCTGTCTATGTTCAAAAGCAGCAACTGTAGAAAGACAAGATAATGCTGCAGGAAGCGTTGTCGTGTATTTCAATTTTTTTTCTGATAATTGTTTTGCTGTCCCAACAATACCAATTGACGCCACAAACGCACTCACTATAAGCGCACCCAAATCCGATGTCATCGTATCCATACCATCTAAAAGCTTATAAACGATATAGCCACCACCGAGCATTACGCCATTGCTAACCGAGTCAAATACATTCGCTAAGGATTTAAGAAACCCAGGATTTTCCTTTTTCTTTTCTACCGATTCAACACCTTCGATTCCCAAAGAGTTACTACCAAAACCTCTTGAATCATCTACTTCAGCCATATTTATTTCCTCTATATAAAGTTTTATGATTTCTTATAGAGGGATGCGTCAATTTATGTCAATACAAAAAATGTGATTTATGCTTTTTTAATAAAATTCTTTAAGACTCTTTTGCGGCCAGCCTTCTCAAAGGAAATATCGATCTTATTCCCATCAATGTGTAGGATCTTACCATACCCAAATTTATCATGGAAAATCCGTGCGCCGACAGCCAATGTGTCACCTGCATCATTGGTGGTTGGACGGACAATATTGGGTAGTGGATCGGCCCCTGCACTTACACGATGATTATTCTGCCCAGAACTATCCCAATGCGATGAGCGGCCAAAAACCTCGTTCTGAACATCGACAACCTCATCCGGCAGTGCCGCCAAGAAGCGTGACGGCATCGCATTTACCCATTTGCCATAGACCATGCGATTGGCGGCATGAGAGATATAAAGTCGTTCTCTGGCACGGGTAATCCCGACATAAGCCAAGCGACGTTCCTCTTCCAATCCCTTTAAGCCTGTCTCATCCATAGAGCGTTGCGAGGGGAATAGACCTTCCTCCCAGCCTGGTAAAAACACAATCGGAAATTCAAGACCTTTAGCGCCGTGAAGCGTCATAATTGTTACCATCTCGGCATGATCTTTTTGCTGGTTTTCCATCACTAAAGAGACATGTTCTAAGAACTGCGAGAAACTTTCAAATTCTTCCATCGCCGAAACAAGCTCTTTTAAATTCTCTAAACGCCCCGGGGAATCTGGCGCTTTATCCTGTTTCCACATATCGACATAGCCAGACTCATCCAAGATCATTTTTGCCAATTCACAATGATGAATTTTGCTCATCTGATCTCGCCAGAAATCAAATTTATCAACTAATTCAATAAGCGTTTCTTTTACTTTCGGACGCAGTTCGTCTGTTTGTGTCACTGTGCGTATCGCCTCATAAAGGCTTATCTGGGATGCCCTCGCTGTATGCTGTAACATTTGTATTGTTGATGCGCCCAACCCTCGTTTCGGGGTATTAATGATACGTTCCAACGCTAAATCATCATTCGGCTGCGCCGTTACACGGAAATAAGCAAGTGCATCACGAATTTCAGCGCGTTCATAAAAACGTAAACCGCCAATAACTTTGTAAGGAATGCTCAATGCCATAAAACGCTCTTCAAATTCCCGTGTTTGGAAACCTGCACGGACAAGGATTGCTATATCATTTAATGAATGTTTCTTACTGTGCAAACTCTCTATTTCTTCGCCAACAAAACGGGCTTCTGCTGCTCCGTCCCATAGGCCTTTAACGATCAGTTTTTCACCCTCTTCAGCCTCCGCCCACAATGTCTTGCCAAGACGCGATTCATTTTCGGCAATTACATGCGAAGCGGCGGCCAAGATATTTTTTGTTGAGCGATAATTCTGTTCCAATTTGATGATTTTTGCTCCGGGGAAATCTTGTTCAAAGCGCAAAATATTACCAACTTCAGCCCCACGCCACCCATAAATAGATTGGTCATCGTCACCGACACAGCAAATATTACTTGCCCGCCCATCCTCACGCATCGCCAACAAACGGAGCCATAAATATTGCGCCACATTGGTATCTTGATACTCATCAACCAAAATGTATTGAAACTGATTACGGTATTGATCGAGGATTTGTTTGTTCTCAGGATCTTTGAAAATTGTAATCATATGTAGTAGTAAATCGCCAAAATCACAGGCATTAACCACACGCAATCGTGATTGATATTGGCGATAGAGGGTAATGAGTTTACCGTCGCATAAGCCGCCGACATCATTCGCATTTAATTCAGATGGCTTTTTTGCCTTATCTTTATAATCGCTAATCAATGATGCAACCATTTTGGGGTTCCATTTTTTAGTATCGAGATTTTCAGCTTCCATTAGCTGCTTAATAAGGCGCACTTGGTCATCCGTATCAATAATTGTAAAATTGCTCTCAAGCCCAACAAGCTTTGCATGCCGCCGAAGCATCTTCACACAAAGCGCATGAAACGTTCCCAGCCACCATCCTTCAACAGGCAGACCGCCCAATAATGAGGATACACGCTCCCGCATCTCGCTTGCTGCCTTATTGGTAAAAGTTACTGCCATAATCTGATGCGGTGTTGCTTTGCGCAAAGAGAGGATATGCGCCAATCTAGTAGTCAGCACGCGGGTTTTGCCCGTCCCAGCGCCAGCCAGCACCAATAACGGCCCTTCGGTCGTTTCAACAGCTTCACGCTGTGGTGGGTTTAAACTCTCTAAATACTGCATGGAAGTGAGTGTAGGGGGTTTTTAACCAACAATAAACTTCTTTAACGCTTTTATTTGTGATTTACGGACATGAACAGGGATTGTTTTTGCTCCCTGTATGGCCAGAGTCAGAAACACATCTCGCTCCGAGCCAATCTCTACGTTATCCATCAGACCAAGGCCAATAATCGGTTTTGGCAGAGGCTCATTCTTTGACATCATTTCACGAATAACGGCACGACGGGCTTGTTGTTTTTCTGATAATACCTCATCTGCCTTCAACGTGCCGTCTTGATGCATAATCTCATAAGACAACATTGATAGACGTAGGCTCTCAAGTGCTGTACGGACATCAAGAATCACCGCTTCATAGCCTTGCGGGTCATTCTTTACAGCAGGATTATCAATAAAAGAAAGATCAGCCATATGCCAAATATCCTCTGCTCATAAGGGTGTGTCAAGCCTCTCTTTGTTGTCATACCCGCCTAGGTGCGGGCATCCGGATCCCCGCATAAAGCGGGGATGACATTATATACTTTAAAACCTTAGAGAATGATTTATAATAAAGCCTATGAAAGAACAACAACTCGTTGAAAAAACCAATAGCCCATCAAAAGCTATCATCACTGTGCCTAAAGATGTTGATGAGGTCGTATGCGATGGTGGTCACCCAACATTAGGGCATCCCAAAACCTATTATACATTTGATGGTAAAGATATCATCACTTGCGGCTATTGCGACCGTAAGTTTAGCCGAGGGTAATTACATTTGTGAACCTGGAATCGTCCATTTATGACTCATCTTCATAACTGGTTTTTTAGGATGTTTAACTGCCCCAGCTGCTTTTAATCTGTCAGCAACACCATCAAAAGGATTACTCTCAGGTTTCACTTCTACGGATTTACGTTCAAATGAAACTGGATTTTTTAAATCACCCAATGAGCCAGTCGTAATTACATTTGCACCATTAAACGTAGATGCAGAAGCCATGGCTATACTTTTAGCAGAAACACTCAAAGCATCAGCAGGTATTCCACTGCGATCAAATTTAATAGCGCCGCCATCTTCTGGTAATTTCTCTTTCGATGCAGGCTTTTCGTCCTTATCCATAATGCTACGGCCAGTCGTGCGTGGACGCTTAGATGGCGGCTCATTACCCGCCTTTGCCTCAGGATTATGCTCCGTTCTAGGCTGAGGACCCGCCTCAGGATCAGCATTTTTATTTGGGTTTGGCGGCGTTTCTATACCATCTATATCCAGCGTTTCTTCATCTAGAGAAGATTTTTTCTCATCTAATAAACGTTGTTTATTTTCTATTAGACTTTGTAAGCGTTTCATTTTATCTGAAATGTCTTGCAACTCTGCAGTTTGCTTTGCATTAAGTTTATTTTGATTCGCCTCTAAATAGATATCCCTTGCAGCCAGCTCAGACTGTTTTATATCATTCTGATGCTCCAATACCTCTTCTTCAAGCACATCAACTTCCACTTGTTTGTGCAAGCTTTCTAATGTGTCATCTGAGGTCTGGAAATATTTTTCATACTCTTTAAGACGATTAGCATCTTTTTCCGAGAGGTCTTGTTCTGCCTTTAATCTCTTATATTCAGCTAATTCTTCATCAACAACCTCAGGTTTAATGCCATTCTTAATAAGAAGTCTTTTTCTTAGATTGGAAACATATTTCTCTTTATATTTTTTATGTGTTTTCAACTCATCAACATAAGTTGATGCTGCGGCACCACGTATATCAAAATATTTTTGAGCATATCCTACTGTTAAAAGATTAGCCAATGTCATGCCCAAACTCATGCGAATTTTAGATGAAATACTTCTTAAACCTTTATCTTTATTATTTTGGTAGTTCTCTAGGTCAATTATTTGTGAAGCACGGCTCGGTCGTCCACCGAAAGGTATTTTTATTGCCTCGCCGACCGTTTTCACTACTGAAAGAGTTGCTAAACCTAAGGCTGTTCCTGCTGCCCACAAAGCAGCCCCCGCTAGAACAGGTCCTAGGAACGTTACACCGAGCCATGTTGCGGCAGCAAAAAGAGCTACATTGCCTTTATTTACATATGCTTTAGCGGCCTCTTTCAAAGCCAGCTTTTTACTATACCCTTTTGGTTCAGGTAGTTTTTTATCCACAAATCTAGAAAAATCATCTTTTTTCATTTTTACATAATACTATAAACAGGGCTTATAATCAAGTTCTTTTTGTTTTACCAACTGTTTCCGATAAATCTGGAGACTGCGATGCAGCAACGTCTTTATTAGACATACGTCCTCTAGCCATATGCCCGCCTGCTTTACCCATGCCACCTGCTGCAGATGCACCTTGCTGACCAATGAACGCACCAGCCACCGCTGTTGCCTGCCCTACGTCTTTAAGAGGATTTTCACGGCCATCATTAAAGCCTTGTGCATTAAGACCCATCCATCTCAAAATTTGATTTGGTACAGCGTCAATTAACTTAAACGACGTCATGGCTAAATTATAAGCTATAATCACATATACAATTGTATAAAAGAACGGATCTATAAATCCGATATTACCACCACTGGCTGCGCCTGAAAAAGTCACATTTAATAGCGCAATAGAGGAAGTAAACACCAGATAGCCGCCAATTAAACCAAATACAATGAATATTGGTCTGGTAAAAATACCAAAAAGTAATTGATACCCTGTTGCCGCACCGCCCATAAGGCCATCACCATCAATACGCAAATGCGCTAATGCCCACAATGGCATTGCAACAATAGCCTCAAATATTTCAGACACCCAGCCAGAAACAGCAAACAAAAAATACATATAAGGAGTCAGGGGCAAAATATAGGCCAACGTAAAACCGGCACCTAAACCAACCGAAATAAACATACTCAAAATCATTGTTAGCCCGTCTAAGCCAACCCAATCAGTGAAAACCACATTAACCCCTACAAGAACAGCTAAACCACCTATAGAACGATAAATTAAATTTGTGCCTATAGCCGATAATTCTGCTAATGGATTAGCACCTGCGTCTTCACGAAAGCTAGCAATGCCGCCCCCAATTATATTGGATAAGGTATGAGTAAATAAATCTACACCGTTACCTTTTCTACCTGTCCTTATATTACCTCCACCATTATCAAACCATGCCACACCCACTTCCATGATGCGCGCCTGATTTTCGCTGAATTTTGTTCTTTTTCTAGCTTTCGTTTGTTTTTTATCATCTTCATCTATAAACAGGTGGTCCATAATTTTAGGAATAGATGTCTGCTTAGGGCGCGCGTTATTAACCATATCAATGTATTTTGCATTCAAACGTGCAATTGAATGGAACCACGATGGTGCAACAGCCCACCCACCATGTACCATATCTTCAAATACAAGAGCATCTTTCCCTTTATTAAGAGCCTCTTGGGCCTCTTCCATATCAACAATAACACGCTCCGCCGCACTATTAATCCATTCTAAAGGTGCCTCACTATAAGGTACGTCCTCTTCACCGAATTCATCACTTACAGAATCCGCGTAAGCAACGATTTCTTCTAAATACGTTTTATCCGATCCTTCAGCTCTACCAGTATTGATCTGACTAATGATATTTACCATTTCATGTAAATAACTTACCTGTATGGACCGTAACACATCACCTTCTGTTTTGGCCTTATCCTCATTGCCTAATTTAACACCAAAAATACCCAAAACCGCATCCGCACGATCATCTCTACTTGCTTTTGCTAAATTAATCTCAAATGCACCGCAAAATCGATTAGCTTTATTTGCATGTTTTTTATTAGAATACCTAATCTCAATCTTACCTGTTTGCATTTGAGGCAAATAATCTAGTAAACCCGCAATCTGTGCTGGCGAAGACATCTCTTTAAAATACTGAGATTTAGAAGAAAAGATTCTACCCTCCACCTTGGCACCCGAACGTTTGGCAACATCGGCAAGTTCTTCAGGAATATCCATAACTGCAATGCGCTTTACTTGCTTAGCTTTTGACTTATTTCCACCCTCATTATACGAGTACATACACATCTCACTAACAAACAAATCGGAAACCAATTGCTCTAAAGAAGAAATGTTCGGGGAAGCAATAATATCTGTAGGCTCTAGAAAACCTTTACTAAAGGCACGCCAAGCCTGCGTGGCCATACCTGAGCCCATTTTTGCAACATAAAGCGTTGCATATTGTGCTGTATTCAAACCATTCGCTAATGGGATCAATAATCCAAACGCCAACACAAGTCTTATAGGCGCATAAAAACCATTAAAACGTTTGCCAAAAGGTGTACCAGTTATCGCCGCTTCACCAACGACGACAAAAATAAAATAAATCAAAATAAAGATGGCAATAACCAACATTGCCATACTAAACATAGCCAACATTGCATGAAGCCCTGCATGAAAAGGCGTGCCTGTCATTTCGGTACCAAAAACACCAGTGCCAAAGACACTATCTATAAAGATTAGAGCTAAATCACTTGTAGGATTGGGCGTCTCAAACAAAGAACCAATCTCTTGGGCCTGTGCAGTACCTGCATAAAACTCCATACCTGCCCATAAAACAATAAGCCCAATTTGCACCACTATTGCTATAAGTCCAAAAATGACCGCCCCAAAGATCAAGACTTGGTCGATGGTTTGACGACTTACAACAACATTCTCCGCTGCGGCAGAAATCACATCACGGAAACCAAATTTACCGATATTGGCTGGATTAAGCACAGGATGCTCAGGCTTAATAAGACGAACAGCGCCATAAATCATCGCTAAAAGATAGGCGAAATGGCCAAAACGAGCCCCTAAAGTCTTTAGGCGGGGGCCAATTCCTGGCAAACAGGCTGTACGCCAATAAGCACCAAAAACACCGCTCGCACGTTGTTTCATACTTTTTTTATTATTTTGAGGACCATCTACCATGGCTTGCTGCTGATTATTCATTCTTCTCTCACACCCTTAATAACGCTCAAAAAAATCCTATAAACAAGGACTTAGATAATTCTATACCCTACACGAACACCTATTATACCACGGCAAATAGGCATCTTTCCACACCTAATCCTAGCCCATCAGGCTTAAAAAAGAGTTAATTTTGAGTGTTTTAGCTTCCTAAGCTGCTTTTTGCAGGCGACGCTCTAAATCAGCTTCGTAATCAGCATAATTGCCTTCAAACCAAACGACATTACCGTCGCCCTCATAGGCCAATATATGCGTGGCAATACGGTCAAGGAACATACGATCATGCGAGATAACCACAGCACAGCCTGGAAATTCTGTCAAAGCGTCTTCTAAAGCGGATAAGGTCTCAGTATCCAAATCATTTGTTGGCTCATCTAGCAGTAAAACATTAGATGGTTTACGAAGCATTTTCGCCAAATGCACACGGTTTCTCTCACCACCTGATAAGACACCGACACGTTTTTGCTGATCTGGCCCTCGGAAGTTAAAAGAGGACACATACGCTCGAGACGGCATCTCATACTTACCGAGATTAATATTGTCATCACCATTTGAGATTTCTTCCCAAACAGATTTCTTATCATCCAAGCTATCACGAGATTGGTCAATATAACCAAGCTCTACCGTTTCACCGACACGGATTTCGCCAGAATCGGGTGTTTCATTCCCCGTTAGCATTTTGAACAATGTCGTTTTACCAGCGCCATTCGGTCCAATAATCCCAACGATACCACCGGC
This sequence comes from Micavibrio sp., assembly GCA_002699085.1. GTDB lineage: Bacteria > Pseudomonadota > Alphaproteobacteria > Micavibrionales > UBA9664 > UBA9664. Next base: position 50,289 of record PAAR01000006.1, read on the forward strand.
CGGCAATTTGAAGTTCAAATCATTGATAAGGGTACGCCCATTATATGATTTACTTAGACCTTTGGCCTCAATTACCAAATCACCCAATCTTGGCGGCGGCGAGATAACAATCTGTGCATTGCGCTGCGTATTGTTCTGAGATTTCGCCAATAATTCATGGTATGAATTGATACGCGCTTTTGATTTTGCCTGACGGGCTTTTGGCGACTGACGCATCCATTCCAGCTCTTTTTCCAAGGTCTTTTGGCGTGCTGTTTCTTCCTTAGCTTCTTGAGAAAGTCGCTTAGCTTTTGATTCAAGATAGGCTGTGTAATTGCCTTCATAAGGAATACCTGTGCCACGATCCATTTCTAAAATCCAGCCCGTCACATTATCCAAGAAATAACGGTCATGGGTAATCATCACCACGGTACCTTTATACTCAAGCAAGTGATTTTGTAACCACGCCACAGAAGAAGCATCTAAATGGTTTGTTGGCTCATCAAGCAATAACATATCAGGTTGTTCCATCAATAAACGTGCCAAAGCTACACGGCGCTTCTCACCACCTGATAGTTTTTCAACACCAGAATCTGCTGGCGGACATTGTAACGCATCCATGGTTATTTTCGCCGCACGCTCAGCTTCCCAACCATTCGCTGCATCAATCTCAGCTTGTAACTCGCCCATTTCCGCCATCAATGCATCCATATCAGCATCTGGATTGCCCATCTCTGCACCAATTTCGTTGAAACGCTGCACCTTATCCATGATGGAACGCATTCCATCCAACACATTCTCAATAACGGTTTTTGATGCATCTAATTGTGGCTCTTGTTCTAAATAACCAATTTTAGTGCCTTCAGCAGACCATGCTTCACCCGTGAAATCTTTATCACGCCCAGCCATAATTTTAATGAGTGTCGATTTACCAGCACCATTAGGACCCAACACACCAATCTTAGCACCTGGAAAGAAACTCAAGGTCAAATTATCAATAACTTTTTTGCCGCCAGAATATGTCTTGGACATGTTCTTCATTACAAAAATATATTCATATGCCGCCATAGTGATCTCCTTGAATTTTTATCTTTATCCAGTCTTTAGTAATTGACCGCAAACAGGATCATAATAGCAGCCAAAGCGATAAGCAAGCCCGCTTTGGGACTAGCATCATCTTGTATATTACGCATGCGATAATAAAGCATAAACCATACAGGAATAAGACCATCCATCATCGACACATAGGCTGAATTAGAGAATAAAAAAAATGTCACAAATCAATTTTGATGTCTTGACATAATATAAAAAATTCTTTTATAGATAATACATGAATCAAATTTGGACAATTGATATTCGCCCCGCTGCCGAAGAATATGATTACACACATATTACGGAGTCTCTTAGCAAGGCATTTAAGCGTGCCGATCTGGGACTCTCTTTTAACAAAAAAAACCTATCTGTTACAGTCCCCAATAGCGCTATTATTTTTCATTTCGAAGACATTACAAAAATGAACGCCCATGAAAGACGTGTCCATAGCTTAGCGGTAATAAACCTTGCGCTAAAAGATACTGCTTTTGTGGTAAAAGCGCTCCACAGCCCCAATGAAAATGCATGTGCGACACTGATCCCTCACGAACCACGAGTCAAAGCTGTGGATGCCAAAACACGCTTTGCCGAAATTATTGCACGCCATAATCGACGCAGAAATGCTCCAACATGACCTGGGCAATTAATTTAAGTTTACCATACATAGATACTGAACATGGCCAAAATGTATTAGAAAACATGCGTAAAACATTATTAGACGTTTTTGCCGCAGCAGAAATCGGTGCGAGCGCAATTGTCGATGATACAATTCTAACAAACCTAAACCTAAATATTATTACTGTGAACAATGTTTTAGAGCCTTACGGCATGCGTCTTTATGGTGTTGAGAAATACGGGCAATTAGAATTTAAACTTGATTTCATTGATCCACTGACAAACCGATACACACCAACTAAAGCAATTAAGAAAGCTGGTGTGTATGCCCGTCACGCTCTTATAAAAGCAGGCTTCACCCTAACGCCTTGGCACTTCAACTAAAAAAGTTCGCACTGCAAAATAAACTTCCCTATACGCGTTTCACTGCCTCAGATATACTGACTCTTAATGAATGGCTTATATGCATATAAACATCGGGATGAAAAGCAATGTGTCGACACATTGCTTAAAGCACTACCCTACACGTCAACTCAGCAAAAATCTATTGCCGCCTATGCTGGAAAACTTGTGGAACATGTTCGGGTGCGATACAAAAATTCAGCGCCATTACAAAAATTTATCCAAGAATACAATCTAAGTTCCGCAGAAGGTTTGGCTTTAATGACGCTGGCTGAGGCACTTTTGCGGGTGCCCGATCGTTTAACCGCCAATGCGCTGATCGCTGATAAACTCAATGCGGCTGATTGGAATCATCACATCAGAACAGCCGATGATATTTTAGTAAAGGTTTCCTCACTCGGTTTAGCCACGTCTAAAGGCGTCATCAACTCCCTTGTTAAGCGTATGGGTATGCCCGTTATTCGTGAAGCAACTTTCGGTGCGATGAAAATATTGGGTAATCTATTTGTGCTTGGTCAAGATATAGATGATGCCATTAAGCGTGGTAAAGCCATGACAGATCAAGGGTTTTTATATTCTTATGACATGCTTGGCGAAGGGGCACGTACTTTCAAGGACGCCGACACTTATTTCCAAAGTTATTTAAATGCTATTGAAACCGTTGGTGCATTAAACAATGACAAAAGTGGTAATCCTTTAAAAACAAATGGCATTTCAGTCAAACTATCTGCCCTTCACCCAAAATATCATTACGCTTTTAAGGAAGAATGCATTCCCAATTTACAAGAAAAACTACTCCATTTAGCGCAGCGTGCCGCCCATCACGGTATCGGCTTGACCATGGATGCTGAAGAAGCAGATCGCTTGATGATCTCTTTAGATGTTTTTGAAGAAGTTTCAAAACACAAATCCCTACAAGGATGGGATGGTTTAGGTTTGGCAGTACAAGCCTATCAAAAAAGATGTTTTGGCCTGATTTCTCACCTTACTGATATGAGCCAAAACCATCACCGTAAATTATGTATTCGTCTAGTAAAAGGGGCATATTGGGATACAGAGATTAAACAATCACAATTACTTAATCACCCTGACTATCCCGTCTTTACCCGCAAAAGTAATACAGATTTATCCTATCTGGCTGCTGCCCATAAAATGCTGGAAAATCGTGAGCACATCACACCGATGTTGGCGACACATAACGCCCATACTATCGCTGCTGTCCTCAATTTTGCTGGCAAAAACAAAACAGGCTTTGCTTTCCAGCGCCTGCACGGTATGGGTGAAGATCTTTATGCCAAAGTGGCGGATCAAGATATCCCAATCTCTATTTACGGTCCCGTTGGCGCACATAAAGATTTATTACCCTATCTCGTCAGGCGGTTATTAGAAAATGGTGCTAACTCGTCTTTCATCAATCAGATTTATAACCCCGATCTCTCTGTTGAAGACATTGTCGGCGATCCTGTCAAAGACGTTAAAGAGCATGAAGCGAAACGTCACCTTCTTATTCCATTGCCAAAAGATATCTACCAACCAGATCGACAAAACTCCCGCGGTATTGACTTAACAGATGATGAGATTGTCAAACCGCTTTACGCTAAAATGCAAAAAACTGCCAGTAAACTGCCTAAAGCGCCAAACATTGCAACCAATGTTGATATTGATAAAGCCTTTGAAAAAACAAAGGCGGCTTTTAAAGCATGGTCATCTACCAGTGCCGATCACCGTGCCGGCCTGATTGAAAAAGCAGGCCATCTCATTGAAGAGCAAACAGAAAATCTCATGGCTTTATGTGTCAAAGAAGCAGGAAAAACGGTGCCAGACTCACTTGCTGATATCCGTGAAGCCGTTGAGTTCGCTCATTATTACGCCGCTCGTGGCCGTGAAGATTTTGCTGGCTTTACTGAATTACAAGGGCCAACGGGTGAGAAAAATATCTATCGCATGCGAGGGCGTGGCACGTTTGTTTGTATTTCACCATGGAATTTCCCTGTCGCTATTTTTGCTGGGCAAATTATGGCTGCCCTTATGGCAGGTAATTGCGTTATTGCCAAACCAGCCGAGCAAACCCCAATTATTGCTGATGCTATTATTAAACTCATGCATAAGGCGGGCATTCCAAAAGATGTACTGGTCTTGCTTTGTGGGGACGGCAAAATTGGCGGACAACTTATTGCCCATAAAAATGTCGCTGGCGTTACCTTCACAGGCTCAACCGCCACAGCACGCAAAATAAATCAAACACTTGCCAATAAAGAAAATGCACCGATCGTACCATTAATTGCAGAAACAGGCGGCCTCAATGCAATGATTGTTGATAGCACTGCTCTTCCAGAACAAGTGGTCGATGATGCGCTGCTTTCTGGTTTTGGGTCAGCAGGCCAACGTTGTTCTGCGCTTCGCCTCTTATGTTTGCAGGAAGAAACAGCCGATACCATTATTGAAATGATGATGGGAGCCATGGACACGATGCGTGTTGGTGACCCTTGGAAGCTCCGTTCACAAATCGGGCCGGTCATTGATGAAGATGCCTTTAACATGCTGAATGCCCATAAGCAGCGCCTAGAAAAAGAAGCAAAAATTTTAAAAATTGTGCCGAATATACCCAGCAAAACACATCAAGACGGTCACCCCTATTTTGCCCCTATTTTGGCAGAAATTGATGATATCTCATTCATGGAAAAAGAAGTCTTTGGCCCGATCATTCATGTACTTCGTTATAAAGCCAAAGATCAGGACAAATTGATTGAGCAAATTAACAATCTTGGTTATGGCCTTACTTTTGGTTTCCATTCTCGTATTTTGGCACAAGCTGACAAAGTTATTGATGATGTGCAAATCGGCAATGTCTATATTAACCGCTCTATGATCGGGGCTGTTGTTGGTGTCCAACCATTTGGTGGTCAGGGTCTTTCAGGCACAGGGCCTAAAGCAGGTGGCCCAAACTATCTCAAACGCTTTGCTTCTGAGCAAGCTGTCTCAATTAACACCACCGCAGCAGGTGGTAATACAACACTAGTTACCTTAACCGAGTAATCAGTTCTTTTCTCTGTACTGCTTTATTGCTAAAACTATTCCTATGAAAGTTTTACTCTTAGGTTCTGGCGGACGTGAACATGCTTTGGCATGGAAATTAGCGCAATCCCCAAAACTCACCACATTATATGCCAGCCCCGGTAATCCTGGTATTGCCCAACATGCCGAATGTATTTCTTTATCAAATGACAAACTCGTTTCTTTTTGTAAAACAGCGGATATTGATCTTGTAATTGTTGGGCCTGAGCAACCATTAGTCGATGGTGTCGCTGATCTTTTAACAGCCGCCAAAATTCCAGTTTTTGGTTGCTCACAAAAAGCCGCTCGCCTTGAAGGCTCAAAAGCTTTTATGAAGGATATGTTGAATGCGGCCAAAGTCCCGACAGCCTTTTATGGTCGCTTTACTGATATTGAAAAAGCCACAGCTTTTATCCATAAAAACGGCGCACCTATTGTTGTAAAAACAGATGGTCTCGCTGCTGGAAAAGGCGTTATTATTTGTGAAACAATCGAGGAAGCCATCACCGCCGCATCCGACATGCTCTCGGGCGAAAGCTTCGGCACTGCTGGCAATGAAATTGTTATTGAAGAGTTTTTAGAAGGGCCAGAGATTAGTTATTTCGCCCTTTGTGACGGTAAAACAGTATTACCACTCACCTCGGCCCAAGACCATAAACGTGCCTATGATGGTGATAAAGGCCCTAATACAGGCGGTATGGGTACTTACTCACCAGCACCCATTTTAACACCTGCTTTAGAACAAGAAATTATCGAAAAGCATTTAAACCCGACGCTTAAAACAATGGCTGATATGGGCTGCCCATTCACAGGTGTTTTATTTGCTGGACTGATGTTGACCAAAGACGGGCCTAAAATGTTGGAATATAATATCCGTTTTGGTGACCCTGAGTGCCAAAGCCTGATGTTACGCATGGAAAGTGATTTGCTCGATATTCTTGATAAAGCCGCTCATAAAAAACTAGATGAAGTTGGCAAAGTTCAATGGTCAAAAAAGCCAGCCATCACGGTCGTTATGGCCGCCAAAGGCTATCCTGCTTCTTATCAAAAAGGGTCTGAAATTAAAAACCTTGAGGCCATTAAAGAAGCGATTATATTCCATGCTGGTACAAAAGAAGAGAATGGGAAAATACTTGCGAATGGTGGGCGTGTTTTAAATATTTGCGCTACAGGCACAACTCTTGCAGAAGCAAGAGAGTGCGTTTATGACGCCATTGAACAAATTGACTGGCCTGAAGGATTTTACAGATCCGATATTGGCTGGCAGGCACTAAAACTACCTGCTTCCCCCGTGAAAACGGGGGCCTTATAGATCCCCGCTTACGCGGGGAATACAGATAGGATAAAGATGACACAATCACAGCAACTGAACATGGGAGAGTATTGGTACAAAGAAGGCCTGAAACATACCGATAATCATAATTTAAAAGTCGCCATTGTCTGTTTCCAAAAAGCTTTAAAAGAAGATATGACCCAAGCCCCTTACTGGTATGCTTTCGGTAGTGTGGCACAAAATCTAGGCCTAAAATTTGAAAGCTTTATCGCTTTTTATAATGCGCTTAAACTAGACCCCAATCAACCAGCGCATATTTCCTCACTGGCTAAATCGACAGAAGGGTTAGTCTTTAATCAATTCGACCAAGAATGTAAAGACGCCATGCTCGCTTGTTTAACGCACCCACAAATTCGAGCGCAATCAATGGGACGCTCTTGGTTCTCACTGATGGTCTATGACCCTGCGCTCAATACAACTGAAGCCATTCTTACGAATGCAAATGATCCTTATCTTCTCCTTGGTTTAGAAAAGATTATGATGAATACGCCACGGGCAGAGGAGTGGTTAAAGAACCTGCGTGCCACCATTCTTATCAAAAAAGATAAGACATTTGCTGAACTGGCTGCCGCTATCGCTCAAAGCTGCTTCTTAAGTGAATATGTTTTTTCTATTTCGGATGACGCCAATGCCAAAATCAAAGTGCTTCAAAAAGATATTGAGACGGGTAATCATACGGCACTTTCCGTAGCGCAATACGCTATGTACGCACCACTGCTTACATTAAAAAATGCTGATACTATAGAAGAAGCTTATGCATCAAGCGATATTAATAAATTGATTTTACAACAAATTACCCAACCTAAAAAAGAAATAGCGCTTAAAGATACGATCCAAAAAATTGGCACGATTGATGATGAAACCTCGGCAGAGGTTCAAGCCATGTATGAACAAAATCCCTATCCGAGATGGGGAAATATATCCCCCTCCGCTCAAACAATTACTGACAAAAATTTACGCTATCTTGTGGCAGGTTGTGGTACAGGACAGTCCACCTGTGGCGCAGCGCAATTATTGCCAAAATCAAAAATTACAGCAACGGATTTAAGTTTAACAAGTATGGCCTATGCCAAACGTAAAGCCAAAGATTTAGGCTTAAACAATATCAGCTTTAAACAAATTGATATTTTGCAACTCAGTAAGCTTAATCAAAAATTTGATGTCATTGAATGTGGCGGTGTGCTTCATCACATGCAAAGCCCTATTGCTGGATGGCAAGCATTACTTGATGTTCTAGCAGAAGGAGGGCGCATGACCATTGCCCTTTACAGTAATAATGCCCGTCGTCATATTGTCGCAGGACAAAAACTTGCCCAAGAGCATAAATTAAAAGGTAATATTGCTGATATTAGAAAATTTCGAGAGATCGTCTTTAACCTTGAAGAGTCACATCCAACTAAACGGCTTATGTATGAGCTTGATTTCTACTCAACCTCAAATTTGCGTGATCTTGTCTTCCATGTGCAGGAGAAATGTTATGATCTATCTGAAATTCAAGAGATGCTTGACCAATTAGGATTGGTTTGTCTAGGACTACAGCCACATTCTTACTCTATCACCCAACTATATCGTAAACACTTTCCTGACGATCCGCTTCTATCAAATCTCTCCAACTGGGCTGAACTTGAAGAAACAAATCCTGAAATATGTGTCGGCATGTATGCTTTCTTTTGTGGCCGCAAAGGTGAAGAAAAATCAAACAATGCATCTGTTCAAAAACTTATAAAGTCGCGGATAATTTACCAATAATTTAATTTCCCTCTTGCACCCTCATTTGTAATTATGTTTAATTATAAATAAACAGGGAAAATAAACATGTCAGCAGAAACATTAGAAGAGCCTGAAGCGGCCCCGCCAAAACAAATTAAACTCTTATTACACTCAGGAGATTATTCTCTAAAAGATTTCGACTATATGGGCGAAGAACTGACTCATGTTGTTAATAGCATTAAAACAGCAAGAGCACGTGGCAACAAAGGTATCAACATCCTTATTCATGGGCCGACTTACCGTGGTGTCAATGGTATGGCGATCGCAATAGCCAAATCATTAAGAAAAAAGCTGTTAGAATTAGATTTGACCCAAAACACCTCCGCCGAAGAGAGTATATATGATCTAAATACGGCACAACAGTGTATCAACCCCAATCAATACGTTCTTTTAGCCGATGCACGCTATATGGGAATCCATTACCTTTCAAACCAGTTAGATGATAATGATGTTGTAACAATTTGGGTCTGTAATGATCTGCAACATTTAGATCCCACCATAAAAAATACCTGTCTATTTTCTTTATATGCCAGCATACCGCCCACACATATTAAACAAAAAGTTTGGGAGCATACATTAAGCAGCCATGGAATCACTTTATCGAAAGAAGAGACCTTAGAGCTTGCACGTAAATATGAAGTGGATTCTTTAGACGATATCAGAAACGCTGTGCGTAATGCCGCTCTTTCTGAGAATGGTTTCGATGCTGCCAATTTGTACTTACCTGCAGCCGCCACAATTTCCAAAGGTGGTTATAGCAATACAATGCTTGCCCATAGAATTTCCCGTTACTTCGATAGAAATCTTGTTGCCGTTAAAGATGGCAAATGGTCAGAATTAGGCAGCAAAATCAAAAAGAATGGTAAGCCCTTTTCTTTACTAGCCGAAGGCGAAAAAGGTAGCGGTATGCTGACAGCAATTAGAGCTTTGGCTGAAGATATGAAACGCGTTGCATTGGAAGTGCCAATGGCCAATCTTATAGCCGATAGTGATACAGCTGCCGCAAATATTGGTACTGTTTTTAGAAAAGCAACAGATGAGCGTGGTATTCTTCTACTCAGTAATATTGGTGCCATTATGGCCTCACCTTATAGTCAGTTTTTACTACCTATATTGCTAGAAAATATATATGCACATGACCTACCTGTAGCTGCAACAAATGCTCATGGAAGTGGCGAATTACCATTAGAGTTGACGCAATTATTTCCTTCTCGTATAGAGTTCAGCACGCTATCAACAGCGCAAGCGCAAAAAGCTTTTCTAAAATATTTTGGTCAAGAAGCACCTAAAGAATTAAATCAAATAACAGATCTTATCATTGGTGATTTCTCTACCGTTAATCGCATATTACGCAAAAGTGACATCACTGATGTCTATGCGGATGGTGTTATACCTTTACTGAAACAACAAGTGGAAATCAGAAAAGCAAAAAAAGGAAATGGCATAGGCTTTGGCTCAAGACAAGGGACTAAAGAAGAGCCCTATATTTTAAAGCCAACACAACCAAAACGTGAAGATGCGCTGCCAATTGCCGCAACCCTTGTTATAAAATAAAAAAGCCCGCAATCATCGGGAGAGACAGATTGCGGGCAGGGAGCTAGTGAGTTGGGGAGACACTAAAACTAACTTTATGCTATTACTCTATCGAGCAAATTAGGCAGCTTTATTGTTTGATTGTGTCAATTTTTTGACTTTTTGAAACACACTACCTTGTTCTATTTTCACTTTACGTGGCTTCATTTTCTCTGGAATTTCACGTAATAGCTCAATATGCAACATACCGTTGGTTAAGGTGGCACCTTTCACTTCGACATAATCTGCCAATTTAAAGCGTTGCTCAAAATTACGTGTAGCGATGCCACGGTGTAGGAAACCATTTCCGGATTCGCTTTCACTCTCAGCCTTTTGGCCAGTGACAATCAACGTGTTTTCTTGAGCAGTAATATCAATCTCATCATCGGTAAAACCAGCCACAGCCATTGAGATGCGATACGCATGCTCATCCAGCTTTTCAATATTATACGGTGGGTAAGTTCCCGAATTACTCGCCGCACGGTCTATGTTATCCAGCAAAGATGCCAGATGGTCGTAACCTATGGTTGAACGGTAAAAAGGGGATAAATCAAAACGTGTCATAATAACCTCCTAAAAGCATTACAATGTTAAACGTGAGACAGCCGTTTTGGACGCTGCTATCACGCTTGAAAGCCATCATTTAGATCGACTTTCACTTTTCAAGAAACCTCACCATGAGCATTTCTTATATATACAATGTTATAAGATTATATTCCTAATTGTCAATAGCTATTTATAAAAAATGTATTCCCCACAAAAGCGGGGATCTTATCGAAAACCAATAAGACCCCTGCTTGCGCAGGGGATACAAAAAAGAATTGAGAGTTTTATTCCACTGGATCAACCCAGCCAATATTGCCGTCTTTACGTTTATAGACTACATTCAGCTTATCTGTCTGGGCATTGCGGAACATCAAGGCATTGCTATCCGCCAATTCCATCCGCATCACGGCATCAGAAACAGATAGTTTTTGAATATGTGTTGTCGTTTCGGCAATGATGAGCGGCTCATCCCCTGCTTCATAATTATCTTCATCTGCATCATTAGCCGGCTCTGCCGTTGCCGCCAAAACATAGCTTTGAGCCTTTTGTTGCGCCTCTTCGATTTTATCTTCTATACGGTGATGGTCATCCCGAATGCGTCTTTTATAACGGCGTAATTGTTTTGCCACCTTTTCTGCGGCTTCTTCAAATGAACCATAAGGGTCATGTGCGTCTGAATCAGCCTGAACAATTAAATCACGTCCACCTTTGAGCACAATATTTGTTTTATAAACGCTGCCACCTTCTTTTGTTAACGTGACGGTTGCCTCAATACCACGATTAAAATATTTTTCATTAATACCGTCCATCTTGTCCTGAATATGCGTTTTTAGTGCATCACCGACATTAAGATGATGACCGTGAATATGATATTGCATTGGGGTGGAGGCTGGTTGATTGCTCATGATATTTCTCCTTTATTCATTTGCATTAAGATAGGCATGTATAACAAAAACCGCCAAACAACATTTGGCGTTCCAAATGGTTTAAAGCGGCTTTTTAAAGAGAGTTTTTGTATCCATATCTATCTTATAAGTATATAGAATTTTCCCAAAATTTTCCACCTAAATCGGACAATATATATAAGAAAACAGCGTAACCAATTGAGTTTTCAGAAGAATTTTATGCCTTATCAAAGACGCTCAAATCACCCTTATAATTTTGGCAAAAATCAATAAAGGCTTCTTTTGGTAAAGGCTTGGCATAACGGAAACCTTGCACTTCATCACACCCTTCTTCTAACAAGAATGTCTGATGATCGATGGTTTCAACACCTTCTGCGAGTACCTTCAAATTAAGCGCATGGCCAAGCGCAATGATCGTCCGTGTGATCGACGCATCGTCAGAGTTATTCAGTGCATTCATAATGAAAGACCTGTCAATTTTCAAACGGTCAATCGGGAATTGGCGTAAATAAGCTAATGAGGAATAGCCTGTACCAAAATCATCAATCGCCAATTCGACCCCTGTTTCATGCAGCCTTTTTAAGATATCAATCGTGTTATTAATATCCCCCATAAAAGTACTCTCCGTCACTTCTATTTCTAAATTCTTGGGGTCTAGTCCTGTTTCATAGATAATATGCTGAAGTGTCTCCACCAGATTAGGTTGTCTGAATTGTACGCCCGAAACATTAACCGCTACACGTAGATCATCTAATCCTGAAAGCTGTAATTTCTGTACCGTCATACATGCTTCTTTAAACACCCATTCACCAATAGGTACGATTAAACCACTACTTTCGGCAATCGGGATAAATTCACCAGGCGATATATACATGCCACCCTGTTTTGAATTATCAGGTTTCCACCAACGAATAAGAGCTTCCGCACCAATAATTTTTTGGCTTCTTAAATCAAACTGTGGCTGAAAATGTAGCTCAAATTCTTCATTTTCTAGCGCATGACGTAAATCTTTTAACAGATGGAATCGTGCCTGCACCGCCATATCAAAATCACGTGAATAAGCACGGATCATATCACGCCCATCTTCTTTGGCACGCGACAGCGCAATATCTGCATTTTTCAAAACATCTGATGGGTCAGAGCCATCTTCTGGATAAACCGCATAACCAACAGAACAATGAATACGGAAATCTTCTTCCATCACCGTAAAACCTTGACCACGAATAGCGTCTATTACACGCTGAGCAATATCCTTTGGCGTATTCACGCCTTTAATAATCGGTAACATCACCGCAAAGTCATCTTCACCAATACGGGCAACAATCGCACGCTTGGGCAAAGACTGGCGAAGTCTTTTAGCGACTGATTGTAAAATCACATCACCAACACTATGCCCCATGCTTTCATTGACTTGTCTAAAATGGTCAAGATCAACTGTCACAACAACAAAGTGCTCATCATCTGGAATGTCTTTTGTGTATTCACGCAATTTTTCAATGAACATTGTGCGATTGGGTAATTCAGTCAACGCATCAAAATAAGCTAATTTCTTAATCTCACTTTCAGCCGTCGACTTAACTTGTTTAATATGCTGAGCATTTTGCTCAATCAAAGTCATCGCCGCACTCATCGCATCGCCTAATCTGCCCTGTTCTTTGGCTTGTTTTAAATGCGCTGGGAATTGTGGCGTTTCTGGATTGGCTATCGCTTTTTTCAAAAGACGGGTTAAAGTCACGGTTGGTTGTAAGAACCAATAACCAAGGGCGGTCATCAATACCGTTGTTAAAAGAGCACTTAATAGCAATATAATAACAGCAGCGTCACGCCCATATTGTGCCATATCTTGGCTGATCGATCTCGTATCAAGTCTCGCCGTAATATAATAAGGGTGACCTAAATCATTTGGACTAAACACATAATCAAGACTATGTCCTTTATTATCGACAAAACGTTGTGGCATATCTTCACCCCGATGAAGCATGATGCGAGGCTTCTGGCCATATTGATTAACCAATTCATATTCGGTGGTATGAATATTAAACCCTTGAATAGAAGACTGACTTAATAATCCTTGAGCTGCTTTATTACTAATAAAGTTATTTTTGTCGGTGTTTTCAAAGCCGACAGAGGAAATAGCTGTACGACTTGCCTTTATTAACGCTTCCACACGACTGTTCTGATAAGCACTGTAACTCATCATTGCTACGGTTGCCTGAATACACAAAATTGTACAAAACATCATAACGGTGATAGCCCAAGACGTACGGCTTTTCCAAAAAAGCGCATAGCTTTGATTGAAGTTTTTAACCTCAATACGCACTCTATCCAGCAAAGACAATGAAGAGGTCTTCCCTTCTGCTTTTATGCTATCAGCTTTTGACACGATTTAGACTTCCCCTTAAACGCTCACGTCACGATCTTTAACAATAAACGTTAAATCCTAATATACTCTTAAAAATAAGGGGTGACTAGTTACGAGATTTCTCAAAAATTGAATGATCTATATGCGCAAAGAAAGACAGGCTCATCTGTTGTGCTTGCATTTCCTTAGGCGCAGACAAATTTAACCCCTTATAACCAAATTGACTTGCACCAACAACAAAGCGTTGCACTTGCTCACTAAAAGGCTTTAAACGCTCGGGCGGGATTGCTGTATAATGATTTTCGTTCACTGGGTGCAATGACTGATTGATCTCTTTAGATACATCAAGTTGCGCAACTTCTACAGGGGCGGCCTGTGTTGGCAAAACAACATCTTGGAATTTCTTATCAAAAAAAGCGTAAACCTGATCTAGTGTTTTGGCAGAACCGTCTTTGTTAAAAAAGACAGCTTTATTGGCTTTGGCGGCTTCAGGGAATAAATAAGCTGCCTTATCGGCGCCATTACTTTGTCTTGCATTGACAAATTCAGCCGCTTTCCCAGCGCCTAAGAAATGCGCAAAATATAATTCGGTTGCCCCTATATCGCCTTTAGTTCTAGCCTCCAGCACTTGTTTATTTTCACTGGCAAGTTCTGCTGCCAAAAGGCTAGAAATTTCTGGGTCTTTTCTTTTTGCTAGTAATTCTTGCCTAGAAAGGCCTTCAAGCCCGTATTTTTCACCGTATTTATCAGCTAAATCGAGCCATGTCCGTTCTATAAATTGAAAAAGGCCTGTGGCAGAGCTTGTTTTTGCTTTGGCATTGGCATCAAACGCACTTTCTGCTTTAGCTTGCTGAACAAGATAAGAGAAATCCACGCCAGTTTGTGCACTGGCGTTTTGGATTGAGTTCATAATATGACTAGGGGCTTGTAAGCCGTTTATTGTCGTCATCTTCCTTTACCTTTTTCTTTTGGCGTAAAACTTTGCAAAATCCATGCCAATAGCATAATTTAAGGGAATGGAAATAACTGCGCTTCTACCTCTGTTCTTCGCCTGTTTATTCTTAATGCTGAAACCAGGGCCTTATATCTTAACGATGGTCAGTCTTTCGGCGGCAGGGCATTATAAATCAATGTTTCTATTCTGGATTGGCTATTATGTTGGCGCTGTCATTTTATATGTTTTTTTACTGAAAACCCTCTCTTTATTACCTACGGGTTTTGGGATGATTTTCATTTTTATGAAAGCAACGGCGGCCTGTATTTTTATCTCTATGGGTATAAATGGTTTAAAAAACTCTTTAGACAGTGCTCAAAAAGAAGCTGAAGACACCAAAGAGCGCATCACCCATTTGGGCGGCTTAGCTAAATTAAGCAGCGGTATTGCCTTAGCTCTGTCCAATCCTTTTGACATTGTCTTCGTGATAACTGTTATTCCCGCCCTTGTGGGCACCACTATTTTTTCATTGTTAGATATCAGTTTTGTGATGGCGGCTATCTTTTTAGCCGATATTGCTGTGTTAATTGTCTATTGTTTACCTGTAATTTTCATTCGCAATTTCCTAACACCACAACTCTTAAATAGAGTAAAAACCGTGGCATCGATTGCTATGGTTACCATCGGTCTTTATATATTCTCAACGATTATATTACGCTGGGATCTCATACAATCTAATCTATTATCGACAATGAGTTAGAGAGATAGAACATGATCTGGCCACAAAACATAATGGTCGTGTGTCTTGTTTGCACCAGCCCCGTTGCAGGTCTATTCATGGGGCTGGCCGCCTTACTTATTATGTTTGCAACTAATTATTCTTAAGCAGCTTTTGCGCTACTTCCACTGCTGACTTTTGGGAAATCAACATCGGTTTTAACCGCTTCGTTGAAGTAATTCGTAAAGATATTGAGAGAAATAACCGCAATCATCTCCACTACCTCTTGATCGCCAAACCCTGCTTTTTGCACAGCCTTCATATCTTCATCTGATATTTTTCCACGTTTTTCAAGCAAAGCCGTTGTAAAGGTCAGCGCCGCTTGTGTCTTATCATCCGTCGCCT
This sequence comes from Micavibrio sp., assembly GCA_002699085.1. Classification (GTDB taxonomy): domain Bacteria; phylum Pseudomonadota; class Alphaproteobacteria; order Micavibrionales; family UBA9664; genus UBA9664. The sequence continues at coordinate 65,976 of PAAR01000006.1, forward strand.
TGCCTTTTAAAGCGCTCGATAGTTCATCATCATTAAGGCCAGCTTTACCGCCCATTAACGTATGGGCAGAAGCACAATAATCACAACCATTATAACCCGCACATGCCAGGGCTATTTGCTCTTTCAATTTGCCATCAAGTTTTGTATCCCCCAAAGCACCACTAAAGGCCATGTAACCGCCAAGTGCAGCTGGAGAATGTGCTAATGTTGTAAAAATATTCGGTGTTTTACCAAGTTTTTGTCTAATTTTGTCCAAAGAATCTTGGGCAGCCTGCTGAGGATTAGAGGTCGGTGAAATGCGAGTCATAATGTGATCCTTTCAATTAAATGTCTTAATTAAAAGATAGGACAAACCATCAAACAATCAATCACATATAAAACATCGAAACTGCCATTATCACCATCAAGCCATTCTCAACCACAGTGACGGTTGACAAAGGTACACTCAAAATAGCGCCCATACATGGGCAGGCCATATCAAGACCTTTTTTTAAGCCAATCAACACGCCGATTAAGCCTATGCCGAAAACAATAATTGTCCCCGCATAAACAAAACTTAGATAAGTGAGTGATAAATAACCAAGCCCCAAAGCCAATTCTACAAATGGGTATAAATACCCAAAGAAAATATGACGAGACGCCAAAAGATCATATTTAGCAAAACCATGCGCAAAGCCACTTAATTTAAATAATTTTAATGTCGCAAAGATCACGAGAAAAATACCCATGAAATGATGCATCCATAAAACAAAATCAATCCCACGGCCATTAAAGGACAATGTCAGAGCTGATGCCATTGACACCAATACTAAACAAATTAGTGGCCAATAATCTTTAATAGAATATGTTTTTTCTGGTTTTTTTGTACCGCAGCACGCTTTTTCTTCCATGGCAACTTCCTTGTATGTGTTTCTTTAAGATATATTCTTTACTATACTATAATCAAATCAATTAGAAAACGGATCGTCCTTATGCCTTATACCGCACCGATTAAAGATCAACTTCTTGCACTTAGAGCTTTAGGGTTTGACTTTTCACTCTTAGACGAAGCAACAGTTGAGGCCATTCTTGATGAGGCAAATAAACTTGCCTCTAATGTTTTGGCACCGCTCAACTGGACGGGCGATCAAGAGGGCTTAAAACGTGCCGATGATGGCTCTATCAAAATGCCAAAAGGGTTTAAAGATGCCTATCAGCAATATCGTGAAAGTGGCTGGAACGCTGTTCCTTTCTCAGAAGAATATGGCGGTCAAAACCTACCATGGGCGATGGCTTTTCCTATCCAAGAAATGTGGCAGGCAGCCAATATGGCCTTTGGTCTATGCCCCTTGCTTAATCAAGGTGCCGTAGAAGCTATTTTGCATCACGGCTCCGATGAACAAAAAGAAATTTATTTGCCAAAACTTATCTCTGGTGAATGGACGGGGACAATGAATTTAACCGAACCCCAAGCTGGCTCAGATCTCGCCGCTGTGAAATCAAGGGCCGAGCCGCAAGCTGACGGGTCTTACAAAATCTCGGGCCAAAAGATTTTCATTACTTACGGCGAACATGATATGGCCGATAATATCATCCACCTTGTTTTGGCACGTACACCAAACGCCCCCGAAGGTGTTAAAGGTATCTCTTTATTTATTGTGCCGAAAATCTTGGAAGATGGGTCTCGTAATGATCTGGTCTGTAGTGGTATCGAACATAAGCTTGGCATCCATGCCTCACCCACTTGTACAATGCAATTTGGTGATAAGGGCGGTGCAACAGGTTATTTGATTGGCGAAGAAAACAAAGGCCTTATTTACATGTTCACCATGATGAATAACGCCAGACTTTCTGTCGGGCTTCAAGGTGTCGCTATTAGCGATCGTGCTTATCAGCACGCTTTCGCCTTTGCTAAAGAGCGTGTTCAAGGTGGTGGCAAAACCATTGACCAACATACTGACGTCCAGCGCATGTTAAAAACAATGAACGTCTTAACTGAAGCCGGCCGTGCCTTAACCTATGAAGCAGCCATTGCTTTTGATGCGGCCAATGCCGGTGACAAAACAGCCCAAAGTAAAGTTGAGTTTTTAACACCAATTGTTAAAGCTTTCGGCACAGACAATGCGATAGAAGTAACATCTCTTGGTATCCAAGTACATGGCGGGATGGGTTATGTTGAAGAAACAGGGGCAGCACAATATTTACGTGATGCTCGTATTTTGCCTATCTATGAAGGCACAAATGGTATTCAAGCCATTGACCTTGTAGGGCGTAAAACCCTTATGAATGATGGTGCCTACGCCAAAACATATATTGAAGAGCTTAAATCACATGCCGCTGATACACTTGTATCTTATATTAAGCGCTTGGAAGAAACCTTAGAGCATGTTCTGTCTTTGAAAGAAAATCCCGATAAAGCGCAATTCATTGCACATGCTTATTTAAATCAATTTGCGCTTGTCGCAGGCGGTGTCTTATTAAAACGCTTAGCCGAAACAGCCGCCAGTGATGACGATAAAGATTTTGCGCATGAAAAAATGGCCTCATTCGATTTTTACTGTGACATGATTCTGCCACGTGCCGAAAGCTTCGCCCGTCAGATATTGGCTATTAAATAAAGATGTCTGATTTTTCAATAAGAGCTGTATCAGTCGACAAAGAAGATTTAACCACTCTACATAGATTTTGCCACGATATGGCAGCGTATGATGAGTTTGCTATAAAATATGATACTGAAAAGCTGAAACAATTAGTCACTGAGAATAATAAAAACTATTTCTTCTTTGCTTGTGTAAATGAAAAACCGATTGGCTTTATCTCTTTTTATGAATGTTTCACCTTATACCATGCAGAAAAAGGACTATATGTCGCTGGTGCTTTCATAGAAGCTGATTACCGTGGTAATGGCTACGGAAAAAAACTTTTTGAATTCACTGCTAATTTTGCAAAAGAAAATCACTACGCATATTTAAACTGGATTGTTGAATACTCTAATCAAAAAGCCTTTAATTTTTATAAATCTCTTAATGCACAAATATCTGATAGATGGGCTTATGTTCGTTTAAATACCTAAAAGTCATCCCGAGCAACGCCGAGGGATCTCTCGAGATTTCTCCACTCGTATAAATACTCGGTCGAAATGATAATTTTTATTTTACTGGTCGACCTATCGCATAATATTTAATACCATCCTCGGCCATAGCCTCTGGGTCATAGATATTACGGCCATCAAAAACCACAGGATTTTTAAGTGCTTTTTTAAGCTGATCTCGATCAATTGATTGAAAAGCTTTCCACTCTGTCACAATAATAAGTGCATCTGCCCTCTCTACTGCTGACCAAGGATCATTAGCATAAGTTAGATCATTACGTGTGCCGTATATGCGCTTGGTCTCTTCCATCGCTTTTGGGTCATAAGCGTTCACATGTGCCCCTTCAGCCCATAGATTTTCCATGATGACCCGAGATGGTGCCTCACGCATATCATCTGTATTTGGCTTGAAGGCCAAACCCCATAGCGCAAAAGTTTTGCCTTTTAAACTGCCGCTAAAATGTGCTTTCACTTTATTAACGAGCACATGTTTTTGCGCTTCATTCACAGATTCAACCGCTTCAATCAAATTGGCAGTGTAGCCATTTTGTTTCGCTGTTGCCGCCAATGCTTTCACATCTTTAGGGAAACAAGACCCCCCATAACCAGCGCCTGGATAGATGAAATCATAGCCAATACGGCTATCGGCACCGATACCATGACGGACATGCTCGATATCAGCACCAACACGATCCGCAATATTTGATAACTCATTCATAAAACTGATTTTTGTCGCCAACATTGCATTCGCTGCATATTTGGTCAGCTCAGATGATTTCACATCCATCGCAATCACACGACTATGTGAACGCATAAAAGGAGCATAGACTTTTTCTAAAGTTAATTTAGCTTTGTCATTTTCTACACCAATGATGATGCGATCAGGCTTCATAAAATCTTCAACCGCACGGCCTTCTCGTAAAAATTCTGGGTTTGAAGCGACATCAAATGTCAAATCGGATTTACGTGCATCTAAAGCCTTTTGCACTTCCTTTTTGACTTTCTCAGCCGAACCAACAGGCACCGTCGATTTCGTCACAACAATCTTATGCTCGTTCATATGTTGGCCAATAGCACGGCCCACAGATAAAACTGCTGATAAGTCAGCAGAGCCGTCTTCATCTGGCGGCGTACCCACCGCAATCATAATAATTTGGCTAGCCTCGATTGCTGCTTTGGAATCGGTGGTAAAAGTCAGTCGTTTCTCAGCAAAATTACTTGTTACTTTTTGCTGAAGGCCAGGTTCGTAAATAGGAATGCCGCCATTATTCAATAGATCTACTTTTGCTTGGTCAATATCAAGACATATAACATCATGGCCAACTTCGGCCAAACAGGCCCCTGTTACTAATCCAACGTAACCAGTTCCAACAACCGTAATTTTCATGAGGTGATCCTTATATCAATTAACTACTGTTGATATATAAGACTTAAAGTTTGAAAGCAAGACTTTAGACTTTCTTATCAGAGCAACCATCAAAATTGGCACAGCCTTTGCAATCTTTTTATTGGGGTCACAGTAAAAGGATTAAAACATGCGCCAAGAACATGGCTTTAGACAGACCTTGAATAATTTTTCAATCCCCGCAGAAGAAACTGATTCTGCCCTTCTTAATCGTATTCATAGTACACAGGATAAGGCTGCTTATAAAGCGTTAGTGAATCGCTACCTCCAACCTCTATGGCGACTAGCATCAAATATTTTACACGATAAGTCCGAAGCTGAAGATATTATACAGGATGTTTTTGCCCAGCTATGGCATGCGACCCCTGATTGGGACGGCAAAGGCGAGGCGTCCTTCAAAACATGGTTATATCGTGTCACATTAAATAAATGCATTGACGTTAAACGTAAGAAAGCACACCAAACACTCAATGCCGAAAGTGCTCTAAGTGTCATTAAAGATAGCCGTGATTCTTCTGAGGATATGCTTCACCAAAAACAAAATGCGAGAATGGTACGTGAAGCAGTGAAGCGTTTACCAAAAACCCAACAACAAGCGCTCCATCTATTTTATTTCCAAGAAAAATCGATTGAAGACATTGCCGCCGAAATGGATACATCAATTGATGCCGTTAAATCCTTACTTAAACGTGGTCGTCAAAATACCCGTGACGCCTATGAGCGTCATCTATAGTAGTTTATAATAGTAATAGCCTTTGACAGGCTTTTCATCGACATAAGCATAAAATGGGTGAATACCACATTGCTTATAGCCTTGTGTCTCAAAAAGATTAATCGCTTCTTGCTGCGTTTCTCGCACATCAAGATTTATGACTTTAAAATGATCCTGTTTGGCTTTGCGCTCTGCCGCTTCGACTAATTTCTTTGCTAAACCATACCCACGTGCCCAAGGTGTCAAAAAAGTACTCGTTAAATGTACAGCATGGGACTGTGCTTCATTATTATGTGGTGGTAATACAAGCTGCGCTGTCCCGCAAATCACATCATCAAGACGCGCGACAAATAAATGACGTTGCGGCATTGCCAATACGCCACGCCAAAATCGTTCAAGAACATCTCGCTCAGGCACAACTACCCAGCCAAAACCACCACCATTTTCAATAGCTGTCACGGTTGCATCGCATAAATCGATCATATCGGCTTTGGAAATTTCAGTAATAAGTGAGACCCGTGCCTCTGGCATTTGGGGCTCTGAAGTAAAAGCGGATTTCTCCGTCATAATGCCCTCTTTCTCTTTTGCTTATAGTTTAAGTATATCACATCAGATAAAGTACTTTCTCTATTTGTCCATGATGCAGCGCAATGAGAGCTCATCAAGGATTGACATTCTAAGCTGTGCTCCCATATCTTCTCAAGGTAAGTAAAAGAGGAAAAATACATGACAACCATATTATCTTTAAGAAAAGACGGTGAACTTGTTGTTGCAGGTGATGGACAAGTATCACTTGGCCAAACAGTAATGAAAGGAAACGCCGTCAAGGTGCGCCGACTTGGCAAAGACAAAGACATTGTTGCGGGCTTTGCTGGTGCGACCGCTGACGCCTTCACTTTATTTGAACGTTTAGAGGCAAAATTAGACACTTATCCAGGTCAACTAACACGGGCCTGTGTCGAGCTGGCTAAAGACTGGCGCACGGATAAGTATCTGCGTCGCTTAGAAGCGCTAATGGCTGTTTGTGATAAAGATGTCTCTCTCATATTGTCTGGCACAGGCGATGTTGTTGAACCAGAAGATGGTATTATTGGTATTGGCTCAGGTGGTAATTATGCATTATCTGCAGCACGGGCGATGATGGATCAGAAAGATTTATCCGCCAAACAAATTGCTGAAAAGGCAATGAAGATTGCGGCAAATATCTGCGTATACACCAATGACAATATCGTTATTGAAACCCTTAAATCCGATACATAAAAGAAAAATACTATGAGTACAAAATTAAAAGATAAAACAGCCACACCGGCTGAACCAACTAATATTACAAGCTATTCTCCGAAAGAAATTGTGAACGAGCTTGACCGTTACATCATTGGCCAAAAAGCAGCTAAAAAGGCTGTGTCTCTTGCTTTGCGTAATCGCTGGAGACGGATGCAAATCGAGCAACCTTTACGTGACGAGGTTTTGCCAAAAAATATTTTAATGATCGGGCCAACAGGGGTTGGTAAAACAGAAATCGCTCGTCGTTTAGCCAAGCTCGCTCAAGCACCTTTTATTAAAGTAGAAGCCACAAAATTTACTGAAGTAGGTTATGTCGGCCGTGATGTGGAATCGATCATTCGTGATTTAGTTGAAATATCGATCCATATGACCCGTGATGAAATGCGTAAAGGCGTTACAGAAAAAGCCAAGCTTGATGCTGAAAATCGTGTCCTTGATGCCCTAGTAGGCGCTACAGCCACAGAAGGAACAAGAGAATCTTTCCGCAATAAATTGCGGGCTGGCGAGTTGAATGATCGTGAGATTGAACTTGAGCTACAAGATAATTCATCACCGATGCAGGGCTTTGATATTCCTGGTATGCCGGGTGCATCCATGTCGATGCTTTCTATAGGTGATATGTTCGGCAAGGCTTTGGGCGGTAAAACTAAAAAGAAAAAAATGAAGGTCAAAGATAGTTTTGATGTATTGATTGCTGAGGAAAGTGACAAACTTTTAGATGAAGATAAAATTATCTCTGATGCTTTGGCGGCAGTTGAACAAAACGGAATCGTCTTTTTGGATGAGATTGATAAAATTACCTCGCGCCAAGATGGCCGGGGTGATGTTTCTCGTGAAGGCGTGCAACGTGACTTATTACCACTCATTGAAGGGACAACTGTTTCAACAAAATACGGGCCCATAAAAACCGATTTTATTTTGTTTATTGCCTCTGGGGCGTTCCATTACGCCAAACCATCTGATCTATTAGCCGAGTTACAAGGGCGGCTACCGATCCGTGTTGAGTTGCGTGCGTTAACCGAGGAAGATTTCAAAAAGATTTTGTTAGAACCAGAAGCGAGCCTTATTAAACAATATAAAGCGCTTTTAAAAACAGAAGGTGTTGACCTTGAATTTGACGATGGCGCTATTGATGAGATTGCTCGTATTTCAACCGATATAAATCGCACAGTCGAAAATATAGGCGCAAGACGTTTACATACAGTGCTTGAATATCTATTAGAGGAAATAAGCTATACAGCCAATGAAAAATCAGGTGAGACCGTTAAAGTGACCGCCGAGCTGGTGCTGAAGAATTTAAAAGATCTTTCTCAAAACACCGATCTAAGTAAGTTTATTCTTTAAATTAATTCTGGAAGAATTTCTTAAACGGAAATGTTTCAAATAGTGCTTTAGCACTGCCCATGCTTGCACCAATTTTAGAGCCTGCTTGGCCAATCTTTAGAACATTTTCGATCCGTGCTCGTAAGAAAGTTTCCACCTCTTCGAGGCTCGCCTCATTTTTTGATAACCAATACAATGTCGTGGTTGTTAATACACCAAGGAGTAATCCACGTTTTGTATATCGATTATAATCGGTCGCCGTATCCCCTGCCCATGTCCAAATATGATCGGCTGTTTGCCAAATAACTTGTTTTGCACGCAATGATCTAAAAGGTCGTGCCCAGAATTTTGCAGCCTCTCTTAGAGCTTCTTTATGTGGGGCTAAAATCTCAAAACGGATCATCGCTGCTTTAGCTACTCTGGCACGTACACGTAAATCTTCTGGATCAATTTTAGCAAGTTGTGCCAGCATTTGTGCATCAGCCCATTCACTGAAATACGCCACCAAATCAGTAACACCCTCAGGAAAAACAGCGACAGCCATATCAGGCTTATATCCTGCTTTTTCAGTAGCATCCATAAGCACAGATTGTGTCCAGCCTTCAAAAGCCACTTCATTAAGAGCGGCGGCTAAAATTTTATTTTTAATGTCTTGTGTATCAATTGTCATACCTAAATAAATAGCAGCTTATAGAGAAATGAAAAGTATTAATTAAAATCGAACAAAATCAATGGCTTATCATTTTTTTCTGGACTTCATAAAATATTTTCTATAAACAAGATGGTAACGCTAAGTGTCTCAAAACATTTAGAAAACACATAAATAACGTTCGCAAAGAACGTACAACGATAAGGGTAATTATGCCAGAAGTCTTGATTAACGGCCCAGAAGGTCGTCTTGAAGGTCGCTACTATCACTCTAAAACACCAAATGCACCGCTTGCACTCATATTGCATCCGCATCCTGAACATGGCGGTACAATGAACAACAAAGTTTCTTTTGCTTTATACCAGATTATGGCCCAGCGTGGTTTTTCTACCTTACGCTTTAATTTCCGTGGTGTCGGAAATTCTCAAGGAACATATGATAATGGTGAAGGTGAATTATCTGATGCAGCAGCAGCCCTAGACTGGATGCAGGATATTAATAAAAATGCCCCTTATGTTTGGGTTGGTGGTTTCTCATTCGGTGCATGGATTGGTATGCAATTACTAATGCGTCGTCCTGAAATTCAAGGCTTCATTTCTGTTGCGCCACCTGCCAATACTTATGACTTTAATTTCTTGGCACCGTGCCCAACAAATGGTCTGATCCTTCGTGGTGATAAAGATACAATCGTGACAAAAGACTCTGTTGAAGTGTTAATTGAAAAATTAAACGTACAACAAGGTCTTAATGTTGATTACCGTGAAATGGAAGGTGCTAACCACTTCTTCCGTGATAAAATTCCTCAATTAGCTTACCACGTTCACGACCATATGAACCAAGCCGAAGCAGGTAACTTCATCGAGATCGGGCAAAAAGCCGCTGCTTAAATTGACCACAAAATAATAAGAATTAAAAAACCCCAGCCTAAAGACTGGGGTTTTTATTTTATGCAGCAACACTGCTTAGAACATCATCAACATGGCCATCAACTTTGACCTTATGCCATATCTTTCCAATCTTACCTTTTTCATCAATTAAAAACGTCGTGCGCTCAATACCCATATATTCACGCCCGTACATAGATTTTTTCTTCCATACACCATAGCGTTCACACATATCGCTATTTTCATCTGATAAAAGTGGGAGGGTTAGATTATATTTTTCTTTAAATTTCTCATGGCGCTTCACTGAGTCTTTTGACACGCCTAGAATTGTAGCACCACTGGCAGAAAATTTTGCTAAATTCGCCTCAAAGGCACAGGCTTCTTTTGTACAGCCTGATGTGTCATCTTTTGGATAAAAATACAGAACAAGTTTTTTGCCCTTATAATCTTTGAGTGAAATTGTCTTACCGCCATCGGCTGGTAATGTGAAATCTGGTGCTATATCACCCTCTTTAAGTACTGTCATTCTAGTGTATCCTTCTATATAATATTACTCTACTACATAAAAAGAATTGAACCGCCAAGCATGAATGTCAAGTCTGAGCCACCAGAACAATCCATAGACACACCCTCAACCGCCCCAGCCAAAAAGCTAAGCATTGGGCGAATATTCTTACATGATATTTTTGAGATGATCGGGATTTTATTGCTCGTATTGGGTGGCCTTGTTTTTGCTGCTTTTTTCTACCTGCACAATAAAAATGTTTCATTAGAACCGATCAAACATATTGTTGAAGAAAGATTAAGTAATCCTGCCGAAAGTCTTGTTGTTAATATCGGAAATCTTGATTTGGCTTGGCCAGATCTTGAAAAGCCGCTTCTACTTCAAGCCTCTAATATTACAGCAACAAAATATGGTGAAGAGCCTTTCTTTTCGGTTTCCAATGCCAGTTTTGAACTTTATTTCCTTGATCTTATCTTGGGAAGAATTGCTTTAAAGTCAGCCACACTTGAGAACCCAACTATAAAACTTCTTCATATGGGTAAACACCATTATCGGCTTAGTATGGCAGATATCGCCAACCCACCTATTATCACAGAAACAGCCACCAATGAGATTGAAAACGATGATGCGATAAAAAATGACAAACAAATCATCAATGATTTTTTCCATTACTTCAGCACAGCGCCAGAAAAACTCCCAAGTGCTTACCGCAGGACAAAAGAAATTGCGCTGATTGATGCTGATATTCAACTCATTGATATTAAGGCTGACAAAACACTACAACCACAAGCGGTTAATATCCTCATTGATAGAGATGAAACAGATATAAAGGCGACAATAAAATTAGGACTAGATAAAGAATATGGTGAAAACGCCTTTATTACTTTTTCTGGTGATTATGATTCCTTAAAACAAAAAGGATCACTAAATCTAAGCTTTGATAAAATTGATATACCCGAACTTTTATATGATTGGATTGGGGTTGATTCATTAGAAAAAATACGCGGTATCTTTTCTGGCGATGCCAATATAGGTTTCACTTTATCCGACGGTTTAAAAAATATTAATTTCTCCCTTACTTCTGATGAAGCGGTTTTTCATGAAGATAAAACTGTCACACTAACAATGAAACCATTTCTCATTGAAGGTAAAGCCGAAGATCGTGACGAAAAAGGTTTTAATATTCTTGTTGAAAAAGCAGTATTAGGTGAAGGTCGCAATCTTTCAGCCAGCGTTTCTTTTGCACCAGATCCCGCTAACATCGAACTTCATTTAAAGGTGCCTTCTATAGAAACAGATTTCATTGAAACGATTTGGCCAAAGCCGGCCGCTGACAAAGAAACGCCGTTGATCTATACTTGGCTCGTTGAAAAAATAAACAATGGAACATATAAAGACGTCTCAGCCAGCATCATTTTAGACGGTACGCTCCGAGAGGATAAGCCTAATTTAAACACAGCCTATCCATGGTCTTATAATTGGAATTTTAATGAAGACAAATTAAAAGTTGAATTCGGCTTTAAAGATATTGATGTCCGTTATTTAGATAGTCTGCCCCAAGTTGAAAAATCATCTGGAACAGGTTCTCTTGCCAATGATTCTATGCAATTAAATATTGCCGCTGCTACCTTAAATAAGGACATTGTTTTAAAAGAGCCAGCAATCTTCAAATTTCAAGATTTTATGAAAGTAGGAGCAGGTCATGCTGAAACAACGCTCGCCTTAAAAGGACCCCTCAGCTCTGTATTATCTTATTTATCTAACCCACCCATCTCTATTCAAGAGCGTATAGAATTTGAACCTGCAGATGTTAAAGGGGATGCCGATTTCACTGTTGCCCTCAAATTCCCAACAGTGAAAGATTTAAAGAAAGAAGATGTTCATATCCAAGTAAACGGCACGGTCAATAACACGACCTTACCTGCAGTACTTGGTCATTTACCCCTCAGTGATGGCCCCTTCACCATCGATACAGATGGCCGCGAGTTTAAACTCTCTGGTAAGGGTTATTTGGGCGGCACCCCTATAGACCTTAATTGGCACCAATTCTTACGCGCCGTTGAAGGTGACCCTTATTTACGCAGGATTGAGGCTAAAACGCGCGCTTCACTGCCCTTACAAAAAATATTTGGTCTTGATCTTACAGGGTTCACCAGCGATGAAATTCCTGTAGATGTCGTACATGTCAAAAAAACGGAAAGCCTTGCGAGTTTAGATGTAAATGCAGATCTTTCTCCTGTCGCATTATCAATTAATTTCTTTGACTATATGAAAGAAAAAGACAAAAAGGCGCAATTACAATTCCAAGCCGACTTACTCAATGAAAAAATAAAGTCTATCAGTAATCTCTCACTTGAGGGGCCAGCACTTTACGTCATCGGCAAGGATTTAAAATTCAATGACGCATCAACTTTCTTACCGCAATCTGGTACATTCGTGCCCTTTGACATCGGTGATACTAAATCTGAGATACGACTAAAACCAATTAATGACGCCGTACAGATTGATGTGCTTGCTACCGCTCTTGATGCAGGCGGTTTCATTAATCAGGACAAAGGCGGTTTAAAAGGCCTATTACCCGCTCTTATTATTCGGACAAAAGCGGATAAGCTTTATCTTAAAAATGGTGAATTTTTTGAAAAATCAGAATTCCAATTCAAACAAAACAAAGACGGTAATATCAGTAATATCCAGCTACAAGGATTAAGTAGTGGCAAACCTGTTTCTCTATCTTTCAATCCAGATCAACCAGAAAATCCTGAACGTCTCAAATTTTCATCTGAAAATGCAGGTGCTACTTTGCGCGCCTTAGGTTTATATAACGATATGCGGGGCGGGGTTATTAGCGTAGCGGGTACAGGTCGTAACCCTGAAAAACCAGAAGAGATCAAAGGTGTTATGAATATTACAGGTTTTAAAGTTGCTAATGCGCCTTTAATGGCTAAATTTCTTAGCTTACTTTCTGTACAGGGTTTCTTTGAAGGCGCTGGTTCGGGAGATACCGATATTAATTTTGATCGTCTTGGTGCAAAATTCTATACAGAAAAAAATGCGCAAGACCAATGGTTAGTAATTTTTGATGACGCAAAAGTCAAAAGCTCTTCACTCGGTCTTACTTTTGCAGGCACAACTAATATTGATGAAAAAACATTAAATATCAAAGGTGAGATTATTCCTGTTGCTGGCCTTAATAATTTAGTCAATGAAATTCCTGTAATCGGCCAAGTTCTTACAGGCGGTAAAGATTCTGCTCTTTTCGCAGCACGTTACAGCATAAAAGGGTCTGACAAAGATCCTGAAATCCGTATTAATCCCCTATCAGCAATCACCCCAGGTTTTTTAAGAGGGTTTCTTTTTGGTGATGAAAAAAAATAATTTTACGATTTAACCCGCAATGGGCCAATTTTTTCGCCTGCTAATATATGCATGTGAAAATGTGGCACTTCTTGTCCACCATGCTCGCCTGTGTTTGCAATCAATCTGTACCCTTTTTGCGCCAAATGATGGTCTTTAATAATCTGGCCCAGCGCTCGAAAAAAGGCAGTCACTTCTTCTGCTGAAGCATTAATTGAGAAATCATCAGCCGAGATATATTTTCCTTTTGGTATCACTAGAATATGAGTAGGTGCATGCGGCGCTATATCATTGAAAGCCAACACATGCTCATCCTCATAAACTTTATCACATGGTACTTCACCACGTAATATTTTTGCGAATATGTTCTCTATATCGTAATTTATGCTCATACTATATCTCTATCAGAATAGAAAATATTTGCAATATTGTGAAAGGGGCTTTAGTCTTTTCATAAAAAGGGAGATGAAAATGGCCGTTGAGTTAAAAATGCCATTTAGTGCAGCCATAGACAACGCACAGAAAAATTTTGACGCCGTGCATATTTGTGCCGTAGCTAGTTATATTTTTCTAATCGTTAAACAATCTGGCTTGTATATTCCTTCTGAGCCCATTAATAACGCTGCCAATCAACTCCTCAATCGTGGCTTAGATTTATATGACCTGCCACTCAACCAGAAATTTGCTTTTTTAACCGATCATATATTCACCGTACCAGAGTTAGAAGAACTAGAAGGCGCCTCTTCTCATTACGAAAAAGATCTTAAAAACTGCCTCAGCTCTCTTCATAAAATTATGAATGCTAGCTACACCGCCGTTGAACAAGAACGTCTTCGCAATGGACAAACAAATTACGAAGATGTTGATGATGTTGACATGACTTATGATGATAATATCCACGATAGTCGTGTCAAAGATGCTGCTGTTTATTTTTCACCTGTTGAAACATTAAAACTTGCCCGCTTTTTTGGCCAAGTTCTAGTTCAAACAATGCCCAAAGCACGTGGTAAAAAAGAAAATAAACGATTAATTGCTCTAGAGCCATTTAATGAAAATATGCGGATGCTTAAAAATTCACGCGCACAAGCAACAAATGAAAATGGCCAAAACAGAATACTTGATCTACTGAGTGAGACTGGACAATCCTATATTATGCTTTTCCATCAGTTGGAAGAAATTGGCTATAAACAACCGCTTATGCTAATAGCCCTACATGCAATGTCAGAGCTATGTTTAAGCTATTCCCATAAAGCAGATATTATTGATTTCCCAACGGAAGAAAAACACTCTGCACAGATTATTTCTTTTGAAGAACGACGTCTCACAAAATAATATTTGCAATTCTACACAGCGATCATTATTGTTTTTCATAAATAAAGAGGGATTATGTCTGTAGAATTAAATATGCCGTTCAGCCGTGCAGTTGACGCTGCCAAAAATAATTTTGATGCGACCTATATTTGCACTGTTGCGAGTTATATTTACATTCTTCTAACGCACCCAGATAATCCTTTATTACAAAAACTTCACGAAGATACTTTTTCAAATAAAGAAACACTTACCCGTATGACTGCTGCCGCTAATCTTCTTATTAGTCGCGGCGAAAAAATATCTTCTATAAATGATGAAAATGCGAAAACATATATTGAAACGACGCAATTTCTCTCAGAAACACTCATTTCTTTTATCCAACATTTACCTGATAAACGTACATTTAAAGGACAGGATAATATAGAATATTTACTAGGCTTGCTTGAACCACTGCTTCGTGAAACAGAGGCCGCTATAGAACAAACAGAAAATGATGAAATAGATAATAGGTATAATACGGAACAGCAAGATGATGATATTGGTTACCAATCGTCTGATTATAGCTCTGCAGCAGACGCATCACAATATTTCTCGCCCCTAAGCACACTTTATTTTGCTGCAGCATTTTCTGAATTCATCATGGACTTTTTTCCTTATGATTACACAGAAGAAGTAGATGACGCATTTACGGCGCTGTCAAAGGTTTTAAAAAAATATGAAAACTTTGAAGACGGCGTGATGACAGCTCAAGATCAAAACGATGTATTGGATATGCTTTTTGATTTTGGTGACGCCTTAAATACATTTTCGGAAGAGTTGCTCGATAATGCTTATGACTTCCCAGCGCTTATTTTAGCGGCGCAAGCAATGGATGAGCTTTGTTACATCTATAATCCGGATTTTGGCAAAGCTACAGCTCAAGAGACAAAGCCAAACACTTCTGATAATGAAAGAACAGTTATTTATCCTACGGCCTTTCATCCACACTTAAAAAATAAGTGATCCTGTTTTGTAATCCTGATACGCTGTGTGCATGGATCGACAAGCACCTATCTCTAATCTACCTGAATGGTCGGTATCAGAAATTTCTGATGCATTAAAACGGACAGTTGAAGATAATTTTACTCATATTCGTGTGCGTGGTGAGTTAAGTGGCGTTAAACAAGCGGCAAGTGGTCATCTTTATGCCGACCTCAAAGACGACAAAGCCGTCCTGAATATTATTTGTTGGAAATATACAATGCCGCGACTTTCTGTTGCGCCCGCCGAAGGGTTAGAGGTTATCTGTACAGGCAAACTAACCACCTATCCAGGACGTTCAAACTATCAGATGATTATTGAGAATATGGAGCTGGCTGGCGAAGGTGCTCTTCTTAAAATGCTAGAGATGCGTAAAAAACAACTCGCCGCTGAAGGCTTGTTTGCGCCTGAGCGAAAAAAGCCACTACCTTATATTCCACAACGTATCGGTGTTGTCACCTCGCCAACAGGCTCGGTTATCCGTGATATTCTCCACCGTTTAAGAGAGCGTTTTCCACGTCATGTCATGGTATGGCCTGCCAAAGTACAGGGTGAAGGGGCAGCTGATGAGATCACCGCCGGCATTAACGGTTTTAATGCCATGCCAGAGGGACAACGCCCTGATCTTATTATTGTTGCACGTGGCGGTGGTTCTTTGGAAGATTTAATGCCGTTTAATGAAGAAAATGTTGTTCGTGCAACGGCTAACTCGCTCATTCCAATTATTTCCGCCGTTGGACATGAAACCGATACCACCCTGATTGATTACGCATCTGATTTACGGGCACCAACACCAACAGGCGCAGCAGAAATCGCCGTACCACGTCGTGATGAATTATTAGCCTCCGTCATGGATAATGAAAGACGGTTACTCAATGCTGCGTCAAGACTGCTCACTACAACCAAAGAAAAGCTAAATCTTTTAAGTCGTGGCCTACGTGATCCACTTCAGATCTTGGCACAAAAGCAACAGAGTTTTGATTATGTGCTACAGCAATTCACCAGTGCTTTTGAAAAAGGTTTAGCAGCAAGACAGTCAAAACTAGCACAACTCACTGCCTCTATCCGCCTACCAAAAGAGCGTGTTATACAGGCTCAAAATCAATTAAATTTTACAAGCGCTAATCTTCAAAAAGCAGGACAACACCTTATTAAAAACCAAAGTGTCAAAGTTGAGGGCCTTTCACGTATGTTAGAAAGCCTCTCTTTTGAGCGTGTTTTAGATCGTGGCTATGCGGCTGTATTTGATGCTCAAGACAATATTGTCTCAAATCCAGATATCTTAAAAGATCAAGATAAGATCAAACTACTGTTTAAAGATAAAAAGCACGTCAATGCTAAAGTAGAAAAATAAAAATTAAAGCCAGTCTGGACGGGCACCAGGAAGTGCGACCACAAGGCCGTTTAGCTCTTCTTCCATGATAATCTGGCACGAAAGACGAGAGGCTTTTTTTAGATCAAAAGCCAGATCGAGCATATCCTCCTCATCTTCGGTGATATCACCCTCTTCTGGTAAAACTTTACTATACCAATCAGGGTGCACATAAACATGACAAGTGGCACAGGCCAGCGAGCCACCACATGAGCCTTCAATTTCATATATTTTATTATGATGGGCAATTTCCATCACAGATAGACCAAGCGGCGCATCGGCGATACGTTCACTGCCATCTTTCATAATAAAAGTCATTGTTGGATTACTCATGCAGTGAAAATGACAATCTCATCTCTATAAGTCAATCACCTTTCTTTTAATTGACATATTATTTTACATAAGGTATAGTTGCCTCAGAATTTAGGAGTTATGAAATGATGATAGAAGCTGGAAATGATAATGATAGAAAACTTTTAAGAGGCAGAATTATTACACGTTTGTGTGATGAATTTGCACGTGCCTTTCCTAAAGCCGTTAGTATTGATCCAGACCTACCGAATATCGATCCATCTCAATCTTTCAGATTAGCTGCTGGTACAAAAGATATGAGTGGTACAAAATTTGCCGATCGCAATATTACGCATTTCATTCTTCATATTCCTTTGGAAAACGCAGAAGATTTATATCTATTAGTTCCACTTAATAAATTAGATACTAAAGGAGACCCTCAGAAAGTTGTCGACGATAGTTTTGAACCAGTGACAGGCCGTCCTGTCGCACTTGAATGTATTGTTGAAAGAAACCAAGAGGGTAATTTATCAAAAGTTACACCAAGAGACCAATATACGTTCTAAGCTCTAACACGGCTAACGATTTTTTTCCAACGCACTAAAAACTCGTCCACTTCTTCTGGTTTAGTATTCCAACCCATGGAAATGCGCAGTGCGCCAAGTGCTTCTTCATCACTTACGCCCATCGCTTTTAACATCGGTGATGGCTTCATTGAGCCAGAAGAGCAAGCCGATCCTGTGCTGACCGCTACACCCTCTAAATCAAAATTCATCAATAGCATCGAAGCTTGTTGACCTGGCCAGCTAATATTGAGTGTGTTTGGCGCACGTGGTGCATCACCTGACATGACTTTCATTTCAGGGACAATCTCTAACATTGAAGCTTGTAATGTATCACGCATCTTACCAAGACGTTCAACATAGTCTTCACGTCCAGCTAAGGCCATTTCTAACCCCTTGCCAAAACCAGCAACACCAGCGGCATTTTCTGTGCCTGAGCGACGGTGGTTCTCTTGCGTACCGCCATGAATCAAACGCGGCGTTTCAGGCGCACAAGCGCCCATAATCAAAGCACCAACCCCTTGAGGGCCACCAATTTTATGGGCTGAAACCGAAAGATAATCCAAATTCATTGCCTTCATATCAATTTCAATACGGCCCAAAGCCTGCACAGCATCAGAATGCACAAGCACATCATATTTTTTTGCCAATTTAGCAATTTCAGCAACAGGATTAATAGCGCCCGTTTCTGAATTTACAAAAATCACTGAAATCAACTTAGGCAATGGTCCTTTTTCGAGCATTTCTTCCAAAGCATTCAAATCGACAATACCATCTTCCGTCACAGGAATCCGTGGGGCATTTGGGATTACATTACGCACCGAACTATGTTCAGCACGGCTTGTCCAAATATCTTTTTCATCAAAATGTTTTAAAATTGTGTTATTCGCTTCTGAAGCGCCTGAATTAAAAACAACTTGCGAAGGGTCTGTATTAACAGCCTTAGCCAAAATTTTACGGGCGTGTTCAATATGCTTACGCGCCAAACGACCCCAATAATGGACAGAGGATGGATTGCCAATATCTTTATACACTTCCATCATCAGCTCTAGTGCTTCGGGTCTCAACGGTGTTGTCGCATTGTAATCAAAATAAAGTCTTTGCATTTTCTTTTAGCTTTTTCTTTTTTATTTAAAACGGGTCTAAAAACCGTCATAGCACAATTAAAATGCAAAAACAGTACCAGATTTAAGAGGGTTCACATACTTGGGTATGCATGTACTATAATTTACTTGAAACAGAGCTATATTCGCTTCGATGAAAAACCGACAACAACACATAAACGAATTAGAAACATCTTTAGAATTTGAAAGAAATTGTTTCAACTTTCTACTCGCAACATTGCCTTATGCTGTATTGCACATTGATGAAAAATTTTTTATTCGCTCTGCCAATGAATGCGCCCGCCACGTTTTTGGTCTCAAAGATAAATTGCCGGATAATGCCACTATGTTTGACTTTCTCCATATGGAGAATAAAAAGCAAACACAAGCATTGTTTTTAAAAGCAGATGCTGATCTCATCAGCTTCCACGCTCAATGGCGACATATAAATAGCGCCAATAAATATTTTATGTGGGATTGCCTAAGGCGGCCACTCACAAATGGTGATAATGGCTATTTATGTATCGGCAAAGATATCACCGTTGATTTAGCGATAAACATTGATAATGAACACGAAAATATAGATTTTGCCCAGTCTCTTGACGAGATATCTAAACTTTACGGCAATAATCTTTGACCTTAAAAATTGATATGATTATTTTGCAGCCCGATAGGGGCTGGAATTGGATCATTCACGAGCTTTCCCGGCAGCCTACCTTCTGATTGCAGCATCTCAACATAATTTTCAGCCAAATTCGCATGAGCATAAGCTTGATACTCTAACAATTTACCTAAACTAGAGGCTAGGCTATCAAGATTATCGCATATCTCATGAATCTCTTGAACGATTGAACCAAAACCATTCAGATTTTCTGGGCTTTCCACCAATAGCTCTTCTTCTACAGCACGCTCATTACCCTTACTTGTTTGATGCTCCTGTGCATTGATCCATGCACGACCGTAGCGTTCAACAATATCTATCGAGAAATATTTAAGCTCTGTGGCTAATACCGCCAGATCCTGATGACTTGGTTGTGACGCTAATAAATGGTTAGATAACATGATGCCGCAAAGTCCCAAAGTAATAAGGGCCGTATCAGGTTTTTGATCGGCAATAACCTGATGAAGCGCCAATGCTGTGTCATCTGTTAAAATGCCAAGCTGAAGAATTTTTTGAAAACTCAACGGCGCAGCCATTTCAACGTATAAAATGCCTAATTCTGGTTGAGTGAGCGTATTTTCCATGAGCATAAAGGTAACTGATTCCTTTCCTTTATTAAAAGGCTAGATTGCGAATCTTAAGAGAAAGTTAAGATCGCACTTTATTTGAAAAGAAATTATAATTATAGTTTAGTTGAATAAAAGACAATCAAAAGAAAGAATATATGGCCGTTCAACTACAAACAGTGGCTTTCCGAGGCATTGATGTCATTGATATTGAAGTGCAAGTTCAAATATCCAACGGTCTACCCGCTTTTAATATTGTTGGTTTAGCTGATAAAGCGGTCGCTGAAAGTAAAGAGCGTATCAGAGCCGCCCTTCATGCTATGGGCTTATCACTGCCTGCCAAACGGCTTACCGTTAATTTAGCCCCCGCTGATGTCGCCAAAGAAGGTGCCCATTACGACCTGCCGATTGCGCTGGGATTATTACAAGCCATGAATGTTATTCCATCTGATTGTTTGGAAAACTATATTGTTTTAGGGGAACTTGCCCTTGATGGGCGAATATCAACCATTAACGGCGCACTGCCTGCGGCGATCCATGCCCAAAGTCAAAAATCGCATATTATTTGCCCAAAATCCTGTGGTGCAGAAGCCGCTTGGGCAGGAGATTGTGATGTTTATGCCCCAGACTCTTTATTACAGCTCATCCAGCACTTAAAGGGCCACGCTCTTTTGCAAACAACAAAGCCAAACTATTCGGCACCACAGGCGCAACAAGTGCTTGTTGATATTGCCGATATAAAAGGTCAAGAAACCGCTAAGCGTGCTTTAGAAATTGCTGCGGCTGGTGGGCATAATTTATTGATGATTGGTCCGCCAGGGGCGGGTAAGTCAATGCTGGCCGAACGGCTGCCTACAATATTGCCGCCCCTCTCACCGATGGAAGCCTTAGATGTTTCCATGATTCATAGCCTCTCTGGCAATTTGCCAGAAGAAGGTTTAATGCGGGAAAGGCCATATCGTGACCCTCATCATTCGGCCTCACTCCCTGCACTGATTGGCGGTGGCCAAAAAATTAAACCGGGAGAAATCAGTCTTGCTCATCGTGGTGTACTCTTTTTAGATGAATTTCCTGAATTCCCTAGAGCTGTACTAGAAGCCCTCCGTCAACCGCTCGAAAGTGGTAAGACTTTGGTCGCACGTGTGAACCACCATGTAACATACCCCGCCAAATTCCAACTTATTGCCGCTATGAACCCTTGCCGTTGCGGCTATCTAGGTGATGCGTCTATGGAATGTAACAAAGCCCCAAGATGTGGCGGTGATTACCAAGCCAAATTATCTGGTCCTATTCTGGATCGTATTGATATCCATATTGATCTACCCGCTTTAAGTGTCTCCGAGCTTTCTAATACGCCGCAGGGCGAGAACAGCAAAACTATTTTAAGCCGTGTTGAAGCAGCACGTCTCATTCAAGCCCAGCGCATCAAAGCACATAATCTAAATGAACAAACCGCTTACACAAATGCTGAAATTCCTGCAGCTAAGGTTGATGAAATTATTATTATTGAGCCACAAGCTAAAGCATTACTTACGCAATCAGCAGATAAATTTAAACTCTCTGCTCGTGCTTACCACCGTGTTCTACGGGTGGCACAAACCATCGCTGACTTATCAGGTCAGAATTTTGATAAACCGCTTGAAAAGCAGCATATTGCTGAGGCATTATCCTACCGAAGACTCTCGCTACAATGATCTTTACTTTCTGAGTATTATGTCATATATTAGCGAATTCTTAAGGAAATATCAGTATAGTGTTACTGGGGAAGAATAAGATGTTTGCTGGTTCTGAAATAGATAGAAAAACAAATGAATCACTCGCTGACTTAAAGCGAGGATTTGGTGCAGGCAAAATCAATTTTTCTGGCCATCAAAATGATATTGGCAATACGCCCGCACCAAAAAACTTTATGGACAAGCTCGGTGGCACCGAGCCTATTAAATTTAATGCAAAAGAACCGCTTCCTGAGAAAAACGCTGGTGCTGAAGCAGAGGTCAGCATTCTATTTGGTGCGCTTGCACCTACAGCTATAAGCATTGCTGAATCATTAGGTGAGCATCGAAGCGATAAAGCTGAAGCTGAAGAGCGTATCGCTTTCCAAAGACAAGAGCTTAAACCAGCAATTATGCCTGAAAAGCCACAAATGTCCTTTTTTCAGCGGCCACAGCCAACAAGCCCTAAAAGACCCTCTATGGGTGGTGGTTTTTAACTAATCCTCTTTTTTAAGATCATCGTCTTCCTCGATATCATCAATATCTTCAACCGCCATCGGCTTATCCAAAATATCTGACACATCATCATCGACACCGTCCATATAATCATCTTCTGGATTATAAGGGGCATTTTCTTGCATATAAAATTGTTCACCAATTTTGGCGTTGAGCTTTATTTCCATGAAACGGCCAATCGCCGACCCTAAACATAAAAAGCCAAGTACCACGGCGAAGAATGGAAAAGCCGCACTAATAAGACACATTAATGCGAAAAACACGGTAACCACCATGTCATCGACTAAGCCATATAGGCGTGTCATTACTGATGGCTCATTCACCTCTTTACGGGTACTGGTATTATACGCAAAATACGCTGCATCATTCAGATAAAAGGCAAAGAATAAGAATAGGCCAGGGATTGCAAAATCGCCATCTGAAACGGCGAAGAAGAAAATAAATCCAGCAAAGAAAAGATGGTTCCCAAAACGGCTTAAAAAACCATCAAGAATATGCTCTTCTTCACTATGGCCCCGCTCTGGATATTGGGCGACCATTAAATTAGCAAAACGATTGGCAAGCAAGGTGATAAGCCCTAAACCATAGGCTTCAATCGCCACGAGTAGAAAAGTCAGTACCGCCAACGCAATCGCCGCAAAAGCACATTGCTTTCGGCTTACATTTTTTCCATCAGCAAAATTGATCGCTTTTTCTACATAAGGAGAAAGCAGAGAATTAACACGTTGCTCAATCATGGGGACACCTTTTGTTGTCTTTTAATTATTCTAGCAGAGTTTTATAGAAACTAAAGAGCCGCAACATCGGCGATATGGAACTCAACAGATTCCCGCCCCTGCCATTCATTAATCTGGAACCCGCCTGCCAAATGTAGTGGCGTATCATTTGCGCTTAAAAGGGCGTCACCCATCGCTGTCCCAACTGCGCCAAAAGCAACGGCCTTAATTGATGAACCACCTTCCATGTCTGAGACATAACACCGTATATGACGCTCCGCCATAATATCCGCCCTACCAATCCGCACCTTGTTCAGGGCAAAGCGTGGCTCTGGATTGCCTGAACCAAAAGGCGTCATCTCTCGTTGGATAAGTTTAACAAAATCAAGCGATGCCCCGCCAATAGTTGCCACCGCATCAATGGTCATTTCGGGCAATATCGGTTGACCATCTAATTGTTGTTGCACATGTTTACGGACAAAGATACGAAACGGCTCAATCATTTCAGGCATAATTGTAAACCCGCCCGCCATCGCATGGCCGCCACCCTTAACGAGCAAGCCTTCATTGCGGGCTTCAATAAAACTAGCGGCAATATTAACACCCTCAATAGAACGCCCTGACCCACGGCCTTCCAAAACGCCATTTTCATTTTCTGCATAAGTAATCACACAAGCGGGACGGCCATAGGTTTCCTTTAACTTTCCAGCGACAAGGCCAGACAGGCCTGAATGCCAACCCTCACCCTCAACAACAATCACAGGATCATTTTCTAAACCGAGCGTTTTGACTTTTTCTAACGCTTCCGCCGTCATGTCTTTTTGTAAATTTTTACGCTTCTCATTGCAATCATTGAGCAACCACGCCAAATTCTTGGCTTCTTCATAATCATCTGTCGATAAAAGTTTCGAGCCCAAATCAGATTGATGAACACGAGAGCCTGCATTAATCCGTGGCCCCATCCCAAACCCAATATGATACGGTGTTGGGAATTTCGTCACACCACATACTTCCATCAGCGCACGCATACCGGCTGTTTCACGTTTATCCATTTGCTTTAAGCCTTCACGGACAAGTAATCTATTCGGGCCACGCTGCGGTACCATGTCGGCAATTGTGCCAAGCGCCACCAAATCAAGCCAATTCTTTAGCGGTGGTTCTGGACGATCTTTATAAAAGCCTTTATCCCGCAAACAGGCATTAATTGCGACACAAGTTAGAAATGCCACACCACAAGCCGCCAACTCATCAAATTCAGATGTGTCATCTTGGCGTTTTGGGTCAATTAAGAACGTCGCCACGGGTAATGTATCTTCGGTCTCATGGTGATCGAGAATAATAAGATCAACACCCATATCTTTGGCAGCTTGAGCAGGGCCGAAGCTGGTCGCACCACAATCCACCGTGATAATAATGTCGACACCCAGTTCTTTAAGCTTGGCGAAGGCTTCCGCTGATGGGCCATAACCTTCGGTTAAACGCTCTGGAATATAAACAGGCACATCTTGCCCCAACGCACGGAAAAAACGTTTTAAAATCGCGGAAGAGGTTGCGCCATCAACATCGAAATCAGCAAACACGCCGATCTTACGATTATTAATCACCGCATCAGCAACAAAATCCGCCATTTTATCCATGTCCTTTAATTTAAATGGATCTGGAAAATGATCGCGCATACGTGGGCGCAAGAACGCTTCTACTTGGTCAAACCGTACCTCACGAGATGATAATAGGCGCCCAATAATCTCTGGTAAGCCATAGCTTTGAGAAATGCGCATGGCTTCACGGGCATCATAAGGGGTCATGACCCAGCGGTTATTACCTAAAGATTTATCTATTTGCATGATGCTATCATCATAGAAGAGTCGCTGTTAAAAACCTAGGTTTTAATGGTAGCGATCAACAGATTTATCTATTTACTTTTGCTTTACGATAGACGTGCTAAACTTAAAAGATGCAAAAAGTGATTGGTGAGAAAATCTGTAATTTTTCTATGAATGAGGCTGGCAAAGCGCAAGTTGCTATTACTTTTCCGCGCGCTAAAATATTTAAGCCACAAGCTGATGGCTCTATCAAAGTTGTTCAAGGCGAGCGCACTATTACACATACCGCAGAAAGTCTCGATAAGCTTATCAAAAGCTGTAAAAACCCTGGTGACCTCCCATTTATTTTGAAAAACTTGAGTGATTTTAAGGCTTAACAACCACTAAATTCAAAATATTATTACAAAAAATTTGACTCTTGCGACATTCCCTGTTTTTCTTAATCAAAAGACATAAGAAAAAGGACAGGGAAAAAATATGGCGGACGGTGAAGGGCGTGCACCCAGTGTTTCTATTGACAGACGGAGTTTTATAAGAGCTATTGAGGTTCTTACTTTTAATTATTTTGTTTTAGCTGTTGCTGGCTTTGGTAATTACAAAGCCTTACATGAAGAGGTCGACCTGTCTCCAGAATGCCGCATTGAAACAGATGGGTCGATCATGGTTTCTTTTGACCGCGCTGCATGGTCAGATAAGCCAATGGCAAAGAATTTTATTGATACTTTTTTTACAGCAATAAATAAAGCGAAAGACGCCCAACACCCTATTACAGAGGCACAACTGCAAGTAGATAAAGACAGGGGCATTGCCTATTTTAAAAGCCTTGCCACTTTTTATAATCTTATCATTGTCCTGTATAACGCAAGTGAATTTATAACAGATCCGAGCACAGATACCGTCGAGCTTGAGGGTGATACTGTTCAAACAATCAATACACAACTCTCCTCCATCAAAAAGACTATTTTTCCTTTTGATACCGGTAATTGTCGTCCCTGCTAAAGATAATAAATTTTACACGAACGAAAGAGCAAATATAATGACAAGTAAAAATAATTTAATGAGCTCCAGCACTATTAGTGGAAAAGTGGGTGGTACAGAAGAGTTCATTGCAAGTGCAGATTTTACGACCGTTGCTGATTTAGCTAAATCAAATGCTTTGCGTGACCAACAAGTGTTAAACTATTTAAAAGAAGAACCATTACTGTTTGTCATACAAGCATTAGAAATTAATCTTGCGCATATTTTTGCTACACGAAACCCTAAATTAGGTTTAACACAATCGCAGTTATTTTGTTTCTTTAGTGATTTTTTTATCACCAACAACAATACAACAGTGGTCACCAAAATAGATATTGGAAAAACTTTAACCGAGCTTCCCGTTAGTGATAACTTACGTGAGTGTACAGCAGGTTGTTTAGAAGAATTTTTAAAGCTTATTGATTTTATGGCGAAAAGAGAAAAGCTAGAACATATTATCGAAGTCGATGCCGCCAAAAATACATTAACCTTTCATACGCAACGTGCTTTCTTTGAAGTGGTTAATGTTCTTACAAAAGCAACACCAGGCCTTTATGATATTGATAATTTTGAGAAAGCCGAAGACATCTATAAACAAGCCCTTAATGAACCTGATGTAATGGCCGCGCTTACAGGCTATGAACAAGAAATGTCATACAAAACAGGGTTTATTTCAGTTGGTTTATTGCTTGATGGACAGCACATAACCAAAAAACAGTTTAAATCCAGAGAAATTAATAGAGCCTTTGGCAACACCTTGCCGTATCCGATGAATGATCTCGAATATTTAATGGAAAAGTACCAATTTAGCCTTCAGAAAGAGCCTAATCAGGCTATGGTACATATACCCAATTAAAATGGTTTAACGACCGCCATTATCACAATCACGATCATCAGTAATGTCGGCACTTCATTCATAATCCGGTAAAATTTTGCTGATTTTGTATTCTGGTCGGCTGCAAATTGTTTTTGCCATTTACTCATCATACCGTGTAAGCTACTCAACAAAACCACAGCCGTTAATTTAACATGGAGCCACCCGCCTTCAAAAAGTGCTGGGTTTGCAAAGATCATCAACCCACCAAACAACCATGTCGCACCCATCGCTGGGTTCATAATAAATTTCAACAAACGACGCTCCATTACTTTTAATGTAGCAATCGGTTCTTTGTTTTTTTGATTGGCCTCAGCGTGATAGACAAAAAGGCGTGGCAGATATAGCATTGCCGCCATCCAGCAAATAACACTTATAAGATGAAGTGCTTTTAACCATAGATAATTATTAAGCAGAAATTCTTGCATGTTTTTTCCTTATGCTGCCTCTGGCATTATTGCGCACGGGCATTTTTTAAACGTATTCGGACATAAACGCTCACCATTATCTGGTGCAATATCAATATCTCGTTTATCAGCCATTTTAACCATATCACCAAGGCCTTGAATAAATGCTTCATTCACACTCACGGTTGGCACAACATCATAATAGACGATACCGCGTTTTTTAGCCAAGTGGCGATATTCAATATCCAACTCCACCAATGTTTCAACATGTTCGGAGACAAAAGCATGCGGATAAATAATAACAGGTACTTGGTCAGCGGCGGCTTTTTCTAAAGCTTCTTCTACCGACGGGCCGATCCATTTTAAAGGACCAACACGGCTTTGATAACATATCTGCCAATCAAGCCCCTCAACCATTAAAGCATCAGCGAGCTTTTGTGCGGTCTGTTCACATTGCCATTGATAAGGGTCACCTTTTTGAATAATTTTTTCTGGCAAACCATGTGCAGAAAATAAAATACGTGGCGGTTTAAAGCCTTTTTCTTTGGCCGTGAAAAGTGCTTTGTTATAAGAGCTGGCCAAATGCTGTCGACCGGCTTCTATCCAGCCGGCTTGCCACGGATAACAACAAATCGTCTTCGTTGGTAAATCTATCTCTAATTTTTTAGCTGTTTTTTGCCAATCTTCAATGGAGGAAAAACTCGTCGTTGTTGAATATTGCGGATAAAGCGGTAACAGGATTATTTTTTTAGCGCCCCATTTTTTAACTTGTTTGAGCACTTCTGCCGCCATTGGATGCCAATAGCGCATAGAAACGAATACCTTCATGTGCTTTGGCAAAACAGCTTGTAAAACTTCCGCTTGTGCTTGTGTGTTTTTTAAAAGCGGTGATCCGCCACCTAAAAAACCATAAGATTCACCCGCTTCTTTTTTAGACCGACGATTGGAAATAAGTTTTGAAATAAGCCAGCGTATCGGTTTCGGTGCACCAATAATATTTTTATCCATGAAGAAATTAAATAAAAACGGCTTAATAGATTCGGCCTTATCAGGCCCACCTAAGTTAAATAAAATTACTGCTGTTTTTTGTGCTTTGCTCATTCTCTCACTAATCGTATTAATTCTTCAACATGTTCAATCTTGGTATCTTTATCAATACCATGGCCTAGGTTGAAAATATAGCTTCCCTGCCCCAGCGCTGTTTTTATATTCGTCACAGCTGTCCGCAAAGTTTCACCCCCAGCTTTTAAAACCATTGGATCAAGATTACCTTGGACAGGACATATTTTTTGTAAGTCTTGTGCCTGTGATAGAGGCACAGAGGTATCAAGAGATACGGCAGTCACCCCAGTTTTTTCAATATAGCTTTTTATCTTCACCCCAGCGCCGCGTGGAAATCCTATGATTGGCATGTTTGGGTAGACAGCTCTTACCCGCTGAACAATGTCTTTGGTCGGTTTAATAACCCATTGATCAAATTGTTGCTCGGATAAAACACCTGACCAGCTATCAAAAAGTTGCAGAGCATTCACACCGGCTTTGACTTGTTCAATCAAATATTCAACAGTTGAATTAACCAAAATATCAATCAGTT
Organism: Micavibrio sp.; assembly: GCA_002699085.1. GTDB lineage: Bacteria > Pseudomonadota > Alphaproteobacteria > Micavibrionales > UBA9664 > UBA9664. Next base: position 94,708 of record PAAR01000006.1, read on the forward strand.
TTTGAAAGCCAATTTCATCTTCGAAGGCTTTTAAGCGAACACTATCAAACCCTTTACTATCGCCACCGCCATTGACCATATAACATGCTACTGTCCATGGGCTACCGGCAAAGCCAATGAGTGCTTTATCATTTGATAATTCTTTGCGGATGAGTTTTTGAGCCTCAAAAACAGGTTGTAAATGCTCAAGATTAAAGTTGAGCGTATCAATATCCAAAGTGCCTAATTTAGGACCTTCGCCTTTTTCAAACCAGAGTTTTTGGCCTAAGGCATGGGGGATTACCAAAATATCAGAAAAAGTAATCGCTGCATCAAAATCAAAGCGCCTAATAGGCTGTAATGTTACTTCTGCCGCCATTTCTGGGGTATAGCAAAGGGTTAAAAAATCACCTGCTTTAGCACGGGTTTTAAGATATTCTGGTAGATATCGACCGGCTTGGCGCATCAACCAGATAGGCGGAACTTTATCCGTTTTCAATGGTTGGTTTATATGCTGATTGGTAAGAGCTTCAATTAATTTCATGCGCCGATACTGCCAATTAAAAACCTTTCTAACAACTAAAATAAAAAGAATCTTTAAAGGATGTAGTAGTTGTATATCCCTGTGAAAATCGGGGATAAAACTTACCCCTATATTTATGCACAAGGGCTCTTATTTTATGAATCGTTATAATTAAACAGGCTTTTACCCTATTCAATTTTTTATCCGTAGCATTGTATAAAATTAAATTATGTGTGTAAGGAGTCTTGAACTATGTTTTGCGATCTGGGGATAAAACAATCCCCTAATTGATCCTTGCAAAAACACCTGACTTCTCCACAATGTTATACATAGGATTATGAATAAGGAGATACAATTATGGACACATTGATATTTGTAAAAGCAGGTACAAAAGATATCAAAAAGCTTTTACCGCTTATCAATGATATAAGCCAATCAAAGAAATTTAGTGTAGAGAAAACTACAATTATGATGGCCTTTCTACCTTTTTATCAGGGCTGTCAGTTACTTGAAGTAATGGACCATGATAGTTTTCCGATTATCAAGCGCCGTTTTGTTTATAACCGTGAAGAGAATGAGATTTATTCTGTAGATTATAAGGATGAAACGCTTCAAAAATTGAATAATGATATTCCGTTATTTTTAGACGAGAGCACAGCGGCTGACTATGTCCGTTTCTATTTTGATATGGTTATTGGCGATTACGGCCGCTTTTATGTTGTTGAGAGTATTGATGATATTCCGTGGCTTGAAGATCCTACCCCTCAATTACGAAAATCTATGGCCAGTTTAGTGCAAGATATAAGCATAACGGCACAAACAAAAAATGATTATACACTCAAAGTTAGCCTGCTTTTCAAGAATTCACTGTTTGAAGCGATGGTAAAATTAACAAAAACAGGCGAAGTTTCAATTTTATCGCAAGATATTTTACTTCAAGATATGCCTGTCCACGATCAAGCTTTGGGGCATTAATGCGGGTTTGCGCATTTTAGAGTTACCATAATCAATTAATACTTCATTAACTTATTGAAAAAATTCACATTTTTTTGAAAAAAGATGTTTTTGTTAGGATTCTGTTTACCCTTTTCGACGATACTGGATATGTAGGCAGAAGAAAAAGGGTTCTGAACCTACAAAAGAGTGAGTTTTTAGGGGTAAGAACAATGACAACGACAAATAACACATCTGACGGAAATAATGAGCAGTTACAAGTTAGTTGCCGTGTAGCGTATATGCTAGACGACGATCAACCTGTTTTATGCACGCTTATTGGTGACCAGCCATTATTTTACGCAGATGAAATGGCAATAAATGAAATTGACGATGATGCTTTCGAAGATGATTTTGAAAGTACTGGCGATTTATTATTCCGCCTAACGACAGAAGATCTTCAGGCACGTGCCATTAAAATGGAAGAAAAACGTCAGGCATTTGTCGATGATAATAAACCAAATGTATATGATCTGTTTGCAGCGAATGCCGCTAGTCTTTCAGATACTAAATTAAATCAAGAAATTACTATCTCTCATCTGACCACCATTTTAGAGAAAAGTCGTCTTGGTGCTGAGCTTTTACGCTTTGCCCAAGACAACGCTATTACCTTATCGGTATCATCTGATACAGATTGCGTTATATATGATCGTGACATGTTGAGCATTTTGGTGCCAAGCTTTATGGAAGAAGGTACAGCCCTTGTTGGTTTGGCTCAAGAGCTTCGCCGTGCTTTTCAACATAAGCAAGGAACATTAATTAACCCAGTAACATTTGCGGTTGAAGATGCAATAACAGTGAACCGTGCGCAGATTGCTGATCTTTGTGTATCAAAAATTCGTATTGCTTGGGAATTGAGTTTGACTGATGAAAAATCAGCATGGGAAGCAATTGCTGCTTCTGGTCTATCAGACATCGCTTTTTCTATGGTACGGGAAGTGAAAAATGATTTCCGTAGCCTTAATAATGGCTGGGCGATGCAAGTTGGCTTTGAAAAATGGTTCTTATCGGATCGTTGCAAATTGGAAGATAGGCGTCTTATCCAGACAATGCTTGCCGACCATGGTGGCCATGTTTTTGAAACAGACGAGTTGTCTCATATGGTAAGTATTGAAGTGGTGACACGTCTTGGCCATATGCCATTTGGTAAAAATTACTTGTCAAATATTGCATCAAATATTGTGCATGACCCATTATACACAGAAGTGCGTGACCGTTCATCGGCTAACTTCTTATGGTTTATTAAGTTTGAAAGTGCCTTCCGTGATAAAGAACGCGACTTGAAAACGCCTGCCTCTTCGGCTAAGATGCCATCTTCAGTGAGAGCCACTCTTTTCGGTGGTGCAGAGGAAGAAGAGACAAAGAATAATGAAGAAGGCTATTGCGAGGTCATCGCATTCCCGAGCATATTTGCCGACATTGCAGAGCAAAGACAACCAGTCCTTGCGGCAAGAGGCAATAATATCGTCCAGCTCTTCGCTCATAAAGACCGTTAATTTTATTGATGGGGATGTCAAATCTATGCAGACCCATTTGTCTTCAAAGCCGTTCATTACATTAGAACAAACCGAAAGTCTTGAGCCGATTGCTTTTGCAACGCTACTGGGTCACCAGCAAATTCAGCTTTTTGATGATGCTCTGCAAGCGCAACACCATGAATTACTTTATGATCTAGTCTCTGATTTATCGCTGGTGAATAATGCCAGTATATTACTGAAAACAGCTGCGCATCACGGCTATAGCTTTGTTCTGTCTTTTGTTGAGCATGGCGGTTATGTGCTCGATCATCTGAATAAATGTCTTATCATTGATAATTTTGGTCTTGATATGGATATACTTGGTGCCTCTGATTATTACCAAGCACATTTATTTATCTCTCTTATTCGGGGGCTGCGGGATATATGGCATGAGATCCGTATGGGTGGTATTTATGATATCCTTAATCCAGAAGACATTATGAAGATTGAGCGCTTTAGAGCAGCTGATATCGAAGCTGTCACAGCCTCTATTTGTTGGTCAATGCGTAATGAAGGCTATGTCGAGTTATGGCGTAATTTAATCTCTGGTGATGATGGCGATATTGCTATTGCCTATATGCGTGAAGGTGAAACAACACCAGATAGTCTTTCTGGCGGTAAAGCGTTACGCACCGCTTTTAAGCAATGGTTTACTGACCATAATAGATCAGATATTTGCGATCATCAGGCGCTGGAAATGATGGATTTACTGCTGCTTGAAAATAATGGTAGTGGCCGTGTTTTTGGTCAACATGCTTTAAATCCTACACAGATTTCAGGATTAATGGCGTTACCTGATGGTATGCGGTATTTATGTCCGATGAAAAATCGTTTATTGAGCGATATGTTTTATACCAGCTTTGGCGATGATATTAACCAAGCGCATTTATTTCACATTATGCGTGAAGTGGCCTCTCATATGAGTTTTGGTGTCTCGTTCCAAAACCCAGATCTGGCCTCTAAAATTTTCCCGAAAGAAACGGCACTGTTTTAATTTAGGCGCTTTTAAATCGCTTCCAAAATAATCGCCGTGCCTTGGCCGCCACCAATACACATGGTTGCTAGGCCGTATTTGGCTTTTTCACGTTTCATGATGGAGGCTAATTTGCCTGTGATGCGGGCACCAGATTCGCCTAGTGGGTGGCCCAGTGCAATCGCCCCGCCATCAATATTGACTTTTTTCTCATCTAGGCCGAGCTCTTTTAGAACAGAAAGAGATTGAGCGGCAAAGGCTTCGTTTAATTCAGCTACTTCGATGTCTTCTATTTTTAAACCAGCACGTTTTAATGCTTTTGCCGTGGCTGGTACAGGGCCAATGCCCATAATTTCTGCTTTACAACCAGCTACACCGACCGATTTAATGCGCGCCAGTTTTGGTAATTTATGTTTATCCGCATAATCTTCCGAACATATGAGAACAGCACAAGCACCGTCTGTTAAAGGCGATGCCGTTCCTGCTGTTACTGTGCCTTCTGTATCAAAGGCAGGTTTTAGGCCAGCAAGTGCTTCTTTAGAGCTGTCTGCACGAATGGTGCCGTCCTCGCTCACATCACCAATGGCAACAAGTTCATCTTTAAATTTGCCAGAGGCTGCCGCTGACGCTGCTTTTTTGTGAGAATTCACAGCGAATTCTTCCTGAGCATCTCGGCTAATATCATATTTTTTGGCCAAATTTTCGGCTGTAATGCCCATAGACATATAGGCTTGCGGGTAAATCTCTCCAAGCTTTGGATTGGGCATTGGGTTAAATCCACCCATAGGAATGCGGCTCATGCTTTCAACCCCAGCGCAGATAAATGCTTCACCTGCATCCATCTGAATGTAGCCAGCGGCCATTTGGATCGCTGTCATCGACGAGCCACAAAAACGATTGATAGTAACACCACCAATGCTTTCAGGGAGTTGTGCTAATTGACCAACGATTTTAGCTAGGTTAAAGCCTTGCTCTGCTTCAGGAAAAGCGCAACCCATCAATAAGTCTTCAATGTCATTAGTGTCAATTTTTGTTTCAGCAATAAGGGCCTTGATAACGCTGGCCGCCATATCATCTGGCCGCACTTTCGCTAATTCACCTTTATTGGCAAAATGATGTGGGCTTCTTTTATAACCGCAAATAACAACGTTTTTCTGCATAACTACTCCTTAGTGATTTGTAATAGCTTATAATGAATTAAATTGGTTAACAATGTGTTTCAATTTTTTGAATTGACAAGCACGCACGGCAGTTATACTTAGAAAAGGAATTTATCTATAAAACAGGAGACACAAACCATGGCGGCGACAATTGAAAAAGGTATTAAGCGCTCATGCTTAAGCTGCTCAACAAAATTTTACGATTTTAATCGTACCCCTATTCTTTGCCCACATTGCGAGACTGAATTTGTTGGCTTTGTAAAAGTAAAAGGTAAACGTGGTCGTCCGGTGGCGGATCTTAAAGACTCTAAAGTGTCTAAAGCCAAGATTGTTGAAGATGACGAAGAAGATGAAGACGATATTGATTTAGACGATGATGATACTATCTCAATCGATGATCTTGATGAAGATGATGATGCAGAAGACGATGATCTTGATCTTGATGATGATTTAGACGGCGATCTTGATCTTGATGATCTGGACGACGATGATGATATCGATTTAGAGCTCGATGACGAAGATGACGAGCTTGATCTTGATGATCTTAAAACATCAGAATAAGTGTAAAAAATAAAACCCCAGTTTTAGTTCCTACGCCACTTTTTATACTGATTAGGCTTGCGCCTAAGGTTTTCCTCCCTGTACTCACCGGGCTATAAATAGTGTATAAGCTAAAACTGGGGCTATGATATTTGTAATGAATATAAGATTTGCCTGAAAAAGGCTTATCGTATGTGTTTTTGGTTTGTTGTTATAATTTAACACGTTTTCTCTCCACTACTTTTTCACATAAGCATAAAGGCCTATAGGGCGCAACTTGAAAATTTTTGACAATATATATTTCTGGTGATTCGGTCTATTACACTTTGCTTTTGTAACAAATTTTTTTGATACGCTGCATCATAATCTCTTTTATTGTTAGAGGTTGATCCAATTGACGAATGGAGCGAAGCCAATTACCCTGAACGCAATAATCAATCATGGGTGTTAAAAATCATGGCTTATCAAAAATTTCTTTCTCTTGCGGAAGCGTCACTAGATCACAAAGAACTCGCTCTTATCACAAAAAATTTGTTCGATAAGCAAATGCGCGCTATTGGCGAGGTTTCTGGAGACGTATTAACAGGAACGCCACAGATCATTATTGATACTTCGCCGAATGACCAAGGACGGAATGTAACCACTATTGCACTAATGACAGAAGATCGCCCCTTCATTGTTGATTCATTTGTCGCCTGTGTGCACGCAGAAGAATTAACCATGGATCATTTGCTCCATGCTAATTTCTTTATGGAGAAGAAGGGCGGTAAAATCTCTTACCAAAAAGAAGCCGACCCTTCGATGAAAGAAGCTGGTTTTATTTATGCCGAGCTTTCAACGGAATTATTGCCACGCCAGGAAAAAGCACTCTTAAAGAATTTGCAGACAATGGTGCAGGATGTGCGTTTGGCGACACGTGACTGGAAAGCAATGTTACAAACGATGCGCCGTGTTAAAGAAGAGATTCGTCATATACCTGTCGCCCAATGCCGTTACCCTATAAAAGAATATGAAGAGTTTTTACAATATTTGCATGATGATAGTTTTACATTTTTGGGTTATCGCCAATATAAGGTAGAGCATAAAAAAGACGGTCTTTCTTTAAAGCCCGTAAATGACAAAAGTTTGGGTATTTTGTCAACGGAACGAAAGCCTTCTTTACTGGGAAAGGAAGCTGAATTTTTCCCTGATGATTTGAATGATCTTATTAGCTATACCGATGTGGTGACGATCGGGAAAACGCAGAAACGCACCTATGTGCATCGCTATGTGCCGCTTGATCTAGTAATTATTCGCCGTGCCGATGATAAAGGAAATATTAGTAAAATTGATGTGTTTATTGGTTTATTCACCTCTATCACTTATTCACGTTCTGTGTTCACCATTCCAATGGTACGAGCGAAAATAAATAATATTGTTGAGCGCTCTCATTATAAGGAGCGGACTCATAATTTTAGGGCACTGACCCATATTTTAGAAAAATATCCACGTGATGAGATTTTCCAAACAGATGAAAAAGTTTTGGGCGAATATGCACGTCGTATTTTAGAATTACAGGAATGCCAGCATGTTGCGATGTTCCCGCGCCGTGACGTTTTTGGGCGCTTTATGTCGGTTATGGTTTATATACCACGCAGTATTTATGACACTAGATTAAGAAAAATTTACCAAGATATTTTGGCCGAAGGCTTTGAAGGTGTGTCTGATAGTTTCTACACAGCCATGGATGATTCACCGCTTGTAAGAGTGTTATTTGTTATCACCTCCGATAAGCCGTTTAAGAAAAAATATGATAACAAAGCGATTGAACGCCGTTTGATCGAAGAGGGGCAAGATTGGACAGAAAAACTGCGTAAAATATTGCGTGATAAAGAAGACACAGCACAGGCCTTATCTCTTATTGAGCGATATGATGACGCATTCCCAGCTTCATACCGTGAGTATTATTCAGTTGAGCAGGCGCATCATGATATTACCTTCATGGAAAAGGCTTTGGCTGAAAAACGATTAAAGCTCGATTTATATGCCACACAAGCGGGTGATAAAGAAACATTACATCTAAAACTTTTCAATCTTGAAAGCCCTGTTATTTTATCAGATATCCTGCCAATTCTGGCCAATATGGGTGTACGTGTGATATCAGAAAGCCCACATTTGGTTAAACCCGTTGATGGCGAAACTGGGATATGGATTCATGATTTGAAGTTAGAGATTACCGGTGCTCAAGAAAAAGGCTTAACAGTTGATGATATTAAAGCCAATTTTGAAACGGTTCTGTTTAAGCTTTGGCAAAAAGAGATGGAAAGTGACTCACTTAATAGCCTTGTATTGCTGGCAAATTTAAATGGGCGTGAGATCTCAATTTTGCGTTCTTACATACGTTATATGCGCCAGATTCGTTATTTACATGGCCAAGGCACAATTAATGCCGCACTGACGACCCATCCAGATATTGCGAAAGCTTTGGTTACCTTATTTGATTGTCGTTTTGATCCTGAAAAGGCTTCAAAAAATCCAGAGAAAATGATTAAAGGCTGTTTAATCAGTATTAATGATTATTTGGAAAAAGTTTCAAGTATCGAATTTGACCGTATTTTTAGAAGCTTCCAAGATATTATATTGAATACATTGCGTACAAATGCGTATCAAAAAAATACTGAGGGCCATTTTAAGACCTATATAAGTTTTAAAATTAAATCAAAGGCACTAGCCGATGTGCCTGCCCCTAAACCTTGGGCGGAGATTTTTGTTTATGCGCCAAGTTTTGAAGGGGTTCATTTACGTGGTGGCCGTATCGCGCGCGGTGGTTTGCGCTGGTCTGACCGTCGTGATGATTTCCGTACAGAAGTTTTAGGTTTGATGAAAGCACAGATGGTTAAAAATGCTGTGATCGTCCCTGTTGGCTCAAAGGGTGGTTTTGTCCTGAAGCATTTGCCAAAAAATATTAGTCGTGACGAGTTCCAAAAACGTGGCATTGAGGCTTATAAAACTTATCTACGTGGGCTTTTGGATATCACCGATAATCTTAAAAATGGTAAAGTGGTGCCACCAAAAGACGTTTATCGCCATGATGGCGATGATCCTTATTTGGTGGTGGCGGCTGATAAAGGGACAGCGAGTTTCTCTGATATCGCCAATTCTGTTTCACAAGAATATGGTTTTTGGCTGGATGATGCTTTTGCTTCTGGTGGCTCAGCTGGATATGACCATAAGAAAATGGGGATTACCGCTAAAGGTGGCTGGGAAGCAGTTAAGCGCCATTTCCGTGAATTAGGCACAGATATCCAAACGGAAGAATTTGATGTTATTGGTGTCGGTGATATGGGTGGCGATGTTTTTGGTAATGGGATGTTGTTATCTGAAAAGATCAGATTAATTGGGGCGTTTAACCATCTGCATATTTTCTGTGATCCTGACCCGGATGCAGCCATCAGTTTTAAAGAGCGCAAGCGTTTATTTGAGAATGTGATGGGCTGGGGTGAGTATAACACCAAGCTCTTATCAAAAGGCGGGATGATTTATTCACGCCATGATAAAGCGTTGAAATTAACACCACAGATCAAGACCCGTTTTGGTTTAACAAAAGACAGTGTATCGCCATCAGAATTAATGCAGGCGATGCTTAAAGCACAGACCGATCTTTTATGGTTTGGTGGCATTGGCACTTATTTGAAATCGGTGGATGAAAGTCATGCTGATGTGTCTGATAAGGCTAATGATGCTATTCGTGTGGATGCGTGGGAAGTTAAAGCGAAAGTGATCGGTGAAGGGGCTAATCTTGGTGTAACCCAAGGTGGCCGTATCGCCTTTGCCCAAGGTGGTGGTAAAATAAACACTGACTTTATTGATAATTCTGCTGGGGTGAATTGTTCTGACCAAGAGGTCAATATCAAGATTCTTTTACAATCAGCAATGAGTCTAAAAACCGATAAGCAAGTTAAAGAACGTAATAAATTATTAGAGAGTATGACAGATGACGTGGCGGCGGCTGTGTTATCAAATAATTACCAGCAAACACAGGCGATTAGCTTGATGGAGCAGAATGTTCGTTCTGACTTTGCGTATTATTTACGTCTTATCTCACAGCTTGAAAAACGGATTGAGCTTAATCGTAAATTAGAAAACCTCCCTGATATGGAAGAGGCGCAACAACGTCGTGATAATGGGGTTGATTTTGTGCGACCTGAGTTAGAGGTTATTTTCTGCTATGCGAAGATCATGTTCTATAATGAATTGCTCGAGAGTAATATTGCGGATTCAGATCAAGCTGATGAATGGTTGATCCGATATTTCCCAGACACATTACAGAAGAAATATAAAAAGGATATTGAGAACCACTCCTTGCGCCGTGAGATTATTACGACACAAATTACCAATTCTGTTGTTAATCGTTTAGGGCCAGCCTTTATTTATCGCTGTTCAGAGCGTACAGGGGCTAAAGCCGCTGATGTTGTGCGCGCTTATTTGATGGTGCGTCAGATCTGTGCGTTATCGCCCCTTTGGGATGAGATTGAAGCGCTGGACGGTAAGGTGCCAGCGCAGGCACAGCTGAAAGCCTTTAACGAGATATTACATCTGGTTGAACATATGATGTTATGGTTACTAAGTCGCCCTTCACTCATGCGTAAAGAGGTTGAGGTGTTAGCATTCTTTGGCAAGGGTTATGAAGAATTAGCAAAAATGATGCCTGCAGTCTTACCAAAAGATCTCAAAGACAATTACGGCAAGCGCTTTTTTGATTTCACACAGGCGGGTTTATCCGAAAGTTTGGCGCATAAGATTGCTTTGTGCCAGAACCTTGTGTCAGCGCCAGATATTCTAAATCTTTCGATGCGTTCTGGCCGTTCTGTTAAGCAGGTCACACAGGCTTATTATAGTATTGGCGAAACACTTGATCTTGTCTGGTTACGTAATCAAGCACGCGCTATGGTCGTTCAGAATTCATGGGAAGAAGAGGCGTTGAATGGTTTAGTGGATGCGTTTTTTGAAAGCCAATCAGCGATTATCCATGAAGCTTTGGGTAAGAAATCAGGCGATGATATTGCTGCGGATATTATGCAATGGCTGAAGAAAAATGCGCATAATGTCGAATTATTTGAAATGCTGGTCGATGAAATGAAATCGGCGCAATCAATCTCATTGGCGATGTTGACGACTGTTGAAAAACGTTTGCGTGGGTTTTTACATTAAACAAATAAAATTGCCAAAAGAATAAGCGCACCAAGGATAGCGTTTTTCTTGAAGTTGCTGAGTGCGCTGTCTTGGCTTGCTGGATCAAAATGCCATGCGATTATATAGGTGTAATAAGCTGGCAATAGTAAAACGATATAGTATAGAACACTCGCTTTGGCACTAATGCCAGCCATAATAAGAGCAATAAACATTGCACTATAAAAGCCAATAATCCAAAGCGGTCCATTTTTATCAAATAGGCGGGCTGTTGATTTAATATCAATCATGCGATCATCTTCTATATCTTGATAGGCATAGATGGTGTCGTAAGCCATTGTCCAGAGAAATCCTGCCAAATAAAGCCACAAAGCAGGTGGCTCAACAATACCTGTGACTGCTGCCCAAGAAATGAGGATGCCGATATTGAAAGTGATGCCCAAAAAAGCCTGTGGCCAAAAGGTAAAGCGTTTCATCAATGGATAGGCAATAACAAGGCTCATTGAGAACAAGCCGATAATAATACTTAAGCCTGGTAGTTGCATCAGAATGAATAGGCCGATCAGCAATAAGCCAGTTAAAAAAGCAAATGCTTGTTTAATGGATATTTGTCCGCTGGCAAGTGGTCTTTGCGCTGTTCTTTCAACTTTCTGGTCCAAATGGCGATCCCATAAATCGTTAATAACGCAACCAGCCCCACGCATAACGATTGAACCGATCACCATAAGGAAAATAATCCGTAAAGGCTCTAAACCGATTTGTAAAATACCATGAAGAGAGAAAAAGATACCCCATAAGCACGGCAATAAAAGTAAGTAAATGCCTGTCGGGCGATCAATACGTGCCATAATGGCATAAGAGCGCATGGCTTCTGGTAAGCGTGCGACAATATCAAATCGTATATCAGTGAAATTCTTATTCATATTGACTGGTTTTACCGTGTTACAGTGTCTTTGACAAGCGAAGATCCCTCGACTTGAGAGTTGGTAAGATTTATACTTTTTTGATGACAAGTGAACACCAGCACCTTAGGCGTCTTTACGTTGACCAACCTCTTAAAGGCGTTATTGCTTTGAGAGACAACCAACATCATTATCTGCGCAACGTTTTACGTGTTGAGGTGGGTAATCTCATTCGTGTGTTTCACGTGAAACAAGGGGAGTTTCTGGCTGAAATTCAAGAGGTGAAGAAAAAAGAAACACTTGTTCTCATTAAAGAGCAATTGCGCAAAGTCGTTGCAGATAGTCGCTGTGTGACATTAATTGCGCCGATCATTCATAAGGATCGCATGCAAATGATGATTGAAAAGACAACAGAATTGGGTATGACGCATTTTCAGCCTATTACCTCGGCACGATCTGAAAACCATAAGGCTAAGCAGGATAAAATAGAAGCGTGGTTCATTGAGGCGGCCGAGCAGTCCGAGCGTTTAGATATTCCTGTTTTATTGCCCACAATCAGCTTTCAGCAAGCTGTGAGACAGTATAGGCAGATTTTAGTGGCTGTTGAGCGTCAAAATACCGCACCGCTTTTAGATGCCTTAAAAATGACAGAAAATAATGAGACAGTTAATGTAATGATTGGCCCTGCAGGTGGTTTTACGGAGGAAGAAATGGCTTTTTTGAGTGAACAAGAGTCAGTGCAGGGTGTTTCATTAGGTGAAACAATTTTGCGGGTTGAAACAGCCGCTATTTATATGTTGTCGGTTATTAATGCTGTGCGAGCGATAAAAAACAACTGAAGACCTTTTTCTACGCTCCGTTTCGTATTATATTATAGCTATGGCAGATGACGATCATAAGCATGGCGAAGAAGACAAAGAGATTGGCATTTTGGTCAAAACCAGACCAAAAACTGGAAAGCCTTCTATGTATAAGGTTTTATTGCTGAATGATGATTATACGCCGATGGATTTTGTGATCCATGTTTTAGAAAAATTCTTCAATAAAACACGTCAAGAATCGACCGATATTATGTTGCATGTTCATCGTAAGGGAATGGGTCTATGTGGCGTTTTTACTTATGAAATTGCAGAAACGAAGGTTAATCAGGTGATGGATTTTGCTCGTACGAATGAGCAACCATTACAATGTACAATGGAAAAGGAATAAGGATTATTCATTATGTTGAGTAAAAAATTAGAAGAGACCTTACATCGTGCTTTAGAAATTGCCGCTGAAAGAGACCATGAGTTTGCGACATTGGAACATCTTCTATTCGCCTTAATTGATGACCATGATGCACGGGCTGTGTTGCGAGCGTGCAATGTGTCGCTTGATTTGTTGAAAGAGCAGGTTGAGACTTATGTTGATACACAGCTTGATAATCTCATTAACCCTGATATGACGGAAGCCCGTCCTACAACTGGGTTTCAGCGTGTTTTACAGCGTGCTGCCATCCATGTTCAGTCCTCAGGGCGTGAAGAAGTAACAGGGGCGAATGTATTGGTGGCATTGTTTTCAGAGCGTGAATCACATGCGGTTTATTTCTTACAAGAACATGATATGACCCGTTTTGATGCGGTAAATTATATCTCTCATGGTATTGCTAAAGTGGCAGGGATTTCTGATCCACGGATTGCTATGGGCGTTGAAGCTGAAGCCGATGGCCAAGGTATGCCTGCCGACGGTAAAGCATTGGAGGCTTATTGTGTTAATCTCAATAAAAAGGCGGCCGACGGTAAAATTGATAAATTGATTGGCCGTGAAAAAGAGATTGAGCGCACTGTACAAATTCTTTGTCGTCGGCAAAAAAATAACCCGCTTTATGTCGGTGATCCAGGTGTTGGTAAAACGGCTATTGCTGAAGGCTTAGCTAAACGGATTGTTGATGGTGATGTACCACCTGTTTTAAAAGAGGCGGTTGTTTATAGCCTTGATATGGGGGCTTTGTTAGCTGGTACACGTTATCGTGGTGATTTTGAAGAGCGTTTAAAAATGGTCTTGAAAGAGATTAATCTTATTGAAGGTGCTGTTTTATTTATTGATGAAATTCATACTATTATCGGCGCTGGAGCAACCTCTGGTGGAGCGATGGATGCCTCAAATCTACTAAAACCAGCGCTTTCAAATGGTACGTTAAAATGTATCGGTTCCACAACGTATAAAGAATATAGAAATCATTTTGAAAAAGACCGTGCGCTCGTTCGTCGTTTCCAAAAAATTGATGTGAATGAACCCTCTATTGAAGATGCTATCCTCATTCTTGAAGGTGTTAAGGCTTATTACGAAAAGTACCATGATGTGAAATATTCACCAGAGGCGATCAAGTCGGCGGTTGAATTATCGGCCCGTTATATTGGTGACCGTAAATTGCCTGATAAAGCGATCGATGTGATAGACGAGGTTGGGGCTGCTCAACGCTTATTGCCAGAAGATAAACGTAAGAAAAACATTGAAGTAAGCGATATTGAAGCGATTGTCGCTTCGATTGCCCGCATTCCACCAAAAACGATTTCACAAACAGATCGTGAAGCAATACAAAATCTTGAGCGTGATCTAAAAACATTAGTCTTTGGCCAAGATGTGGCGATTAAAGCACTAGCTTCGGCGATTAAATTATCACGTGCTGGATTACGTGATGCCGAGAAACCAATTGGTTGTTATCTGTTCTCTGGTCCAACTGGGGTTGGTAAAACAGAAGTAACAAAGCAATTAGCGGCCAGTATGTCGATTGAATTGGTTCGCTTTGATATGTCTGAATATATGGAGCGGCATTCAGTGTCACGTCTCATTGGGTCGCCACCCGGTTATGTGGGTTTTGACCAAGGGGGATTGCTCACGGATAAAATTGACCAAAACCCGCATTGTGTCTTGCTTTTGGACGAGATAGAGAAAGCGCATCCTGATTTGTTTAATATCTTATTGCAGGTCATGGATTACGGGAAACTCACGGATAATAACGGTAAAGTCATTGATTTCCGCAATGTCATTTTGATTATGACGACCAATGCAGGGGCTACGAATATGGCTAAAGCCCCCATTGGGTTCTCGCAAGAATTTCGTGTTGGTGAAGATGAAGAAGCAATTAAAAATCTATTTACGCCAGAATTTCGTAATCGTCTGGATGCAGTTATTCCGTTTGCGCCACTTGATCCAAGCACGATTGGTAAAGTGGTCGATAAATTCATTATGCAGCTTGAAGCTCAATTATCAGATCGTGATGTGAGTATTGAGCTAACCGCTGCGGCACAGCAGGAATTAGCAGAAAAAGGCTATGATCCAGCGATGGGTGCACGACCATTGGCACGCCTCATTCAAACACACATAAAACAGCCATTGGCTGAGGAATTGTTGTTCGGCCAATTACAATCTGGTGGCCATGTAGTTGTTGATTTTGTTAAAGGTGAGTATGTTTTTACTTTCCCGAAATTGAAGAAAAAAGAGAGTAAAATTTCCTTTTCTAAGAAGAATAAGCCGAAAGAAACAGTTAAGTAATTATTCACCTTTAATCATTAGGATGAGACCATGCATATCGTTTTGAGCTTTTTATTGTGTTTCTTTTTTACGATGTCTGTTGATGCTCAAGAGGCAGCAACCTCAGCCGATGTTGTACAAGGTCAGGTCGAAGAGCTCGGTTTATCTTTCTTGCGAGAGCAATCAGGTGTTGAGACTGTTGGTATGTCTTATTACAAGACAGCTAAAATACAGCCTGATTTTAAAGATTGGGCACAGCGCACAGATAAAATAAAGGAAACGCCCATTTATGATCGTGAATTGGCGGCAACCTCTGAATTTAACCGCTTACAGAATAAATTTGCTAATTTTGAATCTGATACACCGATTATTATTCACGCCTCAATTGATCTTAATCGTTACAGTGAACGGCAGGAAACATTGTTTTTGCCGTATTTTTATCCTGAGCTTTACTTTCCTTACGATGTGTACGGCATGCCTGTGGCTGTCTTAGTGCAAAATATAGATCGCTTTAGAGAGATTTACTTACCTGGAGCTGATGCTGAGACGATGTTTTCTAAGGCTGACGGTTCAACAAAGGCGCTTGTTGAGATAACTTTATTACCAATTCTGGCAGACCATGAGCGGACATTACAATTAGATCCTGAAGATAAAACAGGTTTTCATCCGATGTTGATGAAAGTAGCGCAAATGGCGATTTGGACGGTAAATGAGCCACAAATACCACTATGGGTTTGGCGTGACCCAGAATACAGCCCTAAAGAAGATAAAGAGCTACTTAATCTTTATAAAAAATAAGCTGATAGCCACCATTGGTTGTTAAAAGAATTTTCGGCTCATTGGGGTCTTGTTCAAGCTTTTGTCTTAGTCGATAAATATGCGTTTCAATCGTATGTGTGTCTAAATCAGCGCGCTGTCCCCAAACATGCTCCATTAAATAATTTTTACTTTGACCTTTTTTACCGCCATCAATTAAGCAAAGAAGAATCTCAACTTCTTTCTGTGTAAGCATTTCTTTCTTTTCTTTAACGGATAAGGTCTGCATTTCAGGTGAAAATATTTTATCGTCTAAATGGTAGAGAAGCGGCTCTTTTCCTTCGTCTACCAGAGATTTTGCCATGTCTATTACTGCCCCTATACGGGCTGGGAGTGTAAGGCTTTTAAAATTATTCGTATTAATTTCTGTTAGCAGTATTTGGCGTGTTTCATCATCTATGGAGATTGAAAGCATGCCTTTATAGGGCGCTAAGGCGTTTTGTAGGGTTATAAGCTGGGTTTGGGCAATGTTTGGCATATTGATTGCATTATAAGATGGTTAGAGGACTTTGCAAAGAAAAGAAGAAGGAAGAATAATCGTGACAACGCCCGCTATAACATATCATTCAGAGGTTATTACGCTTAAAACACAATCTGAGCGTTTTAAATCTGGTGCGGCTGTCCCCAAAGAAAGCTTTGATTACTACGCTAAACAAAATGAACTAAAATTTATTGATCTTGTCGATATCGTAAACCCTTTACAGCACATCCCTGTGGTTAATCATTTTTACCGTGAAGCAACAGGCGATGAGATTAAACCTGCTACTAAAATACTCGGTGGCGGGCTTTTTGGTGGTGTTATAGGCATGGCTTCAGCAACAGCCAATGCCACAATAGAAGCACAAACAGGCAAAGATTTTACCAGTCATATGCTTGATGGTGATTATTCAAGTTCAGATCAGGAAGGACATGTACATAACAATGCCAATCGTTATAATTAATCAAATTCAGCTTAAATTCTCTTTTATAAAGGCATCAGTCCTCTGATTGGCCAGTGTTGCCGCCTCTTGGTCAAAATGTACGCCGTTCAGACGACTAAATGCGTGGTTTACACCTTTATAACTATGTGTGGTGACATCAGGCTTATCTGAGAGCCCTGCAATTATCTTAGCTTGAGCGTCTTTGGACACATATTCATCTTCCTCAGCGATATGCAGCATGAGTGGTTTTTGGATAGAGACTGACTCTCCGAGCATGCCGTCAATACCAACACCGTAATAGCTGACTGCGGCATCAATATCAGAGCGACAAGCCATCAAATACGTTAATTTGCCGCCTAAGCAATATCCTATTGTGCCGACTTTGCCATTGCAGCCTTCATCTTTACGGATGTAATCAAGTGTTGCTTTAAGATCAGTGATGCCAAGATCAATATCAAAACCGTTCATCAATTTGAACGCTTTGTCCCACTCTTCTTTTGATTGATCCGTGATATCAACACCAGGCTCTTGGCGCCAGAACAAATCAGGGGCAATAGCGATATAGCCTTTTTCAGCCCACGCATCACATTTTTTACGCATCTCGCCGTTTACGCCGAATATCTCTTGAACCATTATGAGGGCTGGTGCATTTTTCGCTTTAGGGCGGGCAATATAGGCGTCGAATGACCCTGCGCCATCTGTTGCTTTAATTGTCACATAAGTCATGGTATGATCTCCTTCAGAATTAATTGGTTAGTAGAAAGATAGGTTTTATGAAGTTCACAATCAACATTGAATGTACACCAGATGAGGCACGCGACTTTATGGGCTTGCCTGATCCTAAGATTATTCAAGAGAAAATGTTCAAAGCAATGCAGGGAAAGGTTACAGATCTTCCAGCGGGCTGGGATGCATGGCAAGATATGCAAAAGATGATGTGGGATCAAATGGCGGCGGCGATGAATGCGCCTGCGGCTGACTCTAAAAGTAAAAAATAATGTCTCCGACCAATACTCCTACCATTTATGCGCTAGCATCGGCTGCTGGACGTGGCGGCGTTGCTGTTATCCGTGTATCTGGCCCAAAGGCTTTAAAGAGCTTAGTAGCGCTTACAGCGTTAAAAGAGACTGATATCAAGCCTCGCTATGCTTATTTCACTGCTGTTTTGGATAATGTTTCACGTGAAACAATTGATGAGGGGCTTGTTCTTTATTTTAAAGCCCCGAACAGTTTTACAGGTGAGGATGTTGTAGAGTATCACCTCCATGGCGGGCGGGCGATCACGCAAAAAATGTTAGAAACACTTTCAACTTTCGAAGGTCACCGTATGGCCGAACCAGGTGAGTTTAC
>PAAR01000007.1 GCA_002699085.1 Micavibrio sp.
ATTCCATCTTGGTCAAATGGCTGAAGCCGTTGAGAAAAATGATGAAGGTAATTGGGTTGTCACAACCAATGAAGGTACAAAAATAGAGGCCAAAGTCATTGTCATTGCGGCAGGTGGTGGGTCATTTACCCCGAAAAAACCACCGATCGCCGATATTGATACATTTGAGGGTAAATCTGTATTTTATGCCGTGCGTAAAATGGATCAATTCAAAGACAAGAATATCCTCATTGCAGGTGGCGGAGACTCAGCTTTAGACTGGGCTTTAAATTTACAGCCAATCGCTAAATCAATCAGTCTTATTCACCGCCGTCCCGAATTTCGTGCCGCCCCAGACTCAGTCAATAAAATGCTCGAATTAGTTAAGCACGGTAAAATGTCAGTGATGACTGGCGATATCAAAGAACTTCACGGTGATAATGGACAACTAAAATCTGTCACCTATAAAGATAAAGACAGCGGTGAAATGCAACAATATAGCTGTGACACACTTTTAGCCTTTTATGGTCTGACGATGAAGCTCGGTCCTGTGGCAAATTTTGGGCTTAACTTGCACGAGAACCTTATTCCTGTTGATACAGAGAAGTTTGAAACATCCGAGGCTGGTATTTTTGCCATTGGTGATATCAACCATTATGCTGGTAAATTAAAACTAATCCTCTCAGGTTTCCACGAAGGCGCATTGATGGCGCAACAAGCCTTTAGATATGTCTATCCTGATAAGAAATTACGTTTCCAGTACACGACTAGCTCAACAAATCTTCAAGAAAAACTCGGTGTGTCTGAGAAAAAAGATGCCGCTGAATAATCAGGCTGTTTTTTTTGCTTTAGCGTAAGCTTGTGTACCTCGGGTAATAATGACATCGGTCTTTGCCAACGCATCAACCTGATAAGTTTTATTTTCAGCCTTTAATTGCTTATACAGTGGCTCAAAATCAATATCGGTTTCTTTGTATAATTGCTCAAAGCTATCCAGCGCAAAATAGATTTGTTGGTAATCATCAATAATATAGTCGGTTTGCATGATCCGCATCACATCAAATTGCAGACGATTAGGTGATGGATCATCCAGCGCAAAAATTGTTTCCCCTGGTGAAGACACAATCCCTGCCCCATAAATACGCAAACCATTCTTGGTATTCATCAAGCCAAATTCGATGGTATACCAGTAAAGACGTGCAAGATTCTTCACTGTACCGTGATCCTTAGCCCGTAACCCGCCAAACCCATAAGCCTGCATATGATCGGCATAAACCTGATTATTAAGAAGCGGCACATGCCCGAAAACATCGTGAAAGACATCTGGCTCTTCAATATAATCCAATTGATGTGGCTTACGAATAAAATTCCCCGCTGGAAATTTCTTACGAGATAGCAGTTCAAAAAATGGCTCATCAGGTATAAGGCCGGGCACAGCCACGACTTCCCAGCCAGTAGTTTTAGAAAGCTTTTCATTCAAATCATCAAAATTGGGAATGCCTTCAGCTCCGATGTCCAGATCATCCATACCTTGAATCAATTCATCACAGGCACGCCCCGGCAATAAGGCACGTTGGCGTTCATACAACCTTTTCCATGTTTGATGTTCTTCAGCCGTATAGGATGACCAGCCTTGGTCTATAATAAATGCGTCACCTGACATAGAGACTAGTTTTTCTTTCCATCTTCCCAGCGCAAACCATAGCCAAAAGCACGATCCATTGACGCATGGTCATGGAAATATTCAGCATGGGGACTAAGACGGATATTCCCATCAACATTTTCTAATGTTGCCAAAGCACAAACGGGCAGATCATCACGATAGGCCGATAAATGAAATTTCGTGTCTTGAACACCTGGCACAGACAAGGTCACTTCTGGGTATATATCTTCCCACATATGTGGGCCTTTATAAATATAACAATATACTAAAATACGATTGATCTCTGACCAACGAGCACCATTAACCCGCATCACTTCATCAAAACCTTCTGTATCACCTGTGCGTTCATCACCACCATGATGAATATAAGGCGGTTCACCAAAAGCGCCGAATAACTCGCCAAAAGCTTGTAAACAGCCACGACGATCACCATTTAGCTCATACAAACAGCCTAAATCAAGGTCGACCCCTTCTTGGCGCATTTTTTTAAATATCTTATTCAACAAACCTTCTTCACGGATTGTGACTGTATTATTCCAAGACAAACCAATTTCTATTGTACTGCCGTGAACTACATCAATAGGAATGATTTGTTGGGTAGACTTTCCCATAATGGCGTTCAGCTCTGTATCCATGCCATCTTGCACATGACCGGCTGCACCAGCACCGCCATGCGAAGACTTTTTAGCCTTACTTTTACTTGCGGCCTTAATTGAGCTAGCCGATAACATTTCTTGAGACATGATAAATTCCTTTTCTTCTTTTTATCATTAACTTATAAACCATACAATGATGACAACACATGACAAGCCCAGATGTTCATGGGCAAAAATAGGAAAAGATGGCTGGACAGGCTATGTTGAATACCATGATACAGAATGGGGTGTGCCCGTCCATGATGATCGCCATTTATTTGAGATGCTTATATTAGAAGGCGCACAGGCTGGTTTGAGTTGGGAAACAGTATTAAAAAAGCGAGAAGCCTACCGACAGGCATTTGATAATTTTGATGTAAAAAAAGTCGCCCAGTATGACGAGAAAAAGATCGAAGCGCTCCTCAATAATGCAGGCATCATTCGTAACAAACTTAAAATCCGCTCTGCTATTCGTAATGCCAAAGTTTATATAGAGATTCAAAAAGAATTCGGCTCCTTTGACACGTATCTTTGGTCTTATGTTGATGGAAAGCCGCTTAACAATAAACTTAAATCAATGGCTGATATCCCTGTCTCAACAAAAATTAGCGACGCCATTTCAAAAGACCTCAAGAAACGTGGTATGAATTTTGTGGGTTCAACGATCATCTACGCCTATATGCAAGCGGTGGGGCTGGTTAACGACCACATTCAGACGTGCTTTAGAAGAGAGGATATATAACAATGCTTCTATTACAATTTGCCCTAGGAACATTAATAATTCTAAGTACAGTGATTATTCATGCTTTATTTTTAACGAATATATTTGAGTTAATTGAACGTATATCCCCTCTCATTTTCAAACTCACCAAACGCTTTTGGCTGGCTATTCTCATGGTTATTGCTGTCTGGCTCGTTTTTGTAGCTCATATAGTCGAAATATGGATATGGGCTGGATTTTATCTCTCATTAGATGAGTTTAATTCATTTAGTGATGCCTTGTATTTTTCTACCTCTACATTCACCACAGTTGGCTATGGCGACATCGTTCTTAGCGAAAAATGGCGGCTAATAAGTTCTTTCCAAGCTGCGAATGGTTTTATCCTCTTTGGCTGGTCGACAGCCTTCATTTTTGAAATCATGTCAAAACTTTACAAAGACGAAAAAATTCGTAAAACAGGCATATGAAAACCTACAGAGTCCTGAAAGATATTGTCTTTAAAACGGATGCCGAAACAGGCACGCCTATTCTCACCTCCCAGCCGCTCGATGATATTGATACATTATGTTTGGAATATCTAATTGAACAAAAACAACATGGAAAAACGCTCCATTGTCTTGATATCGGCGGTGGAGCAGGTAAACATGCTATTCGTATCGCCCAAGCAGGGCACAAGGCGACATTAATTGATCGTGATGACCCTTCTCATTACATTCAGGAAGTAGTTGATGCTGGAGTCATAAAAAGCGATCAAATCACCCTTATTCAAAATCAATTCAACGCCATAGACGTCAAGAAAGACTTAGCGCCTTATGATCTGATCTATTCACAACGAGCCCTTAATTATATGCCCTATACTGAATTGATGGCCTTTATGAAAGAATTAACCACATATTTACCACAAGGCGGGCGTTTTTATATCTCTGTCTCTGGCTATGATAATGAATTTGGAAAAAGCTTTCCACTACGTGATAAAACCCTGCCCGAGCGTTATGGCTATGTCACGGATGACATGAAAATAAAACATAATATTCAGGATAAAACGCTCGTAATAAAACTCGAAGAAATGATCGATATTATGAAAGAATTAGGCTATAGCATTCTTTATACAAATGTCACAACTTTCGGAAATGTGAAACTGGTTGGTGAGAAATCACTGCACATAAGTTAATCTTAGACCCCAAAAATCGCTCTTATGCTTACTTGTCATGCGATCAATTTCACGATCTCCCGTGCTGGTATTAATATCCATTTGATCTACCTCAAGAAATATACCATTCTCAAATTTATATCCGACGGTACCTTCATCTATAAGAGTTTCTCCGATTTGTGCCCAGCCTGTCTTTCTGGTTTCTCTTCGCGTTCTTTGCTCTTCTAAATCTCTTTGTTCATCTGTTTTTGGTTGAATACGATAATACAATCCTTCTTGCAGATTGATTGGTAAATTAATGCTCGGATCGTAACTAACAACAGGTCTATTGGCGTCTATAGGTGCGACCTTATCAAAAACCATTTGAGGGCTTTTCTCAGAATTATACGACTTTACTGGATTTGGAGACCCTTGAAGCATGAAATATGACGGATCTGGAGATATATCGGACAAAGTTTCTGATTGCTGTGCTTGAGATGAGAGTGCAGTGACAAATGCAAAAGCACCCATAGCTAAACTTTTATATACCATATTAATATCTCCCATTATGGAATTTAGCATAAAATAATTTTTTCGACAAATTTAAGCTTTGCCTCACTGCACAAAGATGCTTATATTGCCCTCTAAAATGATAAAAAAGGGGTGTAAAATGACACAAACAACAGATATCTATGTAATCGGTGACTATGGTGACCATTTAGCGTTTAACGAAGTACACATGCGCCTTTCAGCCGCTATGGAAGGGACGAATTTCCGCTTCATCGACCAGAATGTACCTGCCTTTGACACAGTATCCACAGGTTTTTGTTTGGCACAGCTTGCAATGAACGTCCCGAGCACGCCAGAAGGCTTTGCAAAAAGGACAAAATTCTTCGTCAATACAGCGCCAAGAAAAGACGATCCAAAAGCCCGTGTTAAATGTGAAGGCGAAGCACTGGTTTACTTCAAACTTTATAACGGCGTTGAAGGTGTTGTCGTTAATTCTGGTTATTCGCTTTCTTTCATAAAAGAAGCATGCGTTGAGATCCGTGCTATCAATATTGGCAAAGAGGGCTCGCAATTCCGTTCACGTGATATTTTCCCAATCGCCTTTGGAAAATTATTTAATGATAATGAAGATATTTTAGGCGCAGATATTAAAAGCGATATCCCTGATTACCCAAAAGACACCGTTGTATGGACAGATGGCTACGGCAATTTAAAATGCTCGCTTGATCCAGATACATTCAACAGTCATATGGATGAGCACGTAAAACTCTACATCAACCAATATCCTATCTTTGGTAAAATTGCCGCTGGTATTTTTGGTGTAGAAGATGGTGAATTCTGTGTATCAACAGGGTCTTCTGGATGGCCATTGCCAAATGGCAAAGAAGTCCGTTTTGTTGAGATTATCCGCCGTGGTGGTAATGCCGCCGAGACAGTTAATTTCCCACATTCAGGTAAAAAAATAGATTGGTCTATCGTTAAATGACATCGTGAAATGTCATCCTGAATTTATTTCAGGATCTAATCCGCTTGCTTTTTCCAAATAGGATCCGTTAACTCTTCCAAAAGAGCGGCATGCGCCTGCTTTTCCTGTTCTGATATTTCAAAAATACGTGGCTCTCTAAAGTCACGTTTTTTAAGCAATGTAACAGTTGGGTCACCTCTGGAATCAACCCCTTCAGCAGCTAAAGTTAGACCATGCTGACGGCCACCAATTAACTCTAAATACACTTCTGCGAGTAACTCAGAGTCAAGCAAAGCACCATGAAGCGTTCTATTGCTATTATCAATTTCAAAGCGGCGGCATAGCGCATCCAACGAGGCGGGAGAGCCTGGGAATTTCTTACGCGCTATGGTCAATGTGTCAATCACACGTCTTTTATCTAAAGATGGAAAGCCACAGGCTGCAAGTTCCGCATTCATAAAACCCATATCAAAATCAGCATTATGGGCGATCAACTTGGCATCAGGGCCGATAAAGTCTAAGAAATCTGTGACAATCTCAGCAAAAGTTGGCTTATCTTTCAAAAAATCTTCGTTTAAACCATGTACCGCAACCGCCTCAGCAGGCACATCACGTTCTGGGTTGATATATTGGTGATAGGTACGGCCAGACGGCATATGGTCAATCAACTCGACACAGCCAATTTCAACCAACTTATCCCCCTCTAAAGGCTTAATCCCCGTTGTCTCTGTATCAAAAACAATCTCACGCATTACTTTTTTCCTATCCTGCTTCCCCCGTGTAAACGGGGGTCTAAAAGATCCCCGCTTTTGCGGGGAATACATTCTTGTATTATCCTATAAAAAGCTCTTCGCTTTGGCCATCACAGAGTCAAACATATCCTCGGTTAAACGCCCTGTATTCACATTATAGCGAGAGCAGTGATAAGAACTAACCAAAATAAGGCCATTGGGTAGTTTGTTTACTTGCTCATGCCCGAATGGATAATCTTTGATCTTTAATCCTAAAACTTTCAACACAGCCACATGAGCAATACAGCCTAAAACGAACAAAACTTTTAAATTTGGCATAGAAGTCATTTCTTCAATCAAGAACGGACGACAATTATTTTCCTCTTCACCAATTGGTTTGTTTTGAGGTGGCACACAACGCACGGCATTTGTGATACGGGCATTGGTTAATTCAACCCCGTCATCAGGACGAGATTTAAAAATACCTGTGCCAAAACCATGTCTTAAAAGGGCTGGGTACAATACATCACCCGCATAATCCCCTGTGAAAGGGCGGCCTGTAAAATTGGCTCCTTTAAGCCCTGGCGCCAAGCCAACCACAAGCATTTTTGCTGTTATCGGTCCAAAAGAAGGAACAGCGCCATTATATTTATCAGGAAATTTTGCTTGAGATTCTCGGCGATACGCCACTAATCGTGGGCAAAGCTGACAATCTTTCGGCGGGTTCTTGAACATTATAGCGTTGATAAAAACGTATCTATCTGTTCTGCTGTACCAATGGCTTGTGCGTCAATATCAGGCTCAATACGCTTAACCAAGCCACATAATACTTTACCAGCACCAATCTCAAGAACCTTATCAACGCCTTTCGTTTTCATATATATCACAGATTCACGCCATCTAACTGTCCCTGTGATTTGCTCAACTAATAATTGGCGAATTTGGCTGGGGTCTGTCACAGTCGAGGCCGTCACATTAGCAATGACTGGTACGGTTGGTGGACGGAAATCAACATCAGCCAAAGCTGTTGCCATTTCTTGTGCCGCCGGAGCCATTAAACGGCAATGAAACGGTGCGCTGACAGGTAGTTCAATCGCCCGCTTGGCACCAGCTTCTGTCGCCAGTGTAATCGCTTTTGCCACTGCACCCGCATGGCCAGATATAACAACCTGACCATTCGAATTATCATTGGCCGCTTCACAAATATCCTCATTCGATGCCGCTTCCGTGATCTTTTTCACATCATCAAAATCAAGCCCTAAAATAGCGGCCATTGCCCCTTGGCCAACGGGTACAGCACGCTGCATCGCTTGACCACGCAATTTCAATAGCTTTGCGGTAATATCTAACTCTAAAGATTGAGCTGCCGTCAATGCGGCATATTCACCCAAAGAATGTCCCGCCACAAAATTGGCTTGTTGTGATAATTCAAACTTACCTTGACCCCGTAATACATTCATCACCGCCATCGACATAGCCATCAATGCAGGTTGTGTATTTTCAGTTAAATTAAGGTCTGTTGCTTCGCCTTCAAACATCATTTTTGATAGCTTTTGTTTTAAGGCATCATCAACCATTTCAAAGGTTTCACGGGCTTCTTGGAAATTCTCATATAAATCTTTACCCATACCAATAAATTGGCTGCCTTGGCCGGGGAATATAAATGCGGTTGTCATTGTTATCTCTCCTTATTATGTGTTATAGGTAATGGCTTAAAAGCCCAAGGTCAAGATGCAGATTAAACCAATAGAACAAGCCAGTCCTGAAGAAATAGCAGGTATTTTTGTTGAGAGCTGGAAACAAGGCTATCGTGGCCTTGCCAGTGATGCCTATCTTGATGCGCTGACTATTGAGGAGCTTGTAGAAAAATGGGAAAGCTGGCTAGAGATTGTCCAACCTGGCTATGTCGCCGTGGTTGATGGTAAGGCCGCAGGTTTTATCTCTTGTGGCCCTGTACGTACCAGACCCCCTGGCGATAAAGGAATTATACCACTTTATGCATGGGAAATTTACGCACTTTACGTGCATCCGGATTACTGGCGCCAAGGCATTGCCAAAGCGCTAATGAACCGCATTGCGGAAGACCTAAGCGAAAAACGCAGCCGATCTCTTATTTTATGGGTTATAAAAAACAATAAACGTGCTATGCCTTTCTACGAGAAACTTGGTGGCCAACGTATTGGCAAAAAAAGACTAGAAATCGGTGGTATGACGGTAGATGAATCTGCCCTTGGCTGGCGAGATACAAATACTATCTTAGAGAAAGTAAAATTATGACCCCTGCAGCCCGTATCGCTGGACTTATAGATTTATTAGAACAAGTATTCACATGGCGTTTACCCGTAGATGTCACTGCAGGCGATTGGTTTCGTAATAAAAAATATATAGGCAGCAAAGACCGCTCCGAAATTGCTGAACGTCTATACCGTATTATGCGCCATAAAGCACGTTATAGCTGGCATTTAGCGCAAAGTAAGATGGCAGAAACACCACGTAATTTTGCGATTATTGATTGTGCCTTTCACGATGAGAAACCTGAAGAGCGTCTATTTTCTGGTGGTGGCAAATATGCCGTGGATGGATTATCCCCTGAAGAAACAAAACTTCTACACAAGCATCTTGGCCAAGACATTGAGACTAAAGACATGCCCTTGGACGTTCAATTAGAAGCCCCAGAATGGGCGGCAGAAATGCTAAAAAGACGCTTTGGCAAAAACTACGAGCCTGAAATGCGTGCCATGCAAACAATGGCACCACTTGATATTCGTGTAAATACTATCGGTACAACTATAGAAGCAGCCATGGGGTCACTACATAAAGACGGTGTACGTGTGCAGCGTACGCATTATGCCCCGCATGGTTTAAGGGTTGAGGGCAAAGCATATCTTGCAAAAACAAAGGCTTTTTCTAAGGGTCATGTTGAAATTCAAGATGAAGGCTCGCAGATGATCGCTGCGCTTTGTGGCGTCAAATCTGGAATGCGGGTACTTGATTATTGTGCTGGTGGGGGCGGCAAAACATTGGCGCTGGCTGCGCAAATGGGAAATAAGGGTTCAATCGTTGCCACGGACATGGATGAACGTCGCTTAGAGCGAGGTCGTAAACGGTATCGCAAAGCGCATATCCATAATGTTGAACTAAAATGCTTAAAAGATGAAAAGACCCAGAAATGGTTTAAACGTCAAAAAGAAACATTTGATGTTGTATTGGTGGACGCACCTTGCTCATCTTCTGGGACATGGCGGCGCAACCCAGAACTTCGCTGGCATTTTTATGGCCCTTCATTAGATGAGATCAAGGCATTACAAACAGATATTCTAAACCGTGTCGGCAAAGCCGTCAAAAAAGGTGGTCGTTTAGTCTATGCAACCTGCTCACTCTTTGAAGAAGAAAATGAAGCTCAGATTAAGGCATTCCTTGACGTTAACCCTGACTTTAAAGTATTGCCAGTGCAACAAGCGTGGGCTGATATGGGTTTTGATACCCAATGCCCTGATACAGGTGATTTTATGAAGTTAAGCCCTGCCGCCCATGGCACTGACGGTTTTTTCACTGCAATTTTAGAGAAAAAATAGATGCCTAAAACCTGCGCCCTATTGATATAGCCCCAAAAATTGAAGGATCATCTTGCCCTTCAAACTCTCGGGACCGCCAATTCAATGTATAAGAAATTTGGGTACGGCCATACGTTAAACTAACCCCCGCACTGGCATCCGCTACACCATATTTTTTATCGACCGAAGGGCTGTCTTCAAAACTATTACCATCAAGAAAAATATTTCGGCCAATCGCCCGCCCTTCAACACCTGCAAATAATGACCACGCAAATTTATTATCCTGAACGGCAAAAAATCCATTGCCGGGCATTGCTGGGCGTACACGAGAGGGTTGTCCCTGCCATTGAAACTGCTTTGGCGTAAGTTGCAGTGTAAGGCCAGAGGAACCATAGGTATAAACATTTCCTAGCGTTGCCCCTATATGCGGCATAACACGAAATCTAAAGGCATCAATATCTGTTGCATAGGCTTCTGGCCATTGGCGTTGCCATGACACAATTAAACCAGGTTCATTTTCCAATTGATAATCCCAGCCTTGTGGCTCATTAACACCTAAAAAATGATGGACAGTCCTTTGCGTTTGCTCTCCCAAAGCAGCTGGACCAACAATACCTAGGGTTAACTCAACATCATCAATATGGTTATCACTCAGTGTTGAAAAACTAGCGGAACCATATAAGAAAGCGGCATATGGTCTATCACTCGGATTAGGTATAGCCGCCTGTGTATCTTGGGGTGTATAGAGATTTTGACCAACTGAATAACTAACAGATGTCGTTTCATTAACCTCAAATGTCGGAATATATTTATCAGCCAGATTTACGAGAAAAGGGGAGCGCATACCACGTTTAAAATAAGTCATACGTATGCCATTAGTATAATCCTGATCTGCTCCACTGCCGTAATTATCATTCTCGGATGTTAAAGTCAGAAATGCATCATCGCTTTTTTTAATCTCGGCAGGCAAACGATCTTCAAAGCTTTGACCTTGCGCATAAGCATTTTGAGGAAAAATCAGCGTCAAAGATATTAAAAAGAATATAAAGAAGCTACGCTGCAACAGCATCATTTTCATTTTTTACTTTCGACGGTATATATAGATATACTGTGGTACCCTTGCCCAGATCGCTTTCAAGCTCAACTTTACCACCATGCAATTCAACGATATTTTTCACCAATGACAGTCCCAAACCAACGCCTGTATTATTATGCTTTGTCGAAGAACCACGTTGGAATGGTTCAAAAATACGGCGCTGATCCTCTGGTTTAATACCGGGCCCTGTATCCGTGACACTAATCACAACACCACCAAATTCTTTATCTTTTTTAGCCTTGATCGTAATCTTGCCGTCTTCTGGTGTGAAACCAATCGCATTACGGATAAGGTTTAAAAGAATTTGTTTTAAACGCCGTTCATCGGCTTCTATTTTACCGATGGTTTTTGGACAATCAAGCTCCACACGGATCGACTCCTTACGCGCCCATTCTTGTGTCAGATTATAAATATTATCTAACATCGCTGGCACATTTACGGTATCAGGATGTAATTCTAAATAGCCCGCCTCAATCGTTGAAAGATCGAGAATATCATCAATCAAGCTGAGCAAGCGTTTACCAGCATCAGAAATGCCAGACGTATATTCTTCTTGGCGTTCATTAAGTGGGCCAAAATACTGATTGGCCAATATATCAGAAAAACCCATAATCGCATTCAACGGCGTCCGCAGCTGATACGACACATTGGCCAAGAAATCTAATTTCAACCGCTCGGCTGTTTCAAGTGCGGCATTTTTCTCAAGCAAGGCTGTTTCAACATGGATCGTGGCCGTAATATCACCATAGGTAATCATCACCCCACCATCTGGCAGCGGTACAGTATAAACCAATATTACTGTACCATCCGCTAATTCTAAATTATCTTCTCGACTGGTTCGATCCAGCGCATGCCGCATCAATAAATTTCGAGCCTCCTGCCAACGATCTTCTGCAAAGCTCGTTTTTTTCTTGTCAACAAGCTTAGTAATATGCGGCTCACCACTTAAATCTTCTGGTGGAATATTCCAAATCTTTGCGTAAGTAGGGTTATACAGCTTTAAACGACCATCCCCACCAAAAACAGCAACGCCTTCGGCTAAATTATCTAAGCTTTCCTTCTGCACCGCCATCAATGTGTTATAAGAGGATTCAAGCTCTAAAGAGCTGGTTACATCTTCAAAAGTCATAATAATGCCACCCGTTGGACGTGGAATACAAAGCTTTCTCACTGTACGGCTATCAGGCAAATGTAGCAGATCTTCTTTCGTCTCAAATACTTCAGTGAAAAGAGACAGCCAGCTTTGCTTAAAGCTTCTAAAGTCAGCTTGCTCAGGCAAACGACGCATATCACGCAACCGCTCCATAATCTCGGATAATTTTGGGTGTTGATTAAGCCAACTTTCTTCTAAATCCCAAAGCCTTGCAAATTCAGGATTGAAATATTCAAGACTTTCATCGGGATCAAAAAAGGCAATCGCTGATTGAATATGTTCAAAAAGAGCGGTCGCATTTTGAATAGATTGCTGTGTTGCAAGCTCTGCATCTTCTTGAGCAGTAATATCTTTAGTCATACAAATAACTGCATCACGCCCTGGCATGGCAGTTGCCACAAAACGTAACAAGCGCCGCTGCCCATGCAACACAATATGACTTTCTTGAATTTGTCGATCCCCTGTTTGAAGGGCCAAAGCACAAAGTGCCTGCACTGTCGAAACAGGCTGTTTCTTATTTTTATTACTGCCGAATTTAAAAAATTGCTGTTCGTCTAAAATACGTTCTCTTGTCGATTCTAAACACTCAGCATAGAAACGATTAACCCATTCTAGTCTACCTTGTTGACCTGTAACCATCCAAATCGGTAGCGGCACTGTATCCAAAATCGTTTTAAAATAACTTTCACTTTCCTCAGCACGATCGCGCGCATCTGATAGCTCGTTCTTTTCAGCATAAACAGCCGTCATATCATTCACGCATAAAATGTCATAACTGACATTCAGGGCGAGATTGCGGCCTCGCTGACCTGTAAAATAGAGCACTTTTGACTTATCTTCTGTCCGTGCCTCATAGCTGAAATCAGTGCCCTTATTACGTAGAGCCATAAAATAACCCTCTAATGCGGCAGCATCTGTCGTGCTAAGAGCATTGTAAATATCGTTGATATCGCTAATTTGCTGTAATCCAAGTAATTTGGGGAAATCAGGGGAATAAGCAAGTTCGCCTTTAGCAGACCAGCCACAATAAGCCCCTGGCATGGCTGACAAAAAAGCTTCAAGACGGGCAATTTCAGCTTTTAACTCGCTTTTACGCCCACCAATTAGCTTGCTCCAAAATCCCATTTAATGAGTGTAACTTGATATAGATTGATTTTAAAGAATGATTTTATCTTTAGCCTAAATCACGCTGTTGTAAACGTGTTGGCTTTAAAGATGGTGGACTTGGCTGTTTTGAAAGAACGTCCGTTTCACAGAAATTTTTGAGCTCAGATGACATCTTAATATCTACAGCATAAGAAGGTGGATTCATTAAATCCTCACAAAACACTGCACGAATAAAATTACTTTTTGTATCAACCAATGTCGCCTCAGCTAAGATCTCTTGATATTCTACAGCATCAATAGCTGCCTTGGTTTTTTCTATATTTGTATATACTTCGGCACTTTCATCACAAATTGCCTGCATTCTCTCACTCGTATTGCAAATATCTGGCGTAAGGCCTGCCTCTATATAACGCTTGTTCTTAACCATTTCTTGCTCTTGTTTATATTTAACAAGACCAACAGAAGCCGCCAATCCGAAGAGAGGTAGGCCAATAAACACAGCCAAAAACTTGCCGACTGTTTTAGAGGAAATTTGTTCTACCTTTTTCGCATCAGCCAATATCTTATCCATATCAATTTGCGCTTGATCTTTTTCATCGACGACAGATGGATCGTTTATAACTGGCTCTGCTTCAGCCTCTGCGACCGGTGTCCCTTTCGGTAATTTGGCCACAACTGATTTGAACGCAGCTCTAACATTAATTTTCGGCATGCTCATCTTAGGCCATGACATTTTTGACAGTATGCTAGTTTTTTGCGCTACCCTAGGTAAAATAAATTCAGCCGCTTCAATACCTAAAATGCTCTGGCGCATTGACAAGAACGCTTCCGCCTTCTTCTTGATTCGTTGTTTATGCGCTTCTTGAAGTCGATTTCTTGCTTTTAAATATTCATACTTTTCAAAAAACGCTTTTGTATTTCCTTTGAAATTGGCTTCCGCTAAGGCAGCTATAAATTCAGATTCCTTTAACAAATCATGTAAATGTTTTGCAACATTAGACACACGTAATGCGTCCAGTTCATTTACAAACTTTTGAGTTTTCTCAGCATAAGAAATCATTGCCTCAATCCCTAATCCTTGCTGGGATGCTTTCGGCAAATACAATATTTTATCAATAAAAGGGGCTAGCTTACTTTGTGTTCTTGAATCTGTAACATCGTAAGGAAAGTCTTCTGGAAAGAGCCCAATAACCTTATTAATTAATAACAAACATTGATCAAAATTTTGTGCCTGCTGCGCTTGACTTAATGCGTTAAAAGAAGCTTTTCCTTCGCTCAAAACATTTTCATCTACACTGTCGAATAAAAGATGTTGGCGGATAATTTCTAAATCAAGTTGAGGGTCAAAAACGACAGGGTTTTGAAGAGCGTTTAGCACAGAGTCACTGTCTACATCAGTAAAATAAGCCGAATTTTCGAGAATAAATTGGTATAAATTTTCTTTATTAATCTCGCTGAAGTTAACCGCTATCTTAGCTTGATGACCGACTGTATATGACACAGCACGATAATAGAAATCCACATCTACATTGTTTGGCGCAAAACGATCAACACAATCTACCCATATAGCCACAAGAGCTTTTTGCCAGTCACTTTCATAATGCGGCATTGTCGCTTGCTCTTTATCTTGAGAATGTATTTGTACTGGTTCAATCATATTCATATATCTTTTATTATTTCTGCGCCACTCTATCATAGATATGTAAAATAATCAAACTTTTATGCTTTGATTTTTCTCAATGCTGGACGGTTATTCATACATAGCTTATAAATATCTTTATATGCGATTTAGTGCCGAATTTTTTTGCCCCCACACTGCCGATGAAAAACGGGAATTATTAAAACTTACTGAAAGCTTAAGTACCTATAATCCAAGCTTTTTTAGTATTACGTTTAGTACCAAAACACAAGAGTTTGACAGCAGTCTTAAGCTTGCTCAAACCATACAAAATCATACCGATACGCCTGTTGCTCTCCATATGAGCTGTATCGGTACCCCTAAAGATATTTTAAAACAACGTTTAGACAAGGCTTTAAACGCAGAAATTCAGCACATTGTTGCGCTACGGGGTGATTGGCCCCGAAGCCGAGAGGATAAGCCGCCTCAAGGAAATGAATATTGCCACTATGCCAGTGATTTTGTTGCATTGATAAAATCTCATGCACCTGCGATTAAAATATCAGTCGGTGCTTATCCAGAAAAACACAAGCAAGCCGAAACGCTAGGTCAAGATATACAACACTTAAAACAAAAACTCGATCAAGGGGCAGACCAAGCCATCACACAATTCTATTTTGACCAGCTATATTTTGATGATTTTGTGAAGAAAACAGCGCAAGCTGGCATTACCAAACCTATTATTGCTGGATTGATGGCAATTAGTGATTTTGAGCTTATTTCACGCTTTGCTCATGGTGCTGAGGCTAAAATACCTGAGACGATTACCCGACGCTTTGCAGATTTATCATCAGAGAAAATGATTGAGGAAGGTACCATCTTCCTACAAGAACAAATTATTACTGCCCAAAAATCAGGCGTTGAAGAAATTCATCTTTATCCAATGAATAAGCCAAACCCTATCTTGAAAGCTTTGGACCACTTTTTCGCTTAATGTCTTCAATAATATCTATGACATTTCTATTAACAACACGGCATATATTTTGTTCATTAGCCATAGAAAGAACACCATCTCTATCAGTACGCCGTGCAAAATTTCTGAGCACAGGATTTGCAAATACATAGGAAATCATACTTAGTCCATCGTGGATATCTATTTTTTCTACCGCTTGACCATGGTCACTATGTTTATCAATAAATGTCGTTAGCGATTTGGCAATTTCAGAAGCTGTATGTTTAGATGTTTTACCATCTACAATAATAGTGAAAGCACCTTCTGCAGAAACATTAAAATGTAGGTGAATTTCTGAATTACCTTGCGCTTTTTTATTACCCGAGACATTAATATATCTCTGTTTAAAACCTCTCTCTTTGAGTTTTGACAAAGCTATCAAATAATTACATTGAAATAGGGCAGATAATTCTTCAAATTCTCTATTCTCTGTTTGAGCTAAATCGCCCAAAGTTCTTTGGAACATTTCAGCAGCAGTCTTTGCAGCGACACCTTTAGGCATTTCAATCACCCTCCATCGTTATTTTTAATTTTTTGTCATAATATATACTATATGTGGTATTTTTACAAGGAAAGTATATTTAACGAAGAAATTGTAACAAAGAGATTTTACAATTTCCATGGCTTAGCTACTATGAGAACTATGAACATTCAAAAAGACACAATCAGCCAACACCTCTCATTCAAAAAAGGGGACTATATCTTCAAAAAGGGAGATATGCGCGATCATGCCTTTATTATCATTGATGGCTCTGTCGCCATTATCACCCAATCCCATACAGGCGCTGAGTCCATTGGCTCAATGTTAAGTGCTGGTGATATTTTCGGTGAAATGGCACTGATGGAACCCGGTGTGCGTACAGCTGCTGCACGTGCCACAGCTGATACAGATGTCTATGCGATCTCTCGGGCGGGGGTTAAAGAACGGATCAGCGGTATGGATCCGATCATCTCAACGCTTTTCTCACTGTTGATTGACCGGTACCGTAAAACCCGTATTTATTTGCCTGAATCGGCCGATCTTCCTGATCCAGAACATGTTATTCAACATCTTAGAAACTTAGCACAATTAGAAAAAGATATTGAAGCGCCAACACCTGAAACTATCAGCCATGAAATATTTGGTAATATTGCCCATCAACGTAAATCTGCTCTTGAAGAGCTGGATATGGAGCAAAAAATCATTAACGCCCTGCGCTATGATGAGATGAAAGCTTGGTTGCAACCTGTCGTTGATATACAGACAAAAAAGCCAAAAGTTATTGGTTTTGAAGCACTTGTTCGCTGGCATGATCGTGATGGCAATATCATTATGCCCTTCGAGTTTTTGCCTTTTGCAGAACGCTTACAAATGATCGGCAGCATTGATTACGCTATTTTAGACCAAGCATGTGCTTTTATTCATCAATGGAAAAAGAAGAAACTATTCGTTAGTACCAATCTTTCAGGGCTACATTTCAAAGATGAGAGCATTGTTGGTATGATTGAGAAAATATTAGAAGACCAGCAAGCTGACCCTGCGAATCTAAAAGTAGAGGTTACTGAAACCTCATTGATTGATGACCCAGACCAAGCGCAGGCAATTTTATTCAAATTAAAAGACCTCGGCGTTCAGATTGCTTTGGATGATTTCGGTACAGGCTATTCATCACTGAGCTACCTACATAAATTCCCGATTGATGTCTTAAAAATTGACCGCTCATTTGTCTCTCGTCTAACCCATGACAAGCGCAGCGTTGATATTATCCGTGCTATTGTCACTATGGCACAAGGCTTCCAAATGCAGGTCATTGCTGAAGGGATTGAAACAGAGGCAGAGCTCACCATGATCCGTGATATTGGTTGTCCTATGGCACAAGGATATTACTTCGGCAAAGCGATGCCCTTTGACCAAGCTGAAGTTCTAGTTAAATAAATTATCTTCTTTGGATAAAAAATTCTTTTAACAGATCACCACAATTTTTTTCATCCATACCGCCATAGACCTCTGGCGCATGGTGACATGTTGGCTGATTAAAAAATTGCCCGCCATGATCGACACCACCACCTTTTGGATCATAAGCGCCAAAATAAAGCCGTTTTATACGAGCAAATGAAATCGCCGCTGCACACATCGCACAAGGCTCTAAGGTAACATAGAGATCACACTCATTAAGCCGCACTGAACCAAGCTTCTTCGCCGCTTCACGGATCACCAGCACTTCGGCATGAGCCGTTGGATCATGGGTTGCTTCACATTGATTGCCGCTTTTCGCAATAATTTCACCTGTTGCAGATACTAAAACAGCGCCGACAGGTATCTCTCCCGCTTGCGCTGATTTTTTTGCCTCTAAAAGGGCGATATTTAAATAATCTTGTTTCACCTAGCCAGTCTAAAACCAGTTAAGCTTTTAGGCAACAGATTCAGCCCACTCCTTCAAAGCGTCTTTAGGCATACCACCAACTTTAGTGCTTTTTACTTCACCGTCTTTAAAAGCCATAAACGTTGGGATACCACGTACGCCATATTTTGTCGGTGCGTTCGGGTTTTCATCAATATTAACCTTAACGATTTTAACTTTGTCACCCATCTCTGCGGCTAATTCATCAACCAGCGGGCTCATTGCTTTACAAGGGCCACACCATTCTGCCCAAAAATCAACGATGACAGGGGTTTTTGAATTGACTACTTCGGCGTCAAAATTATCGTCATTTACTTGAATGCTCATTTTTTTCTCTTTCTACTTATTCTTAATAGCTCTTAGTCTATACAAATTGATTCGCACCAACTAGGCAAAACGTTACAGCCTAAAATCAATGCCTATGCACAGCCTTTAAACAATTTCCATCAAACGAGGACCATCTGTCCATAACAGATATGTTTTAATATGGTGATGAGGATATATCTTTTCAAGCGCTTGGCGGTAACTACGCATTTGTTTCATATAAATAGCAGGTACATCTTCAATGCGCTGCGGTGAAGGACGGTTTGATTTATAATCAATAATCCAGACTTCTGTATCGGTGATGAGTAGCCTATCTATTTGCCCTGAGAGAATTTGCTTACCTAAAAGACCCGATAGTGGCACTTCAGCCATAGAGCCTTTACCGAATAATGGCGCAAAGTTTGGATCTTCCAGAATGGCCAATGTCTCATCTGCAATGCTTTGTTGAACCTCGGCACTCAAATCATGGGCAGGTTTAGAAAGCCAATTTTTGGCTGCTTGCCGACGTTTTTCAACAGGTAAATCAGGCAAGAATTGTAAAAGCGCATGGGTAATATTCCCACGCTTAAAGCGAGAGCTTTGTTCAGATGAGAGCGGCGATAGAACCGCTGGCTCAACGTCTGATGGACGAGAGGGGGTGAGTGGCGAAGGTGGATTTGGCTCCTCTGGCATCATTTTATCAACCCAATCGGGCAATGCTTGAGCCTCTATATGCTCTAACGCATCTTGTTTTTCCACACGGTCAGGATCACTTAGACGATCACGGTGCAGTACCAATTTTGTTTCATCTTCTAAATAATTGGGATCGTCTACCGTGAAGGGCACGGCGCTTACATCCTCGGCTTTTTCCAAAGCCCGCTTAGTCACCAGATACCAGCTCTCTGGCAATGGATCAAACTTGCCACGTTTGCCGCAGATATATAACTCGTCTTCTGCCCGTGTCATCGCCACATAAAGCAATCGTTGGTACTCTTCCATTTGTTGCGTCTTAATGTTGTCACGCAATTCTTTATAAAGTGGGATATCATTCTCTTTACTTGCCGACCATAGAGGTACATCTATACCTGTCTTATGTGGCCATAATAGACGTTCTAATTTTGAATAACTATGTGAGGTAACAATACTATCAGGCAAAAATACAATCGGTGCTTGTAACCCTTTTGCACCGTGCACTGTCATAATCCGTACGACATTTTCACCTGTATCTGTTTCTCGTTTTATCTCTATATTTTGTGCACGCATATGTTGCACAAAATATTGTAAACCAGCGATATTATTTTGTTCAAAGGATAAAGCTTGAGCCATTAACTCATCGACTGCCTCAAAGACATCTTCACCTAATCGTTTTGCAATAGCATGACGACCAGATTTTGAACTTGCTGGACAGGAGGAAATCAATAAATGATTTAAAAACTCGAACGGCAAAGCCTCACCCGATAAAGTCAACAAGACTTCAAGCCATTGTGTAATCTTCTTATATTGTTCATGTTTTTTAAGTGCTTGCCAAAGGCTTGTTTTCTCTCGTCCATAAGACAACTCCAGCAATGCTTCTTCTGATAGAGCAATAAACGGCGATTTCAGAATTGTGGCAAGCGTCAGATCATCTTCGGGCTGCAACGCAAATGACATCACGGCCAGTAAATCCATTACGACAATCTCATCCATCAGCACCATACGATCGGCACCAGAAAGTGGAATATTCTGTGCTTTCAATGCACGGATAATTTGGCGCACCAACGCATTGCGTGAACGCACAAGGATCATAATATCGCGCGGCTCGATAGGGCGATTACGCGCATCAAGCATCCGTTTTGTATCAAGCCACTCTCTGATCGTGGTTGCTATTTTTTTGGCTAAAACAGGTGCAGCATTTTCGGCTGGTTTTAAGACATTAGGAATCGGCCAATTATCTTCTTTTGCTTTGACGCCGTCTTTCAATAATGGCCAAATCTCAATATGACCTGCTTGGCCTTCACGGAACGAAATATGCGGCTCATAATTATCTTCTAAAACATCATCAACATGATCCAACACCGTTTGCGCTGTACGGAAAGATATGTTCATTGGTACGTCTTGCAGTGGTAGCGAGACCGCTTCGAACTTATCCGTAAAATGTTTTTTCATCTTCCGAAACTCGGCGGGGTTTGCCCGTTGGAATGAATAAATTGATTGCTTTTCATCACCGACCACAAACAGCGTGCGAGGCCGATCTTTTTCTTCATCAATACCAGTAAAAAATTCCGTACATAAATGCTTAATGATTTCCCACTGATCTGGATTTGTGTCTTGCGCTTCATCAAGCAATATATGATCTATACCACCATCTAATTTATACATCACCCATTGCACACGACTCATATGTACTGCGCTATCAAGCAAATTTGCGGTATAGATAATCAAATCATCATAATCAAGTTTTGCCTGTTGCTCTTTTAATTGACGATAGGCCTGCTTAACCGCATTCCCCACAAACAAAAGATCGGTTGTTTGTTGTGCTAAGCGATTGGCTTTAATTTGTTTCAAACAGTGTAATGTCTTATCCATTAATGGATCAAAAACACCTGTAATGTGATCGGCTTTTTTGACAATACTTGCAACATTTTTTGTGACTGTGCCTTCTTTAGTCAAAAAAATGCTGCACCAATCTTTAAATGATCTATTTCCACTCTCTATAAAATTTTTGAGATTCCAGCCTGCCTCATTATGTGTTTTACCATCCTGATCCGTAAAAGCTTTTATCAAATCATAAAGCTCTAATTGGCGTGCATAGATGTCCTCAAAAAACCTGTCCGATAATACCTGCTCATCTATTAATATGTCAGCATCAAGTGCCGTATAAACATCTTCAATGAGTTGCAACAAGCCATGTTTATGTTTAACGATATTTTCAAACTGCCGACGTTCACGCAGCATGTCTTTAATCAAATCCAAAATTTGATCGTCGTTTTTCTCCCGCAGTAAGCGGTTTAACATCTCCCGCTGGAGAGTGCTTTTAGGGTCGCTGTTATATAACTCAATTACTTGTGTAAAGGCTTGTTTGAGAAGCTGATGCGCTTCTGGCTCTTCCATCGCTTCCATCCCTGGATAAAGCCCTGCTTCCAATGGAAAGCGTGCGAGGATAGAGCTACAGAAAGCATGAATCGTCATAATCTTTAGGCCACCTGGTACATCAACAACGGCGGCAAATAAAGAACGTGCTCGTTCAAACTGTAAAGCCGTGGCAGGCTCACCAAAAAGTTTTTTGTCTAATGTTGTGCGCAGTTCATCATCTTTCATCACTGCCCATTGGCGCAA
Organism: Micavibrio sp.; assembly: GCA_002699085.1. Lineage (GTDB taxonomy): Bacteria > Pseudomonadota > Alphaproteobacteria > Micavibrionales > UBA9664 > UBA9664. The sequence goes on from PAAR01000007.1 coordinate 21,872, forward strand.
AGTTTCAGTGATCCGTTCTTTCATCTCTGCTGCCGCCGCTTTGGTATATGTCAGACATAAAATGCGGTGTGCCGCTGTACCTTGACGCCCTTGATGATCTGGTAGTAATAAGCGCAGCACACGATCGGTCAGGACTTTTGTTTTGCCTGTCCCCGCCGACGCCCCAACCCAAACAGGGGTTAAAGGATTGGCTGCACGACGTTGTATAATGTTCGGGTCTTTTTCTTGTTCAACGATATTTGATTGTGCCTGAATATCTATCATGCATCACCGCCATCGCTGTCACTATCATTCTCATTGGCCCATTCTTTAACGCGGGCAAGATGCGCATAATCTTGATAGAGCGGCATATTATTCTCATCAGGTAATGAATAATACGGTGTATTATCTTGTTCAAATACTTCCACCAATGTCCGTAATCCCGCTTCAGCTTCTTCAATCAGCGCATCAATAGCTTTACCCTTATTGATATCGATGACATCGCCAGATTCAGATTCAGCCCCTATGATCTTCCAAAACTGTAAGGCTGCAACAGATGCCGAAAGATTATCAAATGTACCTTTTTGTGCAATCAGTCCTTCCAAAGGAAGTTGTGGCAAAAAGCCTTTCTTAACTTTAGACTCAGAGAGTGTTTTGCTGGTTTTATAATCTATAATAGCCAAACTGCCATCACTCATTTTATCAATACGATCTGCCTTGGCTTCAATCGTAAAATCACCTTGTGCTGTTTGGAAAACATATGCCCCTTTTACTTCTAACGCCGCAGGATATGCCCCTGTCTTCCGCCAATCATTTTCATGCTGCACAAACCAATCAAGCATGACCAAGAACCGTGGATACCAAGGCAATAGCTCAGGGCGTTGAATGCCTTCGTCCTTACAAAGGCGATGAAAAATATCAAGCATCTCTTGCTTGGCAGTTATTGGCCAGTCTGATTTATGAGCCTGCACATATTCAAACAATGTATCATGCACCAAACTGCCTTTTTGGGCATGATCTTGCTCTTGCTCCAGATCATCCATTTTACGCAAACCCAAAATATATTTGGCGTAAACTGCATAAGGATCAACCATCCAATTTTGTACACCAGTCACTGAAATATGACGAAAACGCATTGAAGCTTTTGGACGTGGCTCTGGTCTTTGCGCAGGCGCACTCAGTTCTTCTGGCTTATCTAACGCTGCTGCCCATTGTTTATAATGATCTCTTTTCTCTAAGAAAAAATCATAAGCTTTCAAAACAGCTTCCATGCGTTGCAACCAACGAGACGGTAAAGTAGGAACGGACTCAATCATTTTTGCACGGGTTATAATGACATTTTGACTGGCCGCTAATTGCACAAAATCATGTGCAGCAAATCCTATTTTTTGCTCGGTACTTGGCAAGCCAAAATCTTGGCGCATCAAGCGTGACATCCAAGGGTCAGCCTGTGCGGCTGGTGGCCAAATGTTCTCATTCAAGCTACCCATAATAATCAAATCAGCATGGGATAAGCGTGATTCCATTTGACCCAAAATCGTTAAACGAGGGTGTTGGCCATATTTAGGGCGTAGTGTAACACCACGCATTAATTGTTCGATCAAAACACCATAGCTTTGAATATCCATGGCATCAAAACGATGCGCTTGCTCTTTTAACGCACTAAATAATGTACCCAGTGCCTCACCCGATTCCGTTGACCATAAACGCTCCTGTCCTGATTTATCTTTAGCCGTTGCCAAGTTTTCTGCCAAAGAAATATGCGTTGTAATCCATGCCTCTAAACTTTGTATCTTGTGCGCATCAATCATCCCGAATAAATCAAAAATCGGTGTAAAAACGGCTGCAATATTACTTTGTGTTTTTGCATCTTTTTTCTGCAAAAATTTGATTAATTGCGGTAATCCGCCCAAAGGTTTTGGCCCACGCAACATATCATCAAGGCGACGCACATGAGAGCGCATATTATCCACTAAGCCATTACCACATAAATCTTGTTTGAGTAGATTTAGCAGTGCAACGGGCGAAAAATCTTGTTCAATTACACCAATAATTGAGCGTAAATAAAGTCCACGTGGTGTGTTGCTCAGCAATGTCCCCGCACTATCATCAATATCAATCTCCCAACGACGTAATTTTTCTTTAACACGTAAGGCTAAATTACGGTCAGGGGTAATAAGCGCAGCTGTCTTTGATTTATCTTTATCTTCCAAAACTTCACGCATAATCAATGCAATGGTGGCGGCTTCTTCATCATGGTTTTTGCACTCAATCAATGAAAGGTTTTTCACAGCTTCTTTATGCAGCATTTTTTTGCCCCATGCAGCAGAATGCGTTGCGGGTCTCATAATTTCTGAGAGCAACATTTCACGGCTTTCATTCTGATCTGTGCTGTAATCTGCCCATATGGAAACAGCCGAACGTGCAACGCCTAAAACGCTGAGAAGGTTTTTAAGACTATATTGCGGATGATTTTCTTCTAAATCTTCCCATGCTGCATCTTCCAAATATTGATCCAAACCAGGCAAAATAATCTCACCTTTTGTTAGTTGCATGATTGCCTTAAATAATTGTGCTGTGGCAGGTACAGAGCCTGTAATACCAGCCGCTATAATCGGTGTAGGGGGTGGTGTTTCATGCCAAATTTTAGCTTGAGCAGCGAGTAATTTATTGCGCCGATCAACAGGTTCAATATAGCCCATTCTCATCAGCTGTTGCGGCCATTGCGTTTTCAAAACATCTAAGAAATTAAGCGTTACTTGCCAGTGATCTGCCAAGCCTTCTTGTCGCACGAGGTCTTTCAAATCATCTAATTTTTTATCTTCTATATAAAGCTCATCCAAGAATTTCATCAGTGCCTTGGCTAAGATCAATGACTGCTCATAACTGCCTTGAAACCCTTCTTGACCACGTAATAATTTAGCCAAAGACCCAAGGCGTGCAATCGGATGAATAGCGGGGGGTATGTCTAAGGCCGCAATAGCACTCTCACCACTGGACAAGATACTTAATTCATCTTCATCAGGATCACCTATCGCCTCTAATTTAGGCAGTAACATCAACGCCCCTTGACCTTGACGTAAAAACGCTTCACGCATGATGCGACATGCCCGACGTGTTGGTAAAAGGATCTTATATTGGCTCAAAGCCTGAGGATCACCACTCACACGTTCAATCAACCCTTTTGCTATAGTATCAGCAAAAGGCAGTGACGCTGGAATGGTGGATATCTGTCCCATAGGCCTATAGTGGCACTGTGTCGCAAGGCTCGCAATACAAAACTAGAACTTACGACTGAGACCAAGCATGAAAATTAATTGATCGTAATCAGAGCCAACAACATTACTGTCTCTGACTTCATAATCTGCCCCTAGATTGAGACTATATTTATCATTAAATAAATATTGCCCGCCAAAGCTATAACGATAAGTTGTATCCTCACGGACATTATTCTCAAAATCTCTTGTTTCATACTCAAAACGATTGGTTAGTAAAATATTACGCTTTAATTCATGGTCATAGCCAATAGAGAAACGTTGACGTGTTAAACCACCTTCAATCGCGTTATCTGTCTCTAAGCGGCGATCATAGCCGAGATTAAGTGTCGAGATAGAAGTAGGATTCCATGATAAATCGACATCAACTGTGCCAGCAGACACATCATCAAGCCCAGTGTCCTTATAACTTTGTTGCTCTGCCCCGAGCAATATACGTCCCTGTACATTACGGAATAAATTGCCTGATAATCCAACCGCTGCTGCTGCCACATTAGAATCTTGGTCAAAACCTGTAAAACTTGCAGGCCCCGTTTGATAGGATAATCTTTGATAATTCAATAAGCGGTAGCTCAATCTAATCTCGGTTTTTAGTTGGTCATGGATCTGATAGTTATGGATCAGCTGCAACTTTGTTTCATTACGGTCTGCATCACTTCGGATCGCTGGGACAGCAGGATTGGCAAAACTAACATCATCATCGAAACGTAAGCTACGTCGATCGATCTCAACAGCGACTTCATTACGTCCAGGCTTATAGCGCATACCTAGACCAAGATTTAAATCCTTATAACGAAACGGACTAGCAGGGCTTTGTGTATCTAAAATATCGTCCCGCTCTTCATGGTCATAGGCGAAACTCGTTTTGCCGTAAAAATCCAACACACGCTTTACGTTAATATTGCGCTTATATGATAATTTAAAATTATTTTGATCTTCTGAGTCATTATCAACGAAACGCTTTATCTCACCCTCACCACGAAATTCCATCGAATGATTATTCCAGTCCGATTGCACATTGACCGAAGGTTTAATCGTATTGACCATATCACTTTGTTGATTGCTTTCCGTGATATAAACATTGGAGTTATAACCCGTCTCAAACGTGATATCTGGCAATATTTTAAAGGCCCCTAATTTTAAGCCTTTAGGTTTAAAAGCGTCATATGCCCTTTCGGTCACAGGGGTTAAAGCCATATCTTGATCCGCCCAAGCGTTACTTGAACCTAGTAGCAGCGTAATAATGAAAACCCATCTAATCATGTTTGCTTTTTAAAGCTGAGAAAACAGCCCCGTTGAGATGCTTTAAGTCTATGATGATTTGTCGTTTCTTTAAAGTAAAAACCCTCTATATTGATATCTATGAGCGAGACAGAAAAAAGTAACTTTGGTGGCCGTGCCCTTCGTTACGGCAAAACAACGACAACAATGGCTTCACTTGCTGCTAAATTAGCAGGTGAGAAATGGCTGGGTCTTAATATTGATAAAGACAGCCATGCCAGAGAATTGATGATGTCTTTGGGCAATCTTAAAGGCCCCTTAATGAAGGTGGCACAAATACTTGCCACCATCCCAGAAGCTTTGCCACCTGAATATGCTCAAGAGCTACAGCAGCTTCAATCTTCTGCACCACCCATGGGTTGGCCATTTGTAAAACGGCGCATGAAGGCCGAGTTAGGCGAGAACTGGCAAACACGTTTTGCGCAGTTTGATAAGGAATCCTCTGCTGCGGCCTCATTAGGCCAAGTGCATAAAGCCAGACACCATGATGGCACTTTGCTTGCCTGTAAATTGCAATATCCAGATATGAGCTCAGCCATAGATGCTGATCTAAAGCAATTAAAGCTTATATTCAGCCTGTATCAGAACTACGATAAATCAATCAATACAAATAATATCCACGCTGAAATCGCTGAACGATTATTTGAAGAACTAGATTACAAAAGAGAAGCACGACACTCTCAAGCTTATTCCTACATGCTCAAAGATGAGCCGAATGTCCATGTACCAGATATCTATGAAGATTTATCGACAGGCCGTTTGCTTACCAGTAATTGGTTAGAGGGCGATAAAATCTTAAATTTTAAAACTGCTCCTATAGAAAAACGTAACCAACTGGCTATGAATATGTTCAAGGCGTGGTATGTACCTCTTTATCAATACGGCATTATCCATGGTGATCCGCATTTGGGTAATTACACAGTCCGTCCTGATGATCTATCAATCAACCTTCTTGATTTTGGCTGCGTGCGCATATTCCCCCCTTCTTTTGTCAAAGGTGTTATCGATCTTTATCATGCGCTGCAAACCAATAATAATGATTTAGCTGTTGAAGCATATGAAACATGGGGTTTTAAAGGGTTAACCAATGAGGTTATTGAAATTCTCAATGTCTGGGCACGCTTTCTATATGGCCCAATTTTAGATGATAAAATACGTCCTATTGGTAAGGCCGAAGGGGCGATGTATGGGCGTGACACAGCGAAACAAGTGCACGAACAATTACGTGAAGCCAGAGCCGGTATTCCAGTGCCTAGAGAATTTGTCTTTATGGATCGTGCAGCCTTAGGTTTAGGGTCTGTCTTTATTCATTTGGATGCGCAAATAAACTGGTATCAATTGTTTAATGAGATGATTGACGGTTTTGATGTTGGTGCTCTGACAATCCGTCAAAATAAAGTAAAAAAACAACACTCTATATGATTTACATATTAATTGACAGCGGTCCTATATTTTTGATATAAGCATGCATGAGTGTAGAATCATTAAAGGCAGTTCTAAATAAATCAGCGCTTATCCAGCTTTGTCGAGAAAGCAAGGATGGGACGCTGAATCTTGCTGTTACGTTTAATGGCCTTGGTAAATATCAAGCCGACGAAGCAAAGAGAATGGTTATTCCGTACCTATTAGAAGCCGGTATCAGTATCACAAACACCATGATTGGAAGCGAACAAATGCTTCTTTACGGCAGAGTAAGGGATTTTGTAGAAGTGGCAAACAACTCAGTCTTTGGCTTTTTCCTAGCTCATTTTACGCCAGATCATAACGGGCCTAAGCCGTCTTAATCTTTTCTATCACCCGATCAACCAACGCTTTAAGACGTTCTGGTTCTACGGGTTTCTTCAACACCTGCACAAAACCATATTTACGTGTCTGCACTAATAAGTCAGAACCTTCATCACCTGTAATCAAGATCATCGGACATTTATAGCCTTCCGCAATGATATTATTAGCGAGATCGAAACCGCCCTCTGGCGCCATATGCAGATCAATGAGCGCCACATCAATCTTGATTTCTTTCAATTTCTGCATAGCCTGTGAACCATCAATGGCCTCAACAATATCATACCCTGCACTTTTAAGCACAGCCGCCATCATCTGCCGTGTGACATCATTATCTTCAGCAATCAATATTGTATGTGAGTTACTGCCCATGAATAATAGTTTAGCCGATTTCGGCTATAAAGAAAGAGAGCATGTGATACACACAACCAAAAACTTGACCGAGTTCTCCTATCTGGCTATAAAAAATTATGGCAAATTTATTAAAGAGGTCACGTTTTATAACGCTAACAGGGGCGGCTTTTACTGCGGAAAAACAGAATCAAACCATTCAACTACCGCTTAGAGAAACAGTGGTCTCAACATTAGCCACTTTGATTGCAACAGGCTTAACAGATAATATTGACTTTGCACCAATCATCCTTGGCATAAATATAGGATTATTATCTATCGCCCAGTTTAGTGAAAGACAGTTTCTAAAAGAATTCACGCCACGCAAACCTTATTTAGATCAAGAAACCATACAGCGCTTAGTGATTGATAGAGAACCTTCCGAAGTTGAAGCTGCTCAAAGCGTCCACAAATATTATATGGCTGCTGCCACAACCAAAAAATACTATGCCGCTGCGTTTGTAAGCTTAACAGTTTTACCTTTAGTGATCGCATCACAAGACTTTGATGCAGCACTTATAGGCCTATCAGTAGTTGCCCCTCTGATTGCTATCGCCGATAAAGGGTTGCGTTTTATGAAAAAATTAGAGACAGGTGAGTGGGCTATTGTAACGCCCCCAACGCAAAGACAAATTGAAACGTCTCAAGAAAAGATAAGACAGCGCAAAAACATAGCCCTGACACCCATCTAATTCTATATTACAAGTCCGTCTTTGCTTTTAGCGCATTGTTCTGAATAAACTCACGGCGTGGTTCAACCACATCGCCCATCAGCGTCGAGAAAACTTCATTAGCCTTTTCAGCATCTTTAATACTCACCTGCAATAAAACTCGTGCTTCTGGATCAAGTGTTGTTTCCCAAAGCTGTTCTGGGTTCATCTCACCGAGACCTTTATAGCGCTGAATTTGTAAGCCTTTACGAGAAATTTTTGCAATCTCCTCTAGGAACATACTTACCGAACGCACTTTAATTGGCTTTTCTTCTTTATAAGAAATTTGTCCAGCGCCGCCGAAGAAGTCATTCATCCATGTTAATTTTTGTGCAAACTTTTTAGCATCTTGTCCGCGCAGCATATCCATAGGAATCGTATATTTTTCTTCAACTCCACGTAATGTACGTTTGAACGTGAAGCCTTTGCCAATCTGGAAAAACCCTGTCCAGCCTTTTTCAAGCGCACTCTCAAGTGCATCTAAACGTGTTGCAATGTCAGCAGCCACCTTTTGACCGGCAGGCTCATCGGTCAAGAATTTCTCATCGAAAGCCCCGCCCATTGCAGCCTGTGACACAACAAACGCCGAACCGATTTTGCCTTTTAAATTATCAATAGATTGCTGCACTGATTTTGCTTCAAAGAATTGTGCACGCAAATCATTACCAACAACAACTTGGCCACTACTCGTGACAAATTTCAAATCATCGGCAATTGAATCAATTAAAAACGCATCCAATGCTGCATCATCTTTCAAATAGCGTTCAGAAGCATTCCCACGCTTAACTTTGTAAAGTGGTGGTTGTGCAATATATAAATAACCACGCTCAATAAGAGCCGGCATTTGACGGAAGAAGAATGTCAATAAAAGCGTCCGAATGTGCGACCCATCGACGTCCGCATCCGTCATGATAATAATTTTATGATAGCGCGTTTTTTCGATATTAAACTCGTCAGGACCAATACCAGTTCCTAATGCTGTAATCAAAGTCCCAATCTCTTGAGAGCCAAGCATACGATCAAAACGTGCCCGTTCAACATTCAGGATTTTACCACGTAAAGGCAAGATAGCTTGTGATCTGCGAGACCGTGCCTGCTTAGCCGAACCACCCGCTGAATCCCCCTCAACAATGAAAAGTTCTGATAGAGCAGGGTCTTTTTCTTGGCAATCCGCCAATTTGCCTGGCAGGTTTGATACATCCAGCACCCCTTTACGGCGTGTTAGATCACGTGCTTTACGTGCTGCCTCACGGGCTGTGGCTGCCTCAACAATTTTTTGGACGATCTTTTTCGCCTCAGTTGGATTTTCTTCTAACCATGTACCTAAAGCTTCAGCTACTTTTGATTCAACGACAGGACGTACTTCTGATGATACAAGCTTGTCTTTTGTTTGAGATGAGAATTTTGGATCGGGTACTTTTACAGATAAAACACAGGTTAAACCTTCACGCATATCATCGCCTGATAAAGCAACTTTTTCTTTTTTCAATAACCCAGTTTCATTAGCGTAGTTATTCAATGTTCTGGTCAGAGCGCCACGGAAACCCGCCAAATGCGTTCCGCCATCACGTTGCGGGATATTATTCGTAAAACACAACATGCTTTCATGGTAAGCATCTGTCCATTCCATCGCCGCTTCAACAGTAATGCCGCTTTCTTCTTCATGTGTAGAAATAGAAATCGGCGAAGACATTAGCGAGGATTTATTACGGTTTAAATATTCTACGAAAGAGACAATACCGCCCTCATAAAAAAGACGTGTAGAGCGTGGTTCTTCACCACGATTATCTGTGAAAAGAAGATTGACGCCTGAATTCAAAAACGCCAATTCACGGAAACGGTCTTCTAAGGTTTCATAATCAAATTCCACCATCGTGAATGTTTCAGCAGAAGGCAAGAATGACACTTCCGTTCCTTTTTTACCTGGCGCATCGCCAACCACCTCTAAATCACCTTCAGCAACACCATGCTTGAAACGCAAAAACCATTCCTTACCATCACGCCAGATACGTAGATCCAGCCATTCAGAAAGCGCATTAACAACCGAAACCCCCACACCGTGCAGACCGCCCGATACTTTGTATGAGTTTTGGTCAAATTTACCACCAGCATGAAGCTGGGTCATAATCACTTGTGCCGCCGAAATACCTTCTTCTGGGTGAATATCTGTTGGAATACCACGACCATTATCACGGATCGTTGCTGATCCATCGGCATTAAGGATAATATTTACTTCATCACAATGGCCTGCAAGAGATTCATCAATCGCATTATCAATGACTTCATAAACCATATGATGCAGACCAGAACCATCATCGGTATCACCAATATACATACCAGGGCGTTTGCGGACTGCATCAAGGCCCTTTAAGACTTTAATTGAGCTTGCGCCATAGTCATTTTGGTTTGAATTATCCATCGTTGCAGCTGCTTCTTTTGTCATTTTTCATCTCTTAATTTTCTAATCTTTCGTGAACGTCTCAAGACTAGCAAATTCCAAGACAAAACAATAGTAAAAAGCGCATTTTATCTGGATTTATTCGCTTTTTTATTGCTGCTTGATTTTACCCTTTTCTATGGTAAAAAACTGTGTTTCAGGCGCCGCATTGATAAAAATCTCTTGATCTGTACCCGTAATCCAAACTTGACCACCCATGGCGTATAAAAGAGCAAATAATTCAGCCCGTCTATCCTTATCATAATGCGCAGCAATTTCATCGAGCAATAATACAGGCATAATATTTTTTTCTTCACGAACCATTTGCGCATAAGCAAGCACAATCCCTGTTAATAAAGCCTTTTGTTCGCCTGTTGAACATTGGCTTGCTGCCATATTTTTCTTTAAATGCTGCACTTTAAAATCTGTTTTATGGGGACCATCGCTGGTACCACCACGTTTAGCATCAATACGCCTACTATCCCGCAGCAATGTTAGAAATTGCTCCTCACAACTGACCGCAGAATGACGCTCGGCCAGCTTATTCTCTAAATAACCAAAGGCGGTAAACTCACCCATTGGAAAGGATTTCAAAAGACCCGTTTCGGCAAATTTACGGCTAGCCCCGTTAAGACGATAAATGAAATCTAAACGAGAGGCGGCAATCGCCACCCCCGTCTCGGCCATATCCAGCTCTAAACTATCAATCCATGTGTCATTAAACTCATCATCTTGTAATAATTTATTCCGCTGGCGCATCGCATTCTCATAGCGTGTTAAACGCCCTGCATGCGCCCCGTCAAAACTCGTAAAAATCATACGGTCAAAAAAACGGCGACGTTCTGAACCTGAATCAAGAAACAAACCATCCATTTGCGGTGTCAGCCATAACAATGAGATATATTCAGATAATTCAGATTGCGCCCGAACATCCTTACCCTTTATACGTGTAATGCGCCGCCCAGAGTTCTGATCATAACCGACACCCATCGGAATTTCACCATAATCAGAAGCAATGCGCGTTGAAACAGCCCAGCTTGGTTGGGCAATCTCATTATTTTGCATGACATCAAGCGGGCTTTTGCGTAAACCCCGTCCTGGCGCAAAAAGCGACAAAGCCTCTAAAATATTGGTTTTACCTGAGCCATTCGCCCCTGTTAACACGATAAAATTATTACCGAGCTTATCCAGTGAAGCTAATTCATAGTTACGAAAAGCAGTGAGCGTTAAAGACTTAAAATGCGGCATGGTACGATTAGTATATATTTTTCTAGAAAGTTTTCATCATATAGATCAGTGTGTAGTCTTTACGATCTTCCATATGTGGACCTAAAAATGCTCTATATCCATTCTTTTGATAGAAACGATACGTTTTTTCATATGCAGAGTCACCTGAACCGATATCCAAAGTATGGACAAGCATATATTTAAAGCCTTTTTGAACAGCTGCACTTTCTGCTTCTTGCAAAAGGGCTGACCCCACCCCTGAACCATGAAAAGCGGGCTGGCTACCAAGCCACCATATTTCTGCGCATTGATCAAAATGATATCTTATTGCAATCAACGCCACCGCTTTATTGTTAATAAAACCAGCAAAACATTCTGTGCTTGCAACGCCGTTAATATATTTCTGGTTACAATCGTCTACCCCAAACCATTCAGGCAAGGCGACAATAATTTCTTTACAAAGGTTAGAAGCGTCTTGACCGTTAATCGGTTTAATAAGCATTAAACACGCAGGGGCATAATCACATAAATTGATGAGCTATCTGCCAAATCTTCAATAATGGTTGGAGAGGCGCTGTCCGCTAAAGACATACGGCATCCATCGCCCTCGATCTGGCTTGTGATATCAAGTAAATAACGAGAATTAAAGCCAATCTCTAGTGCTACATTATCATTAGTGATTTCAATATCCTCTGTCGCTGAACCTGCATCTGGTGCATTCGCAGACAACATCAAGTTTTTGCCATTAATCGCTAATTTCACTGCACGTGATTTATCCGATGTCATAATCGTTGCCACACGGTCAATCGCTGATGAGAAGGCTTTTGGATTAAGCTCAATCAATTTATCATTACCTTGAGGGATCACTTTTTGATAATCAGGGAATGTGCCGTCAATCAGTTTTGATGTCATCACAACATGGTCAAAGCTAAAGCAAATCTTGCTCTCTGATAGCGACACTGTAATAAGATCAGCAGCATCTTCAATCAATTTACGGATCTCACCCACTGTCTTACGTGGAATAATAATACCAGGCATACCCGCAGCACCTTCTGGCAATGGCATTTCATATTTAGCTAAACGGTGGCCATCTGTTGCCACAGCACATAGCAAGGCCACGCCATTTTTCTCAATCGCATGAACGTAAATGCCGTTCAAGTAATAGCGCGTTTCTTCTGTCGACATTGCAAAACGTGTTTTATCAATAATCGCACGAAGTTCACCTGCTGGAATATCAAAGCTTGTTTCGAGCTCTGTATTAGAAATATCAGGGAAATCAGAAACTGGTAGACAGCTTAGTTTAAAGTTTGAACGACCTGCTTTAACTGCCATTGTTGAACCATTTGGCTCGATGCTCATTTCAATATCAGCACCATCTGGTAATTTACGCACGATATCATGTAATGTTTGTGCTGGAGCTGTCGTTGCGCCTTCTTGAGAAACCTTAGCGGCAACAGATTCATTGATCTCAAGATCCATATCCGTTGTCGTTAATGACAATACATCGCCCTTAGCTTGTAATTTTACATTCGATAAAATCGGTATTGTGTTGCGTCTTTCAACAACAGATTGTACATGGCCTAAGGCACGCATTAAATCAGAACGGTTAATAGTCAGTTTCATCTAATTACCCTTATTTTTTATCTTATTAGGGTCAATATAGCACAGCAAGCGCATGCGCCAAGCTTTTTCATCGCTTCAAAACCAAGTTTTCCTTAGTTTTTACTGTAATTAACCGATTGTATAGGCATCCGCAAAACGGAAACGACCATCAACCGCCTTTATCACATAAAGAGTAAGAGTTTTTTGTATTGAAACAGCCGATGATCCATGGCCCGCACTCGCAATACGCATATGTAGCCCCAATGCGCTAACCTGTGCGTATATATCTTGAATAAGAGAATCTTGCCAGTTAACATCCACACATTGCACAAACGCCCCCTTACAATCAGTACGAGAGACTTCCTGAGCGACCACACAGCTCAGCGCCGCTTTAGTCAATGTTGCACGTAAAGCCTCATCAAAATGCTCGGCACAAGGTGCGCTCAATTTATAAGCGTCTTCTGGGATAAGTACGTCTTGTTGTGAGTAAGGGCAGGACATTTATAAGAATTAGCCGGTCAGCGCACGGCGAACCACATCAACATCATCTTGGAAGCTGTTATCTTGATCCATCAGCTCCTCAATTTTGCGCACAGCATGCATCACTGTTGTGTGATCACGGCCACCAAATTTGCGGCCAATTTCTGGCAATGAACGTTGTGTTAGGCGTTTGCACAGATACATCGCAATCTGACGTGGGCGCGCCACTGCACGAGCACGGCGTGCTGAATGCATATCTGACATACGTACACCAAAATGTTCCGCCACTTTACGTTGAATTTCATCAATAGTAATACGGCGTTCAGAAGCACGCAGCAAATCTGACAGAAGATTTTGTGTGTTCTCTAATGTCACAGGCTGTTTCATCAAGCCAGCATGCGCAACAATTCTATTTAAAGCACCTTCAAGCTCACGAATATTAGAGCTAATTTTATGCGCCAAGAATTCCAGTACATTTGACGGGATATCGGCTTCCAACGCTTTTGCTTTTGACTCTAGAATACCGCGACGCAATTCATAGGTAGATGGCTGTAGATCCGCTACTAAGCCCCAACCCAAACGTGAACGGAGACGCTCATCAATTGAGGTCATATCCGATGGTGAACGATCCGCCGAAATAACGATCTGTTTATTTTGATCAACTAATGCATTGAACGTATGGAAAAATTCTTCTTGTGTTGAATCTTTACCAGAAATGAACTGAATATCATCGATCATCAACACATCAACTGAGCGGAAAAATTCTTTAAAGGTAATAGTATCTTGATAACGCAATGCACGGACAAATTGGTACATGAACTTCTCTGCAGATAAATACACAACGCGTGCATCTGGATTAGTTTCTTTAATAGACCAAGCAATAGCGTGCATAAGGTGCGTTTTACCAAGACCCACGCCACCATGAATAAATAACGGGTTGAACGGCACATTACCGCTTTGTGATACACGTAGTGCTGCTGCATTTGCCAAAGCATTAGGCTCACCAACAACAAAACTTTCAAATGTAAAGCGAGGATCTAATGGCGATGACAGGTTTTCTTCTAATTCCTCAATCGCGCGGCCATTAATTTTTGTTAATTTTTCGTTTGCGTTTGCAGGCTTAGCATTATCTGATGATAGTTCACTGTCAAAAACAGATGACTGAACAACAACGATCTCCAAACGCTTGATTTCTGGGTTTTTAGCGGCGCAAAGGCTTAATATTTTTTCTTGATAGTGATTTTGAATCCAATCACGCATGAAACGGGTTGGTACTGATACTTCTAATGTACCGTGATAATAGGCTTGTAGTGTTAAAGGTTTTAACCAACTTCTAAAAACAGCCTCCCCAAATTCATTACGCAACATATCATAAATACTGCTCCATAACGCCTTAATTTCCGAAGATGGTGCGAGAGCATTCGTCGTCTCTGCTTTACCTGTTTTTTTGGCTGGTTCGGTTTTATCCATAGTAATAGTCTCTCCCTTTTTTAACAATAACACCAAGCAATGCTTACTATTCAAACATTACGCCCTCTAACCGCAGACAAAAGAGTAGTATTAACGAAATAATCGTTTTACCAATTCTTATTAAATGTCTAGTTTTATTATAACAGGCAAATATCCGAGAAAATCTCTAAAATATTTACCCCATGTTTTGAGACTTCAAATATTCTTTTAACATCGCTGTTAAGCCAATATTTAGCAAAGTAACAAACCATAACAGAGGAGGTAAAAAAATTTACCGTAGCTTTAACGTGCCTTGGGAAAACCCAGCATTTGCAGGCCTCACACGTCAGCTGATCGCCTCTGTTATTTGTACCTTAGACCAGATAATTTTAGATTGCAAAACAAAAATTGATAAAAAATGAAAAAAGAAATAATCGTTCGCTGATCGATTAAATGAATCAAAAATTGCAGGATAATTACTTATCCTGCTTGAATTATTACTTAAAGAAAATATTATTTACTTCGCTGACAGCGCTTTAATATTTGCTGATAAACGCGACATTTTGCGGGCTGCTGTATTCTTCTTCATAATACCTTTTGCAACACCACGATCAATTTCAGGCTGAGCTTGCTGGAGCGCTGTTTTAGCTTCCGCTGCATTACCTGATTCAATTGCTGTAACAACGCGTTTTATGAACGTACGAATACGTGAACGACGTGCCGTATTAGCAGCTGTCTTTTTCGCTGTTGTTAAAATTCTTTTCTTTGCTGACTTAATATTTGCCATGTCATATACCTTAATAATTAAATTCCACTGCCTACCTTTTTTATAATAAGCAGAAGTTATGATTGATACGGGATCAAGGGGGTCACTGTCAAGAAAAAATGTGGATAAAAAATGATTATTTTTTACTAGATTTTATCTGGCGTTAAAGTGAAAATCACACGGTTAGTTTTATCCTTTTGTTCTATATGAATTTTTAACCGTTCAGTATCACGATAGTAATTCTCAGCATCTATTTTTTGCCAACCTAAGGCTGGCAGAGATCTCTCATAAAATCTATAAATTTCAGCCATGCTCATAGCTTGGGTGTAAGCTTGAAGCTCTATAAAGCGCCCAGAAGGCTTATCAAACAAAATACTATTATCCGCATCTTCTATTAATAAAGCAGGTAGGGGTAAATCTTCAATCATACTTGAGAAACGCTCTTGCGCCTTAGCAATGCCGCTTACAGACAATATAAGGACAACGAATATGGATAAAAAGAAACGCATAGTTAATCCTATCTCTGACAATGCGGACAATAAAATGTAGAGCGTCCTGCCTGTACTATTCGTTTTATGTGATTTGTCTCCCTCTTACAAGTCAAGCATAACGCATTTTCACGACCATAAACTGTGAATTGATGCTGAAAATACCCTAGAGAACCATCTGCTTGTCGATGATCTTTTAAAGAAGAACCGCCGACTTCTATCGCCTTAAATAACACATCTCGTATGCTTTGTGTTAAAAGCTCAAGCTTTGATAAGGATATCTTTTGAACAGGCTTTAATGGGCTAATACCCGCCATATGTAAGGCTTCACACGCATATATATTACCAATGCCTGCAATCAACGATTGGTTAAGCAATGCTGTTTTAATAGGGGTTTCAAGCGTCTTAAATTTTCTTTTTAGATAAGGTGCATTAAAATCATTACCTAACGGATCTGGTCCCATTATCTTAAAGGGCGGGTATACCTCAATATCCTCAACCAGCACCATAAAACCAAAACGACGAGGGTCATTATATATAAGTGTCTTATCGTTAGAGAGGTAAAAGAGCACGTGGTCGTGTTTTACTGGCACATATAATGATCCTTCAATTTTAAAAGAGCCTGACATACCCAAATGAATGATAAGATGTTGGCCTTTATTTAAAGAGACAATCATATATTTACCACGGCGGCTCATTTGCGTAACCCGCGCACCCTCTAATGTTTCTTTAAAATCAGGCTTAAAGGGATAGCGAAGATTTTCTCGTCTTAGCTCAACCCGCCTAATCGTCTGATTGAGCCAAACCGGTGCCAAACCATTTTTAACTGTTTCTACTTCTGGTAGTTCTGGCATTAAATTCGGCTTCCAAATATTTTTGAACCGACACGCACATGAGTCGCACCACAAGCCACAGCTTTTTCGTAATCATCAGACATACCCATAGACAGCTCTTTCAACCCTAATTGCGTTGCTAGTTTTTTCAATAAACAGAAATAGAGCGCTGCGGGCCTGTTTAAAGGCGGTATACACATCAATCCAATGATATTGAGACCACATTCTTGTGTAGCGTATATATATAATGACTCTAGATCTTTTATAGCGACACCAGATTTTTGGTCTTCGTCACCAATATTGACTTGAATAAAACACGGTAGATCTTTCTTCTGCTTTTTCATTTCGTCAGATAAAGCTTTGGTTATTTTTTCTCGATCAATTGTATGAATAACATCAAAAAGCGTTACGGCCTCAGCCGCCTTATTACTTTGGAGTGGGCCTATAAGATGTAGCACAAGATCAGGATGCTCGTTTCGATATTCATGCCAACGCTGCTGCGCTTCTTGGACTCTATTTTCACCAAAAACACGTTGACCAGCGCTCAAGGCTTCTTCAATGCGCTCAATAGGCTGTTGCTTACTAACAGCAATAAGCGTGGCTTTAGACTTCATTTCTTTTTGAACAGCCGTAATTTTTTCTTTAATAGACATGACCCCCAGCTTAAAACAAAAAAAGGGCGCCCGAAAGCGCCCTTCTTAAATCTTTATATTCTTCTAAGAATTAGAAGTTGATTTGTGTACCAACTAGTACAGCTGTACCGTCTACATCTGTCGCACCCGCAGCAAAGTTATCAATTTCTGTGTAAGAAACTGAGCCACGGAATGTTAGACCAGGACCGTATGTGTAAACAACACCACCTGTATAACGTGTGGTATCAATATTATCTAAACTAAATGAGTTACTTTGATCAAAGTAAGACGCACCTAGTTTGAAAGCACCTGTTGTATAGTCAACACCAACAACTAGTGTTTCTTCATCTGCTGTTGTACCAGCAAGCTCAGACACACCATTATTGTCTTCAGTGTAAACGGCTCCAAGACCGAAGCCAGCGAAGTCCAGATCAAGGCCAACATTCCATTGGTCACGATCATCAGATGTTGTACCAACACCGTAAGCCGCAGCAGCAGCCGCTGAATTACCAACAGAATCATCATCAGAGATTGTTGTGTAACCTGCACCAAATGCAACACCAACACCTTCGAATTGTCCTTCATAGCGGAAAGCAGCTTCCATTGCATCACCAAAGCCAGTTTCTAGACGGTTACCGCCGAAGTCGCCAGCATTAGAATTATCAGGTGCATAAGATAGACCAACTTGGAAACCACCAAATACTGGTGACAAGTAAGTTACTTTATCAGCATAACCAGTTGCATTGTTTTCATAATCAAAACCCAAAGAACTGTCAACTTCGCCTGTATAGGCTGCAATTGCATTAAGTTGACCAATAGCTCCTCTCAATGATTGTAGATTAAGAGGCTGAACAAACGAACGAACACCATCTACGTTTGAATCAGCAGAAGGGGCAGCCACTTGTAGCAAATAGTTAGAACCATCTTCAGCACCAACATTCACACGGCCCCAGCCGCCTGAAAAGTATGCATATGATTCTTCGATACCAGCTGCATCGTTACCATCTGCTTCAGCTTCTAAACGAACACCAACTGTTAGACCATTGTCTAATGTTGTTTCGCCACCAGCATGAACTTCTGTGTGACGGATAATGTCTAATGGACGAACATCTAAGCCAGCCGCTTCGTCTTGATCAACATATGAGAAGTAACCTTTTGCAAAACCGCCAAGTTCTAATTCGATCTCAGCAGCAGCAGGCGTAGCAACAGCAGCCATAGCAACAGCAGCAACACCAGCGAGAAGTAGTTTTTTCATTTTATATCTCCATAAATAAATTAAAGTTAATCTTTAATCTAAGTTTTACCCTCTTTGACCACCAAAGAAGATAGCCCTATTATTCTTGTTCACGGGACAACGTCAATTCACACTTCACAACAAACTGTTACATTTTTGCCTTACTGTTACAAAAATGTGACATTATTGTAACAACAGCAATCGCAAAAATCGCCTTGAGCATGCCATAATCACATGCTAAACATAAGCTCTAACGAATAGAATGGAATAACAATGTTAAAAATTACTCATTATATTATTGCCTTATTTATATTATCATTGACTGCTTGTTCAGTCCTTCCTAAAGGTGAAGCAAAGTATCCAAACCAAAACCGTGAACAGCAAGCCGATCAAGGCTCGGCTTATAAAGATAATGAAACAATCTTCGGTGAAGGTGGATTCGGCAGTGTTTTAATGGGTAAAACAGATGGCGACACCGCAGATGCAGATAATGTCCTTAATATTAATGCATTCTTGTGGCGTGCCTCATTAGAAACTATCAACTTTATGCCTATTTCTCAGGCTGACCCTTTTGGTGGTGTCATTCTAACGGATTGGTACTCTGCGGCACAGACACCGAATCAACGCTATAAACTCAACATCCTTATCACAGATAAACAACTGCGTGCCTCGGGCGTAAAGGTCTCCATGTTTAAAGAGCAACGTGCCTCTGAAAATGCTAAATGGGAATCGGTGACGGTAGCCAAAGAAGACACACGTAAGATTGAAGATGCGATTCTTGCCCGCGCCCGTGAAATGCGTATTGCCAGCCTAGAAAAGTAATAAAACATGACAACACGCTATAATATTAAAGAATCTGAAGCCAAATGGCGTAAGGCTTGGGTTGACCAGAAATGCTTTGAAGTCAAAGAAAATGCTGACAAAGAAGCCTATTATGTTTTGGCGATGTTGCCTTATCCATCTGGTCGAATTCATGTTGGCCATGTCCGCAATTATTCTTTATCGGATGTCATCGCCCGTTACCGGAAAGCCCAAGGCTATAATGTATTGAACCCTATGGGTTGGGATGCTTTTGGCCTACCAGCTGAAAACGCTGCCCTTGAACGTGGCGCTCATCCAGCCGACTGGACCTATAAAAATGCGGCTGAAATGAAAGAGCAGCTTATGTCGATGGGTTTTGCTTTTGACTGGTCCCGTGAAATAGCCACATGTCACCCTGGGTATTATAAACATGAGCAAAAAATGTTCTTAGATTTTCTAAAAAACGATCTGGCCTATAAAAAAGAATCGACTGTTAATTGGGATCCTGTAGATAATTGTGTTTTAGCCAATGAACAGGTCGTTGATGGCAAGGGTTGGCGCTCCGGTGCACCCGTTGAAAAGCGTAAGCTGAATCAATGGTTTTTAAAAATCACCGATTTTGCTGAAGATTTACTCAGCGGTATTAAAAGCCTTGAGGGTTGGCCAGAAAAAGTCCGCATCATGCAGGAAAATTGGATTGGTAAGTCTCAAGGCCTACAATTCAAATGGCAAGTAAAAGGCAGTGATACAGAAATAGACGTCTATACAACACGTCCAGATACATTCTTTGGTGCAAGCTTTATAGCTCTTGCCCCCGATCACCCCATTGCCCAAAAATTAGCGTCTAATAAAGACGGTTTTGACGCTTTCGTTAAAAAAGCCAATCAAATGGGCACTTCGGAAGTTGATATTGAAAAAGCTGAGAAGCTTGGTTTTGACACAGGTTATAAAGCAACGCATCCATTATTACCAAATAAAGAGCTCCCTATATATGTCGCCAACTTCATTTTAATGGATTATGGGACAGGCGCTATTTACGGTGTTCCAGCGCATGACCAACGTGACTATGATTTTGCAGTCAAATATAACTTACCAATCCAACAAGTTGTGGAAACAGGCGAAGAGATACCCTCAAGCAGTGACGGCACCATCATTAACTCAGACTTTTTAAACGGCCTATCTGTTAAAGACGCTAAAGCGGAAATGATAAAACGTGTTGAAGCACTGGGCACTGGCTTCGGTGTTACAAAATACCGCCTCAGAGATTGGGGTGTTTCGCGTCAACGCTATTGGGGCTGTCCTGTGCCTATTATATATTGTGATGATTGCGGCACTGTACCTGTTCCTGAAAATCAATTGCCCGTGGAGTTACCGCTTGATGTTACTTTTGATAAACCAGGTAACCCGCTCGATCATCATCCGACATGGAAACAAACAACATGCCCATCTTGTGGTAAGGCAGCAACACGTGAAACAGATACCTTTGACACCTTCTTTGAAAGCTCTTGGTACCAGTTCCGCTATTGTGATCCACGTAATGAGAAAATTGGCTTTGAAAAAGCGAAATCTGATTACTGGGCACCAATAGACCAATATATTGGTGGCGTTGAACATGCCGTATTGCACTTACTCTATGCACGGTTTTTCACCCGTGCCCTCAACAAATGTGGCTATACGGATATAAAAGAGCCTTTCACCGCCCTTTACACCCAAGGCATGGTCAATCATGCCACCTATAAGGATGAGGCGGGTAACTGGTTGTACCCAAAAGATGTTATGCAATCACATAATGGTGCATGGGTAAAAGTGAGCGATCAGAGCCCAGTGACACAAGGCCGTGTAATTAAAATGTCTAAATCAAAACGCAACACCATTGATCCGCAAGATATCTTAGATACTTACGGCTCGGACGCCGCACGTTTGTTTATTTTATCTGACTCACCGCCTGATCGTGATTTAGAATGGACAGAAGCAGGACTTGAAGGGGCGTGGCGTTACATCAATCGTCTTTACCGTATGGTCGTTGAAGCGAATATCAATATTAGCGATCATGTTTCTGCTGACCCTGAAGACATTAAATCAATCGATAAAGAAATGCGTAGCCTAACGCATCAAACAATTAAAGCCGTTGGTGATGATATTGAAAAATTCCACATGAACAAGGCCGTTGCCCGTATCCGTGAATTTTCTAATAAGATCGAAGAAGAGCTTGATGATCTAACACCGTGGGTTTTATCCGAAGCCGTAGAACGCTTGATACAGCTTTTGGCGCCATTTACACCGCATTTAGCCGAAGAATTATGGCACAGCATAGGGCATTTAACATTACTGGCTGATCAACCATGGCCTAAATATGAAGAAACACTATTTGAAACAGGGGAGGTAACAATTGCCGTACAGGTTAATGGTAAAATGCGCGCGACAATTACCTATCCGAAAGATGCTGACAAAGCGACGATTGAGAAAATCGCTCTATCAGCTGAAAACGTTATCCGCTTCACTGAAGGTCAACAAATCCGCAAAGTGATTGTTATTCCTGATCGTATTGTTAACGTGGTTGTAGGGTAGTAACACTGGCAGAACATGTCTTTGAGTCCATTAGTACATGACTACTTAAAACCTTCTCCCAAAGAGCCATTGTTTCTTCTGTCCACGTTTTAAAATATTGGCCTTTTACCATCAAACGGCCGATAAATGTCATTGCATCATTATCTTTGTTAATCAGCGGCAAATAACGTGTCAAACATAGTTTCATACCAGCATTAGCCATCTCTTTTAATGAAAACAGAAATGCATCAAACGGCACATCTTCAAAATAACCGCCATTAAAGGCATTGTTTATTTTACCTTTATCCGCAGCAAAAGCAGCGGCAAGCAAAAAAGACGCTGCATGCTCGGCAGAACGCACCTGTGTCTCGACGCAATGTTGACTAGACCATTTATCTTTCCATTCATCTATAAAACTTGGTGTTGGATGAGATATTTCTTTTAATAAATGCACACGTGACATTTGACAAACTCCTGCTTAAAATAATCTAACATGTATAAGATATTTATTAACATAACTCAAGTATTTTTTATCCTATGTATCGCTGGCTGCGGATTTAGACCAGTTTACACCGCTACAACAGATACTGGACACAACATTTATGTACGTGATTCTTTGGCACAAATAGAAATTAGTACGATACCAGATAAAATCGGCGTTGATCTACGCAACAATCTCATGGACAAAATTTATCAAGCAGGTAGCCCCGCCAATCCCATGTATCGACTTGATGTAAAAGTTAAGGATTTAAAGATCGTTGAAACAGGGATTGCTAGAGATGCCACCACCATTCGTGAGCAATTAAAACTTCTTGTTTCAGCCAAATTAATCAATATCAAAACTGGGGAAGCTATATTCGATCGTGATTTCAGCTCAATCACCAATTACAATATTTTGGCCTCTGAATATGCAACTATTATAGCCAGAGAAGATGCGCAAACCCGTGCTGTAAATCAGATCGGCGATGATATCGTAACACGTCTAACGCTTTATTTATCAGGCTCTTAGTTTATTCCCTTCATAGCCACCCTTGACCATACTTATACAAAGGCATACCTTTAAATGAATATTTTAAATATTCAATCAAGGAGCGACTAATGCGTTTTGAACTTCAATGGATCCCAGCAACAGATAGTGAACAAGCTAAAATTGATATATATGGTGTACACCGTAACGGCAAATACCTCATTGAGACACTGCCACAAGGACAAATGAATGCGGATCTTTTCTGGGATCACTACAAAGATGCTTTAACCGGATTTTCTCAAATGCAAATTAATACCTATGAACCATCTGGACTTAATCAGCCTCTTATTTCTATTGTTGATAAAACAGGTATCCTGACCCCTGGTATTGCCGATACGCCTGAAAATCTTGAACAATTGAAAGCGGAAGCACTTTCTCTTATAAAACACTCAATTTACCGGAAAACCTATGGACCTAATACTGGCCCAAGACTAACCGCAGCATAATCGGTTTTTAATGAAACTAACCTTCAAGCAAATTGAGCCATTCGTGCAAAACCCTGATGCCACTGCACGGGTTATCCTGATCTATGGCCCTGATGAAGGTCTCATGCGTGAAAGATCGAAGATCATTGCACAAAAACTTGTACCCGACCTCACTGATCCATTTAATATTGCCTATATAAAAGGTGAGAGTCTTGGCGACGAAGCAGGAAAGCTATCTGATGAAGCGCACGCTATGTCGATGATGGGTGGTGCTCGCGTTGTTTTTATAGAAAACGCCGCAGAAAAATCTGTTCCCGCTATTAAGGCCTACCTTGAAAATCCATCCGATATCAACCTCATCATTATTCAAGCAGGCGAGCTAGGCCCTAAATCCAATTTACGGCTTTTATGCGAAAAAGATAAGCAGGCCGTAGCCCTACCTTGTTATGTTGAAGAAGGGCAAGATTTAAGTCGCACTATTGCTAATCACCTCGCCCAAAATGGCTACCAACTAGATAGAGATGCACTTGCCTATCTGACCCAAAATCTAACAGGCAATCGTGGACAGCTATTTTCTGAACTGGAAAAACTTATCACCTATATGGGTGATATTAAAAATATAAGTTTTGAAGATGCAATGGCCAATACAGGCTCACTATCGGAGCAAAATATGGACGCCTTTGTTAATGCCTGCATAGGGGGACAAGCAATAGAAGCAGAGAAGTTATTATTAGGTTTAACGTCTGAAGGCGCAAACGCTGTCGCTCTATTGCGAAGCTTGCAACGTCATCTAAGACGTTTATTGCAAGTCAACTTGGCAATAGAAAACGGTGATAATGCAGAAATAGCGCTTAAAAAATTACATCCGCCAGTTTTTTGGAAAGTAAAAAATTCATTTATGGCTCAACTGAGAAAATGGCCAGCCGACAAAATACTACTCGCTCTTCATAAAATTAATGAACTAGAAATGGCTGTAAAGAAAACAGAAACAGCTGAAGACCTCATGCTTAATCGTACGATTTTTGGTTTAGCGCAAATGGGTACTCGTTGATCTTAGGCAGCGCGGCGTGCTTCTTGTTCTTCCCACAATACAGCCCTTACTGCATCTTGTGTATCTGCGCCTCTTAATTTTTCAGCAATATTATTCATGCGTAAAAGCCGCGAAAGGCTAGACAGTAAACTGAGGCTTTCACCAATTTGGCCAGATGGTGAGCTAAGAATAAAAATCATATCCGCTTTCAAATGCTTTTCTTCATTGAAGACAATCGCTTGTGGAATTTTAAAAAGTGTTAAACGATGTTTATCTACTGAGGCTGATTTATAGGTAAAGATCGCCACATCGACATCGGGTAGAAAACTTTCCAATTGTGTGAATTGAGGAATGAGTTGTGCCCTGATTTCTAAGTCACTCACGAAAGTGAGTTTCTCACGTAACTTCCTCGTAAAGATCGGTGCAATATTACTGCGACTACAGCCACCCTTACCAAAAAAAACATTTGTTTTCTTAAAAATATTAAGCATTTTATCCTTGTTCTTTTTAAGCCATAAACAATTTGACTGAATAAATAAAGCTTTAACCACAAAAAGCAAGGCAATAAAGAGTGGAAAAAAATGTGCGGCGCACTATAGTTTGTCTATGCAAAATAATGATGACCCAAATTCCGTTATAGATTTTACTGAACAAGCAGAACGCATTCGGAACCTGAAGAAAAAACAGGAGAAAGAGCAAGCAACACGCACGCCTAAAGAACCGCTGTTTAATTTACCTGCTATAACCAAATATTTAGCCGTCGCCATACTCCTTCCATTCTTTGTCCTAGAGATCTGGAATATTTTTGATCCCACCATTAAAGCACATGCCTATAGTTATTTTGGCTTTGTACCTGCACGTTGGAATGGGGCGATGGATTTCATGTTTTATACACCCCTTTCTCTCATTACTTATAATTTTCTACACGGTAGTATTTTACACCTTCTAATGAACGGTGTGATGTTGTTAGCCTTTGGTGCTGGTTTAGAAAAATTTATTGGCGGTAAGCGCATGCTGATTATTTTCTTTATCGCTTCACTGGCAGGTGTCATGACGCATCTTGCCTTTAATTGGGGCTCTGACTCACCTGTTATCGGTGCCTCCGCAGGCTTAAGTGGTTTCTTTGGTGCGCTGATTATTCTGATGCAACGCCGAAATATCATGGGTATTACAGGTAAAATGGGCCTAAAACCCTTTATCTTTATATGGGTCATTGTCTCCATTATCTTTGGCATGATGGGCTCGCCTGATGGCAGCTCGGTCGCATGGATTGCCCATTTAGGCGGATTTTTCGCTGGTATGGGCCTAATGAAAATAAGCTATTTTGATCCACAAACAGATCAAAATATATAAAATGATCTAAGCTTCCGTCCCAAAAGGTCGTGACAACATGCCGTCCACCGCTTCATCCAATGACACACCTTCATGCAAAATACTGTAAACCATTTCGCAAATAGGCATTTCTACAGCTTGTTTCTTGGCCAAAACCATCAACGCTTTTGACGTATGATAGCCTTCAGTCACTGCGTTACGTTGGCTTAAAAATTCATCGATTGTTTCACCCTGACCCAGCGCATAACCGAATGAATAATTACGTGATTGCATAGAGGTAGCTGTGAGCATCAAATCACCCATACCGCACATACCCATTAAAGTTTCTTTACGACCACCCATGGCTGAAGTGAGGCGTGCCATTTCTGAAAGCCCTCTCGTAATAAGCGCAGCACGGGCGCTTTCACCCAAACCTTTACCAATGACTATACCTGAAGCAATCGCCAATACATTTTTAATAGCACTACCGATTTGTGTGCCAATCAAATCGTCTGTCACATAAGGCCGTAATTTCTTTGTACCAATCAGGTCACGGATTTCTTTAGCAATATCTTTTGTTTCCGCCGCCAATGTGACCGCACAAGGTAATCCTTTGGCTACTTCTGAGGCAAAAGTCGGCCCCGTCATAATCGCAATAGGATTATCGGGTAATTCTTCTTTAGCAATAGCAGAAAGCATCATGCCTGTTCCTATTTCAAAGCCTTTTGAACATAAGACAACTGGCTTGCCGATGATAGCTTTTGAACGAATACCGACGCAAACTGATCGAAGAGCCTGAGCAGGGGTCACAATCATAATCACATCAGCCGCTTCAACAGCCTCAAATAAACTACCTGTGGCAATAATTTTTTCATCTAAGGCAATATCTTTTAAAAACACCGTATTTTCGTGGTTTTCATTTATAGCTGTTACAACCTCTGACTCTCTTGCCCAGATAGCAACGTCATTGCCATGAACAGCCAAGTTCTGGGCAATCGCTGTGCCCCATGCGCCTGCGCCTATTACTGCTATTTTACTCATAATGTCCCTCTTTTTAATTCGTCTAGTGGCCATCTTGGCCGTGCTTTGAATGACAGCGTATTGTTAAAGTCTGTGTCCTTTTTTGCAAGGCGAAAATGCTCTAAGCCCGCCCAAGCGATCATCGCTGCATTATCTGTACACAGCGACATAGGCGGTGCCACAAAAGATAAACCACCTTCATTGGCAGTCTGCTCCAGCGCTGCCCGAATAGTCTTATTAGCTGCCACCCCACCTGACACGACAAGATGGCTAACGGAAACATCAATAGCTTCAATCGCTCGTTTACAGCGATCTGCTAAAATCTCGGCAATACGGTATTGAAGTGCATAAGCAAGATTTGAAAGTGTTTCACGCGTAAAATCCTGATCGTCGATTTTTTCAATATGTCGCAACACAGATGTTTTCAGGCCTGAAAATGAAAAGTCATAGGTCTTTTTATCTGTTAAAGGGCTGGGTAAATCATAAGTTTTTAACGCTTGTTCGGGGTTTTTACATTCACTGGCTAATGCTTCTAATGCAGGCCCACCTGGATAACCGAGCCCCATTGATTTGGCTGATTTATCAAAGCACTCACCCACCGCATCATCGATGGTTGTTCCTAATTTTTGGTAATCACCCACACCTTTAACAAGCAATATTTGCGTATGTCCACCCGATACGAGTAACAATAAATAAGGAAAAGGCACATCATTGGTCAAACGAGGGGTTAAAGCGTGGCCTTCTAAATGATTCACAGGAACAAATGGTTTATCAGCCGACCATGCCAAAGCTTTTCCAGCCACCATACCGATCATTACCCCGCCAATCAGCCCGGGGCCACAAGTTGCGGCAATAGCATCAAGGTCAGACACTGTTAAATTAGCCTCTTGTAATGCTTGTTTAATCAGACCGTCTAAATGTTCGCCATGCGCGCGAGCGGCTATTTCAGGGACAACACCACCATGTGGGATATGATGTTCAATCTGACTATAAACAAGATTAGATAATAATTGCTTATTATCATCAACAATCGCTACGGCTGTCTCATCACAGCTTGTTTCTATGCCTAAAATTTTCATCATAGGGACACTAGCAGTTTGGGTAGTTTTTACAAGAAAATGCTTATTTTTTGTGCTAGGCTCCCTCCCATGACAAAACCCACAATACTCATCACACGTACGCTTGAAGATGCAGATTCTTTAGCAGAAGATGTAAAAGCGCTGGGATTTGAACCACTAATTTCACCGCTAATTTCCATTCAATATCAACACGATTTACTGCTGCAACCACAAGCTTGTGATGGCTATATTTTCACGAGCCGCTTTGGTGTGATGGGCTTGTCTAATCCAGATATTACAAAGCCGTGTTTTGTTGTTGGTGAGTCCACAGCACTTGCTGCAAAAGCACAAGGATTTAAAGATATTCATTTGAGCCTCGATCATGTTAGTGGGATTGAGCCGCTTATTAAACAAAAGGGCATAAAGGGCAAAATGCTCTATGCCTCAGCCGACCATATTACACGCCCAATTACGTCTTTTGATAATGTAGTGGTTGAGCGTTTTATTGTTTATCACACAGAATTAGCAAGTGATTTAATTGATGAAGTGTACGCCTTGAACTGGTCGGCGGCACTGTTTTTCTCCAAACGTACGGCGGCACATTTTTGTGATCTGTTTGGTGGACAGAATGCCGCGAATACCATACGCTCTAAGAAGATATTATGTTTGAGTGCGACAGTGGCTTCTGTGTTTAATGAGAACACGTACACAGATGTTCACATAGCGGATAACCCGACAAAACAATCAATGCTTAACCTATTGGAAAAATGCCATGACACAAATTCTTAAACCAGCCTCTCAGATCATTAAAAAATTTGGCGGTATCCGCCCGATGGCGACTAAAACAGGTATTGCAGTCACAACAGTACAAGGGTGGAAAAATCGTAATTCTATCCCAGAAAATCGTGTTGAGGAAATTTTAGCAGCCGCTGAAAAGCACGGTATCCATACAGAGAGCCTTTTGGTCACGCCTGAAACAGCCCATAAGCCTTATGTCGAAAAACATACGCCAATCGTTGATATTGATGATCCTGTTGAGGGCGAACGGGCATGGCAAGTGACAGAAAATATCCACCAGAACAATATTCGCACTACTGTCATAGGCGGCCTATCCATCGCCCTTGCTTTAATTGCGCTTGTTGTCGCTTTTTTCGCTTTTGACCGTAATAAAGTCGATGCCCCAGACTACGACTATACTTTGGCTGAATTTGAACAGCGCCTCATGGCACAACAATCTGAAACTGAACGCCGTATAGAGGCCCTAAACACACAACTTAAACAGCAACATGCAACAACTGCAGAAACACAAGCCACTCGTGAAGAAATTGCACAATTTCAAAGCCAATTAGAAAATTTGAAATTAGCATTGAGTAAAGATGACACAGGCAAAGCAGGTTTCGCACAATTAGAAAATACCGTGCAGGGTTTAAAAGACAATGTTGATTCACTGCGGACAAAATTAACACAGATACAAGATTATGCGGCGCAAACTGGCATCTCTGGTACTGATGTCAAGGCCACCTCTATGCTCGTGGTTCTTTCACAACTTCGTAACGCTTTTAATAGAGAGCAACCTTTTAGTGAGGACTTGGCCCTTTTGCAAAAAATATTTAATACAGAAAATGACCCAGAATTAGCCGCTGCCCTTCAACGTTTGGCGCCACACGCCGATACAGGGGTAATCTCTGCTCAAGGCTTAAAATCTGAATTAGGTGGCCTCACCAATGAGGTTATTACCGCAAGCCTAATGGATGAAGACGTTTCAATCCAAGACAAAGCAATGGCACGTATTAATAAGATTGTTCAAATCACCAAAGACGGTGTCCCTGTCACAGGTACACAAACCGATCAAACGATGGCCCAAGCCCAACAATATTTAGATCAAAATGATATTGGTGGTGCCGTAGGGGTTTTACAACAACTCAACCCACAGGCTTTAAGTGTTTTAGGGCCATGGATGCAAAAGGCGCAAGGCACGATGGCAGCTGGGAATGTTGAGGATATTATCTCGCGACGTATTGTCGGTATGGTGCGTCAATACACCCCTGGGGCAAAAGGCTCAATCGTTCAATATGGTGCAGCCCCTATTAATCCAGTGATGCCGATACAACCCAAACAAGAGTCACAAATACCACCCGTGCCATTGATGGATTTACAACAAAACCAACAACCTCAATAAAGGAGCGTCATGTTTAAAACGGCTTGGTTTTTGATAAAATTTGCAGCAATTATCGCCCTTGGTTTTTGGTTGATCCAATTACCTGGGCAAACCAGCTTGACCGTTCAAGGCTATACACTCACAACAGCCACAGGCATTATGGCTGTCGGCGGTCTGGTTGTCTTACTGATTATTTTGACCATTGCTAAAATGTTTTTTCACCTTTTCTCTATTCCTAAGCATCTGCGCCATCGTGCAAAACTTGCCAATCACAGCAAAGGCGAACAAGCTTTATCTCGGGCCTTTTCAGCTCTTTCAGCAGGTGATGAGAAAACAGCTGATAAAGAAACACGGCGTGCAGGCAATTTATTAGGGCACAATAACGGACTGGTAATTTTATCCGAAGCAATGACCGCTAGATTATCTGGCAATACAAGTCGAGCTGAACAAAAATATAAGGCTTTACTTGAGAATAAAGACACGGCCTTCCTTGGCTTACGGGGCATGCTTTATCTCTATGAAGGAAGCAATGAGCCAGATAAAATGCTGACCTATGCCCGCAAAGCTGAACAGCTTTATCCAAAGCAAGGCTGGATCGTTAAGACACTCTTTGATGCAGAGACACAAACACGCCATTGGCACCACGCTATTCCTTTATTATTGCGTTTAGAAAAGCTTAAAATTTTTGACAAAGACCAAGTCAAACATCACCATGCTGCCCTATTAACAGCCATGGCCGATCGTGAAGAAAATGAAAAAATTAGCCTTCTAAAACAAGCCATTCGTGTTGATGATAGTTTCGTGCCGGCCATAGATCGTCTTTTAAATATTTATATAAAACAAAAAAGCAAAGATAAGGCAGCTTTATCGTTATTTGAGAAAACTTGGGCAAAAGCCTCTCATCCTGATCTGCTAAAATATTGGGAAATGTTAATGCCTGAAAAATACCTTACGCATGCAACCAAGCAAATGACATGGTATGAAAAACTTGTGGCGCTTAATCCAGACAGTGCTGAAGCCAATTACGCTGCGGCTGAAAAGGCCCTTTCATTAGAACTTTATAATCAGGCTCGTGTCTATGCACGTCGTGCCGAGAAAAAAGATATGGGCGTCAATGTCTATCGTTTACTCGCTAAATTAGAAGAGCTTGAATTTAATAATACAGAAACGGCCAAAGCATGGCTAGAAAAGGCCGCTCTTGCTCCAGCACCAAAGGCATGGCGCTGTGTCGAAACAGGGCGTGTCTATGATTATTGGTCGCCACTTGCTGCCCCTCATAACAGCTTTAACACGATTCAATGGACTGATAGCATCACACCAATTTCATCTGAAAAACATAAAAACACCAGCTTACTTATCGAGGCCGCTTAATATGAATTATTGGTTATTTAAATCTGAACCATTTAAATTTTCTTGGGATGATCTGACCAAGAAAACATCAGAGCATTGGGATGGTGTCCGTAACTACGAAGCGGCCAATAATATGAAAGCCATGAAAATTGGCGATCAAGGATTTTTCTATCATTCCAATGAGGGCTTAGAAATTGTTGGCATCGTTGAAGTGGTTAAAGAATATTATCCCGATCACACAGACCCCAAAGGCCGTTTTGGCATGGTTGATGTAAAAGCCATTAAACCCGTACCCAAACCCGTGAGTTTAAAAGACATAAAAGCGACAAAAAGCCTTTCTGAGATGGCTTTGGTAAAACGCATGCGCTTATCTGTCTCACCTGTTCGTAAGAAGGAATGGGAAATTATTTGCAAAATGGCGGGGCTTTAATATATACATAAGATTATATTAAGGAGAGAAAAATGGGTGCATCCGTAGATCAAAGAAACGATGAAAAATTAGCAAGTGAATTTATAGGCCCTTATGCCAACGGTGACGCATGGAAAAGCCTTGAAGAACAAGCTGAAAACCTTGCACAGCAAGATGGCATGCCTTTCAAGAAAGCACTTGAACTTGTTTCGCGCCAGCCACGCTAAATATCTTCAAATATTGTACCTGCCCGCTTTTTGTTTTATAATTAGGAATGGTAAAAAATATCTTTCCAGTACCTGAAGATAGAGAAAAAAAGGCACATATCAACAAAGCTGACTATCAACAGCTTTACAAGCAATCCATAGAAAAGCCCGATGAATTTTGGCGTGAGCAAGCCAAACGTCTTGATTGGCAAAAATTCCCTGAAATCATTCAAAACACCTCTTTTGAGGGTGATGTTTCCATTAAATGGTTCGAGGACGGGGTTTTAAACGCTTGTTATAATTGCGTTGATCGTCATTTGCCACACCGTGCCACACAAACAGCGATTATCTGGGAAGGCGATGACCCAGAAAACGCCAAACATATTTCTTATTTTGAGCTTTACCAAGAAGTCTGCAAATTCGCCAATGCTCTTCAAGAGCAAGGTGTTAAAAAAGGTGATGTTGTCACGCTTTACATGCCGATGATCCCAGAGGCCGCTTATGCCATGTTGGCCTGCGCCCGTATTGGGGCTATCCATTCTGTTGTCTTTGGCGGCTTTTCACCCAATGCACTAAAAGATCGTATTATTAATTGTGATTCCGCTTATATCATTACCGCCGATGAAAGCGTACGCGCTGGGAAATCAGTACCGCTAAAAACCAATGTAGACAAAGCGATTGAAGGCCTAGACAAAGTCAAGAAAGTATTTGTCGTGAGACGTACAGGTGGAAAAATTCATTGGGATAATAAACGTGACCTATGGTGGCACGAGATTACCGCCAAGCAACCAGCAACCCATTCACCAGAATGGATGAATGCCGAAGACCCACTATTCATACTTTATACTTCTGGTTCGACAGGGCAGCCAAAGGGTGTGTTGCATACAACAGGTGGTTATTTGCTCTATGCAGCAATGACACATGAAATCAGTTTTGATTATAAGGATAAAGAAATTTATTGGTGTACCGCGGATGTCGGCTGGGTCACAGGCCATAGCTATATTGTGTATGGCCCGCTTACCAATGGTGCAACCACGCTGATGTTTGAAGGTGTGCCCTCTTACCCAGATGCTGGTCGCTTTTGGGATATCGTTGAAAAGCACAAAGTTAATATTTTCTACACCGCCCCAACGGCTATCCGTGCAATGCTAAAAGAAGGAGACGACTATGTCACAAGATCAGACCGTTCCTCTTTGCGTATCTTAGGCACAGTTGGCGAGCCGATTAATACTGAAGCATGGCACTGGTATTATGATGTTGTCGGTGAAAAACGCTGTCCAATCATTGATACATGGTGGCAAACCGAAACGGGCGGGCATTTACTCACACCACTTCCAGGGGTAACAGATTTAAAACCAGGATCTGCAGCTTCACCCTTTTTTGGTGTTCAACCCGTGATTGTTGACGGTGAAGGCAAAGAGCTAAAAGGCGCTTGCGAAGGCAATCTATGCATCTCAACTAGCTGGCCGGGGCAAATGCGTACGGTTTACGGCGACCATGAACGTTTTATTCAGACCTATTTCTCGACTTTTAAAGGCCAATATTTCACAGGCGACGGCACAAAACGTGATGAAGACGGCTATTACTGGATTACAGGACGTGTTGATGATGTGATTAATGTGTCTGGTCACCGTTTTGGTACAGCTGAAATTGAATCAGCGATTAATGAGCATGAGGCTGTTGCAGAATCCGCTGTTGTCGGTTTCCCGCACGACCTAAAAGGTCAAGGCATTTATGCCTATATCATTTTAAAAGAAGGCCAAGAGTCTTCAGAAAAAACAGAAAAAGAAATCATCAATCATGTCCGTGAGACGATTGGCCCAATCGCCAAAATTGATAAAATCCACTGGACAAAAGGCTTACCGAAAACCCGCTCAGGCAAAATTATGCGTCGAATTTTACGCAAAATAGCCGCAGGCGACACCGATAATCTCGGTGATACCTCAACTTTGGCTGATCCTAGCGTGGTCGATAAACTAATTAAAACGGCTTAGGCTGTTCCTTTAGTGTCTTTCATCGCTTTTGCCTGCTCGATATATTGCTGGCGGTAAAGTTCTTCAAAATTGACTGGGTTGAGCAAGAGCGGTGGGTAACCACCCGCTTGAATAGCACTCGCCAGTAATTGACGGACAAATGGGAATGCCATTTTTGGTCCTTCAATCAACAATAATGGGTGATGATGTTGCTCTGGTACGTCTTTATTAACACTCGCCACCAAGCCATATTGAATTTCAGTCATGAACAATGTTTTATCTTGTCTTTTGGCTGTTGAGCTTACTTCTAAAACAACCTCATAGAGCGCTTTTTCTTTATCTAATTGACGTACAGACATATTAATATTTGCGTCCATTTTAGGGGCTGAGCCATCTGCTGTAGAAAAGCTTTCTGGCGCATTAGGATTTTCAAAAGAAAAGTCCTTCACATACTGTGTGTGAACCATCAAGCCAAATTGCGGTGCGTTATCACCTGTCTGTTTTGTGTTTTTGTTTTCTTTGTCAGCCATTATCGCTTTCCTTTCTTGCACGAAACCCTAAATTCTCTACAATAACCAGATAAATTCGAGCCTGAAGAGAGAAAATATGTCCGCCGATGTTATTTTATATGCCGTTATTGCCGCCATTATATTGTTCTGGTTGAAAAACACCATAGGCAAAGAAGAAGATGATGGCAAGGAGCGTCGTCAACGACCAAACCCTTATGCAGAAGATTATACACCACCTGAAAAGAAGGTCATTAAAAATCCAAAACCAGCAAATGACAAAGTTAAAGAAGCTAAAGAGTTTGATCGTGGCACAAAAATTCTTACTGGCCAGTTAAAAGTACATCCCGCTATTGATAATAAAACAGCAGAGACTGGTCTAACTAAGATTGCTTTGGCCGATAAAAGCTTTGAAATAGATGCTTTTTTAAATGGTGCCAAAGGCGCCTTTCAAATTATTGTTGAAGCCTTTGCTGCTGGTAAACGTGATACATTAAAGAACTTACTGGCAAAACCTGTTTACGAGGCTTTTGACAATGTTATTAAAGCCCGTGAGAAAAAGGGTGAAACAGCTGAAACAAAGATCCAAGAAATTCGTAAAGCGCAAATTATTGACGCACGCCTAAGTGAAGGTGAAGCATTTATTACTGTGAAGTTTACCGCCATGGAAACACATGTCTTGAGAGATAAGGATAGCAATATAATAGGTGGTGACCCCGATCAAAAACATAAATTTTCAGATGTCTGGGTTTTCTCTCGTAAAGTGAAAAACAAAGACCCAAAATGGTTGCTCGTTGAAACCCGTGATGATGAGGTTGAGACCCATTTTAAAACACCCCTACCGGATGCGAAATAATGCGTACAGCATTCCTTGTTCTCACCATATTACTTGCTGGCTGTACGTCTTTTAAAAAATCAGACATACAGTCCAAGCCCGTATTCATTTCAAGTAATTTCTCTACCCTGGAAAATTGGTCAAATGATAACCACCAAGAAGCCTTAAAGACCTTCCAAAAATCATGTATGCGGATTGTAAAAAATGATCCAAGCAAAGCTTTTGGTACCAACCCTCAAATGGGTCTTTACAGTGACTGGATTCCGCTATGCCAACAGGCTTTAAACAATCCCAATAATGCCAAAGCTTTCTTTGAGAATAATTTCACGCCCTATTTAATAAAGGATACAGCAACCAAAAAAGATGGTCTGTTTACGGGGTACTATGAGCCAACATTAAAAGGCTCAAAAACAAAGGGAGGTGTTTACCAAACACCTATTTATGAAAGGCCAAGTGATCTCATCATGGTTAACCTCGGTGACTTCCGAGAGGAACTTAAAGGACAACGTATCGCAGGCCGTGTGATTGAGGGCAATCTTAAACCTTATGAAAGTCATGCTGAAATTAATGCTAATGGCTTAAAAGATACTAAGATTATGGCGTGGGTTGATAACCCTGTTGATGCTTTTTTCTTACAAATACAAGGCTCTGGCCGTATTGTTTTTGAAGATGGCAGCTTTATCCGTGCAGGCTATGCCGCTCAAAATGGCCACCCTTATTATGCCGTGGGCAAAGCGCTCATTGAAAATGGCGCTCTTGAAAAAGACAATGTCTCACTTCAAACCATTAAAGCATGGCTACGTGCTCATCCAACACAAGCTCAAAGCCTTATGGAGAAAAACCCATCCTTTGTCTTCTTCAGACAACTAGAAACAGACGGCGTTGTTGGTGGTGAAAACGTAGTATTAACACCCACACGCTCTTTGGCGATTGATCGCAGCCTATATCCTTACGGCGTGCCCGTTTGGCTTGATATAGAAGGCCCTACAGGCTCTCCCAAGATACAACGCCTTATGGTTGCTCAAGATACAGGTGGTGCAATTAATGGTGTT
This sequence comes from Micavibrio sp., assembly GCA_002699085.1. Classification (GTDB taxonomy): domain Bacteria; phylum Pseudomonadota; class Alphaproteobacteria; order Micavibrionales; family UBA9664; genus UBA9664. The sequence continues at coordinate 58,145 of PAAR01000007.1, forward strand.
GTTCGTGGTGATTTCTTTTGGGGGCCTGGTGACAAAGCCGAGCAATATGCTGGTATTATGAAATCTAAAGGCCAGTACTGGTTTTTAATCCCTCAATCTATCTCCAAAAACAAATAACGACTTCTCTCATAAAATCAGACCCTTACTTGCATACATTGAGATGAGGGGGAGAGATTTATAGCGTTCGGGGGATAATTTTGCTATAGTAAGGGAACTTACAAAATATGTGGTGTGTTTTTGTTAGAGACAACAGTGCTTTAAAAGGAGGCCCACCATGCTTGTTAATCACCCAGCCATTAAATGCGTACACGTCCGCGAGGATATCTCTGCCTTAGGTAAACGCCACAACACACTCGTTGTGGAGACTGATCTAAAAATCCCTAAACAAGGCCATTACGGCGAAGCCAGTTCAGAATTTGAACGTCTGATAGACTATCTCGCACATTTATCCGAAAGTGGTTTTGCGGGTTTTGATCGTGTTGAAATTCGTCCTTATCACGAAGAAAAGGTAGCGAGATCGCCAAACTTTTTAACACGTAAAGCAACCGATAATATTGCTGTACCCGCTTAAAATTAGACCATACCAATGGCAGCCATATAAGTCTCGAGAAGTGCTTCTTCTTCTTGGCGTTTATCAGCATCTAATTTACGCAATCTAATCACTTTGCGCATGGTTTTTACATCAAAACCATGTGCTTTTGCTTCACCAAATACTTCCTTGATATCTTCAGCTAGGGCAGATTTTTCTTCTTCTAAACGTTCAATACGCTCTAAAAAGGCGCGTAAACGTTGGCCGGTCACACCGCCCACCTCTTGCGGCTTGCCTTCATCGGCTTGTTTTGTGTCATCGCTTGTATATGAATTTAATGCTGCTTCTGTCATTTTAAACTTCCTTCTTTTTATCGATCTACCATAACTTTTCAGGGCAAGACTGCAAAGAAAATCATCGTGCTTATCCACGATTAAACGGGTTATTTTTTAAGACGCTGAACTTTCCACGTTTCAATTTTCACATCGTGCTCATCATCGGTTTCCCGTGATACACGCGTTAATTGGACAACAATATTAAGCGTTTCGACACGACCATTTAGGGTTACAGATACAGGCACATCATAAACCCATTTATAAGCACCCTCTAAAACGCCTTGTGCCAAAACTTCGGGTAATTGCAATGTATAGCAAGAAACAACGCCGTTTGCCGAGACAAGTCTGGCAATCCCCTCATCTGCCAAAAATTGCTGATAAGCAGCCCAACCACTTGCTGTGAAACTAGAACGAATTTCTTCAAACAAAGTATCTTTAGTATTATTTGAAAAAGACAAAGCCTGCACCACAATATCAGCAGACCATTTCGCTAATTGAGCTACAGCACGATGGGGCGTATCAATATCCGAGCTATTCTCCAAAGAACCACCAAAGGGATCATAAAGATCATCTAGTGGGTCACCTGATTTCTTAAAGGCATCAGGATTGCCAAAGGGCGCAATCACCTTACCATCCTCTGTCTTTTTATACGGAAAATAGATCGTTTGCGCTTGAGCCTCATATGACACACACACAAAGATAAGGCCTATACACAAAAATGTTTTAATAAAATCCATATCTTCATTATATAGAAGACAGACCAATTAAAAAATCTTTTTACGCAAAAGGAATATTATTTTGTATAGCAGGGACAGTCGCCGTTGCAACACCAGCAGCCACACCGCCTAACATCGTAAGATATTTTGTCGCCCAGCCTGTTGTTTTCCACATACGTTGAACAAGTTCAGTTCCTTCGTCAATTGCAATAACGGCCACAGGTAAAGCTACTAATGCGGCGACTACATCTGTCCATTCTGGCAAAGATGTTGTCATACTTTGATATAAATTAATGGCTGAACTGCCTAGAACATATGCGCCGACACCTGCTACAGCGCCTGTAAAAATCGTTGCTAATTTTTTAATCATAATTACTCCTTTTTTATGAAAACGCAGTATTAGAACAATAAGTTCCTTAATGCGTTTTACGGTTATAACTAAGGCGATGTAGAAACTCATCCAGCTGATCGAAATCATTGTAATGAACAACTAATTTACCGCCCTTTTTCCCCAGAGTAATTTCTACTTTCGTACCAAGACGTTCTGACATTTCATGCTCAAGTGCCAATGTATCGACATCCTTATGCGTTTTTGACGCTGATGATGTCTTCTTTGCTTTGCCACTTTGCGCACGTTTTTCAGCTTCTCGCACAGATAGTTTATTCTTAACGATTTCCTCAGCCAAAAGTTCTGGTTTTGATGAAGAAAGAACCGCTCTTGCATGACCTGCGGTTAATTTCCCCGTTAAAACATAGGCCTTTACACCATCTGGCAGGTTAAGCAGGCGCAATGTATTGGCAATATGGGTACGGCTTTTACCTAAGGATTCTGCCAATGTTTCCTGCGTATGGTCAAAACTTTCCATCAACTGCTTGTATGCATCTGCCTCTTCCATCGGGTTTAGGTCTTCGCGTTGAAGGTTTTCAATCAAGGCAATCTCAAGTGTTACAGCGTCATCAAGACTTTTAATAACCACCGGCACTTCATGAAGCCCTGCTTGTTGAGCCGCACGCCAACGACGTTCGCCAGCCACAATTTCATAATTATAATCTGAAATTTCGCGCACCAGAATTGGCTGTAGAACACCATATTTCTTAACTGAGTCTGCTAGCGTATCAATCGCTTGTGGCGCAAAATCTTTTCTTGGCTGAAACACCCCTGGTTTTAACTGTTCAATCGGCAAAAACAATCTCTTTGAGCCTACAAGTGTTTTTGACTCTGCATCGACCACATCGTCATCTTCAAACAACGCAGACAGGCCACGCCCAAGACCACGATTTTTAGGATTTAAATCATCGGCAGCCATTACGCCACAGCCCTTTCAAGCAAACCTTGACCCGTCTCGTTTAAACGGCTTTTTTCCTGTTTGATAATTTCTTTTGCTAATTGAATATAGGCCTGAGACCCAGAACAGCGCATATCATAGACGATCGCTGGCAAGCCAAATGAAGGCGCTTCTGACATACGAACATTACGAGGGATCACTGTTTTATAAACCTTATCGCCAAAATGCTTGCGGACATCTTCTGCAACCATTTTTGATAAATTATTGCGTTGGTCAAACATCGTCAGCACAATCCCTTGAACGTCAAGGGTTTCGTTAAAATGCTTCTTAACACGCTCAATGGTACGAACGAGTTGGCTCAACCCTTCCAGGGCATAGAACTCGCACTGCAATGGCACAAGCACTGAATCCACAGCCACCATCGCATTTAAGGTTACTAAACTCAGTGATGGCGGGCAATCAACAATCACATAATCATAGTCCAAAAACTCACTACGTAATGCTTCCCGTAATTTATATTCACGGCGACGTAAATCGACTAACTCAATTTCAGCACCCGCTAAATGCTGTGTCGCAGGCACGATATCCAGCTTTGGCACTTTCGTACGGCGAATGGTTTCAGAAAGGTGAATATCGCCGAAAAGAAGCTCATAGGAACCATTTGTACGATCATTACGGCCAATTCCTAACCCCGTAGAGGCATTCCCTTGTGCATCCAAATCTATGATGAGTGTTTTTTTACCTGTTGCGGCAAGTGAGGTTGCTAAATTAACGGTGGTTGTCGTTTTGCCGACTCCACCTTTTTGATTAGCAACAGCGATAAATCTTGTTTGTTTTTGTACCATATTTTATTAGTACAAAATTATTACCAAAACTGCACGAAAAAAGAGTAGAAAAAGAAACTCTATCCACAAGTGGGGCTAGCCTTAGGCACGTACACCATCTGTTGTCACATAAAGCAGAACACTGTTCTCGGCAATAGCACTTGGATAGGCCTCATGCTCAAAATTATATGAACGTTTTGCCATAGTGATCTCTTCTTCATAAGCTTGGCCTTTATGAAACAGCCCCTTTGGTGCTTTATATCCTTCCATATGCCCCATCAATTTCGGCAAATTAGCTAAGGCACGGCCTATCACTAAATCAACGCGCAACTTTTTATAAGTCTTTTCGATACGTTCCTGAAGGATCGTCACTTTCGTGTCTGTTTCACGTGAAACAGTCTTCAAAAATTCACATTTCTTACCATCTGATTCAATCAAGAAAACCTTTAGATCTGGGCGCAGCATCGCCAAAACAAGACCAGGGAACCCTGCACCAGTCCCTAGATCAGCGACCGTTTCAACACCCTCAGGAATATATTTCATTAACTGCACAGAATCCAAGAAATGGCGAGACCAAGCATCCTCGATAGTCGTTTTAGAAATCAAATTGATCGATTCTTGCCACTTTAATAAAAGTCTGTGATATCTCTGTAACTTCTCTAATGTTTCACGTGAAACATTCAGTCCGCTTTTCGTTGTAATCGCTTCAGGCTGCATATTGGCTGTTTAATCTCTTCGTATATTTTAACAAAGCGACAATTGCCGCCGGTGTAACCCCTGGAATACGGCTCGCCGCCCCCAAAGTTTCAGGCCTTACTTTCTCTAATTTTTGACAAATTTCAGTCGAAAGAGAGCCTATAGAACGATAGTCAATATCATGTGGCAGTGCAAGAGATTCATCCTTCCGATAAGCCGAAATATCAGCCTGCTGACGATCAAGATATCCAGCATATAGCGCATCTATTTCCAATTGCTCCCTAACATCTGATGCAATGACATTTAGTTCGGGCCAAACAGCACATAAATCATCAAAACCGATAGTAGGGTAGCGCAACAAATCAAAAGCTGAGCGCTTCACACCGTCCAAATTAACATTTAACCCTTGTTTCTGCAGCTCATTCGGGCTGGCGACAAGGCCGTCCATTAAATCTCGACCAGTCGTTAATTTTTCTTTCTTTACTGTCCATGCCGCCTGACGTTCATCACCAACACAGCCCAGCGCTATACCTTTATCTGTTAAACGTTGATCTGCATTATCTGCTCTTAATAATAAACGATATTCAGCACGACTGGTAAACATACGATACGGTTCAGGCGCACCATGCGTGATAAGATCATCCACCAACACCCCAATATAAGCATCCGCCCGATCCAAAACAAAAGTTTCATCTGTGCCTTTTGAACGAAGGGCTGCATTAAACCCTGCCATTAAACCTTGGGCTGCTGCCTCCTCATACCCTGTTGTGCCATTAATCTGCCCAGCGAGATAAAGGTTATTCAATGGTGCCAGCTCTAATGTTGATTTCAGTGAACGGGGGTCAATATAATCATACTCAATCGCATAAGCATATTCCAAAATAGTTGCATTTTCTAAACCAACAATCGAGGCGATCATTTTGTCCTGAACATCTGTTGGCAGCGATGTCGAAATCCCATTCGGATAGACTGTGTCATCATCTAACCCTTCTGGTTCTAAGAAAATCTGATGACGGTCTTTATCAGCAAAGCGCACAATCTTATCTTCAATAGACGGGCAGTAACGAGGCCCAGTACCTTCAATTTGTCCTGAATACATAGCTGATAAATGAATATTATCTTGAATGATTTTATGTGTTTCTGGTGTTGTATGTGTGATGTGGCAAGAAATCTGCGGCACAGTGATTGTTTCATTCATAAATGAAAACGGGATTGGTTGCGCATCGCCTTGTTGCTCTTGGCATTTTGACCAATCAATAGTTTTGCCATCTAAACGAGCAGGTGTACCGGTTTTTAGCCGCCCCATTGGTAGTTTTAATGCCTCTAATCGCTCTGCCAGTTTCACAGCAGGTTTTTCACCAACACGGCCAGCAGGTGTTTTTTCCTGTCCACGATGAATAAGGCCACGTAAAAAAGTGCCTGTCGTTAAAACAACCGCTTTTGATCTTAGGGCTGTACCATCAGCCAAAATAACACCCTGAATAGTCGTCTCATCCTCAACGATTAAATCATCAACACCACCTTCGACGATTTCTAAATTCGGATAATTAAACAGTAATTCTTGCATCGCTTCACGATATAATTTACGATCCGCTTGTGCCCGTGGACCCCGCACGGCTGGACCTTTTGAGGCATTTAGCATACGATATTGAATACCCGCCTTATCAATAATACGCCCCATAATCCCGTCCAGCGCATCAATTTCTCGCACTAAATGACCCTTACCAAGACCGCCAATAGCAGGATTACAGCTCATAACCCCAATTGTCTCCCGCTTATGCGTAACCAAGGCTGTTCTAACACCCATACGTGCAGAAGCCGCTGCCGCTTCACAGCCAGCATGGCCACCCCCAACAACAATTACATCAAATTCAGTCATTCTTTCGTTCTTCTATCCTGCTTTCCCCGTGCAAACGGGGATCTAAAATGTTTTTCACTAGATCCCGGATCAAGTCCGGGATGACGGTTTTGTAAAGCTCATTACATTCACTAACGAGACCGTCACTTTCCAATACAAAATTCGCCGAAGATTACATCAAGAAGCTGCTCCACGTCAATTTTTCCGGTAATACGACCCAAAGCATAGGCGGCTAACCTTAAATTCTCAGCCGCCAATTCCCAAACTTCCTCCCGCTCAGCCGCTTCCAGACTAGTAATACAGTCTATTAAGGCGGTTCTATGACGCTCACGGGTTAAACTCGGCTGCCCTGCTTGAAATGCATAATTATCAGCAATTTTACTTGTCAATGCGCTTAGAACAGCGCCTAACCCTTCATTCGTTTTAAGAGATAGGCCATACATATCCTTTTCTAAGGCTATTTTAGCCTTATCCATCTTATTAACAACAATAAGGGTTTTATCATCTTTAAGCGCCAATGTGTTTTTGTCTAACCCATCAGCACTGCCATCAAACATTAGGATTTTAAGATCGGCATTTCTAGCCTGTTGATAGGCACGCTTTATGCCCTCTTCTTCAATTTTTGATTGATCTGACCCATCTAACGCTTCTGGCCGCAACCCTGCTGTGTCAATTAAGCGCACTGGATAGCCGCCCAAATCAAGTGGTACTTCCAACACATCACGGGTTGTGCCAGCTATATCCGAAACAATTGCCACATCACGTTTACTCACCGCATTTAAAAAACTTGATTTACCAGCATTCGGCGCCCCAATAATAACCACCGCAATACCATCTCTTAACCGTTCGCCACGGCGATTATCGTCTAAATGATTTGATATACTCGTTTTCAAAGCCGTTATTTCTTGCTGAACACTATCAGGCAGCGTTTCAGGCACATGTTCCTCATCAGGGAAATCTAAATGCGCCTCTGCAAAGGCCAATAATTTAATGACTGATTGCCGCCACTGATCGTAAAGACTAGATAATTGGCCATCAAGCTGCAATAAAGCCTGTTGACGCTGCAAATCAGTCTCGGCATCCACCAAATCTGCTACTGCTTCTGCTTGTGTCAGGTCTAATTTATTATTCTCA
>PAAR01000008.1 GCA_002699085.1 Micavibrio sp.
CTCGATAAACTTGGTCTTTAATATTTGGTGAAAAGATTGCTCAGCTTTTACTACTTCCGGCTCTTGAACTTCTTCTTTTACTGGTTCTTTTACCTCTTCTACTGCAGCTTCTTCAGCCATTGCAGAATCGGTTGTCATTTCTGTTGTGTCAGCTGCAGTCTCTTCTTGAGCAAATGTTTTGTTAAATGCTCCAAACGATAAAAGACCCGTTACGGCTACTAAAGCAAATAGTTTTTTCATGATTTGAATTGTTAAAATCTAGTTTAATTGACTAATTTATTATCTATTGAATTGATTAATTACTTATTAAAAAATAAAACTTCTGCGGAGAGAGGGGGATTCGAACCCCCGAAACGGTCACCCGTTTACACGCTTTCCAGGCGTGCGCCTTCAGCCACTCGGCCACCTCTCCTACTTACGTTTTAAATCAAGAACGCTTATTACAGCTCGCCAAATTACAAAAAAATCTCGTTGTCATAAAAATATTTCGAGATTATCATTTTGTTAACAAACCCACCTAAATACTAATCTCCCCTCTTATATTCTCATTCAAGAACTGTTTAATCTCAGTGTGTGATAGTGTTTCGTCTCCTAATAGAACCATCAATTTTGTAATTGCTGCCTCAAATGTCAGATCTTTTCCACTAATAACTCCAACTTTCTTTAAATGCGAACCAGTTTCATACTTTTCTTGATCCACCTTTCCGCTTATACATTGAGTAACGTTCAAAATGATTATTCTATTGTCAATAGCTTCCTTTAGAATTTGTGTCAACCATTCCTCAGTAGGAGCGTTCCCTGCACCATAAGTTTCCATAACAATGGCGCGCAATCCTTTCTGATGAAATACATTTCGAATAAAACCTTCTGTAATTCCTGGAAACATTTTCAAAAACCCAACTTCTGAACACAAGGTGCCTTTAACAACCAACTTAGAGTTTGGGCTATAAGTTGCAATTGCTTGAAGGTTGAACTTAAGATGAACCCCTGCTTCAGCCAAATTAGGATAGTTGGGCGAAGAAAAAGCCTCAAAATTTTCTGCACTTATTTTCTTAGTTCGATTTCCTCTATATAAGGTATACTCAAAATAAATTGCTACCTCAGGAACCACTGGCACCTCTCCATAATATGAAGTAGCGACCTCTATAGCCGTGATAAGGTTTTCCTTTCCATCTGTTCGAATAGTGCCTATTGGCAATTGCGAACCAGTAAAAATAACAGGCTTATTCAACCCTTCCAACATAAAACTCAATGCTGAGGCGGAGTAAGCCATTGTATCCGAACCATGTAAAATTACAAACCCATCATAATTATTATAATTCTTCTCAATAATACGAGCCAACTTCACCCATACAGATGGGTTCATATTTGAAGAATCTATCGGGTTTTCAAATGAATAAGATTCAATTCGAATATCAAACTTTTTTAATTCAGGAACCTCTGCAAACAGTTGTTTAAAGTTGAACGGCTTCAACAACCCGGAACTTGGGTCGTTAATCATACCTATTGTCCCACCAGTATAGATTAATAAGACCGAACGTTGATCACTCATTTCCCAAATATTTTAATTGAATTTTCAGTTGTTATAGCAGCAACCTCCTCTATTGAAAGATGTAATAATTCTGCCACTTTTTCTGCCACATTTAATAAATAAGCACTTTCATTTCTTTTACCTCTATATGGAGAAGGAGCCAAATAAGGAGAATCCGTTTCTAAAACCAAATGATTGACACTCAATTGTTCTACCACTTTATCCAAACCAGCCTTTTTGAAAGTAACTACACCTCCAATTCCTAGATAAAAATCTTCATAGCCAATGATATGCTTTGCTTGTTCTATATTACCTGTAAAACAATGAAAAATCCCCTTTAGATTATCATCATTTACTTCATCCAAAATCGCAAGAATTTCATCGAAAGCCTCTCTACAATGTATGACAATTGGCAAGTTTAATTCTTTAGCCCATTCAATTTGTTTTCGAAAAGCATATTCCTGCTGGGATAAAAAGGTTTTATCCCAATATAAATCGATTCCTATTTCTCCAACAGCACAAAACGAATGATCAGCTAATTGTTGCTTTATTATATTCAACTCATTCTCGACATTGGCGTCAACAGAACAGGGGTGAAGTCCCATCATTGGAAAACAATGATTTGGATACTTTTCAACAAGCTGCATCATTCCTTCAATTGAACTATTATCTATGTTAGGCATAAAAAGTCTGTGGACTCCTTTAGCAACTGCTCTTTCAATCATTTGAATTCGATCATCCGCAAACTTATCTGAATACAAGTGGGTATGAGTGTCCGTTAAAATCATGTGAACAAATTTAGCGTTTTGATAAAGATTGAGTCCATCAAAACAGAATAAATAATTTAATTTGGCACTTTCAAAGATGGCAGAAAAAACCAAAATATTAATCATCCGCTTCAGCTCTATTGGAGATATTGTCTTGACAACGCCAGTAGTTCGATGCTTAAAGCAGCAAATTGAAGGAGAAGTAGAGGTTCACTACATCACTAAACAAGCGTATGCTGCAATTTTAGAATCTAATCCTTATATTGACAAAGTATATAACATTAAGAAAAAGGTATCTGAAGTTGCTAGTGATTTGAGGAAAGAAAAATACAATTTCATTATCGATCTTCATAAGAACATCCGATCTTCAAGGGTAAAGTCTAGCATTTCAGGCAAATCGTTCTCTTTCGATAAATTAAACTATGAAAAATGGATGATGGTAAATTTTAAAAAAAATCTTTTACCAGACATCCATATTGTCGATCGATATTTAGCCAGTGTAAAAAGCCTTGGTATAAAAAACGATGATAAAGGATTAGACTATTTTATCCCTAATGAGGAAAAAATTAATGTATCGGACTTGCCGATCAATTTTCAACAAGGATATATTGCATTCGCTATAGGAGGGCAACACGCCACAAAATGCTTACCTGTCGATAAGATCATCGATATCTGTCGAAAAGTGGAGCTTCCTATTGTATTATTAGGTGGAAAGAATGATCAGCGAGTCGCTAAGTTTATCGAAGATAAATTGGATCAAAAAATTCTTAACGGTTGTGGAATTTTTAGTCTCCACCAGTCGGCATCCATAGTAGAGCAAGCTTCTTTGATCATCACCCACGATACTGGATTAATGCATATAGCTGCTGCATTTAAGAAGAAAATTGTATCAATTTGGGGAAACACAATACCAGAGTTTGGCATGTACCCTTACCTTCCATCAGCGCTTAAGCATTATAGCCAGATGATTCAAGTTGACCAGCTATCTTGCAGGCCCTGCTCAAAAATTGGTTTTGAACAATGCCCAAAGGGTCATTTTAAATGCATGAAACTAATAGATGAAGATACCGTTGTTGAGCATGTTTACGACTTACTCAAACTGGATTAAACTATTTTTCGGAATGCTCTATAGTTGCAGGTACGAAAAGCGCTTTTAATTCAGTCGCCTTTTCCGGATCCATTTTTCCTGCTAAAATCAAACTAAGTTGTTTTCTACGAAGAGCTGCATCGTATCGCTTTTTCTCTAATTCAGTTTCTGGTATGAGTTCAGGCACCTCAATTGGGCTACCATTTTGATCAACTGCAACAAACGTATATATCGCTTCATTACTTTTTACCTTTTTTCTGCTCAACCCACTTTCTACCCAAACATCCAAGAATACTTCCATAGACGAAGTGAAAGCTCTACTGACTTTGGCCTCAATAGTAACTACTTCCCCTAATTTTATGGGCTGATTAAAAGAAACTGAATTAACAGATGCAGTAACTACCACACGATTACAGTGACGTTGGGCAGAAATTCCTGCAGTAATATCCATCCAATTGAGCAACTGTCCCCCCATTAGATTCCCTAAGGTATTTGTATCGTTAGGTAGAACAATTTTTGATGTTTGTGCGAATGTATCTTTTGAAAAACGACCTTTCATACTTCCTAATTTTTGGAAGGCAAAGGTACATATAGTAAGCTTAAAAAGCAGCGGTTAGCATGGACTACTTTTCCAACAACCAGGCAGAAGTATTCTCTGTATTTTTCACTTCGTCCAACATGGCAACTGCTTCCTCTCGAGTCTTGAAGCTTGAATAACTAACCGTGTGCAAATTCTTAAATGTCCCTACCATTCTAGCTGCATACCCTTTTTTTTGCAGTCTCTTGTAGAGTTTCTCGGCATTTTCTTCACTTGAAAAACAACCACCTACAACATGATAACGAAGTTCATCCTCCTCCAATAGAGCAACTTTACTTTTTTCATTACTCGATACTTTCTCGCTTACTTCGGTCGATAACTTCCATTTAAAATCATCTTCAAAATCTTGATCTACTACCCTTTCGACTGGCTGATAAGTGTATGTAGGAGTAGCATATTTCAAACCCAATGAAGCATAGGAAACTGGTGAATCATTATTAATTTGATATTTATACGACATGTAACCAATTCCCATAAATATGAAAACAGAGGCTGCAGCCGCCCAGTAAAATCCAAATCGCTTCTTATTTTCCTCTTCAGTAGGGGCTTTAACTACTACTAATCGCTCTTTAATTTCTTTTTGGATACGTTCTTCTAATGCAGGTCTTTCTATCGGAATAGCCTTAAAATTGGACATCCCAAAAGTGTCTAACAAATAGTTGGTTCCATAATCAGGTAAAAACTGAAGGTTTTTTTCTACATCAAGATACAACATCCCAATTTTCTCCAATTTCACTTTCTCTCCTCGGCCCAATGAAGCAACAGTTGCATTCACGAACTCATCAATTGCTTTTCTTGCTTCAATAAATGAGACATTATGCTGGTTGGCCAAGTAATTAGCCAGCAATCCGTCATTAACGGTCAAATTTCTGTTGAATGAAATTCTTTTAGATGGCGGCGAAAAAGTATTCTGCACTGATTGGATTCTTGCACCAGAATAATTGGTGACAAATCCACCAAAATCAGGTATTATCACACAATCAAATTGATATAACAATTCAGAAATACTTTGTTCTATATGGCCTTTGTTCATAAATACGAAAGTAAAAAAAATACTTAAAATTTGACTATAAAATTTGATTTAAATCTTCAGGAGAATCAATGGAAATTGATTCTGTCTCGGTTATTGCGATCTTAATTTTATACCCATTCTCAATCCATCTTAGCTGCTCTAAACCTTCAGCTAGCTCTAATCTTGATGGACTAATTTTAGTAATTTCATTTAATACTTCACATCTATATGCATACAAACCAATGTGTTTATAGTAGTTAAACTTTTCTATCCAATCTTTTTGATCGACACCTCGCTGATAGGGTAAAACAGCTCTGCTAAAATAGATAGCAAAATCATTTTCATCAATAAGCACCTTTGGTTTATTCGGATTAAACAGTTCTTCAGTATTCTCAATTAACTTGACCAGTGTAGCGATTTCAGTATTCTCATCACTAAAAGCTCTAATCACCTGATTAATCTGCTCTGGGTCTATAAATGGTTCATCTCCTTGTATATTAACTACAATATCAAAAGTTCCATCACAGTTATCAATCGCTTCTTTACACCTATCTGTTCCGCTTTGGTGTTCTTCTGAAGTCATAACCACCTCACCCCCAAAAGCCAAAACCGCATCAAAAATACGTTGATCATCTGTAGCTACAATTACTTTCGTTAAAGTCCCTACTTGTTTTGCTTGCTCATAAACTCGCTGAATCATGGATTTTCCTTGAATTTCAACCAATGGCTTACCTGGGAATCTTGTTGAACCGTACCTTGCAGGTATCACACCAATTGCAGTTTTATTCATAAATTTCAATTTTATGTTTACATGAATACTTTCATTCTCAAATTTTTAGTAGCTTACAACCTCTAAATTCAAATCTGTAGAAACATTTAGCAAATTAAAAAAAATTACCTGAACGAATGCCTAATGATGAATTGAAATATAAAGTTGCTGTTACATTCTTAAGTGGAATTGGAGCTATCAATGCAAAAAAACTCATTGCCTATTGTGGGGGAGCTGAGGCAGTTTTTAAGGAAAGTAAAAAAGTATTGTATAAAATACCAGGTCTTGGCGAGAAATTGGTCAATGCCATCAAGGATTCAGATGCCATTAAACAAGCGGAAGAGGAGATCCGTTTTATGGAGGAGAATGATATCGAAGCTTTATATTTCTTGGATAAAGATTACCCAAGGAGATTAATTCACTGCGAAGACAGTCCCGTGATTCTATACACCAAAGGCAAAGTAGACTTTAATCGAGAAAAAGTAATCAGTATAATCGGAACCCGAAAAGCAACCATCAATGGAAAAGCGTTTACTGAAAAACTAATAGAAGAATTAGCTCCACACAAGCCTCTTATTATTAGTGGACTTGCATACGGAATAGACATCACAGCGCATAAAGCAGCATTAAACAATCACTTACAAACGGTGGGAATTTTAGCTCACGGATTGGACAAAATTTATCCCACAGCACACCATAATGTTGCGCAAAAAATGATGCAAAATGGAGGCATTGCAAGTGATTATAGGCATGGTGGACCTATTTTTAATAAACAATTTGCAGAAAGAAATAGAATTGTAGCAGGCTTATCAGACGTTACTGTAGTTGTAGAATCGGCTGAGAAAGGTGGGTCATTAATCACAGCAGAATTAGCCAACGGGTACAATAGAGATGTTTTTGCAGTACCAGGCAGAATAAATGATGAGCACTCAATGGGGTGCAATAAGTTAATAAAAGCCAATAAGGCCGCACTAATTGAATCGGTAAAAGACATTGAATATATAATGGGATGGCAAATAGAAGAAAACCGTCCGAACCAACAAACCATTTTATTTCAAGAACTAAATGAACCAGAAACTGTTATTGTAAATATTTTGAAAGAAGGGCCTGAAATAGTAGATCTTATCAGTACAAAAGCTGAGTTTCCTATGAGTAAAACGACAACAACGCTTCTGAATCTTGAATTCAAGGGAGTTGTAAAGTCATTACCAGGAAAAATATATCAGTTGATTTAAAAGACTTGGAGATAAAGAACAAGCTAGGTATAGCTACGTAAAGGTACAATTAGCACTTCCAATTGAAATTTTCTACATTTGATTTTTAAAACCCGTTTAAACGCAATAAATTAATTTAATGAGCACAAGCCAAACTCACAAAAAAGCAATTGATGCATTCGTACAAAATGTATCGGCTAAGAATCCTCATGAACCAGAGTTCATGCAAGCGGTTCACGAAGTAGCGGAAACTGTTATTCCATTTATAGAAAGCAATCCGAAATACAAACAAGGTAACCTATTAGAGCGCATGGTAGAAGCCGAGCGTGTTTTAATGTTTAGGGTTCCATGGTTGAACGATAAAGGTGAAATACAAGTCAATAGAGGCTTTAGAATTGAAATGAATAGTGCCATTGGCCCTTACAAAGGTGGGTTGCGATTCCATCCATCAGTTAATCTAAGCGTTTTAAAATTCTTAGCCTTCGAGCAGGTTTTTAAAAATAGTTTAACAACTCTACCTATGGGTGGTGGTAAAGGAGGCTCTGATTTTGACCCAAAAGGCAAGTCGGACAATGAAGTTATGAAGTTCTGCCAAAGTTTTATGACCGAATTATGTCGTCACATTGGTCCAAATACTGATGTACCAGCAGGTGACATTGGTGTTGGCGGACGTGAAATTGGATACATGTTTGGTCAATACAAAAGGATACGAAATGAATTCACAGGAGTACTGACAGGAAAAGGGCTTTCGTATGGAGGCTCTCTAATTCGTCCTGAAGCTACAGGATATGGATGCGTCTACTTTTTACAAGAAATGCTTAGCTCAAGAGGTGAAGATTTGCAAGGAAAAGTAGTAACTATTTCTGGGTCCGGAAATGTGGCCCAATATGCGTGTGAAAAAGCAACACAATTGGGAGCTAAAGTGATAACCATGTCTGACTCCTCAGGGTATATATATGACCAAGATGGCATTAATGCTGAGAAATTAGCGTTCATCATGGAATTAAAAAACGTAAAAAGAGGTAGAATTCAAGATTATGCCGATAAGTATGGTGTAGATTTTATCGCTGGAAAACGACCATGGGGGACTAAATGCGAGGTAGCTTTACCTTGTGCCACTCAAAATGAGCTCAACGACAAAGAAGCTGCTGAATTGGTTAAGAATGGTTGTATTGCCGTAGCAGAGGGTGCTAATATGCCATGTACTCCAGAAGCGGTAGAGAAATTTCATAAAGCAAAAATATTCTTTGCCCCAGGTAAAGCTTCTAATGCGGGTGGTGTAGCGACATCTGGCCTAGAGATGAGCCAAAACTCATTGAGATACAATTGGACTTCCGAAGAAGTAGACGAAAAATTACACAACATCATGAAAGACATTCATCAACAGTGTGTAAAATACGGTTGTGATGAAAAGGGATTTGTAGATTATGTAAAAGGAGCAAATATTGCAGGTTTTGTAAAAGTTGCCGATGCCATGATAGCTCAAGGAGCAGTATAAAGACCAACAAAAAACAAGATTAAAAAATCGCCAATTCAAGAATTTGAGTTGGCGATTTTTATTGTATAATTTTGGAACGCACGTAAAACAAAAAACATGTACGGAAAAATACAACAATACTTAGAAACCGAATTAGAGAATATAAAAGAA
>PAAR01000009.1 GCA_002699085.1 Micavibrio sp.
AAGGATCCATACCTTGGTTACGGCCTTTGTAGACGACACCTTCACGGTCACATACTGTGATGTTCTCACGTGGTAGTCCTGCATGTACCAATAGGTTTAAACAAGCGATCGCTGCTGCGCCTGCGCCAGAAGCGACAAGTTTGATATCTTTTAATTTACGCTTAGAAAGCAATAGCCAGTTTTTGAAAGCAGCAGAAACGATAATGGCTGTACCGTGTTGGTCATCGTGGAAAACGGGGATGTTCATACGCTCACGCAAGCGTTTTTCAACTTCAAAGCATTCTGGGGCTTTAATGTCTTCAAGATTGATACCGCCAAAACTTGGCTCTAAGGGGGCAATTATTTCAATAAGTTTATCTACATCTGTTTCATCAACTTCAATATCAATAGAATCAATGCCGGCGAATTTTTTGAATAGAACGGCTTTTCCTTCCATCACAGGTTTTGCGGCTAATGGGCCGATAGCACCAAGGCCAAGAACAGCTGTACCGTTGGTAATAACCGCAACCATGTTGCCACGCGCTGTGTAATCTAATGCTTTTAAAGGGTCTGCCGCTATTTCTTCACAAGGAAAAGCCACACCAGGAGAATAAGCCAATGACAAATCACGTTGTGTTGCCATGGGCTTTGTTGGGGTGATGGTTAATTTACCAGCTGGTTCAATTTTATGATAAAGCAATGCGCTTTCTTTTAATGTGTCAGATGGTTTGTGAGCCATGATAATCCTTGTGTTACAGGTAATAAATAAGAATAACTTTGTGTAGCAGAACCACTAAAGGTCAGCAACCTGCTTTGTTATTGCAGCGCAAGGAGATGGGGATAAAATTGAAAAAGAAGTAAGTTCACTTCTCAAAGTATCACAGCGCGACCCATCGGTCTGTGATACTTGAAAAAGTGGTGCGGCCAAGAGGACTTGAACCTCCACGGGATTATCTCCCACAGCGACCTCAACGCTGCGCGTCTACCAATTCCGCCATGGCCGCATCAAAATCGAGTATTGGATTTATCAGGTCTTCGTGCTAAACGCAAGATATAATGAAACTTAAAGTCTCTTCAGATTTGGTCGACTATCAAGAAGCACTGTCCTTTATGGAAGAGCAGGTGGCGGGTATTTTTGAGGGTAATAAAGAAGAGTGCGTCTGGTTGCTCGAACATGCGCCACTTTATACAGCTGGGACGTCGGCGAAGGCAGAAGATCTGCTTAACGCACAATTCCCTGTTTATGACACGGGGCGTGGTGGAGAATATACCTATCATGGTCCAGGGCAGCGTGTGGCTTATATCATGCTAAACCTTAAAAAACGCTATCAAGCACCTGATATAAAACATTTTATATGGTCTTTAGAGGAGTGGATTATTCTCACCTTAAAAGAATTTGGTATTATTGGCGAGCGTCGTGAGGGACGTGTTGGTATATGGGTGGTTAATGAAGATAAATCAGAAGATAAGATAGCAGCAATTGGCATTCGTATTCGTCGTTGGGTTAGTTTTCACGGTATTTCCATTAATCTAAATCCTGATTTAAGCCATTTTAATGGGATCGTGCCTTGTGGTATTAGAGGGCACGGCGTGACCTCTTTCGAAAAATTAGGGGTTAAGGCAAGTCTGCAGGATTTGGATAAGGCTTTGCAGAAAACATGGCCTAAAGTCTTTGGTTAATCTGCAGCCATAGGGATAAGCTGGCTGAGGCTCCATTCATATAAAGAGTTTGTTAGGCTGTTTAAATCGTTTTTGAGTTTGTCAAAGTTACTGTTCAGCGTTTGTGTTTCTTCATCTAAATACAATGTTTTATTAATCTCTAACTGAATAGAATGCATACCCATATGCGGTTTACCGTAACGGCGCAATATTTCAACACCTTTGAAGGGGTTGTTAAGTGCGACATCATAGCCTATTTGCTCAAGAACCATTTTAACAAAGAGGCTAAAATTTAGATTGGCCGTTTGGCCATCACGGTCGCCAATCACAAAATCATATCGCTTGTTTTTACCAATAATAAAAGGAGAGGTATGGCTTGGCATAGAATGGCAATTAATATGAAAGACAAGACTGTTTGCATATACTGTCTCGTCGATCATCTGTGCTAATTTTTTATGGTAGGGCTTATAATAATGCTCAATTCGATGTTTGATTTCGGCCACAGTTAAATAGCGCTTATAAAGCGGTAAATCTTTTTGTAACATACGACGGATAAGACCAATACCTGTTTGTGCTCTGATAGTGGGCTTTAATGGTCCTGGCCATTTTTCATCAATAAGTTGTGTGTCGATATCTGTTTCGGTGCGGTTCACGTCAATATATGTGCGTGGAAATTCCGCTTTTAAAAAGGAAGCGCCGTATCTAGGGGCATCGTCAAATAATAAATCAACAAAACGATCTTCTGCGGTATGCATAGCGTGATCCGAGCACGCATGGGCAAAGTCTTTAGGATAAATTCGTCCACTATGTGGACTGTCAAAAACCAATAAGGATGGTTTCTCAGATTCTGCGACACTATATATATTCGTTGTTGCCATTGTTTATTTTACCACAAAAGCCAGCCCAGATGCATCATCATATCGTTTGACACGATCGGGTGTGCGGGTGTCTTCTAGCTCACGTAATGTTTTTATCAATTTGTTTAAACCGTCTTTCTCAAAGGCTATGTCTATAATCTGTTCAGGGCTGTAATAGCTGAACACTTCATAAAGTCGTGCGAGCCCATCACTCATCAGTAAGATTTGTGTGCTGGGTGTAAGCGGTATTTCAACACACTTGATGTACTTTAGGCTACTTGGATCTAGTGAAAAGCAATGCGTATCACCTGGTTTATTCGATCTGTCCCGTTCGTCTTGATAGGCTTTTTTTGTCTCGGTATCTTCAAGTGTGTGCTCACGACCTTGTGATAAGGCTAAGTCACGTAAGGCTAGGCCTAATTTTGTTTCTTCACTTGTTTCAGGAGCCTCAAGTGAGTGCGTGATTAAATCGTCTTGTTTAACGATATAGCTGCAATCTCCAGAGATAAATAGATAGAGCGTATTGTCACGAATGTGACTGATAATAGCTGAGGCACAAGGAACGTCTTTGCCTGTTAAAACTGTAGGGTCTAATTTTGTATGGTGCGTGAATTGGGCGGCTAAATCAGTAAATATGGGCTTAAAGCTATCAGGGTTTTCGACATTTTGCAATTTCCTTAGCACTTTATCGAGTGCATTGGCATACCAGTGTGCATCACTTCCATAAGGGCTTTGCTCAAGGGGCAGGCTATTTTTTCCGATAGGTGTGGCCCCATCAATAACCCAGTACATAGCAGTGGCTTCATTATAGCCAACAACGTCTTCTGAGTAGTCAGCATGAGATGGTATGTTGATTTGGTCTAAAATTGTAATATTCATATTAATTAGAGTATCAGCTTGAGTGATCTTTGCAAATCATACAGAATCATAAATATGAATGCAGACGCAACGCAAAAAATTCGCCTTATTATGTATCTTCGTCAACAAGGTATTCACTCGACTGATGTATTGAGTGCGATTGAGCGCACGCCGCGTGAATCCTTTATTCCTGCCATGTTTCACGATCAAGCCTATGAAGATTTAGCCTTGCCGATTGGTCGTGGTCAAACAATATCTCAGCCACTTGTCGTAGCGCATATGACGCAATCTTTAGAACTTGACCCTATGCATAAGGTTTTGGAGATCGGGACGGGTTGTGGGTATCAAGCAGCTATCTTATCAAAATTATGTCGACGTGTTTATACGATTGAACGTCATAGGCCATTATTTGAAAATGCGAATGCGACCTTGGATTCTTTGCGGATTAGAAATATTACGACGCTTTTGGGGGATGGGATGCAAGGCTGGACAGCGCAAGCGCCGTTTGATCGTATTATTGTGACTGCTGCTGCACGCCAAGAAGCGCCTTTTGCCCTGACTTCACAACTTAAAGTGGGTGGGTTTTTAGTCATACCAATTGGCGAGGCAGGAGATCAATGGTTATATAAGTATACCAAACAACCGAATGGCCAATGTACACGTGTTAAATTATTTGAAGTACGTTTTGTGCCTTTATTGCCAGATATTGCCAAAGATCAGGAAGCGCAGATACAGCAAGATCCGTTATTAGAGGCTGTTGGCTGATGCGCTTTATTGCGATATTGGCGGTTATCATATCATTATGTTTAAGCGGTTGTGGTCAACGTAAAACATTGGCGCCTCTTGTTGATATCGGGTTTCGTGTCCAAGATAGTGCGGGTGTTCATATTGTTAAAAAGAATGACACTGTTTATGGCGTTGCCAAAGATTACGATATTTCCGCAAAGGCTCTAATCTTGAAAAATAATCTTCATGCGCCTTATACCATCTCAATTGGCCAAAGGCTGCAATTGCCGCCACCGAATAAATATACAGTTGGGCGTGGTGACTCTTTATATACAATATCTCGTAATTTTGCGGTAGATATGAGCCGCCTTAGCCGTGCTAATAATCTATCGGCACCTTATACTTTAAGAACAGGGCAAGTTCTGACCATCCCAGATAGTCTAGCGCAACCTCAGGCGCAACAAACAGCGAGTTGGATGATGCCTCAATCAACTGAAAAAGCCCCATCACTTGAGGCCGTAAAACCAGCAGCGGTGAAATCTGAGCCGATAGGAAAGCCACCAGCCGCATCGGGTCGTTTTGCTTGGCCAAGTCGAGGTAAAACACTCTCAACTTTTGGGCCTAAGAAAAATGGATTGCATAATGACGGTATTAATATTGCTGGGCGTCGTGGTGATCCTGTTAGTGCAGCACAAAACGGTGTGGTTGCGTATACGGGCGATCAAATTCAAGGATACGGCAATTTGGTTTTGATTAAACATGCGGATCGTTATGTGACCGCCTATGCTCATTTGGATAAAATAAATGTGGTGAAAGGGCAGGTTGTTTCAAAAGGCAGTAGGATTGGTGCGATTGGCTCTACAGGCAATGTGGCAGAGCCTCAGCTTCATTTTGAAATCCGCAAAGGCACAAAAGCGCTTAATCCACAGCAGTATTTGTAAAAACGTATAAGTCGCTCTTGCACAAAAGGTAAGAAAAGATATAGTTGCGCATAAGAATCGTAAATTTTAGAGAGGTACTATTACTATGCTTATTTCCCCTGCTTATGCACAAGATGCTGCAAATGCCGTTGCTGGCGACCCTACAGTTTTTAATTTGGGACTTATTTTAGTTCTATTTGTGTTGTTCTATTTCTTAATGATCCGTCCACAAAATAAACGCATGAAAGAACAACGTGCAATGTTGGCGTCACTTCAAAAAGGTGACAAGGTTTTGACATCAGCTGGCTTTGTTGGCGTTATCACTAAAATTGTAGATGAGCGTGAAGTTGAAATTGAAATTGCAAAAGGTGTTACAGTCAGCGCAATGCGTTATTCAATTCAGGAGAAGCTTAGCAAATCAGGAAATGATAATCAGCCAAAAGCGTCAGCACCTGTTGCAGCGGCAAAACCTGCTGTAAAGAAAGCACCTGCAAAAAAGCCAGCAGCTAAGAAAGCGCCTGCGAAAAAGGCTGCGCCTAAAAAGGCGACAACAGCTAAGAAAAAAGCGCCTGCGAAAAAGACTGCGGCGAAAAAAGCGAAGTAATTCACTATGATCCACTTTCCTAAATGGAAAATAATTCTTGTTATAGCAGTCTCCCTCTGGGGGCTGCTATACGCATCGCCAAATATTGTTGGTGGCGGATGGATGGAGCAGCACATGCCTTCATTTTTGCCGCATAAAACAATCAATTTAGGATTGGATTTACGTGGTGGGTCGCATCTCTTATTAGATGTCGAAGTCTCTTCGGTTATTGAAGAACGAGTGGCAGCACTTGGCGATGGTGTGAAGTCTGCATTAAGAGAGAAACGCATTCGTTATGTTTCTTTTGCTGAAGGAGAGCGTGGTGTTATCTTTAAATTACGTGATGAAGCGGATCGTGCGGAAGCATTAAAAGCTGTTCGTAACGTGGAACAAGATACCGCCGTTGAAACATTGGATGATGGGCGTATTCAGATCCAATATACTGATTTGGCGATTGAGGATATTACGAAGCAAACATTATCACAATCTATTGAGATTGTGCGTCGTCGTGTTGATGAGACAGGCACAAGAGAGCCTTCTATTCAACGCCAGGGTGATAGTCGGATCGTTTTGCAATTACCAGGGTTAGAAGATCCTGCCCGTATTAAAGAATTATTGGGTAAGACGGCTAAGCTAAGTTTCCATTTAGTCGATGACAGTGTGACACAAACAGGTGTTCAAAAACCTGGGACGTTATTATTGCCGCACAAAGAACAAGGCGGCTTAAAGGTCGGTATTAAAAGACGGGCAGCAATTACAGGTGATATGTTGACTAATGCGACACCGAGCTTTCAGCAAGGTCAGCCTGTTGTTTCGTTTCGCTTAAATGGTATCGGTGCTAAGCGTTTCTGTGATGTTTCCTCTCAAAATGTGGGTCGTTTATTTGCGATTGTTTTAGATGGTGAAGTGATTAGTTCACCAGTGTTTCGTGAGCCTATTTGTGGCGGTTCAGCCGTTATTTCTGGAAGTTTTACTGTTGAAGAAGCGAATGATTTATCTCTCTTATTAAGAGCAGGGGCTTTACCTGCGCCTTTAACTGTTGTTGAAGAACGTACAGTAGGGCCAAGTCTTGGTGCAGATTCTATCGCTTCAGGTCAGGTAGCAGCTGTGTTCGGTATTGTTTTTGTATTACTATTTATGCTGGTTAGTTATGGACGTTTTGGTGTTTATGCTAATGGTGCCTTAATTATTAATATTTTCCTTATCTTTGCGGTACTTTCAACGCTGCAAGCGACATTGACGCTGCCAGGTATTGCAGGGATTATTCTGACGATTGGTATGGCGGTAGATGCCAATGTTCTTATTTTTGAGCGTATTCGTGAGGAATATCTAAATGGCCGTTCTGTGATGGCCTCAGTTGATTCAGGATATCAGCAGGCTATGTCAACAATTGTTGACGCAAATGTGACAACATTGATTGCTGCCGTATTGCTTTATTCATTCGGGACAGGGCCTATCAAAGGATTTGCCGTAACACTTGCTATTGGGATTGTTACCTCTATGTTCTCGGCTATTATGGTGACACGTTTATTTATAGCCCATTGGCTTAAAACTAAAAAACCAGGGGCACTCAATATATGATTAAGCCACTTCGTCTCATTCCAGATGCAACAAATATCGACTTTATCAAAGTAAGGTTCTTTACTTTTCTTTTGTCGGCGTGTCTCGTAATGGCAGCTTTTGGACTGTTGTTTACTAAAGGCCTCAATTTTGGCATTGATTTTGTTGGCGGTACCTTGATCGAGGTGAAGTTGGATCAAGCGCCAAATATGGCTCTGTTACGAGATGATTTTAATAATCTAAATATTGGTGCTATATCGTTACAAGAGTTTGGCGAAGCAGATGATTTGTTGATCCGTGTGCCAGAACAGGCGGGTGGAATTGAAGACCAACAAAAGGCTGTTGAAGATGTCCGTACAGTGCTTGCTAAGCAATATGGTGAAGAAGCTGTTGAATATCGTCGTACAGAATTTGTCGGCCCGCAAGTTGGTAAGGAATTAATTCGCGCAGGCGGCATGGCTGTTCTGTTCTCGCTCTTAGGTATTATGGCTTATGTATCTGTTCGTTTTGAGTGGCAATTTGGTGCTGCAGCGCTGATTGCTCTTTTCCATGATACAATGATTACAATTGGTTTCTTTTCTCTAACAGGTATGGAGTTTAATTTAGCAACTGTGGCTGCCGTACTTATGGTTGGCGGCTATTCGATCAATGACACAGTTGTTGTTTTTGACCGTATTCGTGAGAATATGCGGAAGTTCAAGAAAATGGATATGAGAGAGCTTTTGAATGTGTCTGTTAATCAAACACTATCAAGAACTGTTTTAACCTCGTTTACAACATTGCTGGCTTTGTTCGCATTGTGGTTCTTTGGTGGTGAAGTAATCCGTGGATTTACCTTGGCACTGATTGTCGGTATTGGTGTCGGTACATATTCATCTATCTTCGTGGCTGGTGCGCTTTTGGTTTATTTCAATATCCGTACTATTACAGCTAAAGAAGATAAAGCAGCGGCATAATGGACGTCACGCCACGCATTCATAGTGATGCCCAAGTAATTCAACATTATAAAACAGACCATATTAAAATTAGTGGTCAAAGATATGAAACAACCGTTTTGGTTTTTCCTGATAAAGCAATTGAACTTGATATAAAAAGTGTGGCCGCTTTAAAACAACTACCTTCGGAAATTGAAGGGATAGATTTTCTGATTGTTGGAACAGGTGAAAAACAGGCGTTTTTGCCAAAGGATATGAAACAAGCATTACGCGAGCAAAACATCACCGCTGAAGCCATGACAACAGCTTCGGCGTGCTCTATGTACAATGTGCTAATGGCTGATGGTAGACGGATCGCAGCTCTGCTATTCTTATAAAATGATTAAGCTACGCCCCCATCATCTTTTATGTATTTTGAGCTATGTTGGTAAGGGTTATTCAGAAAGCTTTACGGCTAATTTTGATGTACTTGCAGAACGCATCAATAATGGAGAGCGTGAGATTGAGATTGTTCAGGGGCCTGATGATATTTGTGCGCCTCGTTTATGTGATGAAAATGATATTACCTGCCATTGTTATGAAGAGCGGATCATTTTGCGTGATAAGATTGCTCTGGAAAACTTGAATTATAATTATGGAGATGTTATTTCACTGGATCCTAACTGGATTAAGGATATGCGAGAGCGTTTTCATTTAGGTGAGAATAGACAAGCGTGCCAAGGGTGTCAGTGGTATGATCTTTGTACAGGTATTGCAGAACATGGTTTTAAAGAAGGTAAGTTAAAAGATGAGTGATAATAAGGTTCTACATATTATTGGGGGTGGTTTGGCTGGCTCTGAAGCCGCATGGCAAGCCGCCTCTATGGGCGTGCAGGTGGTTATTCATGAAATGCGTCCAGTCAAACCAACGAATGCGCACAAAACAGATAAAATGGCTGAGCTTGTTTGCTCTAACTCTTTCCGTTCGGATGATAAATTTTACAATGCTGTCGGTTTATTACATGAAGAGATGCGCCAATGTGGTTCACTGATTTTGCGTGAAGGTGACAAGGCGGCTGTGCCAGCGGGCGGCGCATTGGCAGTAGATCGTGAGATATTTTCAACAGCCGTGACAAAAGCTTTAGAAGAACATCCACTGATTACCATTGAACGAGGTGAAGTTATTGGTTTGCCCCCGAAAGAATGGGAACATGTTATTATTGCGACAGGACCTTTAACTTCTGATCCTTTGGCTAAAGCGATACAAGAATTAACAGGAGAAGATGAGCTTTCATTCTTCGACGCACTAGCGCCGATAGTGCATACAGACAGTATCGATTTTTCAAAAGCATGGTTCCAATCACGCTATGATAAGCAAGGGCCTGCGGGTACAGGAAAAGATTATATCAACTGTGCTATGAATAAAGAGCAATATGAAACCTTTGTTAAGGCACTTAATGACGCACCGAAAACCGAGTTTAAAGAATGGGAAGCAACCAGCCATTATTTTGAGGGCTGTATGCCAATTGAAGTTTTGGCTGAGCGTGGTGTCGAGACGTTACGTTTTGCCTCAATGAAGCCAGTAGGACTTACCAATCCTCATTCAGAAGAACGACCTTATGCGGTTGTGCAATTACGCCAAGATAATAAGCTCGGCACACTTTATAATATCGTTGGCTTTCAAACAAAAATGAAATATGGCGCACAAACAGAAGTGTTCCGTACAATTCCAGGCTTAGAAAAGGCTGAATTTGCAAGATTGGGCGGTTTACATCGTAATACATTCATCAATTCACCTAAATTACTTGATGAACGTTTGCGTCTTAATGCGCAGCCACGTCTGCGCTTTGCTGGCCAAATAACAGGTTGTGAAGGCTATGTTGAAAGTGCGTCTGTCGGGCTAATCGCAGGACGTTTGGCGGCGGCTGAAATCTTAGGGCAGGATTATAAAACCCCGCCATTAGAAACTGCTTTGGGTGCCTTATTGAACCATATTACTTCTGGCGCAAATGCAGAAACCTTCCAGCCTATGAATATTAATTTTGGTTTATTTCCTGAGATTGATCTTCGGAATGAGAAGGGCAAAAAAATAAAGGGTAAAGAACGTAAAAAGGCTGTCGCTGAGCGTGCTTTAGAAACGCTAGATAAATGGTTGTTATCACAGCAACAGAAACAGGCTGCTTAACGTGTACAAAGAAAACACCCAAAATGAATTAATTGTTTTTGTACATGGTATCCATGATTATTTAGGGATGCGTGGCGTACCATTACTGCGTAAGGATTTCGGTCATTTTTTTATGGAGCTGGGCTATGACACGCAAATGTTTAAATATGCTCCCTTTGGCAAGTCGATTGAAAATCTGGCCGATGATTTACAACTCGAACTCGCTGTATGGCTCGATAGACCTTACGATAAAATACATTTCGTGACGCACTCAATGGGTGGCTTGATTGTACATGAGCTACTCACACGGACAGCGTATAAAATAGATAATTTAGGTCACGTCGTTTCAATCTCTCCACCATTTTATGGTAGCCCAATCGCTGATTGTTTGTTTAATCATCCTCAGAATCTGATCCGCCTTGTTTTAGGAAATGGGTTTAATATTAATCCGTTAGAGGCCATGGCAAAAAAGCAATGGGAAAAGATTTATGAGATGGGTGGCGGCACTGCGGGGAAACAATTGACGCATGAATACCGCACACAACTTCACTTTGACCTGCCAGATCATTCTTTAGGCATTATAACAGGTAATAAAACGGGTGATTTATTCGGGCGTGTATCAGAAGTTTTTTCAGCAGAGTTAGAGGCTCTTAATTTCGGAGAGAGCGATGGGCTGGTTTCTGTCGCAAGCGCAATTATTAATGAAGACTTACAACATTTTTGTGTGGTTGATGAGGATCATATTAGTATTCTTGAGAGCCCTGTTGTCCGCCAACAAATATTAAGTTTCTTGCAAGAGGGGCAATTTAATAACGCTTTAAAAAATTGTCGCTATCCAGACCCGAAGAGCCTTTGCAAATGGGGGAAGTGTAAGGCGGTAGTCTAAAGCATCATAATCAACGGCTTCCAACTGCTTTTTGTAAAGTAAGGTGAGGGTTTGAGTTGCTTTTAAAAATTTAGAAGAGTCTTTTTTAGGGTTTTTAACTTTCAGGAAAATTTGCTGAATAATATGTTGGAGTTTTTCTCTACTTGCAGAGTTTAATAAATCTTTTGATAAACCTTCTCTGTCGCATAAATCTTGCGGTAAGAAACGCCTGTTTTGACGGGCGAAATACACAGTACTCTTTATTATTTTGACTAGTCCATATTGTGTAGCCGTTTCTTTGCAATCAGTGTCCTCGCCAATAATTTTTAAACAAAGCGTAAAAAGCGGTGTGTGCGTAAAATCGCAGTAATTCAATAACCCTTGTATATTGCTTGGTTGCATATCTTCTAAATCAAATTCTCTGGCATAGGTTAAGTCTTCAAATAATTTTAATGGTAGATCATTGTGCTTGATGGTTGTCACTAATGCTTGAAGAACAGGGTGCTCTTTGTTCGTTTTGCCTTGGTAGATATCTTGTATCGCTTCTCGCCACCATAACAGGCGCATCAGACCAATCGTTGTTTCTGTGACAATTTCGCGCGTCTTGCTGATTTCGTGATTAAACGCAAAAACAGATAAGAGATAAGGTTGCTTGTCTTTTGGCATCAGCATAGCGAGTAGGTAAAAGTCTGGTGCTTCTTTTTTGATGAGGTTGGAACAATAAGCAAAAATATCTGTAGGCATAGGCGTTACTGTAAATCAAAGGTTGTCAAAATCCTATAAGGATTTACATTGTTAGACAAAGAAGGAGATTCACTATGACATTTACATTACCAAAATTAAATTTTGACCCAGCAGCGCTTGAGCCACATATTTCGCAAGAAACATTTGAGTACCATCACGGTAAGCACCACCAAGCATATATTAATAAAACGAATGAATTAATTGCGGGTACTGATTTAGAAGGTAAATCATTAGAGACTGTTATCATGACGGCTCATAAAAAAGGCGATAAAGGTCTGTTTAATCAATCTGCGCAGATTTGGAACCACAGCTTCTACTGGGAGTGTATGACGCCGAATGGTGGTGGGGATAAATTACCAGATGCGTTGGCTAAAAAGATTGATACAGATCTTGGTGGTTTTGAAAATTTCAAAAAAGAATTTTCAAATGCTTGCGCAACACAGTTTGGTTCTGGTTGGGGCTGGCTTGTCATGGATAATGAAACAGGCGAGTTGTCAGTGATTAAAACACCGAATGCTGACTTGCCTATGACAGAAGGTAAAACAGCACTTTTGACTTGTGATGTATGGGAGCACGCTTATTACATTGATTATCGTAATGCCCGTCCTAAATATGTTGAGACATTTTTAGATAAAGTTGTGAACTGGGATTTCGTGGCAGAGCAGTTAAAAGCGGGTCCACAAAAGGTTGCGGCTTAATTAAATTATTCTGAAAATTCAGCTTTATCGGGTACACGCGAAAAAGCGATTTTGGTGCCGACATAGCCTGCGATTGTTTTTGGCGGGATACCGAAATTGATGGTGTCGATGCCGTAGCGCTTGTTAAGCGTTTCAATGACATTGCTTAACTGTTCTCGGTGCTGTTTTACCTGCTGCCAATGGGTATCTTTATGGTCAAATAAATCGCCATTGGCAGTGGATGTCTCAGAAAGTCCGTGCATGGTGACGGATAATTTTTTCATTTTGTAAGGTTTTAGCTCGGTTAGCATCTTAGTCCATAATTTATTGAGCATATCTAAAAATGTAATGGTGTCATGGGCGGGTTGGCAATTCATCATCTGTGCCCAACGCAGGCTTTCTGTCGTGCGTACGGACAGCACAAAGTGCTTGGCGTAATGATTGCTTCGTCGTAAGCGCTGTGCTGCTTTGATCGTTAAGCGTTTAGCGATGTGTTTTGCCATAACGGGAGAGCGTAAATGCGGGTCTAAAATACGAGAATGGCCGATCATTGATTTTTTAGTTTCTATATCGGGTATTTCAAATCCGTGTAATTGGTACCAGAGCCGTTCACCTTGGACAGATCCCCATATTTTTCTAGCCTGTTTAGGAGAGGTTCTCCAAAAATCTTCCATGCTCCAAATGCCTGCTTTATTCAAGCGGTGGAGCATATTGTAACCAATGCCTGGGATAGATGTTAACGGTATGGAGAAAAGTTTTTCTTGTAGGTTGTTTTTGGTAATAACGGTTAAACCATCTGGTTTTTGTATGTCCGAAGCGATTTTGGCTAATAAGCCATTTGGTGCTAAGCCAATAGAGCAATTGATTGCTTCGCCGACATTATTCCATATGCCTTGCTTAATGCGCTGAGCGAGCTTTATAGCCTCAGAAACAGGTTGTTTGGGCAGTGGGAGGTAAGAGGACCATTCATCAATCGACCATACTTTACGGATAGGGGTGTGTTTGACAAATTCCTCTAGTAGTTTTTCATGGTATTCAACATAAAGATGATGCTTGGCGAGCACACATTTAAGCTGTGGGCAGAGTCTTTTTGCATCATATATTTTTGTGCCTGTTTTGATGCCGTAGGCTTTGGCTTCGTAAGAGGCTGCGATAGCGCATGTGTTATCGGTGGGCATGGGTACAACTGCAATGGGCTGGCCACGTAAATCAGGAGATTCTTGCTGTTCAATAGAGGCAAAATAGCTATTAAGGTCTAAAAATAGATATTGAACGGTTTCTTCTTGGGGCATTCTTCTCTATAGCAGAGAAAAAAGAACAAATAAAGAACATTTAAAGTCTTTAAATCATACTATCACGAAGTGCATCAAGGATAAGACGACCAATACTGTATCCAATGAGAAGCAAGAAAAAGACTGTTATCGTAGCATAAAGGCGTTGTGGTTCTGCGGCATCTTCTGGGAGTGTTGGTTCTACAATGCGGATAAGATATTTTTGTTTCTTTTGTGCTTCTAGTTGAGCTGTTTCTAATGAGACGAGAGTTGTTTGGTATCGCTGTAGTGCAAAATCTTGCTTAGCTTTTAACGTTTCATAATCTTCCAAAAGTTGTGATAAGGGGGCTCCTTCTTTTGTAGCAACCTGTGCATTCATGTCATTTATCTGATTTTGAAGGGCACGGATTTGCGCATTCATACTTTGAACTTTAGGACTGTTTTGGTTGTAAAATTCAAGAGCTGCTTTTCGTTCTGCCTGTGCCTTTGCCAGCTCAACTTCTAAATTCTGCATAATACCCATGACACCTGTAGCTTCAGTTGTAGGGTCAAAGTTTTCATTACTGTTACGAAAATTCATAATCTCTTTATTGATATCGATTAGATTTTGTTCTGACTCTGCGGCTTTTTCTTGGGCGAATTGCAAGCTGTCTTCTTGAATACGTTTTGAACTGTTATTCACAAAGCTCTCGGTTTCAATTAGAATGGCTTCTGCAAGATCTTGTGCCTGTTTGGGTGTAAAGCCTCTGGCGGTTAATACAAGAATATCTGTTGTTGTGTCATATTTTAGTTTAACAAGACGGTTAAAGCGATTAAATATGGCTTCTTTTGAGGCGTCTGTAGGCAGTTTAATATAAAAGCTAGCACGGTTATCATTTAATATTTGCATCAGATTGTGTTTATCAATAAGTGTTCTGATAAGTGCAGGTGATTCAATGAATGATTTAACAATAAAAGAATCATTACCCGCTGGGCCTTGTGCTACTATTTGGGCAAACCCATCGGCGAGGGCAGGGATACCGCTTTGTTCAACCTGAACAGCAAAACGGGTCTCTGAGACGTAAATATCAGAGGCTAAAAATAAAAAATAAAAAGCTGCAATTATGGCAGGTATAAATACGCAAACAATCAAACTGAGACTCAAAAAGGACTTCTTTGACTGAATATGGGATGGGGGCGGTAATATATGCTCAGCCTTAAGGGGGGCAATATTATCATTTTTTATTGTTTTGGACTGTACGTTATTTTGAGTCATTTATTTTTCCTAATAGGCTGTATCTACAATAGTTATAAAGAAAACTTTGCCAACTGCCAATATCTGTCCATAGCATATTACTCTCTATTACGGCAAGATTAGCGCTTTTTTCGATAATGGCTTTATCAAATGATATCGAGGGCAGTTTTTGTAGAATGCTTTTGTCATTCAATGCGTTTAAGATGTCAGGATAATGTTCTTCATAAGCAGTTTTTAAAATATGATGTTGAACAGCGTAAATACCACTGTTCCAGAGATAGTCACCTTGGTGAATGAATTTTTTAATACTCGGCTTTCGGGGCTTTTCAATAAACTGAATAACATTACTATTTTTATGCTGGATATAGCCAAAATTTGGATCATTTTTACGAATAGGCAGACCAAAACACAAAATATCATCTTTAAAGCTGTCTGTAATAAGTAGGTCATCTGTATGCGAGGCCAAATGATCTGCGGGTAAAAAAATGAGTCTGTCATTAGGAGATGTATGCAATAATGAGAGCGCCACAGCAACAGCTGTATTTTTAGATATTTCCTCAGTAATAACTTTTATATTGTTAATGTTAAGTGTTTGAGCTTGTTTTACTGCAGTAGATTTATGACTTTGATGGCAAATGATGAGTATGTAATCTGTCGCTATTTTTGCGGCGCGTTTTAGACTATTCTGAAAGCTACTTTGTCCTGAAAAACATTGAATAAATTGTTTGGGACGTTTGTCTGTTGAAAGAGGGGCTAATCTCTTTCCAATGCCGCCACAAAGAATAATTGGAACAATTTCGCTCATTATAAATTTTGGTAAGCCGTTATCCCATCTTCAATATTATCGTAATATTGGAACTTACCTTTATCAAGGACGACAGCACAATCACAAAATTTGCGGATATGTGCAGGGTTGTGTGAGACCATAATCATATTAGATTTCTTCTCTGAGCCAAAGAAACGTTCGTGCACAATATTTGTGAGGCGTTCATCACCAGTATTAAAGCCCTCATCTACCAAATAGCAATCAAATCCAATCATAGCACTTAATGCAAAAATAAGGCGTGCTTTCATACCAGAAGAATAGGTTGCGACCGGCTCATCAAAATATTTTCCTAAATCTGCATAATATCGAACAAATTCAATTGCTTCTTCGATGTTCACATCATAGAGACGGCAAATGAATTTAATATTTTCTTTCGCATTGAAAGATGCTTTTAAACAAGAACCACCAATAGGCCATGACATTTTTGTTTGACCAAATTCAATAGTACCTGCATCAGGGAATAATCTACCGAAAATGATTTCCAGAAGGGTTGATTTTCCTGCACCATTGCGACCTAAAATGCCTATGTTTCGATCTTTAGGAAAATCAAAAGAGATATTGTCTAACACAAGATGATAACCAGATTTTGTACGGTAGCCTTTACTGAGGTTACTAATACGTATGCAGACATTTTCGGGTAATGGTTCTTTCTTTAATTTTTTAAGGAGTTTCATATGCCCAACTTTCATAGCGGCGGATCATATACAGACCTGCAAATAATGTGATCATTGTAAATCCGATAGCATATTGCCAGTTTAAAAAAACATCGGAAACTATATGATCGGTAAATAACGCTTGTCGGAATAAGGCGAGCATGTGAACAACGGGGTTTAAAGCTAATATTTCTTGGGTGTGAATAGATAAAAAACTGAGACTTATAAAAACACCTGATGTGAAATACATGACACGTCTAAGGATGGATAAGAACACATCAAAGAAATGAAAACGGCCAATAAGTGGCGCATAAAACATGCCCATAGATGCGCCAAAAATGACCATAAGGGTGAAATAAAAGACAACAGCTAAGGGGTTTTTAATATCGAAGTCGTGACCTGCTAGACGACAGGCGCCTAATAATAAGATCAGAACTAAAAGCATGATGGCATATTCAAGAAATGCACGCGCAGCCATGATATGCAGTGTTTTAATAGTAGGGAAAGACAGAAGGCCTCTGTTACTTCTAGGTGCATATAGAACTGAAGTCATACCGTATTGGAACGCAAAGAATGGCACAACGCCAGATATTACAAATAAAGTATTGTCAATGTTTTCAACCATATCAAGACGTAGTAATAACTTGATAGCGACCAAAATTCCAACATGGACAATAGGTTCTAGGATAACCCATAATAGAGAAAGAGGGTTATTGCCGGCACGGCTGTTTATTTCACGAAGTAATAGGGCGTGCGTGTTTTTTATAAACTTATCGGCAATCATGTTTTTATTCTGCAACGTCAAGGATAAAAGCGGCGTTATCATTCATTTCGTTATTATTTGCGGCGGTGTTTTGTGTCTGTTGTGGTTTGTAAATTGTTGCCTTTTTAGGTGCTTTTATCAAAATATCAGTAATCAGCAGCTCTCTACCTTCTTCATTAAAAAAGTTTCCATTGCGTTGAGAAACATAGGTTAATACTTTTCTAAACGCATTATAAAGGTTTTCATTTGGTTTTTCAGATTTTGTCCAAAAATCATTAAGATCTCCTTGGAAGGTAAGCCCGCTCATATTATAAATAGCCTGCCCTAGAGCAATTGTCGGCTTATGGTGATGAAGTGCTGAAAAAGCAGCTGTACTATTTATGGTGATAACACCCTTTGCAATCTGGGCTAGGCCTTTAAGGCGACCGCCATCAACAAAAATAACCCGATCTTCTACACCATAACGTTTGGCGAAACGGTAGGTTTTTCGTTCTAAGTTACTTATACCGTTATCAAGTGGATGGTTCTTAAAGACTAATTTTGTATTTAGAGGGGCGTTCTTTGCAAAGCTCTGAATGATGTCACGAATATATTCGCGCATTGACCGATAGGCGGAGTGTTTTTGTATTTGTGAGTCACCTGTAAGTTGAAGCAGGCAAAGATAATATTTTTCACGTTTTTGATACAATGATTTCTGAATTTGAAAAGCACGTTGTTTCCGCTTGAAATAGCTGAAGCTTCTCTTGACCCAGCTAAGTGCTTCTACTGTATGTGACCAATGTCTGTGGGTTCTATAATAGGGGAATATAATCGTGCCTAAGAAGCAGAATAAATAATAGCGAAATGCATACCAACCTGTTTTTGAACCAGCAGGTGGCACAGGAATAGGTGTAAGAATTTCCTGTGATTTTGTGATAAGGGGGTGTTTAAGATAGTAGTCTGGGTCTTGTGGCAATTCAGAATTAGCGTTTACTCCGCCATATTCATAGGTCACGTAATTTGGACGAATATAACCTTCTTCAAAAACATGGATATCAATGTTGAACTTTTTAGCTTCATATATTGCTTGTTGATGGATTGGACGACAATCTCCATATACATAAATATCTGTAATGGCATGTTTTGTTAGAAAGGCTCTGATAAAATTTGGCCAAGCACCCATAGGTTTTTGGAAGAGTAGGGCATCATTTTGACCAAGCCAATCAACAACATCCCCGCAATTAAAATGAATGCGTGTGGTTAAGTCACCTTGTTCTTTAAAAGCAGTGGCTAGTTCTTTAAAGAAAGGTCCCACAGGCCCCTGTAAGAAAAGGTGGTGCCGCTTCTTATTTGTTAATGGCTGTTGTTTAGATAAGACTGAAAAGTCAGTTTTATATTTAGCCATAATCTTGTCCCTTGCTGGCGTAGAAACTTATAAAGCGTTTTTGTTCCAGCATATGAAAAAATTTTTCTCTCATTATTTAAACGTTCTAGACATTGTTCGGCGTTAATAGGAATGCTATTTGTCCAGTCCCAGTATGATGGATAGCACAAAAGAGCCCCTGCAATCAATTTATTTAAGTTTAAACGGGTTTTTCTTCTGTTGATCGTTACGGAGTCATGGGTTAGCCCCCATCCAGCATAAAACGGCATACCGTAGCAATGGACTGACTTTCCAAGTAATAAAGCTTCAAAGCCTACAAGTGAAGTGATTGTATGGACAGCATCAATGTGAGGTAGAATATCTTGTATATGAACCCCTGTAATAACCTCGTCAACGTAATTTTTAGCGATGTGAGTCGGTATATAGCCTATCCGGTTACCGCTTGTGACATCTGGGTGCGGTTTGTAGAGTATATAGGCTTTTGGGTTGGTTTTACGAGCTTCTTTCAATAAATCTAGATTTGTTTTAATTTCCCCTATGGCACCGCAACGTATAGAAGCGTCATTGCTTACTTGCCCAGGTACAAAGATGATTTCTTTGTTTTTAGGCCATGCAGATTTATCTAATTGGCTATTATCAGCGTTATATTTACTCAGTTTTAAAGAAAGAATGGTTTTCTTAATTTCTTCGGCTTGTTTGAGGATATCTTTAGAAAAGTCGTTTTTGTTCAAAATTCTCTCTAAGTCAGAAGCGGTGTTAGGGTCATAATAAATACCTGTTTTGTCTAAAACGAGCGACATACCCTTAACCAAATCTGAACCTAAACCAACAGAACGAATAAAGCCGTCTTCCATCCGTAGAAGCGTTGGATATTGTTTGCTTAGGGTAGGTGTCTCTTTAGACGCCCAAAGAACTAATCTATCATTTTTACCTAATACAGGTGGTTTCTTATGAAAGGTTATCTTGCCGCTTGTATGAGCTAAGAATGGTAGAATATGGCTTTGTTTCCAGCGTTTAAAACCAAGACAATGGTAATTTACATTTGTTTGGAAACGTTGTTGGCGTAGCTTATGTAATGTTTCTATCGTTGTTTCAATATCGGTTAGTTGGCCAGAATAAGGGTCTAAATAACGGCTATAATCAATGTAAGCGGCGTGAAAGAGTTCTTCTATAGAGCGTTTAATACCCTTCCGTCTTTCAATAGTTGGTTCTGTTGCACAGGCACCCCAGCCAGCATAAAAGGGCTGTCCAAAAACATGGACATTTTTGCCAGCACATAGGGCTTCAAAGCCCAAAAGGCTAGAGACAACATACACATCATCAATAAGAGCAAAGAGCGAAGTTGGGGTTATGTTTTGTGTTAGGATAAGTGTATTCGGTTGCTTATAAAAACGTTGTAGATAGCCTTTACGGCGGCCAGCCAAAACGTCAGGATGTGTTTTTAAGAGTAAGAGCGCATCAGGGTGGTTTTTGCGTGCTGCCTTGAGCATCAATTCAAAACTTTTAGCACATGCATTGCCATAGGTGATTGAGGCGTCCTTGTAACATTGGTCAACGATTAGAACGCATTTCTTTTTAGCGGGTATGCCAAGCTCTTTGCGTGTGTATCCATGTCCATTATTATATTTGGATAAACCGTATTTTTGTATCTTGGCGATACAGTTTTTTGAGCGCTCTATTTCCTTTTTTGTGAATTTCTTGGTTTTTAGAATTTCTTCAAGATCAGAAGGTTTTGTCGAATCAAAATAGATGCCTGTTTTATCTAGAACGATTGATAGAGGTGGGTTTTTTTGTCCTTGAATAAAATCAACAGAGCGTAAAAAACCATCTTCTAAGCAAAGTGTTTTCTTTTTTGTTTTAAGTGCTTGACGCATAGAGGGACGACGTCCCCAGCCAGCCATTATATCGCTAGCTTCCTTATCGTCTGTAAGGCTGTAATCATGCAAGAAAACATCTATGTTTGGGATGTTTTTAATGCCTTTAGAACATAGATATAGTTTAGTCATTGGCGATAGATATTGGCAGAGCAACAGCGATTGTGGCCTTAGATAAAACATCAAGAATTTCTTTGGCGACTTGTAGCTTGTTTAGCTTGAATTTCGGTAAAACGATAATTTCGTCTCCCGCCTCAACATCTGTTTTATCAAACGGAATGCTTTCGCCATTGGCTTTAAAGACAAGAATACCTTTTTCGTCAGCAAAATCACTAAATCCACCTGCTTTGTTGATGTAATATTCTTTGCCTTTACCCTTTTTATAGACAACGGCTTTAGGGTCATAGACTTCACCATTCACAGTTACGAGCGCCGTTGCAGCAGGGACAATAATTTCATCATCATTTTCAAGTAACACGTTTTCGAATCCATCTTTTGTGCTGACAACAACACGTCCTTCAGGCTCAATCTGACGAATACGGGCAATGAAGCGTGTCAAATACGCCACTTCCTGTGCCTTTTGTGCGGCATCTGCTGCATTAAGCGGTGTGCGTGACAGTGCTTTACGCTCCAAGCGGTCTAAAGATTCACCTAAAGATTTCTTTTGCTGTAGTGCAACTGATTTACGTTTTAAACGTATCGCATCCGTATTAGATAGCTTTTTATCAACGGGAATATAATCAAGCACATCAACGAGTTTTGTACCTAATGGAACAACCATTTCGCGTGGGCCTTGGTGTTGGCCTTCGATACGAATGTTAATTAATTCGCCTATTTTCCCTTGAAGGAAAGTAACACTATCGCCATCAAAAATACGCATGGTTTTGAAGGTTTTGAGATCAACATAATCTAAAAACGGTGAACCATTTCTTGTGCCTGATACAGAAACATTCGTGACATCAGGGAAAGGTGTTGAAAGTTTCATTAAGTCTTCACCAGTGATGATACTTTTTGTGAACTCAAAGCGATAATGGCTCTTCACAGATCCTTCAGCAGAAATAGAAGTTAATTGTGGTTTTACAAGGATTGTATCGCCATCTTTAAGTTGAGACTTAGGTGATACGCCTTCGTTTAAAAATGCATAGATGTCAAATGTTTCGAGTGTTTTACCGCCACGGATTAATTCTATGTCACGATATGAGCCACGCACAGGATCGATACCGCCCGCAAGACTAATGTAATGCAAAATGGTATAAGTAGATACACCGCTATAGCGACCTGGTGAGGTTACATTGCCTGTTACAAAGATAGAGACTGGCTGCGTGCCGCCTAGATTTGTATAAACTTTTACATTTGATGTGTAGATACGGCGAACTTGATGTTCAACACGGTCGTTTAATTCGGATACACGAACGCCGCCAACAGAAACTGGCCCTACTTCTGGAATGAAGATGTTGCCTTGTTGGTCGACTGTTAGAATTTGAGAAAATGTTGTTGGTCCCCAAATAGACACATTGATTTGGTCACCAGGTGCAATTTGATAATTTGGGTTTAAGCCAGATGGCTTATCTTGAGCAAGTTGGCCTTGAAACAGTTGTGAACCATAAGGCAACAGTTCTTCTGACTGCTTTTTTACATCAACAGCGGGCGCAGAAATTGGTTTGTCTTCAATTTCCTCTGCTTTATTTTGGCTTTTATCCTGAGTGATTTCTTCTGGGGTTGGGCCACTTGTTGTGACAGGCTGCTCAGAAGAAAGGCCTAAAAGCTCATCATATTGTGCGTAAGCGGGGAGCGTAAAGATCAAGCAAATGAAGATAGCAGCTAAAAAACGCATTATTTTGTTCCTTCAAATAAATCTAAAATTTCCCATTCACCTTTGGCGTTTTTACATGATGTCATTTTTGGTGCATTCTCCAATTTTCTGACCTGACATTCTTTTTTACTCGCTGAGGTGTAGCTAGAGATGATAACAGAATTATCAATGTAATAAGGGTTAGCGGCTGACTTTGTTGATGTGGCTTGTGGCGCAGGTACAGTTATTGGCACATCATCATTTTGAGAAGAGGCGCAGGCGCTTAAAGCTGTACAAAGTGTTATTAAAAGAATTCTTTTCATCACAAAAGGTTATACCTGCTTTTGCTTTAGTCTGTAAAGCCATTCTAATGCTTCTTTGGGGGAAAGATCATCTGGGTTAAGCTCGTTTAATAATTCTATAACGGGGTTTTCTTGTTTCTTTTCTGCTGTCTTAGTTGCGTCAAATAAGGGTAGATGCCCTAATTCAGCTGTATTTTTTGTCTTTTCCAATGTCGCTAAAATTGCTTGTGCTCTTGCTGTTACAGAAGCTGGCAGGCCAGCCAGTTGACCAACATGAATACCGTATGAGCGATCAGCGGCCCCTTTGCCAACACTGTGTAAAAACACAATAGAGTCTTTCCATTCCTTAACTTGCATGGCGTGGCACGAAAGTGCTTTAAGGCGATCTTCTAAGGTTGTCAGTTCATGGTAGTGGGTCGCAAAGATTGTGCGGCACTGGTTAACGTCGTGTAGATGTTCGACACAACCCCATGCAATTGATAAGCCGTCATAGGTTGAAGTGCCTCGGCCAATTTCATCTAAAATAACAAATGATTTGTCTGTTGCTTGATTAAGGATAGCGGCAGTCTCTACCATTTCCACCATAAAAGTAGATCGGCCAGAAGCAAGGTCATCAGATGCGCCTACACGGCTAAATACCTTATCAATAAGGCCGATAGTTGCCGATTGGGCAGGGACGTAACTACCGATTTGAGCCAATATAGCAATTAGGGCATTTTGACGCAGGAATGTTGATTTACCAGCCATGTTAGGCCCTGTTAAAAGCCAAATACAATCTTGCTCGTTTAAAACACAGTCATTGGCAATAAACTTTTCAGAAGAGCTTTTGCGAAGAGCTTGTTCAACCACAGGGTGGCGTGCTTGTTGTACGTTAAAGCGCTTGTCTTCGGTAATGGTCGGGCATGTATAATGCTCTTCAACGGCTAAGTCAGCGAGCGCTGAAAAAACATCAAGGGCGGCGAGCGTTTTGGCAATACGTTTAAGGGCAGGGGCGTTTCCAGTGATTTGGGTGACAAATTGTCCAAATAACTCAATTTCTATGGCGAGTGCTTTGTCGGCGGCTTGTGAAATGTCACGTTCAAGGTCTGATAAATCAGGTGTGGTGAAGCGCATAACACTAGCTAAGGTTTGGCGGTGAATGAATGGGTTATCTTTTTTCTCATCATCATTAGCACCCACTAAAAGGCTGTCCCCATGCTTAGATTGTACTTCAATAAAGTATCCTAATACATTGTTATGACTTATTTTTAATGTCTTTATTCCTGTGTTTTCTGCATACTCACCTTGTAATTTGGCGATCATTGAGCGGCTATCTTGGCGGATTGTTTTATATTGATCGAGCTGTGCATGATAGCCTCTAGCAATATAACCGCCATCTCGTGTTAAGGCTGGTGGATCAATAATAATGGCTTGCTGTAATGTTTCTAATAACGCACTGAGTTTTGGATCTTGGGTAAGACTGTCCATGAAAGTTTTACCTTGTTCTGACTTAACCAAAACATTCAGTAAAAGCTGAGATTTCTCTAATGCCCGTTTGACATTTTCTAGATCACGAGGTCCGCCACGGCCAATGGTTAGGCGTGCGATAGTGCGCTCTAAATCAGGCGTTTCTTTTAATAAGAGTTGTAGTTTCTCACGTAAATTCTCATCGTCTTTGAGCCATGTCACTGTTGCGAGGCGTTCATCAATTTGCGCCTTATCAAACAGAGGGGCTGATAACCAATCGGTTAAAAGACGTGCCCCAGCCCCTGTTACGGTGCGGTCGATGGCGTGCAGCAGTGAACCTTTACGTGATCCAGTTTGTGTTTGGGTAAGCTCAAGAGAACGACGTGTCGCTGCATCAATCTCCATAAAAGCGTCAGTCTTTACCTTTTGTAATGGCTCGACATAGGGCAGCGCCCCTAATTGTGTGCGGTTAATGTAATCAATTAATGTGCCTGCTGCGGTTATATCAACTTTATCAAAGCTGCCGAAGCTATCCAGTGTTTGAACTTTGTAGAGTTCTTTAAGATTTTTTTCGGCGGTACTGCTATTAAAACGGATATCAGGTTCAATGCTAAAAAGTGCTGTAGGTAGCGGCAATTGTAAGGCTGTATAAAGCCCCTCACTAATCAAAATTTCTGAGGGATCAATGCGGCTAAGGCTCGCTAAAATATGGTTAGGGTCTATGTTTTGGACATAGATTTCACCTGTTGAAAGATCACACCAAGATATGGCAATGTCCTCACGAATTTGTGCGATACAGGCGAGGTAATTACTTTTTCGTGGTTCAAGAAGTGTATCCTCAGTCAATGTGCCTTGCGTGATAACACGCACCACTTCACGTTTTACAAGGGCTTTATAACCGCCACGTGCTTTGGCTTCTTCAGGGGTTTCAACTTGGTCACAAATAGCGACTTTAAAGCCAGCTTTGATAAGTTTGGCTAAATAACCTTCGGCCGCATGAAAGGGAACGCCACACATAGGAATGTCTGTCCCTTCTGTTTTACCACGCTTGGTCAGGGTGATATCTAATGTTTCAGAAGCTTTTATGGCATCGTCAAAAAATAACTCATAGAAATCGCCCATACGGTAGAACAACAAGCAATCAGGATAGCTGTCTTTAACAGACAAATATTGCTGCATCATCGGTGTGTGCTGAGATTTTTCTTGAGCTTGCGTGGCGGGCATTTATTACCCCGCAGTACCTGTGGACCCAAAGCCGCCAGCACCACGTGCTGTCTCTTCTAAATCTTCAACCAATGAAAGGGCGGCTGTTTCGTATTTCGCAATAACCATCTGGGCAATACGCATACCACGCTCAATAGTGAACGGCTCTTTACTGTGGTTAATAAGGATTACTTTAATCTCGCCACGATAATCGGCATCCACTGTGCCTGGTGAATTTAAAACAGTCACACCGTTTTTAGCTGCAAGACCTGAACGTGGGCGTACTTGCGCTTCATAACCAGCGGGTAGGGCAATCGCTAAACCAGTTGGCACCATGGCCGTCTCACCAGCGCCTAATGTTAATGTATCATCAATCGCTGCGAGTAAATCCATGCCAGCTGCTTGCTGGCTGGCATAAAATGGGAGAGCCAAATCT
The DNA here is from genome assembly GCA_002699085.1 of Micavibrio sp. Lineage (GTDB taxonomy): Bacteria > Pseudomonadota > Alphaproteobacteria > Micavibrionales > UBA9664 > UBA9664. The sequence goes on from PAAR01000009.1 coordinate 25,670, forward strand.
TTTGCATGGTCTAATTTTTTTACAGGGACGGTGACATTATTCATTACGCTATATCCTTTTCTTTACTACTCTTAGAGTCGTAAAAGAAAAGAGTGACTTTTTCAACGAGCTTTTGGGCGATATCCACTTTTGATTGCGTTCTCCATGTCTCTGTTGCGTCTTTTGTGAGTAATAAACAGCTATTTTGATCTGCGCCGAAGGCAGGGTTAGCTTTTGAGATTTCATTAGCGACAATCCAATCGCAGCCTTTTCTTAGACGTTTTGCTATAGCGTTTTGTTCTAAATTTTCTGTTTCAGCAGCAAAACCAATGACCAAAGCAGGGCGGTTTTTATGCTGAGAAATCGTTTTTAGAATATCGGGATTTTCATTTAAATTAAGGATAGGCGTTTGGCCTGTTTTCTTGATTTTCTGTGCTGCTTTCTCAGCTTTCCAATCTGCAACAGCAGCGGTGAAAATAGCAATATCAGTAGGCAGTTGTGCCTCACATGCAGTCATCATTTGTTCTGCTGTTTGCACATCAATCCGTGCCACATTGGCAGGTGTCGGTAAATTGGTAGGGCCTGAAATAAGCGTTACAATAGCACCGGCTTCAGCCAGTTTTTGGGCAATCGCATAACCTTGTTTGCCAGAGGAGTAGTTACCGATAAAACGTACAGGATCGATCGGTTCATGTGTTGGTCCAGCCGTTACAATGGCTGTTTTTCCACTTAACGGTTTATGAATTGTTTGGTTTAAAAATTGTGCCACAAAGCCAAATATTTCTTGTGGTTCTGGTAAGCGTCCAATACCAAATTCACCGCAAGCCATAGAACCTTCATTAGGTTGCATGATGGTTACGCCTCGTTGTCTTAGCGTTTCAAGATTGGCTTGTGTTGCAGGATGTTCCCACATTTTTACATTCATTGCTGGCGCAACAATTACTGGTTTATCTGTTGCCAGTAGACAAGTGGTGGCTAAATCACGACACAGGCCTTGCGCCATTTCTGCGAGTATATTAGCTGTAGCAGGAGCAATCAAAACAACATCTGCTTTACGAGAAAGCTGGATATGGCCAATTTCTTGCTCATCATCAAGTGAGAATAGATCGGTATAAACTTTATTTTCTGAAACGGTTTGTAACGTAAGAGGGGTTACAAATTGTTCGGCTGATTTTGTTAAGATCACCGTGACGTCAAAATCAGAACGTTTGAACAGGCGCACAAGCTCGGGACATTTATAGGCCGCTATACCGCCAGAAATGATAAGGAGAATAGAGGGCTTATTGGGCATTTGTTGTTGTGTCTTCTTGAGAAAACGTGTTGCTTTCAGCCATTTTTGCATTGGCTTGTTCTAGTGCTTCATTCGCCCGCTTTAGAGACTCAGCGAGCACTTCACGTAAATCCTGTTCTGCTTGTGCATTACCAGATGCTGGCTCAAGATCAGCAAAGAACCCACCTTGATTAAATGTAGGGTAGAAAAATGCAGCGCCGCCAACGGCGAGAACAGCAATAACAGCAAAAACAACAAACTTTTTCATAGGAATCCTTTTTAATTTTCCAAACAATACGTTTAATGCAAAAATTATGCAAGTTTTAGGCTATTTACCTGCTTTTTTACCTGAATGCACGGCAACAACGCCAAAACTCATGTTTTTATAGTTTGATTTATCAAATCCAGCCTCAGAAATGCGGCGTTTTAAGTTTTCTTGATCGGGATGTTTACGGATGCTTTCAACTAAATATTGGTAGCTTTCGCTATCACCAGCAATGATTTTGCCCATTTTGGGGATAAAATTATACGAATACTTATCATAGGCTTTGGCAAGCAATGGGTTGGTCACATGGCTAAACTCTAAGCACCAAAAAGTCCCATTAGGTTTCAACACTCGATGTGCCTCTTTAAGTGCTTTATCGATATGCGTGACATTCCGTAGGCCGAAAGCGATCGTGTATGTATCAAAGCTATTATCGTCAAAAGGCAATGTCTCTGCATTAGCGGTGACAAAGTCAAAACCTGTAATGTAACCACGATCAATCGCACGATTACGACCAACCTCTAGCATATTAGGGTTAATGTCCGAGACTGTGATTTGTGTGTGTGGTGATGTTTTCTTACGGATACGGAAAGCGATATCGCCAGTGCCGCCAGCAACATCTAAGAATTTCTGATCGGCACGAGGATTAATCATCGATACAAAACGGTCTTTCCATATGCGGTGCGTACCGAAAGACATGGCATCGTTCATCATGTCGTATTTCTCGGCAACAGAGTCAAAAACCCCGCCAACGAGTTTTTCTTTTTGTTCAGGCTCAACAGGCGTTTCGCCAAACCATTTACTTTCAGGGTTTTGTGTCATGGAGTTTATTTAGCATGAATATTTTACTTTGTCATGCCCGCTTTATGCGGGCATCCGGATCCCCGTATAAAACGGGGATGACATCATAAAAGGCTCTGTACCTTTTAATACATCTTGTTTAAAAAGAAGGTTATGCGTTTATTTAAAGCCCTTGCCACTGTTTCTCTTTTGACGAGCCTTAGCCGTATCGGCGGGTTTATCCGTGATATTATTATGGCGGCGGTTTTGGGGGCTGGACCTGTGGCCGATGCATTCTTTATTGCGCTTAAAATGCCGAATATGTTTCGCCGTATTACGGCAGAGGGCGCTTTAACAGTTGCTTTTGTCCCGACTTATACAGAAAAGCAGGAACGGGAAGGTCAAGACAGTGCCTCCGATTATGCAGGGACTGTTGCGGGTGTGTTATCCGCTGTACTTATTCCTTTTAGTATTCTTATTATCTGGTTGATGCCTTATGTGATGGGCTTGCTTGCGCCTGGTTTTGAAATAGGGGAAACACGCTATACATATGGCGTTGAGTTCTCTCGTATTACCTTTTTCTATCTGACGTTGATGTCTTTAGCGGCGTTGATGGGAGGGGTTATGAATGCGCATAATCGCTTCGTACCGTTTGCCGCTGCACCTGTGCTGTTTAATGTATGTTTGATTGGCGGTTTATTGATAAGTGGCTATTTTGATACGGTGGGCCATGCCTTGTCTTGGGCAGTGTTATTTTCAGGGGTGCTACAATTTATCTTTTTATGGGTCTGCATGAAAGCCTATAAGATAAGATTTAACTTTAAAAAACCTATCTTTAATTCTGATATTAAAAAACTTTTTAAACTTATGGGGCCTGGTGTTGTCGGTGCAGGGGTGGCACAGATCAATTTATTTGTGGATGTGATTTTAGCCTCACTTTTACCTGCGGGTGCGATCTCCGCTCTTTATTACGCTGATAGGCTTAATCAACTACCTTTGGGGATAGTCGGTGTTGCAATAGGCACGGCTTTATTGCCAATGATGGCTCGTGCCGTGAGCGCAAATGACACACAGCGTGCGTCACAATTATTTTTTAAATCACTGTTTTTTGGATTACTTCTCGCTTTACCAGCAGCGGTCGCACTGGGCTGCATCTCTAACACATTAATTGGTGGGTTGTTTGAGCGTGGTGAATTTACCGCTGACAATACTGCATTGACCGCTAATGTTTTGAAAGCCTATGCGATTGGACTACCTGCTTTTATCCTAACTAAAGTCTATGCGACATTTTATTTTTCACGCCAAGACACGATAACACCCGTTAAAATATCAGCTGTAACAACGATTTTAAATACATTGATGAGTTTAGCGGCTATCAACTATTTAGGCATTATCGGGATTGCCTTGGCAACCTCTGTAGCAATGTGGATACAGATATTTATCTATGTGTTTATCACACGCCACGAAATCATTTTGCAGCCGACTGAGACTAAAAAAATATTGGCTACAGTCCTCTGTGCTGGATTAATGGGTGCGTGCTTATTGCTTGGCAATTATATGATCGTGATGCCTATTTTAGTGAAAATGTTTGTTTTGGTCGCTATCGGCATTGCTAGTTACACATTTTTTGTTTTCATCACGGGCGTTTTTTCTATAAAAGAAATAAAAAACTATTTAAAGAAGTAAGTTATCAAAATGAGTAAGAAGCGTATCCTTTCCTGCATGCAACCAACGAACCAGCTTCATCTGGGGAATTACCTTGGTGCGCTTAAAAACTGGGTAAAGCTTCAAGAAGAGCAATGTGAGTTCAATCTATACGGGATTGTTGATTTGCATGCGATTACACAACCTTACGATGCAGCAGGTTTAAAAGCAGCGACACAAGAAATAGCTGCGGCTTATATTGCTGGCGGCATTGATGTCTCTAAATCGATTTTATTCGTGCAGTCGGCTGTGCCTGAACATAGCCAGCTTAACTGGTTGCTAACGACCATGACTCAAGTCGGCAAGCTTGATCGCATGACTCAGTTTAAAGACAAGGCAGGTAAGAACAAAGAAAAGGCGGGTCTTGGTCTTTACGCATACCCAGTTTTGATGGCGGCAGATATCCTTGTTTATAAGGCAACGCATGTGCCTGTAGGTGATGACCAAAAACAGCATTTGGAATTGGCACGTGATATAGCGGCGACCTTTAACCACCGTTATGGTCAAGAGTATTTCCCAATGCCTGAGACAATTGCTGTTGGGGCTGGTACACGGGTAATGTCTTTGCGGGATGGAGCTCAAAAAATGTCTAAATCAGCGGAAAGTGATATGAGCCGTATTAATTTAACAGATGACGCTGAAACCATTTCTAAAAAGATTAAAAAAGCTAAAACTGATCCTGATGCATTACCGTCTGATATTAAAGGACTGGACAATCGTCCAGAGGCAGCGAATTTGGTTAATATCTATGCAGGCTTAAATGATATCAGTGCAGAGGCTGTGCTGAAAGAATTTGGTGGTGCAGAATTTTCTAAATTCAAGCCGGCTTTGGCGGATTTAGCTGTAGCAAAATTATCACCGATCAGCACAGAGATGACACGATTATTAAATGATCGTGCAGAGATTGATGCTATATTGCGCAAAGGGTCTGAAAAGGCACGTGCTTTAGCGACACCAATTTATAAGGAAATTTTTGACATTATGGGGTTCTGGTCATGAGATATTTGTTTTTAGTCTTTTTATTGGCATGGTCATTACCTGCTCAGGCAGAAGTCACTGTATGGACAGACCCTGATTATGGTGTGACCATGACTTATCCAGATGGTTGGATGAAACAAGTTGTCAGTCATACAGGCGACCGTTTAGAAATTGTCGCTCCCGCAGCGCAAGATTTTGCACAATGTAAGTTAAGCATCGAGCAAGATGGACGCTTTAAAATTTTTCCATCTAAATATTTAAAGGACATTGTGACACGTGAATTGGGTGAAGTCTTTTGGCAGGATCAATTGGCTAATCATAAAAATAATCGTATTACCTATTTGGCTGAAGGTGGCGGTTTAGGGAATGGCTTTGCGACTTTCGTTGATTTTGATTATCAAGGTGAGTTCATGGGTAAAAAACGATCTATGCGTGGTGTAGCCTATGCAACAATTTATCATGATATGCGTGTTGTCGCTGAATGTTCGGCGGATGTGCGTAACTATGCGGCTTGGTATCCAGTATTTACCAATATGATGGCGTCGATTACTTTTGAGCCAGCTTTTGCAGGTCGCCCATATGGTGCATATCGCAATTTCCTTCTTGATACACCGATCTATATTCCTGAAGATGCAAGCAAGAAGAGCATAGGAGCTTATTAATTTCAATCTGCTTCCCCTGTGAAAACGGGGGTCTTATAAGATTCCCGCTTTTGCGGGAAAAGCACTAAACGGAAAGTAAAAAATGTTTATTCAGACAGAAGATACACCAAACCCAGCAACAATAAAATTTTTGCCAGGGCAAACAGTTATGGAAGAGGGTACGGCCGAGTTTAAATCTGCGAATGAGGCTGGGTCGTCGGCTTTGGCGCGGCAATTATTTTTGACTCAAGGTGTTAAAACAGTGTTCTTCTCAGGTGATTACATCTCTGTGACAAAGACAGATGATAAAGACTGGTCGATCTTAAAGCCGCGCATATTGGCGACCATTATGGATCATTATATGACAGGTCTTCCAGTGATTGATCTTGAGGCTTACCAGAAAGCCAATCAAAAAGATGACGGTGTGACCTCTGAAATTGAAAAACAGATTATCGAGATTCTTGATACACGTGTTCGTCCAGCCGTAGCACAAGATGGCGGTGACATTGAATTTGATCGTTTTGATGGCGGCGTTGTTTATCTTCACATGCGTGGAGCTTGCTCAGGCTGCCCAAGTTCGACAGCAACGCTTAAAATGGGTATTGAGAATATGCTCAAACATTTTATTCCTGAAGTTCAGGAAGTGCGTCCTGTTGCAGCGTAAATAAACGCCCAAACCATAGGTATTTATTGTCTTTTGTTGGCGCTGTGCAGTTTAAGCGTACACGGTTATCATTTAAGCTCTCGGATAAGCGTATTTCTACACGATTATTATCTAAAATTGTTAAGGGCACTTCGCCTTGCCCTGAAATATAGCAGCGTATTTGTTTAGTGTATTGTGGGTCTTGCACCGTAAAGCCAAAACTAGGCGTGGTTGAAGATAAGGCAGGATTTGTTGGGCTAATAGCTTTAACAGGTAGAGGTTTTGTGTTGATGATTAATCTAAAACGGTCAGGATTGGCAAACTCCTCACTCATCGCATAACGAGGCAAAGCGAATAAATCAGAGCCGCTATAAGCAGGACTGGAGTGCATGGCGACAGCCGCCTCAAAATGCTGTTCTTTCACGATTGTTTGGTAAAGATCGTTATATTCACCGAATGGGTAAGCAAAATATTGCGGTTCTTCTTTAAAAATCTTCCTGTAAATTGTTTTGCTGTCATTAATGCTTGCCCGTATCGCTTCTTCGTTGTTTAAACGAGCATAATTATAGGCTGTTAGGGCAAATGTTACATTGCTAAATTTGCTGTGCATACGCTTCAAACTTTCAATGCTTAAATATTGTGCGGAATCTCTTGAAACAGCGCCAAGGCTTAAAAATAAAGTGAAAGGAATATCTTTTTCTAATAATTTTATCAGAGCAGGTTCAGTGGAGGCATAACCAGCATCAAATGTGATGACGACAGATTTTTTTGGTAAGGGTGTCTTTGTTTTTATGGCATTTACGAGTATGGGAAGACCAATTATTTTAAATCCTTCATCTTGCAATATATCAATTTGGCTCAGAAATTGATCGAGCTGTGTGTTGGTGTCTGTATAGGTTTCCTCATCAATACGTTGGTAGCTTAAAATAATAGCTGAGCTAGTATCTATAGTTTGCGCCTTTGCTACTGCTGGTTTTATAAGCAATGAAAGAAATATAGCTAAAAATAAAATAACGATACGCATTGATTTTAAAATAAGTCTTATTACTTAACTTACAATGATTATTTAAGGAGATTTATGCTAGCAGAGAAAGATTTTGATTTATTATTTAATAAAGCCCGTACATATAATGGGTGGAAAGACAAGCCTGTCACGAAAGATCAGATAGAAAAAATCTATGATCTTGTGAAGATGGCGCCGACTTCAGCTAATTGTTCGCCTGCACGGTTTCTATTTTTGACAACAGATGAGGCGAAAGCACGCTTAAAACCTTATTTAGATGAAGGAAATGTTAAAAAAACGATGGCGGCACCTGTGGTGACTATTATTGGCCATGATATGGAATTTTACGAGAAGTTACCAAAGTTATTTCCACATACTGATGCAAAATCGTGGTTTGTTGGTAATGATGACCTCATAAAACAAACAGCGTTTAGAAATGGTACTTTGCAAGGGGCCTATTTAATTATGGCGATCCGTGCATTGGGATTAGATGCTGGGCCGATGTCTGGTTTCGATCAAGAGGGCGTCAATAAAGAGTTTTTCGCTGGTACATCTGTGAAAGCTAATTTCTTGTGCAGTATCGGCCATGGTGATCCAGAGAGTTTATATCCACGGGCACCACGTTTAGATTTTGACGAGGCTGCTGAAATCCTGTAAGTCAGGATAATGCGATCTAATGATAATTTCCTCGTAATCGACACGGCCTATAGTGGTTTTACTATAGGGTTGAGTTGTTCTGGGCAAACTTTTGTCTACCAAGAAGAAACATCAAGGGATCAAGCGACTAATTTATTGCCTCAAATTGATGCACTTTTAGAGAGTGCATTGCTCAATAAATCTGCGCTAAATTTTATCGTTGTTTCAAGAGGACCTGGAAGTTTTACAGGTATTCGTTTGGGCATTGCTGCAGCACAGGCTATAGGGTTAGCTCTTAATATACCAGTGTACGGCGTTAGTGTTTTTGATGTGCTCAACTACAGTGTGCAAAAGTCGTTAAAACCAAATGAGAATTACTTTTTAGTCATGGAAACGTATAAAGATTATTACTATGTACAGTTTTACAATCAGGCTAATAAAGACCCCTCAAAAATTTCTTTTTTAAATAAGGAACAAATAAGTGAAATAATCGTTAGTGATTGTATGAGACATTATTTTGGAAATACGCATTTAGAATTTGTTGAGGCTTTGCAAGAAAAACAAGGTGTTAAGGTGGTGTCAGGAAATAATTACCCAAAAATTTCAGGGGATGATTTCATTGAATATGTAACAAGCCTTGATTTTAAGAATAATGAACAATATTGTGTGTTAGACCCAATTTATTTGCGGCCTGCAGATGTATCTCAGCCTAAGAAAAAACAACGGGTGTTGATCTAAAAACCTTAATAATAACAATAAAAAAAAGAAAGAAGGTTCAAAATGTCTGGCAATGAAATCTTAACATTAACAACTGAAATCGTTTCGGCGCATTTAGCGAATAATAACGTGAATACCGATGATATCCCCGCACTTATCCGTAAAGTTCACGAAACAATGCTGCAATTACAGCATGAAAAAGAGATTCATGGCACGACATTGACACCATCAGTACCTGTTAAGAAATCTATCACGCCTGATTATCTGATTTGTTTGGATGATGGAAAACAGTTGAAAATGCTTAAACGTCACTTAAAAACAGCTTATGGCATGACTCCTGATGATTATCGTACAAAATGGAATCTGCCTGCTGATTATCCAATGGTTGCCCCTAATTATGCGAAAAAACGCTCTAAATTAGCGAAAGAAATTGGCCTAGGGAAAAGATAAGCTTTTAGGCTTTTCCTTCTGAATCGGTTAGTGCCAAGAAGATTTTGTCTTTATCATTCACATCGCATTTTTGAATCATGAAAAAGATCGTGTAAAAACGATCGCATTCTGTGCGTGTGGTTTGGATGAGCTGCTCAATATGCTCGAGATAGGCTGTAAGTAAAGTGTGTTTGAAAGTCACCTTGCTTTGTTCCGAATAGACAAAATGTCCTAACCACAAACGTGTGTTAATGTCCATCAATGTTGAGGGGATATAGCCTTCAGAAACATCGTCAAAAGCAATGTTTAAGGCCGTTTCCATGAGAAGGCTGTTGCTTTGTTCGTTCCAAATTAGGTTAATGCTGTAGGTCTGGAACTGTCCTTGTACTGTAACGATAGCCATGTTTTGCTCGATACGTTTATACTGCCAATCAAGCAAGCTGCTGAGCTCTTCTAAGCCATCCAGAGGGTGGCCTTCAAGTTCACTTTCTAACAAATTTAGATCTTCCAAATAAGACATGAGAAAGGCATAGCAAGAAACCTATATAGGTGGCAAGGATTCCTTTAGTAGACATCCACATAAGTTGTGGTATTTTTAATAGGTAACAGAATCGAGAAGGAATTATCTTATGATTATCATTACAGGCGGTGCCGGTTTTATTGGATCTAATCTAGCTGCGAAGCTTCAGGAAGAGGGAATCACCGATATCGTGATATGCGATATGCTCGGTAAAGATAATAAATGGAAGAATTTTGCCAAACGCGAGCTTAAAGATATTGTCCGTCCAGATGCGTTGTTTGAGTATATGAATGGCTATAAAGATAAGATTGATGCTATTTTTCATTTAGGGGCTGTTTCTTCAACAACTGAATATGACGCCGATCTAGTCGTAAACGCTAATTTTGTGTTCTCACGTAATTTGTGGAAATGGGCTGCTAATAATGACGTGCCACTTTTCTATGCGTCGTCTTATGCGACGTATGGTGACGGTTCTGCGGGCTTTGAAGATGATGATACACCTGAAGGTTTGGAAAAATTACTGCCGCTTAATCCTTTTGGCTGGAGTAAACACCTATTTGATCGTCGTATTGCCCGTATTGCCCAAGATAAAACTGAAAAAATGCCACCACAATGGGCTGGCCTGAAATTTTTTAATGCTTATGGGCCGAATGAATATCATATGGGCTCGCAGCAAAGTGTTGTTTCGACATTATATCCGCAAATCACTGTGGGGGCCTCAGCAAAGCTATTTAAATCGTATAATCCAGAGTACAAAGACGGTGAGCAAAAACGTGATTTTGTTTATGTCAGAGACATTGTTGATGTTTTATATTGGTTTTATAAAGAAAAGCCTAAAAGCGGCATTTATAATATTGGAACTGGTGAGGCACGAAGCTTTAATGATCTTGCAAATGCCATTTTTGGCGCTGTTAAAATGGAGCCTAAAATATCTTATATAGATATGCCAGACACCTTACGTGATAAATACCAATACATCACTGAAGCCTCGAACGCTAAATTAAAAGCGGCAGGCTATGATAAGCCATTTACATCATTAGAAGATGGGGTAAAGGACTATATTGACAATTACTTGTCACAAAAAGATCAGTACAGATAATGGCGTTAGACTTTCCTAATATAAACCCTATTGCTTTGTCCTTAGGCCCATTGGTTATTCGTTGGTATGCGCTTGCTTATTTGGCAGGGTTTTTGGGCGGATTATTTTGTGCGAAACGTTTGGCTGGTTATACGCCTGATACACGGCCAACGAAAGATGATGTTGATGATGTCCTGACTTGGATGATTGTGGCAGTCATAGTAGGTGGTCGCTTAGGTTATGTATTATTTTACAACCCAGCTTTTTATCTGTCCCATCCCGTTGAAATTTTCAAATTATGGGAAGGCGGCATGGCATTTCATGGCGGCCTCATAGGGGCAATTACCGCCTTGATTGGTTTTGCGTGGCGACAAGGAATCCCTTTATTTAAGCTGACAGATATCATTGCTGTCGTAACGCCAATAGGTTTGTTTTTTGGCCGTTTAGCAAATTTTGTAAATGGCGAGCTATATGGCCGTATTACAACGCATTCATGGGGGATGGTTTTTCCAACAGCACCTGATACATTACCTCGCCATCCAAGTCAGCTTTATGAGTCTTTCTTTGAAGGCTTTGTACTGTTTGTTATCTTAATGGTGCTATATCGGGTAAAGACCATTAGAGAACGAGCAGGGATTGTGTCGGGTGTGTTTCTATTAGGTTATGCATTCTTCCGTTTTATGATTGAATATGTCCGTGAACCTGATTTGCACTTAGGTCTTTTAAGTTTTGGACTCAGTATGGGACAGCTTTTATGCATCCCTATGGGATTAGTGGGGATCGGGATTATAGGCTATGCTCTCCGACAAAATCGCTAATCAAATAAGGCAATTAGGTCCTATCAGCATTGCTGATTTCATGGGGCAGGTAGCGTATTATTATTACAATAGTAAAGACCCTTTTGGCGTGAAAGGGGATTTTGTTACAGCGCCTGAAGTCTCACAATTATTTGGTGAAGTATTAGGGGCATGGGTGGCTGATTGTTGGATGAAGCTTGGTGCGCCAGAGAAATTTTTGCTTATAGAATATGGCCCAGGCCGTGGCACGCTCATGGCAGATATGCTCAGAATGATAAAACATTTGCCACCATGTTTTCAGGCATGTCATATTCATCTTATTGAGCAGAGCTCAATCTTAAAGAATATCCAAATGCAGACATTAGAAGACTATACAGTGCATTGGCATGACAGCTTGGATGAAATTGATATTGATGTGCCGGTTATTGTTATTGGCAATGAATTTCTAGATGCATTACCTATTCATCAGTATGAAAAAGTCGGACAAGACTGGTTTGAACGGGACATTAAGCTCACTAATGAGGGTGAATTATCCATTGGTTTGAAACCGCTTTCATTGAAAGTGGCGGATATACAAGGTTCTGGTGTTTTTGAGTTATCGCCAGCCCGTGAAGCTATTATTGAAGAGTTGTCGGCTGTTGAAGGTATTAAGCTTTTTATAGATTACGGACATTTCGAAACGTCTTTTGGTGATACCTTGCAAGCGGTCAAAAGCCATGAATATGTGGACATTTTGGATCATATAGGTGAGGCGGATATTACATCTCATGTTGATTTTGAAGCATTGAGCATGGCAGCACAGGGGCATATATATCCTTTTATAACCCAAGGTGAGTTTTTACAAAATTTGGGGATTATTGAACGTGCTCGTAAGATTGGCGCCGAAGATGGCTGGCAGCGATTGATTGATGCCAAGCAAATGGGTGTTTTGTTTAAAGTCTTTTGTTTCTCTGACAAGGATTATGGTTTAGAAGGGTTTGTATGATTATCTATCAAAACAAAGACTTTAGTGAAAATGTGTCTCATGGTTTCTTCGGTAGACAAGGCGGTGTGAGCAGAGGCATTTTTGAAAGTCTTAATGTTGGTCAAGGCTCTATAGATGAAAAAGCCAATGTTAAAGAGAACCGCTTGATTGTTGCGCAAGCTATAGGCGCTAAAGAGCTAACCTCTTTGTATCAAATTCATAGTGCTGATTGTCTGTATATTAAAGGTGCAGGCCAAGATCGGCCAAAGGCAGATGCAATGGTTACCGATAAGCCAGATTTAGCACTGACAATCTTAACGGCTGATTGTGCGCCTGTTTTATTTGAAGGTCAAAAAGCTGATGGTTCAACTGTTATTGGCGCAGCACATGCTGGCTGGGGTGGTGCTTTTAAGGGGGTATTAGACAACACTGTTGCTAAAATGATTGAAATTGGCGCAGAGATAGAAACGATTAAGGCCTCAATCGGCCCTTGTATTGGACAAAACTCTTACGAAGTTGGTGATGAGTATTATGATCGTTTTCTTGAGCAAGATAAAAAAAATGCGATCTATTTTAAAAAAGTGGATAAGTGGCACTTTGATTTACCAAAATATTGTCAGGGGCGTTTAAGTAAAGCAGGTGTAAAAGCTGTTGATATCAGTGGAATAGATACGTATGAAGAAGACGCTAAATGTTTTAGCTATCGTCGCAAAACACATAAAAATGAAGAAGATTATGGACGGCAAGCGTCTGTCATTATGATTAAGGCTTGAAATTTAAGCCTGGCAAGTTAAGATCGCCTCATAATTAAATAAATAGTAAGAATACGGCCTATGAAAATCATCACCTGTAATTCGAACCGTCCTTTGGCCGAAGCAATTTCCGCCTATCTTTCTATCCCTCTATGTAAAGCCAGTGTTCGTCGTTTCTCTGATATGGAAGTTTTCGTAGAGATTTTAGAAAATATTCGTGGTGAAGATGTTTTTGTTGTTCAATCGACCTCTTATCCAGCCAATGACAATTTAATGGAATTGCTTGTAACGATTGATGCGTTGAAACGTGCTTCTGCACGCCGTATTACAGCCGTTTTGCCGTATTTTGGTTATGCTAGGCAGGATCGTAAAACAGGCCCTAGAACACCTATCTCAGCTAAATTGGTCGCTAACCTCATCACATCAGCGGGGGCAAATCGTGTTTTGACGATGGAACTGCACGCTGGTCAGATTCAAGGTTTCTTTGATATTCCACTGGATAACCTAATCGTTGCCCCTGTTTTTGTCCCTGACATGGAGACCCGTGTTAAGGCTAAACATAAAGGCAAACAGCTGTGTATGGTGTCGCCTGATGTTGGTGGTGTTGTTAGAACACGGGCTTTGGCAAAACGTTTAGATGCAGATTTAGCGATTATTGATAAGCGTCGTGAGCAGGCTGGCGTATCAGAAGTCATGAATGTTGTGGGTGATGTGAAGGATAAGGTCTGTGTATTGATTGATGACATTGTTGATTCTGGCGGCACACTTTGCAATGCGGCGGCAGCTTTGAAAGAGCAGGGCGCTGTGGCTGTTTATGCCTATGTTGTACATGGCGTTTTATCAGGCGGTGCTGTTGCACGTGTTAGTGCGTCATCTATTGAAGAGCTTGTTATCACAGATTCAATTGCGGCAACGGAAGCGGTGCGTGTTTCTCAAAATATTACGCAATTATCAGTGGCGCCATTTATGGGTGAAACGATCCGCAGAATTGCTGAAGAAAGATCTGTCTCAGCGCTTTTGAAAGAATAGTAAAAAATACTTGCAATCATCACGGCTTTAGGGCTATATCTGACACTCTTACGGACACCCCTGGAGGTTCGTAAGGTTTAACTTAACTTTTAAATTGGAGCTAATCTATGACTGCACATATCGCACTAGACGCTGCCAAGCGCGAAGGGACAGGTAAGGGAATCGCCCGCGCACTACGCCGTAATGGTAAAGTGCCGGCTGTTATCTATGGTAACAAGGAAACCCCTGTATCAATCAGCTTGGACGCTAATGAAGTAACAAAACAATTACATAAAGGACATTTTTTCACGTCTTTATGTGACATTAAAATTGATAGCAAAAACAATCTTGTGTTGGCACGTGATGTACAATTACACCCAGTAACAGATGTTGTTGAACATGTTGATTTCCTTCGTGTAACAGAAAAAACACGTATTCCTGTGAACATCGCTGTACATTTCTTAAACGAAGATAAAAGCGAAGGCCTTGAAGCAGGCGGTGTTTTAAGTGTTGCGCGTTACGAAGTTGAAGTAATGTGTGCGGCTTTAAATATTCCAGAATCTATTGAAATCGACCTTGCAGGTACAAAAATTGGCGATGTTATTAAATCAGACGCCGTTAATTTGCCGAAAGGTGTCGAGTTTACAATTTCTGACAGAGATTTCACAATCGCTTCTATTGTTGAGCCTAAACAGGCAATCGTTGAAGATGATGAAGATGAAGTTGCGGCGGATGAAGTTGAGGCAACTGAACAATCTGGTGATGAATCTTCAGAAGGATCTTCTGAAGGAGAATCTGCAGAAAAAACTGAAGAATAATAAATATTTAATTGAGGGGCTGGAAAGGCTAAGCTATTCACATGCTGAACTTTTTTGCCCCTCAATCATCTCAAGAAATATATCTTATTGTAGGCCTTGGTAATCCAGGCTCAGAATACAAAAATAACAGACATAATATTGGTTTTATGGCGATTGATGAGATCGCTGATCGTTATTCTATTAACGCATTTAAAAACAAATTTAATGGCCAGCTTGCCCAAGGCATTATTGAAGGTAAAAAAGTTTATTTACTAAAACCTCAAACCTATATGAATAAGTCTGGCACATCTGTTCAAGCGGCTGCCAAATTTTATTCTATATCGCCAGAGAATATCTTTGTATTTTATGATGAGCTGGATTTACCTTTTGGTAAAAGCCGTGTAAAAAAAGGCGGGGGCTCTGGAGGGCATAATGGTATTAAGTCACTTGATGCACATTTGCCCAATAAAGATTATTGGCGTATTCGTTTAGGGATTGGGCATCCTGGCGATAAAGCAAAAGTCCATGGTTATGTGCTTAGCGATTTTGCTAAGGCAGAGAAAAAGACTTTGGAAGAATTTATATATGCGGCAGCTAAATTAACGCCGTATCTAGTACAAGATAAACAAGCTGATTTTGCCACCTATATGGCAGAGCACATGAAAGGATTATAAGAGATGGGTTTTAATTGCGGTATTGTTGGTCTGCCTAATGTAGGTAAATCAACGTTATTTAATGCATTGACAGCAACAGCAGCGGCGCAAGCGGCAAACTTTCCGTTTTGTACGATTGAGCCAAATATTGGCCGTGTGGCTGTGCCTGATGACCGTCTCAAAAAGATTGCAGAGCTCGGTAAATCTGCCAATATCATCCCAACACAATTAGAGTTTGTCGACATTGCTGGGCTTGTTAAAGGTGCTTCAAAAGGTGAGGGCTTAGGTAATCAGTTCCTAGCCAATATCCGTGAAACAGATGCAATTATTCATGTGTTACGCTGCTTTGAAGATGATGATGTTATCCATGTTAGTGGCTCGGTTGATCCGTTACGTGATGCTGAAATTATTGAGATGGAATTGATTTTGGCGGATATGGACTCTGTTGCGAAACATATTGCTAATAACGAACGTAAAGCGAAAAGCCAAGATAAAGATGCCAAAATTTTATTGGCTCTATTAGAGCGCATTAAGGCCGCACTTGATGAAGGTAAGCCAGCACGCACTGTAAATGTTGATGAAGATGAGATTAAAGCTTATCAAGGTTTGCATCTTTTGAGTGCTAAGCCAGTTCTGTATGTGTGTAACGTTAATGAAGATGATGCAGCGTCTGGTAACCAGTGGACAGAAAAGGTTGCTGCAAAGGCAGCGTCGGAAGATGCTGAATACACGATCATTTGTGCGGCGATTGAAGCCGAGATTTCGCAATTACCCTCAGAAGAAGAGCGTACAGAGTTTTTGGAAACAATTGGTTTGAAAGAACCAGGTTTGAATAAAATTATCCGTAAAGGGTATGAGCTATTAAATCTTATGACGTTTTTTACAGTCGGACCAAAAGAGGCTCGTGCTTGGACTGTACGTAAAGGCTCGAAAGCACCGCAAGCAGCGGGTGCAATTCATACAGATTTTGAAAAAGGCTTTATCCGTGCGGAAACCATGGCTTATGATGATTACGTGAATGCAGGTGGTGAGCAAGCTGCCAAAGAAGCAGGCAAGGTTCGCCAAGAAGGTAAGGAATACCTCTGTAAAGACGGCGATATCTATCTGTTTAAGTTTAATGTTTAATTATCTGTCATCCCCGCTTTATGCGGGGATCTGGATGCCCGTACAAGACGGGCATGACAATTATTCTTAATGCGTTAATTTTGTATATGCTTCTTGTAGTTTTTTTGTAACCTCACCAACTTTATAAACTGTGTCGTTAATTCTAGAGACGGGGGTTACTTCTGCGGCAGTGCCTGTGACAAAGACTTCTGTGGCTTTTTCTAAATCTTTTGGTATTAAGACGCATTCCTCAACGGCGATATCTAAATCTTTACAAAGTTGAATGACTGTTTGACGGGTAATGCCGTTTAAGAAACAGTCCGCAATAGGTGTTTTTAGAACACCATCAATCAGTGCAAAAAGATTAGCACCACTGCTTTCGCAGACTTGTCCACGCCAATCAAGGACAAGCGCATCATTATAGCCTTTATCGACCGCTTCATGCTTGTTCAAAGAATTTGTGACATAGATACCGCCACATTTGGCCTCGAATGGTACACACCCTGGCGGTGGTTTGCGCCATTTTACGGTGACGAGTGAAATACCTTTTTCAGCAGCATCGCCAAAATAGCTACCCCAATACCAAGCGGCAATAGCAACATGGGGTAGGGCTGCACGAGCATCGACACCCATGGCTTCTGATCCACGCCAAATGATGGGTCTTAAATAGGCATCAGTGAGATTGTTTTTTTCGCAAACAGCTTGTGCCATATCCATTAATTGATCGACAGAGTAATCAATATTCATGTCCAAGGCATTGGCAGAAAAGATAAGACGTTCCATATGCTCACGGTTTTTGAATATCTTACCGTTATACATGCGGATACCTTCAAATACAGAGGAGCCGTAATGTAAGCCATGGGTAATGACGTGTAGTTTACATTCTCGCCAATCTTTAAACTCGCCATCTATCCAAATGGTGCCATCTCTATCATCAAAATATGTGCTCATAGTGCCTTCCTTAATCTTTTAGATAATTATAAACAGTTGCGCGGGAGATAGAGAGTATTTTTGCAATATAATCCGCTGCATTTTTTTGCTCAAAGGCGCCTTTGAGCTGAAGGTCCTTAACAATTTGCTTTTTGTCTTCTTTGGAGAGGGTTATTAAGGCCTTTTTATTTTGATCTGTATATTCTTTGACAAAGACATTGATCTGTTCATCTAAGTTACTTTCAAAAATACGACGGTCGGGGGCGGTGATGTTTTCATTTAAGCGCATCATATTTTCAGCGAAATTGCCTAATAGCTCAAACTGGCTTACATCCATGTTCATACATATCGTACCAAAAGCTTTACCATCATCGTCATATAAGACTGCTGTGGTGCATTTTAGCTTGCGTCCATCCCAATTGGTTTTTTGGTATGGGCCAATAACGGCGCTTAAGTTATCTATCTCGGCTACTTCAAAATTAGAATCATCACCAATCTTACGATTAGAAAAATTGTTATAGATTGCCTCAATTGTGTTTGTTTCCAAATTATGAATGACGATTTCAACTAAAGGATTTAGTAGCTTTGCTGCAGCTTCTGCGGTGCTTTTATATTTTTCAAATTTTTTTGTTGACATTTAGACCTCTTTGTCTTTATTTATACATTATATTCTAAATTTATACAAATTATTTTAAGGAGTTTAACATGAAAATTTGGCAAGTCGATAGTTTTTCTAATGAGCCTTTTAAAGGAAATCCGGCAGCCGTAGTACTTCTCGACCGTCAAATAAGCGATGAGCTTATGTTGAATATTGCCAAAGAAATGAATTTATCTGAGACCGCTTTTATTCTTTTGTCTAAAAATGGTAATCCATTACTTCGGTGGTTTACGCCTATGTTTGAGATAGATTTATGTGGCCACGCAACTTTAGCGGCGGCACATATTTATATGACAGAAATAAAAAAAGAAGTTCAGTCAGTAACGTTTGATACAAAATTTGTGGGTGAGTTAAATGTGCAAAAGGAAGCTGCTTCATATGTTATGAATTTTCCTGTGCGAGAAGGTGCCGCTATAGAGGCAGAATCAATTCCATCTTTTGTTTTTGAGGCACTGTCTAAAACAAAGCCTAAAGAAATATATAAATCGCGTGATCTGATGCTGGTTTACGACAATGCGCAGATAATTAGAGATATGAAACCCGATTTTAATACGCTTATGGCATATAAGGATTTTATTATCGTAACGGCACGTTCTGATGTGCCTGAATATGATTTCGTGTCACGCTTTTTTTGTGCGGATGATGGTATTGCGGAAGATCCTGTGACGGGATCAGCGCATTGTACGTTGGCCCCATATTGGGGCAAAAAACTGAATAAAGACCATATGCAAGCCTATCAATGTTCTGAACGTGGTGGCGCATTGGATTTAAGAATACAGCAGGATCGTGTTTTGATAAAAGGCTCTGCTGTCACTGTGTTGGAAGGCAGTTTACGTGTGTAATTTAACAAAAAAAATAGGAGAAAATATGAACAAGCAAGAAAAAAGACAGGAACAGCGTTTAGCATTTGTTGCAAATAAAATATATGGTAGAGGGTGGCGTAAAGGGCTTTCAGGAGAGCAAATTACTCAGACTTTATCAATATTGTCTGTTCTTATTGAGAACAGACCAGTGCCAGCAAAAACTGCTGCAGCAGGTTTAGAATTGAAGCGTTGCGCATAATCAAAAATACTTTGTTTTGGGCGGCATAGTGTTTAAAGTAATGCTATGCCGTATTATGCTGAGAAGCCTCATATACTAGTTATAGATGATGATGATCGTATTAGAGATCTATTGCAGCGCTTTTTGGCTAAGCAAGATTATGTGGTTTCATGTGCGGAAAATGCTCAACAGGCCAAAGAAATACTGGCAGGCTTTGAATATGATCTACTTGTGCTTGATGTGATGATGCCTGGCCAATCTGGCTTTGATTTCTTAGTTGAAATGCGAGAGAAGGGTAGTGATTTGCCTGTTATTTTACTCACCGCAAAGGGTGAACCTGCTGATCGTATAGAAGGTTTAACAATCGGCGCAGATGATTATTTGGTAAAACCGTTTGAGCCGAAAGAATTATTGCTACGTATTCAGGCGATTTTAAAAAGGGCTCATAAATATAAGGCTTCAGCACAAAAGGATGTTCGCATTGGTGATTGGCTCTATGATCGTGAGCAAGGGGTGTTGCAAAAAGATGATGGGGAAAATGTCGCACTGACCAATAGTGAAAAACAACTATGCGAGATGCTTATTCAAAAAGCCAATAATCCTGTGGCTCGTTACGATTTGGCTGAAAAACTAGGGCTATTAGAAAATGAACGTAGTATCGACGTGCAAATAACGCGTCTGCGTAAGAAACTCGGCGATGACAGTAAAGTGCCTCGCTATTTAAAAACCGTTCGTGGACAGGGCTATTTATTAAGGGTTGATGATGTTTAGTTTAAAACCCTTTTTACCTAAAACACTGTTTGGGCGGTCGTTACTGATTATCGTTATTCCTGCTTTGTTATTGCAACTTATTGCGACATATATTTTCTATGATCGACACTGGGATCGTATGGCCGATCAATTAGCGATTGGGCTTGTTGGCGAGATAGAATTTGTTCTTGATAGATTAGACAGCCATCCTCTCTTACTTGAGGAGGATATAAATAGTATCGCTACATTATCAGCGCAATATTTTAATATTGTTCTCAGTTTTGATAAGAATAAGAAAACGCTTGATCCGAATAAGCTGGACGGGTGGCGTTCTAAGGTTGCTGTAAAAAGTTTAAAAAAATATCTTAAAGCTGAATTGGGCAAATCTTTTTCTCTAAAGGCGGCTGAAAATGATAAATGGATTAGTGTGTCCGTTTTAACTGAGCATGGTGTTGTAACGTTCACAACAGCACAGCGCCGTGTATTTAATTCATCGTCTTATATTTTTGTATTATGGATGATGGGTGTGTCTATTGCTTTATTCTCCATCGCTATCATTTTTATGCGTAATCAAATTAGGCCTATTAGACGGTTGGCTGTTGCGGCTGATTGGTTCGGTAAAGGCCGTGATGTGGCTCGGTTTAAGCCAGAAGGGGCGTTGGAAGTACGTCAAGCGGGTCACGCATTTTTGACAATGCGTGATCGTATAAAGCGACAGATATCGCAAAGAACAGAGATGCTTGCTGGTGTGTCACATGATCTTAGAACACCGCTGACACGTCTTAAATTAGAGCTGGAAATGCTTGATGAAAAACAAGCAGGGCCTATGGCTGCCGATATCCTTGAAATGGAAAAAATGATTGAAGGCTATCTTGATTTTGTGCGTACTGAAGGACAAGAAGAAGCCGAGCTTATACAAATAAAAGCTGTTATTGATAAAGTGCTGGCGGATGCAAAACGTCAGAATATTGCCATTGATGTTGATTTTGAGGGACACGCAAAAGATACAATGCTTTGGTTGCGTGTAAATGGGCTCGCCCGTGCCTTGATGAATATTATTCAAAACGCCAACCATTACGCTAAAAAAATTAAGTTGTCTGCCTATGCGTCTTTAAAAGATAAAGAGTACGTTATTATGGTGGAAGATGATGGGCCTGGGATCCCTTCGGCGCAAAGAGAGGATGTGTTTCGCCCGTTCTACCGTGTAGATGCCTCTCGTAACAAAAAAACAGGAGGTGTTGGTTTAGGGCTTTCTATTGCACAAGATGTCGTCCATAGCCATGGCGGTACAATCATTCTTGACGATAGCGCAATGGGTGGGCTTTGCGTTAAAATTATATTACCGCTTTAAATGTCTAAATCTTCAACGCGATCTGCATTGTCTTGGATGAAGTTAAAACGTGCCTCGGCATTTTTACCCATGAGGTCTTCGACAAGCTGATCTACATCTACGGTTGTTTCCTCGCCAGCATCCTCAGAGAATACATTGGCGACCATTGTTGCATCTGGAAGTGTCACACGTAAAAGTGTGCGCAAACTCGGATCCATTGTTGTTTCTTTAAGCTGTTTAGCAGGCATTTCACCCAGACCTTTGAAACGAGAAACGTCAATCTTCTTTTTGCCTTTGAACGTTGTTTCCAAAAGTTCTTCACGGTGAATATCGGTCATTGCATAGGCTGATACACCGCCAGATGAAAGTCGGTAAAGAGGTGGTTGTGCTAAATATAAATGCCCTTCGGTGATGAGAGGTCTCATTTGTGTATAGAAGAAGGTAATTAGAAGAGACGCAATATGCGCCCCGTCAACATCCGCATCGGTCATAATGATGATGCGCTCATAGCGAAGTTTTGCGATATTGAATTCTTTGCCTGAGCCGGTGCCCAGTGCTTGGATCAAATCTTGAATTTCTTGATTGGCACGGATTTTATCTTTTGTCGCACTAACGACATTCAGGATTTTACCACGAAGCGGCAGTATCGCTTGTGTCTTACGGTCACGTGCCTGTTTGGCGGAACCACCAGCTGAATCGCCTTCAACAATAAATAATTCGGTATCGTCGGCATCTGTTTGTGAACAATCGGCAAGTTTACCCGGTAAGCGTAAACGCTGGGTCGCAGACTTACGGCTCATGATGCGATCTTCACGTTTTGAGAGTCGTTCTTCCGCATTTTCTATGATTGATTGTAATAAAGCGGTGCTGGCTGCTGGATTGCTTGATAGCCATAGATCGAAATGATCTTTAATAGCGTTGTCAACAAGCTTGGTCGCAGAGGCGGTTGCTAGTTTTTCTTTTGTTTGGCCTTGGAATTGTGGATCACGAATAAAGACGGAAAGCAGTATAGCGCCATTTTGTAGCATATCATCGGCTGTGATGATTGAGGCTTTCTTTTCGCCAACCATTTCACCATATGCTTTTAGGCTTCTTAAGATAGCTGAGCGAAGACCAGATTCGTGAGAACCACCTTGCGGTGTAGGGATGGTGTTACAGTATGAGCTGATAAAACCTTCCCCCGTTTCTGGCCATGTCATCGCAAATTCAACACGTCCTTCATCATTTGGAAAGGATAAGAAGCCAGAGCAAATTGAATCGGTCACTGTTTTACGATTACCAATAACAGAAGATAAATAATCGGCTAGACCATTCGGAAAGGAGAATTTGTCTTCAGCTAATATCTCACTGCCTTCTTCAATTAATGAAGGATCGCAATGCCAACGAATTTCTACACCTCTGTAAAGATAAGCTTTTGAGCGAGCGAGTTTATATAAACGCGCCGGTTTGAAAGCGAGTGTTTCACCAAAAATTTCAGGATCTGGGTGAAAACATACTTTTGTACCACGGCGATTGCTTGTAGACCCAAGTGATTGTAAATCAGTAGTGATTTTTCCTCGGCTATATTCTTGTTTGTATAATTGACTATCTCGAGCAACCTCAATCCACATCCAATCAGATAGGGCGTTCACAACAGAAATACCAACACCATGTAAACCGCCCGAGGTTGCATAAGCTTTACCAGAGAATTTACCACCAGAGTGTAGGGTGGTCATGATAACCTCAAGGGCTGATTTGCCTTTATATTTTGGGTGTTCATCGACAGGAATACCACGCCCATTGTCAGTGATCGTAAGCGAGCCATCGGCATTAACTGAGATATCAATCCAGCTAGCATGACCTGCGACGGCCTCATCCATAGAGTTGTCGAGGATTTCGGAGGCTAAATGATGGTAGGCACGTTCGTCTGTCCCACCGATATACATACCAGGTCTTTTGCGAACAGGTTCAAGGCCTTCGAGCACTTCAATTTGCGAAGCGTCATAATTGTCACTTATTTTTAATTTATTATTAAGCAGATCTGACATATGCTTAATACTATAAAGGAAGAACCAAAACACAAGATGAAACATCTACTCATTCACAGCCTTATTATATTTTTCTGCTTTTTTACTACTGGTGTGGTCTTAGCAGAGGACTTAATTCCGATGCCAGTGCCTCAAAAGATGTCTGAAAAAGAATTTTTGGCAAAAACAGAGCCTGTGGATCGTGTTATAGAAGACGATAAAACAGCAGAATTTAAAATGCGTATTCCGCCTGAATGGCAAGAATTAACAGAGAATGATCTTAAAAATCATCGTGGTCAGGGAAATAGATTATTAGGTGATATTGCTTATTTTAGAGGGCCTTCTGAAGTAGGGGAGCGTTCCTATGTTTCTGTAGAAGGATTTGAACTCAATCATGAACTATATTTAGAACACTGGGTCGTTCAACACATTTTGCAAGCTAGCTATACATTGCGTTCTATGCGAAAGAATGATGATGGTTCAATCGAAACACTCTATGTTCTTTTTAAAGATAATAAAACATATGTAGCCCGTACTAAAACAGTTATAAAAGGGCCACGCATTTTGCAGGTTAGCTATGTTATGCCTTATGATCGCTATGAAAAAGAGCGTGATATGCAGGCGTATATTATAAATGATTTTAGTTTTTCTAGAAAAGATACTACGCCCACAGAAAAGCTTAAAACCTACGCATATCTAGATCAGCGTAAATTTGAATATCCTGAATCACTCATAATTGGCGGTAGTGACAATGTATCAGAAGAAGAGTTGAAATTAGACTTTACACTTAAAGATATGGATGGTTTCCGTAAAGGCGCTTATAACGTTGCGATCTATGCTAGAGAAGAGGGTGTTGATCTCAAAGAAAAGATACAAGGTTTGCTTGATTATTATCTGGAGAATCGTCTTGAACGTCGTGACCGTATAGAGGTTAAAGACTATCCTGTGGCTGATTTTATTACCTTTAAGAGTATCGAAGTTTATGGCATGTCGATCAAAACCACTGATTATGAAACAGCAGAGGATAAAAAAGAGCCTATCACACAAGAATTATGGATGGGTGTTCTAGCGGATGAAAAATATTACTATATATTTTCACTTGTTAGTCCGGCTCGTGATTTAGATATCTATAATTGGTCGCGTAACGCCCGTGCGTTTGAGCTTATGCTTACAACGCTTCGTGATGGGATGGCGTATTAAGGCTGCAGTGTCAAGCCCTGCTGCTTACTTGTATTCTTGCCAAAAAAACCGATAGCGATAGGTGCCAAGCCAAATATACATGTTAACGCAACACCTGCGATCATACTTCCCGTTTCTTGTGCGGTATTTATAACTGAGATACCAACCCCAGCAAAAGTTGTTCCGGCTGCAATGATAAAAGCACGCATCATGGTGTAATCTCCTTGTTAGGTAGAAGTTACATTACGCTCATTTTAAAGTTATGTCAAATTATACAGAATAGTATTTCTTAAACTCACCTGGTGTTGGGTGCATTTCCCATTCTTCAACATCTGCCATATGCATGTTGATATAAGCATCGATCATATCATCAGAGAAGACATTACCTTTTGTAAGGAAGGCACGATCAGAATTTAAGCTTTCTAGGGCCTCACGCAAACTTCTAGCGACTGTTGGAATGCCTTCAGATTCAGCCAATTTGGGGTCTTCAAAGAAATCACGATCTTGTGCTTCACCAGGATGGATTTTGTTTTCAATACCATCAAGGCCAGCCATCATCATCGCAGCGAAAGCCAGATAAGGGTTGCAGGCTGGATCAGGGAAACGTGCTTCTACACGCTTGCCATTTGGCGATGTCGACATAGGAATACGACAGGCAACAGAGCGATTACGGGCAGAATAAGCCATGATAACAGGTGCTTCATAACCTGGCACGAGGCGCTTATAGCTGTTTGTTGTTGGGTTAGTGAAAGCATTTAATGCTTTGGCGTGTTTGATTAAGCCACCAATATAGAAAAGGCATTCATCCGATAGGCCAGCATATTTGTCTCCAGCAAAAAGTGGTTTTTTGTTTTTACGCAAGGATTGGTGCACATGCATGCCGCTACCATTGTCACCATATACTGGTTTCGGCATAAAGGTTGCTGTCATGCCGAAGCCGTGCGCTGTGTTATGCACGACATATTTGTATAATTGCACGTTATCGGCACATGGTACCAGTGTTGCGGCTTTTATACCAAGTTCACATTGGCTCGCTGCAACTTCATGGTGATGTTTTTCAACGTCTAGGCCGATGCTATCCATATCAGTAAGCATTTGGGCACGCAGATCGGTGAGCGAATCAATTGGCGGTACTGGGAAATAACCACCTTTAACCGTTGGGCGGTGACCCATATTACCTTGTTCGTAGGTTTTTCCTGAGTTTGTTGGGTTTTCTTGGCTCTCTAATGTGTAAGAGCTTTCAAACATGTCGTCTTTAAAACGAACGTCATTGAAGACAAAGAATTCTGGTTCTGGGCCATAAAGAACTTCATCGGCGATACCTGTGTCTTTTAAGTATTGCTCAGCGGCTTTTGCAATTGAGCGTGGATCACGTTCGTAAGGCTCACCTGTGATGGGATCAAAAACATCGCAGAAAATGCAATGCGTTGGTTGTGCTGAATAAGGGTCAAGATATGTTTTTGTTAAATCTGGGCGTAAGTTCATGTCCGATTCATGGATGCTTTTCCATGCAATGATAGATGAGCCATCGAAAAAGAAACCATCGGTTAAGAGATCTTCATCTACATTGCTAATATGATAGCTAATATGTTGGAGTTTACCTTTTAGGTCAGTGAAATTGAAGGTGACATACTCTAAACCCGCATCTTGCGTGTATTTTAAGAAGTCTTTTGCTGATTTAAATGAAGTATTTGTGCTCGCCATATGGGTCTCCCAGAAAAAAAGTTACTCTTTTTCTTAGCAGGTGCACAATAAATGATCAATTGGCTATAAAAATTTGTCCATAAGAATATGGAAGTAGGGGATGGTGGGGCGACTGACGGGGTTCGAACCCGCGACAACTCGGACCACAACCGAGGGCTCTACCGCTGAGCTACAGTCGCCACAAAACTTCGTAGCAAGATCACTGATATGCCTCAACTTTTAATAAAGGTCAAGTTTTAAGAAAAACTTTGCGAAAATCTCTTGATATTTGTGTGCAATTCATGCTTATTAGCACGAAATGTTCCTAATGTGCGGGTGTGGCGGAATTGGTAGACGCACCAGATTTAGGTTCTGGCGCCGCGAGGCGTGGGGGTTCGAGTCCCTTCACCCGCACCATAAATAATGAAACCATTGGATGAAAGAAAAAATGAAAGTTACTGTAATTAAAGAAGAAGGTTTAATGCGCTCATATGAAGTGACTATCCCAGCAAATGACTTGGATGGCGCTTTGGAGACAAAATTGAAAGCAGAAGCGACAGATATTTCTCTACCTGGTTTTCGTAAGGGTAAAGTACCGATGCAGGTTCTTAAACAGCGTTATAGCCGTATGGTTATGGGTGAAGTGATTGAGAATGCTGTTAACGGCACAAACCAAAAAATATTTAAAGACAAAGGCATAAAGCCAGCACTTCAACCAAAAATTGAAATTGCTAAGGATTATAATTTCGGCAAAGACCTTTCATACACTATGGAAGTTGAAGTATTGCCAGAGATTAAATTGATGGATGTATCAAAAATTAAACTGACACGCCTGAAAGCTGAACCAGCCGAAAAAGAAATTAATGAAGCGATGAACCGCATTGCGAAACAACGTAAAGCGACTGCGCCTATTAAAACAGATCGTGCAACGAAAAAAGGTGATGTGCTTATTATCGATTTCGATGGCGAATCAGGTGGCGTGAAACATTCAGGTATGAGTGCAGAAGGTTTCTCTCTTGAGCTTGGTTCAGGCTCATTTATTCCAGGCTTTGAAGACCAGTTAATTGGTAAAAAAGCTGGTGATGAGGTAAATGTTGAGGTCACATTCCCTGAAAAATACGGTATGAAAGATTTAGCAGGTAAAGACGCAACGTTTAAAACAAAAATCCATGAAATCCGTGAAACAGTAACACCAGAGATTAACGATGAATTTGCCAAGACACTTGGTTTAGACTCATTAGATGCTCTAAAAGAAGCTTTAAAAGAGCAAGCGCAAAAAGAATATGATGCTGTATCTCGTCAAAAAGTGAAAAAAGATCTTTTAGACATACTAGATGAAAATCATAAGTTTAAAGCACCGCAAGGTATGGTGGATATGGAGTTTGATTCGATTGCACATCAAATGCATCATCAAGATGGACATGACCATAACCATGAAGAAGGCCATGATTGCGCTGCTGCACTTTCTGTTGAAGAGAAAAAAGAAGTCGCTGAATTGGCGGATCGTCGCGTGCGTCTAGGTATTGTATTGGCTGAAATTGGTAATGCGCAGAAGATTGCGATTGCTGATGCGGATGTTCAACAAGCTGTAATTAAAGAAGCGCAAAAATATCCAGGTCAAGAAGCGCAAGTATTTGATTACTTCAAAAATAACCCACAAGCATTAGAGCAAATCAAAGCACCGATCTTTGAAGAGAAGACTGTTGATTATCTCCTTGAGACAGCGACGGTTACTGAGAAAAAAGTGACAATGGAAGAGCTTTTAAAAGATGATGATGCTGAAGAAGAGCAAGCTAAGGCTAAGAAAAAGGCGTCTGGCTCTGCAAAAGGTGCGATGAGCGGTGATAAAAAACCTGCTGCTAAAAAGGCTCCTGCGAAGAAAGCAGCCGCTAAAAAATAGTAAGGCTTTTTTGTTGAGTAAAATAATAAACCCTCGCTTCGGCGGGGGTTTTGTTTTTGCCCTTGCCTTTAGCGTTTGAGCAAGCTAGCTTTTAGGTATGTGAGTCATGTAATCCAATATGGCCAAATTATTAAATAACAAAAGAAAAGAATAGCAATGCGTGAAATAGATCCAATTGAACAATATCATAACACTTTAGTCCCAATGGTTGTTGAGCAAACAAACCGTGGTGAACGTTCTTACGATATTTACTCTATGTTGTTGAAAGAGCGCATTATCTTTTTAACAGGCGGTGTTGAAGATCAAGTGTCCAGCCTAATCTGTGCGCAGCTTTTATATTTAGAATCTCAAAACCCGAATAAAGACATTTCTTTCTATATTAACTCGCCAGGAGGCGTTGTAACAGCTGCCTTTGCGATGTTGGATACAATGAATTATATTCGCTCACCTGTCTCAACAGTTTGTATTGGTCAAGCGGCCTCTGCTGGTTCATTGCTTTTGACATGCGGTGAGAAAGACAAACGTTTCTGTTTGAAAAATTCACGTGTTATGGTTCACCAGCCTTCTGGTGGAGCGCGTGGTATGGCGTCAGATATTGAGATTCAAGCAAAAGAAATCTTGAAATTGCGTGCATCATTAAATGATATCTATGTGAAGCAAACAGGCCGTAAATTGGCTGAAATCGAAAAAGTAATGGATCGTGATACATTTATGTCTGCAGCGGAAGCGCAAAAGTTTGGGCTTGTAGACCATGTTGTTGAAACACGTGATGATTTGGCTGAAATCATGAAGAAACAAGCCGAAAAAGATAAAGAAAAAGAAAAGTCGAAGAAATAGTCTCTATTTCTCTTTATCCTTGAAATTCGCTGTGATCTTACCATTTTATTAAGATATCAATTTTAGGATACACAAATGGACTTAATGTTAGACGATAATCAAAGCCTACCCGTATTACCTTTGCGTGACATAGTGGTGTTTCCACATATGATCGTGCCGCTCTTTGTTGGGCGCGATAAATCTGTTCTAGCGCTTGAAAGCGTTATGAATGAAGACAAGCATATTATGCTGGCTACGCAAAAAACCTCAGGGCTTGATAATCCATCGGAAGAAGATTTATATACTGTTGGGACAATTGGTACTGTTTTGCAGATGCTGAAACTGCCAGATGGGACGGTAAAAGTTCTTGTTGAAGGTAAGCAGCGTGCTGAAATTACCGAATTTAAAAAGAATCCAGACTTCTTTGAAGCTTTTGTTTCGCCGATTGCTGAATACGAACCAGATACAGAGGAAATGAATGCTCTTGTGCGGGCGGTTGTGACACAGTTTGAAGAATATGTGAAGCTGAATAAGAAGATCCCGCCAGAAGTTTTGGCGACGTTAAGCACAATTAAACAGCATTCAAAGCTTGCCGATACAATCGCCGCTCATTTATCTATTAAACTCGATGAAAAGCAGAAGATTTTAGAGATTAATTCAGTTGTTGAGCGTCTGGAGCGTATTTTTAGTTACATGGAAGGCGAAATTGGCGTTTTACAAGTTGAAAAGCGCATTCGTGGGCGTGTTAAAAAGCAGATGGAAAAAACACAGCGTGAGTATTATCTGAATGAGCAAATGAAAGCTATTCAGAAAGAGCTTAACGAAGGCGAAGATGGTGTTGATGAAATAGGCGAGATTGAGAAGAAGCTTAAAAACCTAAAATTATCAAAAGAAGCACGTGAGAAAGTGCAATCTGAAGTCAAAAAACTGCGTATGATGAGCCCAATGTCCGCAGAGGCAACGGTTATTCGTAATTATCTTGATTGGATCGCCTCGCTCCCTTGGCAGAAAAAGACACGATTAAAGAAAGATTTGTCTCGTGCAGAAGCCGTGCTTGACCAAGATCATTACGGGCTTGAAAAGGTGAAAGAACATATCATTGAATATTTGGCTGTTCAGCAGCGTAGCGCTAAAGTACGTGGGCCAATCTTGTGCCTAGTAGGCCCTCCGGGTGTTGGTAAAACGTCTTTGGCTAAATCTATTGCTGAGGCGACCAACCGTAAGTTTGTCCGTATGTCTTTGGGTGGTGTGCGTGATGAATCTGAAATCAGAGGGCATCGACGTACATATATTGGTGCACTACCTGGTAAAGTTGTTCAGAACATGAAAAAAGCCAAAAGCTCTAATCCGCTCTTCTTATTTGATGAGATTGATAAATTAGGGGCTGACTGGCGTGGTGATCCTTCTTCGGCACTGCTTGAGGTTTTAGACCCAGAACAAAACGCAACATTCAATGACCATTATTTGGAATTGGATTATGATTTATCTGATGTGATGTTTATCTGTACGGCAAATTCTTTGAATATGCCAAGACCATTGCTGGATCGTATGGAGATCATTCGTCTATCTGGTTATACAGAGGATGAAAAGGTGGAAATCTTTAAACGCCACTTGCTCAAAAAGCAGATGGATTCTGCTGGGTTAAAAAAAGGCGAGATTGAAATTACTGAAGCAGCTATTCGTGACTTGATCCGCTATTATACACGTGAAGCAGGAGTGCGTAATTTAGAGCGCGAAATTGCCCGCGTCTGCCGAAAAGTTATAAAAGAGATATTGGTTAGTAAAGGTGAGCTTACATCCGTTAAAGTTACTCCTAAAGAACTTGAGAAATATGCAGGTATTCCAAAATATCGTTACGGTGAAATGGATAAAGACAATCTCGTCGGCCATGTGAATGGTCTTGCTTATACAGAAACTGGCGGTGATTTGCTTTCTATTGAGGCGGTTGTTATGCCGGGTAAGGAAGGCCGTGTTAGCTATACAGGTAACTTGAAAGATGTCATGAAGGAATCGATCCGTGTCGCCGAGATGCTTATTAAATCTCGTGCAGCCTCATTAGGTATTGATTATGAGCGCTTAATGCATCAAGCAGTTCACGTACATGTGCCTGAGGGGGCTGTGCCAAAAGATGGTCCTTCGGCAGGTGCTGCGATGGTGACATCTATTGTGTCGGCTTTTACAGGCATCAAAGTGAAGCGTGAAGTGGCGATGACAGGTGAAGTAAATTTACGTGGCTATGTAACAGCTATTGGCGGATTGAAAGAGAAATTGTTAGCAGCCATGCGTGGTGGTGTGACAACTGTGCTTATTCCAGAAGAAAATATGAAGGATTTGCCAGATATTCCTGACAATGTGAAGTCCGCAGTGACAATTATTCCGGTCAGTCGTATAGAAGAAGTGCTGTCTCATGCACTTGAATCAGTGCCAGAAGCCTTACCTGAAAAGACCGTCGAAGAGCTTGCAGAGCTAGTATCTAGCCGAAAAACAAGCGATGCAGATGACATAATACGGCATTAATCGCAAAAAAAGCGCTATTTTTAGTGAAAAACCGCTTTTTTATGCTTAAAAGCCTTGACGACACTGGGCTGGGCATGGTTTCATTTCATAGTTCGATAGGGGGTAACCTTGGATATCGGACATAACCAAACTTTCAAATGAAGGGAACTATTCCATGAATAAATCTGAACTTATTGCTAAAGTAGCAGAACTAGCTGACACTACAAAAGCAACAGCTGAGAAAACTGTTAATGCAACTTTCGACGCAATCAAAACAGCACTTAAAAAAGGTGATGTTGTTCGTCTAGTTGGTTTCGGTACTTTCGAAGTATCTAAGCGTGCAGCACGTCAGGGTCGTAACCCACAAACTGGTGCTGTTATTCAGATCAAAGCTTCTAAACAACCTAAGTTTAAAGCTGGTAAAGAATTGAAAGACGCCGTTAACTAATTTAACCGCGTTTTTTTTATAAGATTTTAATGGCTGCGCTTTAGGGTGCAGCCATTTTTTATTGGTTTTTATGAACAAAAAAGCTTGAAATGCTTGGCAAAACCAATTATTGATATCCTTCTTGATCTTGATGGGTGATTAGCTCAGTTGGTAGAGCATCTCGTTTACACCGAGAGGGTCAGCGGTTCGAGCCCGTTATCACCCACCAGCCTTCGCCTTTTAGGCTTCGGCTCGGCAAGCCATTTTAGGATCAGATATTTATTTTCCACTAAAGATGTTTTATGTTTGGCGAAGGCTGTCGCGCTGAAGCGATAGCGTAAGCGGACATATAATATGAAATACGTATATATTCTTCAAAGTGTAACTGATGAAACTAAGTTTTATTCAGGTCTGACAGATGATTTAAAGTTGAGGCTGAAGAAACACAATGACTTAGAAGTAAAGCATACGTCAAAATATGCACCATGGAAAATAAAGACTTATTTGGCATTCTCTATAGAGGCGCAAGCCGTGTTATTCGAGCGCTATTTAAAAACAGCATCAGGCCGTGCCTTCGCAAAGAAGCGATTATAGTATATTTCTAGGCTGCGGCTCGGCAAACCATCAAATCATTTCTTCTTGCGCATCAAATACATAAAACATATAAATAATTATGTCTGTATTTGATATTCTTATTCGTTATTACCCAGCTTTTTTTCAAGGCCTTATGGTGACTATGCAATTATCAGCCATTATTTGGCTGAGTGGTATTTTTATTGGTACCACGATTGGCGTTTTATCTAATCGATATCAAATAGGTGTAGGTATTCCTGCCCGCATTACATCTTTTTTACTGTCAGGCATTCCGATCCTTGTTTTTCTCTTTTGGCTGCATTATCCGGCTCAGGCGATGTTTGATATTGTGGTTGATCCTTTTTATACAGCAGCCCTCACTCTTTCTATTGTTAATATATTTGGGGTGGCTGATTTGGTGCGGACGGCGCTTGATGATTTTCCTAAGCAGTATTTAACAGCGGCGAAGGTCTCAGGCCTTACCCGTAAGCAAACTATTTTGAATATACAACTGCCACTTATTTTTAGGCAGGTATTGCCAGGGCTGTTGTTATTGCAAGTAATGATGTTGCATACAACGTTGTTTGCGTCACTTATTTCGGTGGAAGAAATTTTCCGTGTGGCACAGCGTATTAATGCGCAGATTTACCGCCCTGTAGAGATTTATACAGCACTTGGCGTGTTCTTTTTAATGGTGTCTCTACCTATTAATGGTTTTGCTTTGTGGTTTAAAGCGAAGTTCACTCGTGATATTTCGGAGAGTTAATATGAGACAAATGATTCTTACACTCCTTATATACCTTTTAGCTATGCCTGCTGCCTTCGCAAAAGATAAAGAAAGCACCTATGACCGTGTGATACGTACGGGAGAAATACGGTGTGGCTACCTTCCTTGGCCACCCTTATTATCTAAAGATATGAACACAGGTGAGGTTGAAGGACCGGTTGCGGACTATATTAATCGCATAGGAGAAGTTTTAGATCTAAAAATTATTTGGAGCACTGAGTTAAATTTAACCACGTATTTACAAGACTTGAATAATAAACGTTTTGATATGGAGTGTGGCGGCGGGTGGCCTAATGCTATTCGTGGAAAATATGTCGATTACACAGCACCCATTTTTTATATGCCCTTTCAAATTATAAAAAGAAAAGGTGACTCACGATTTACTGATTTGGTGGCGTTAAACGATCCAGATTTCACCATGGCGATTATGGATGGTGAGAATTCAGCGGCGACAAAGCAACTTAAATTCCCAAAGTCCAACGTCGTTGAAATTCCTTCTTCGGGGCAAGTATCAGATTTAATTTTAGCTGTTGCGACAAAGAAAGCAGATTTTACTGTCGTGAATACGCCTTCTGCCCTTGCGTATATGCAGAATAACCAAGATAAGATTGAATTGGTTGAACCGCCAGTAAAATATATCCCGATTAATATTTCTATAGCCCAAGACGAACCAAAGCTTAAAACAATGTTGAATGTTGCCACAGAGCAATTGGTTTTATCGGGTGAAATAGACCAAATTCTTAAAAATCATGACCCTGAGCACGCCTCCTACGTGCGTGTTGCAAAACCCTACATAGAGGAGCTGAATAAATGAAATATATAATCACAGTTTTCTTATTAGTGTTTTCTATGCCTGCCTTTGCAGGTAAGTCATACGATCATTTTGAAAAGACGAATACATTGCGCTGTGGCTTCCAATATTGGGATGGGGGCGTTGCCAAGAATGAAGAAACGGGCGAAATGGAAGGCTTTATTGTTGATTTGACCAATGAGTTGGCCAAGACAGGCGGTTTCGAGGTCGAGTGGGTTGGGCCGATTGATTGGGGTCAGGTCAAGGCTGAATTAGCGTCAGGTAAAATTGATGCGATGTGTGCAGGGATGTGGCAGGCAGGCCAAAAAGCGCGCTATATGATCTTTTCAGAGCCATTTGCGTATCAGGGTGCTGAAGCATTTGTTAGGCCAGATGAAACCCGTTTCACGAAAGATTTTCAGAATATCAATGATCCATCAATTACGATTGTTGTCGTCGATGGTGATAATGACCAATTTATAGCGAATGCGCAATTTCCGAAAGCGAAGCAGTTTTCTATGCCATTGGGTGCGTCTGATACAGACAAGCTGCAAGCTGTGACGCATAAAAAGGCCGATATTGCCTTCACTGCGCCAAGCTTGGGATATCAATATATGCTAGCTAATCCAGACACTATAAAGCGCCTAAGTCCTGAGAACTATTTGCGTGTGTTTGGTAATACCTATGTGGTCAATTCAGAAGAGTTCCAACTCATGCACTATTTAGAAACACTTTTGGCGGAACTGGAAAATGCGGGGTATGTCGATCAGTTGATCGATACCTATAGTAAAGATTATCCATTGATATTTATTAAGAAGCAGAAGCCATATGTAGGTGCTGAATGAAATATTTTTTAGCTTTTTTAGCCTTTGTTTTTTTGAGCTCAACGGTATATGCCGAGACATCATTTGATCGTGTTCTAAAAGACAGAACAATAAGATGTAGTTATGCGTCATTAGCCCCTTTTATGATTATTAATGCTAATACGCAAGAAAAATCAGGGATTTTTCCTGAAATTATGACAGAGATTGGGCAGCGGTTAGACCTTGATATTGATTGGGTTGAAGAGGTGTCCTATCCGCAGATCGCAACGGGCTTGCAGACCAAACGGTATGATGCGTTTTGTGGTACTTTGTGGGCAACACCTGCAAGAGCGTCTTCTATGACCTTTACTAAGCCTTTATATTATCAAGCGGTGCATGCCTGCGTTGCCGATAAAAATACTGCCTATGATAATTCAGTAGAAGCACTTAACAGTGCCGATAAAAAATTGATGGCTTATGATGGCGATGTATCTATGCAGTTAACGAAGGCTCTGTTCCCAAAAGCGGAGATCACTACTATCCCTGATATGATGTCTTTTGCAGAAGCGATGCAGTGGATATCGACAGGCAAAGTTGATGCTGTGGCGACATGTAACAAGCTTATTATGGAGGACTTTAACAAAAACGCTGATAAGAAAGTAAAGCTAGCTAATCCATCGACACCCCTGACATATGTTATGGCGCCGATTGGTGTCGGTTTAAATGAAACAGCGTTAAGTGATATGTTAAGCGTTGCTATTTTCGATATGCAAATGGACGGCACATTAGATCGTATTTTGAGCAAATATATGACAGATTATGAAGACGAAATGATTATTCCAAAGGTTAAATAAAATGAAGTATTTATTAATAGCATTTTTATTGATTTTTTCTTGCTCAGTACAGGCCGAAGAAAAAGCACTTGAGCGTGTTTTATCTAAGGGTGAAATTAGATGTGGTTATGGTATTTCACCACCTGTTTTAGTTGTGGACCCAAATACAGGCGAGATTTCAGGGCTTGATTATGATGTCTGGCAAGAAATAGGCAAAGAGTTAGATGTGAGAATTATCTGGGCTGAAGAAGCGGGCTGGGGTGTTTATAATGAAGGCTTAAAGGCTGGGCGTTATGATGCTTTCTGTTCACAGGTCTGGCCCAATCCAACGCGCTTGAAACACTCTTCCTTAGCAGGGCCAGTAGTTAGCAATGCACTTAAAGCTTATGTTCGCAAAGATGATACACGTTTTGATGGCAACCTTGAGCGCATAAATCAAAGTGATATTAAAATTCCTGCTGTTGATGGTGATGTTTCTGTGACGATGGCAAAAAATAGATTTCCGAATGCGCAAATACTGGCCTTGCCAGAAATGGCAACTGTGGCTGACTTGTTTATGTCAGTTATAACCAAAAAAGCTGATGTAATGTTTTTAGATGAGTCGTTCTATCAAGAGTTAAGCAAGGTACACGGGGATGTTCTACGTCCTGCAAAAGATACAGCACCAGTATTTGTTTATGGAGGTTACTATTCATTTAAGCAAGGGGAATACCAATTGAGAGATATGGTTAATATTGCATTGAAACGAATTATAGACGACGGTCGTTTGGAAAACATAGCGCTTCGTTATTCAAATAAATATTTGCTTCCTACAAAAAGTTATGAGGTGCAGAAATAATGCTCATTGCTAAAAATATTCATAAATCGTTTGGTGATAAGAAAGTTCTTAATGGCCTTGATTTGACGATTAAACCCGGTGAGATTACGTGTGCGATTGGTCCAAGTGGAACAGGTAAGACAACATTATTACGGGCACTTGGTTGTTTGGACTATCCAGAGCAGGGCAGTATTGAAATTGATGGTCTTAAACACAATTTCCCATTAGCTGATAGTGCTGAACCGCCGCATCCATGGCCGCATATGACAGTGGTGTTTCAATCGCTCTTTCTATGGCCGCATATGACCTTGCGTGAGAATATTATGTTACCAGCACGTAATTGTAATCCGAATGCGGCCAAAGATATTGAAGGGCTTATTAATATCTTTGATATGGAGCACTTTATAGATAAATTTCCAAATCAGGCATCAATTGGCCAGCGTCAGCGTGTGGCGCTCGTAAGGGCACTTTTATTAAACCCGAAATATATTTTGATGGATGAGATCACGTCTGCTTTGGATGTTGAGCAGACGGCTAAAATTTTGACAAAACTGACGCATTTAAAAGAACGTGGTATCGGTATTTTTATTATCACCCATGAGCTCGGCTTTGCACGGAATGCTGCCGATCATATTGTGTTCTTAGATGATGGACGTGTTGCAGAAGATGGTGGCCCAGATATTTTGAAAAATCCTCAAACACCACGCCTTAAAGAATTCCTTCAAATGGCCTCTGAAATATTCTAATCGAAGATTATTTTTCTATAAGTTCTTCAGCCAAAGATATTGCCGCCTCATAAGAAGAAGTTACTCTAAGTGTGCTTTGATTGTCTTCTACACCTGATTTTTGTAGAATCGCCGCAGGTTGCTGTTGTAAACCACTTAGGATAATAACTGTCTTTTTGTCCTGACAGTCTTTTAAGAGTTGTAATAGCGCATTAAGTCCTGCGACATCAATATAAGGCACAAGTTTCATCCGTAATATCAGTATAGATGGTATATGATCCATGGCACGTAATGTGTCCAGCAAGCTGCCTGCAACCCCAAAAAAGATAGGCCCTGTTAATCTAAAAACTTCTACGCCTTGTGGAAGATCATCACGTTGTGTCTCGTCTTCAGCTGTGTCATCAAGATCGTGTCTGTGTCGTCCTTGTGTGCGTAAAACAGAAGACTTGCTCATTTCATGGATAAATAGGAGTGAGGCTAAAGTCACGCCCACGCCGATGGCAACGGTCAAATCTACGAGTACGGTGAGGGCAAATGTTAACAGCATAACAGTACGGTCACTCTTGGATAAGCGTAAGATGTGGAGAAAATGATGAGTCTCGCTCATATTCCAAGCCACAATAAATAAGATGGCTGAAAGTGTTGCTAGAGGAACGAAGGCGATAATATCCATCGCAAAAAGCATAAACAGAAGAATGAAAATAGCATGAGATATACCTGCGACAGGTGTTTTGCCGCCTGATTTAATATTGGTCGCTGTCCTTGCTATAGCCCCTGTGGCAGGCATGCCTCCAAAGGCAGCAGAGGCGATATTAGCGATACCTTGGGCAATCAGTTCTTGGTTGGAGCGATGTTTATAGCCCGTCATACCATCAGCAACCATTGCGGAAAGTAATGATTCTAACCCTGCAAGAAAGGCTATAGTGAAGGCGACAGGGATGATGTCCAAAATTTTGTCTATGCTCCAATCAGGCATAGTAGGCATAGGAATTCCTGCTACGATATCAGGGAAGCGTGAACCAATCGTATCAATATGGAAGTCTCCTAAATACACAACAGCACTGCTTATGATAACGGTGATAAGATAGCCTGGTAATTTAGGGTTTAGTCGTTTGAGTAAAATGATAGCTAAAAGGGATGAAAGCCCTACGGTCAATGTTGTTAAATCGATGGTGTTGATATGGCTGAAATAGCTGTGCCATTTATCAATGAATTCAGCAGGGATGTTTGAAATGCTTAGGCCCAAAAAGTCTTTGATTTGTGATGAGGCAATAATGACGGCAATGCCTGCTGTAAATCCAGTGACGACAGGGTGGGGGATATATTTTATAATCTGGCCAAATCGTGCATAGCCCGCAATAATGAGGATAAGCCCCGCAACAAGCGTTGCTAAAATAAGGCCATCATAACCATGCTGGGCAATGACATTAAATACAACAACAATGAATGCACCTGTTGGTCCGCCGATTTGAACCCGTGAGCCACCTAGAAAAGAAATAAAGAATCCTGCGATAACAGCCGTTATAAGACCTTTGTCAGGCGATGTGCCACTGGCAATAGCCAGCGCCATTGAAAGTGGTAGGGCAATGATTGCAACAGTAAGTCCTGCCAGAATATCTGCTTTTAGGGACGAAAAGTTGTAGCCGTTTCGAAGTAAGGAAAATAATTTAGGCGTAAAATCTGATGAAAACATATAAAGACTCACTCTCAATTTCCTTTATAGTATCATCAGAGAAAGATATTTAATACGGACAGAATGTGATAATTATATATCTATTATGATTCATAATAAGCCTTTATGGTCTGGTCTTTGCGGTAGATGTCCTAATTGTGGGCAAGGTAAATTGTTTAAATCTTATTTAAAGCAACATAATGAATGTGCTGTCTGCCATGAAAATTTCTCGCATATTAATGCAGAGGATGCGCCACCATGGTTGACGATTCTGATTGTCGGTCACATTGTGGCGCCGTTTCTGATTTTCTTTAAACAAGACGTTTTCTCTGAGGCGATTGATTTAGCCCTCGTGGTTTTTATGGCACTTTTTCTTGTGATAACTATCTTACCCTTGGCTAAAGGATTTTTTATAGCTGCTATTTGGCTGACTCAGAAAAAGAAAGTCTAATCACTGCACTGCAAAAGACTTAATAGCGTGCAATTGAGATGATTCATGGTAAAAATAATGGAAAAGGAGTTCTTGAATGATTATTGGATGTCCAAAAGAAATTAAAAACCATGAATATCGTGTGGGGCTAGTGCCTGGTTCGGTAAAAGAGCTTGTTGGCCATGGGCATAAGGTAATTGTTGAAACTGGCGCAGGGGCTGGCATTAATTATGATGACAAGGCCTATAAAGAGGCGGGGGCATCAATCGTTAAAACAGCCAAGGATGTTTTTTCCAAAGCCGATATGATCGTCAAAGTGAAAGAGCCCCAGGCTGTTGAGTGCGCTATGCTGCGAGAAGATCAGATTCTGTTTACCTACTTGCATCTGGCGGCAGACAAGCCACAAGCCAAAGCTTTAATGAAATCAAAATGTGTGGCGATTGCTTACGAAACTGTGACCGATCAAGAAGGTGGGTTACCGCTTCTACGTCCCATGAGTGAAATTGCTGGACGTTTATCTGTGCATGTGGGGTCAGGACTGCTTCAAAAACATGAAGGTGGCTTAGGGCGTCTGATAAGCGGTGTGCCGGGTGTCTATCCTGCACGTGTTGTCATCATTGGTGGTGGTGTAGCTGGCTTTAACGCAGCTCGTATGGCTGTTGGGCTTGAGGCGAATGTTACGATCATGGAAAAATCACAAAACCGCATGCGCTTTTTGGATGACTATTTCAAGGGATCTGCTCGCATTGTGCATTCAAATAAAGAAAATTTAGAGAATCTTATTCCTTATGCTGATTTAGTGATTGGGGCAGTGCTTGTGCCCGGTGCGTCTGCACCACGTTTAGTGACTAAAAAAATGCTTAAACAAATGAAATCAGGCGCAGTCCTTGTTGATATAGCGATCGACCAAGGCGGCTGTTTTGAGACCTCTAAGCCAACGACGCATCGTGATCCTACCTATGTGGTTGATGGTATCTTGCATTATTGTGTGGCCAATATGCCGGGGGCTGTACCTTTGACATCAGCTTTGGCACTGAATACAGCGATCTTGCCGCATGCGCTTGCGCTTGCAAATAAAGGCTGGAGGCGGGCTGTAGCAGAGGATACCCATTTGAAAAATGGCCTGAATGTGGTTCAGGGAAAAATTTGTAATAAAAATGTTGCAGAAGCACTTCAACTTGAGTATACAGAGTATTCTTAAAGCAATGCGCGGGTGTAGCTCAGTTGGTTAGAGCGCTGGCCTGTCACGCCGGAGGCCGCGGGTTCAAGTCCCGTCACTCGCGCCACTGCTTCGCTAAAGCTACGCAGTGCTTCGCGTAAGCGAGGTACTAAGTAGATTTAATGCGAACAGTGTTCTGCGAAGCTTTAGCGAAGCAGTACAATTAAGAGCTCTTTATGTATTTTGTGTATCTTATTCAAAGCGAAAAACATCCCGATAGAACCTATATAGGTTTTTCCAAGAATTTTGAAAAACGGTTAAATGAACATAATCAAGGAAATGTCTCCGTTACTAAAAGCGGATTGCCTTGGAAAGTAAAAGTATTGCTTCAATTTGAAGAAGAGCAGAAAGCTAAGGATTTCGAGCTTTATTTAAAGCATGGATCAGGCCATGCCTTTGCCAAGAAAAGATTTTGGTAATTACCCAATATTTTGTTTCATCTCTTCAAGTTCTAGCCAGCGGGTTTCAGCCGATTCTAGAGATATTTGTTTCGCCTTGAGCTGTTTGGTAAGGTCAAAAAATTGATCTTTATCTTTTTGGTAGAGGTCAGGGTCTGAGAGCTTTGTTGTCATCTCAGCTATTTCTGACTCGAGCTTTTCTATACGCTTCGGTAATTTCTCTAATTCATGTTTGTATTTATAACTAAGTTTGTTCTCAGTCTTCTTTGGTGTTGCTGTCGGTGCGTTAGATGTTTTTTGTTTAACGCTTTTTTGTTCTTTACTAGGTTCTTCTTTGAGGCTGTTTTTATAGGCTAAATAGTCTGAATAACCCCCAATACAGCCATCGACAACACCATTCCCTTCAAAGGCTAGAATCTTTGTGACTGTTTGGTCGAGAAAGTCACGATCATGTGAGACGATAATCAATGTGCCCTTGTATTTTGCTAAAATTTCTTCGAGCATATCCAATGTTTCCATGTCTAAATCATTGGTCGGCTCATCGAGCACAAGACAAGTCTTTGGATTGGCTAAAGTCTTTGCCAGCATAAGACGGTTTTTCTGCCCACCTGACAATGTGCGGGCAGGCTGGCGTACATCTTCAGGGTCAAACATAAAGTCTTTAAGATAGGCGACCACATGGCGCTCTTTACCCATGACATTAACGTGGTCGCCACCTGTGGGGCAGAGGTTTTTCCACGGTGTTTCATCAAGCATAAGGTCAGAGCGTTTTTGATCGAAGTAAGAAAACTCTAATTCCTTACGGACTTTAACGCTACCGCTATCAGGCTTTGTTTCTTGTAAAAGCATTTTTAAGAAGGTTGTTTTACCAGAACCGTTTTTACCCAAGATACCGATGCGGTCACCACGCATGATACGCATATTGAACTTATCCAAAATAAGGATGTCTTCGCCATTTTCTTTCTTAAACGCTTTATGGACATTGTAATATTCGGCAACGATTTTCGATGATTTCTCATCAACCGTTGGTTCTGGCATTCGGATTTTTGAGACAACACGGTTATAGGCCGATTTATCAGCCTTTAATTTGTCACGCATTTCACGCATTTCAATGACTCGGCGTTCATTGCGTTTACGGCGTGCCTTCACACCTTTGCTCGCCCATTCAACTTCACGTTCAACAATCTTCGCGCGATTTTTTAGTTCACGTTCTTCTTGTTCTAATAGCATTGTTGACCAGTCGTCAAAATCAGCAAAGCCACTTGGTGCGACACGAATTTGTCCACGATCCAGCCAAAATACTTTATTTGTGATATTGGCAAGGAATGTTTTGTCGTGGGAAATACACAGTAATGTTCCTCGGTAGTTATTGAGGTATTCTTCTAGCCATTGGATCGCTTCTAAATCCAAGTGGTTTGTTGGCTCATCAAGCATTAAAAGGTCTGGCTCTTCAACCAATGCCCGAGCAAGGCCAGCGCGGCGAAGTTGTCCGCCTGATAAATGAGTCATCATCGCTGTTTTATCGAGGTCTAAGGCTTCACAGACGACATCGACTTTATAGGCGTA
The DNA here is from genome assembly GCA_002699085.1 of Micavibrio sp. Classification (GTDB taxonomy): domain Bacteria; phylum Pseudomonadota; class Alphaproteobacteria; order Micavibrionales; family UBA9664; genus UBA9664. The sequence goes on from PAAR01000009.1 coordinate 68,217, forward strand.
GAATTCTTTGTTCTCATCATCAGGTATTTCTTCAAATATGAAGTCGAAAACCGTTTCACCTTTTTTAGGAATGATATCTTGCTTTAAATAGCCAATGGTTAGGCCGATTTCTTGCCAACGCTCGCCACCATCTAGCTCTTTATTGCCTAGAATAATGTTCATCAGTGTGGTTTTTCCAGAACCATTGCGGCCAACAAGCGCAATACGACTGCCTTGGTGAATATTGAATGTCAAATCCTGAAAAAGAGGCTTTTCAGTGTATTTCACAACGGCGTCTTTAACGCTTAAAATGAGGGGTGCTGCTGCCATAGGGCAGTGTATACATGATTTACCGGCAGCTGTGCAATGTTAAATAATATTGTGACTTTTTTCGTTTAATTAACGAATAGGAAGATTAGGTAAACAATAACGGAAAAAAATGAGATGCGATTTTTAGCTTTAATAATCATGCTATGTTTTGCTAGTTTTTATGGGATGGCTCAAGCGGAACCTGTGTATACAGGTGTGTTTAATGATTTAGCGGTTAGTGGCTATGATACAGTAGCTTATTTTGCTCAAAACAAGGCTGTTGAAGGTGAAAAAAGTATCTCGGTAGATTGGCAAGGTGCCGAATGGCGTTTTTCCTCTGAGCGGAATAAGCAAACTTTTTTAAATAATCCTGAAAAATATGCACCGCAATATGGGGGTTATTGTGCTTATGCATTGGGTGCTAAAGATGATCTGGTTTCTTCTGATCCACAGTCGTGGACAATTGTGAATGGTAAGCTGTATTTGAACTACGATAAAGATATACGTGATCGTTGGATAGAAAATAAAGATGATTTTATCGCCGAAGCTGATAAAAATTGGGTAAAGTATAAGGATAAATAAAAAACTTCTGCAATAAGACCCTAGACAGAGCATAGAGAACACCCTATTTTTGTGGGTGAAAGGTTCACTATGTTCGATACTGCATTTCTATCTGAGTATTTCCCGATTTTGTTGTTCATTTTCATAGCCATGATTATGTCTGTGGCGATGATTGTTGGCTCAATGTTGGCGGGTAATAATCGTCCAGATACTGAGAAACTATCGGCTTATGAGTGTGGCTTTGACGCTTTTGATGATGCGCATGGCAAATTTGACGTGCGTTTTTATCTTGTGGCTATTTTGTTTATCATTTTCGATTTAGAGGTGGCTTTCCTCTTTCCATGGGCCGTATCCCTTGGTGATATTGGTCTTTTTGGTTTTTGGTCAATGATTCTATTTTTAGGGGTGCTTACTGTTGGTTTTCTCTATGAATGGAAAAAGGGCGCGTTGGATTGGGAGTAATGATGTTTAAAGGATTTATGTTGCGGCATTTTGGCCAGCTTTTAAAAGGTAACAATAGAATGGTTAGAGCTGATTATCAGCGTTTTCTTTGGATAAAGCCTGGTAATGTGGATTATAACTTGATGGGGATAAATCATGGGCCACGATAGAAAAGTTATAAAAGCGCCGACCGTTCCTTTAACAGGGTTCAATAATTATCCTGAGGTTATTAAAGGTTCTGAAGGACATGCGGCACAGCTTATTCAAAAAGAAGTGAATGATAAGGGGTATATCCTTACGGCAGCTGACAAATTATTCGACTGGGCAAGAACGGGATCATTATGGCCGATGACTTTTGGTTTGGCATGCTGTGCAGTGGAGATGATCCACGCCTATATGAGTCGTTATGACCTTGATCGTTTTGGTGTCATTCCTCGTCCATCTCCGCGTCAATCGGATGTGATGATTGTGGCGGGTACATTGACGAATAAAATGGCACCAGCACTTCGTAAAGTTTATGACCAAATGCCAGAACCACGTTGGGTGATTTCGATGGGCTCATGTGCTAATGGTGGTGGCTATTACCATTATTCTTATTCAGTGGTAAGAGGTTGTGACCGTATCGTGCCAGTTGATATTTATGTACCAGGTTGTCCACCAACGGCAGAAGCGTTGATCTACGGTATTATGCAGTTACAGAAAAAAATTCAACGTGAAGATACAAGGATCGTACGATGAGTGAGCCTGTACCAGCCCCCGTTAATTTGAATGATGAAGCTTTGCTTGATCTTGGCGATCATATCAAAGAACATTTAGGTGAGATCGTTATAAGTGCGGAACTTATTAAGAGTGAACTTATCTTAACGGTGCAGCGTGAATCGCTTTTAAAAGCACTTCGTTTTTTACGTGATAATAATGAATGCTATTTCTCCCAACTTGTTGATATTACAGCGATTGATTACCCGAATAAGCCAGAACGTTTTGCGATTGTTTATAATATGCTTTCTATGCGTCAAAACTTGCGCATTCGTGTTAAAACTTTCACCGATGAAGATACGCCTGTGCCATCTGCGACTGCTTTATTTAGTGCAGCGAATTGGTATGAGCGTGAAACGTGGGATATGTACGGCGTGATGTTCTCTGGGCACCCAGATTTACGCCGTATTTTGACTGATTATGGTTTTGAGGGGCACCCACTTCGTAAGGAATTCCCCTTAACAGGCTTTAATGAGGTTCGTTATGATGAAGAACAAAAGCGTGTGGTGTATGAGCCTGTGAAACTTCAGCAAGACTTCCGTAATTTTGATTTTCTCAGCCCTTGGGAAGGTATGACAGATGTTCAGCTTCCAGGTGATGAAAAAGCAACAATCCCTAAAAATATGGGTAAAGAGGTTACTGGCGAATGAGTAAAGTGGTAAGTAAAGACATTTCTGATGAAACACAGATTAAGCCTTATACGCTTAACTTCGGGCCTCAGCACCCTGCGGCACATGGTGTGCTGCGCCTTATTTTGGAAATGGATGGCGAGGTTGTTGAAAGAGCTGATCCACATATCGGCTTGCTGCACCGTGGCACAGAAAAGCTAATTGAATATAAAACCTATACCCAAGCCTTGCCATATTTTGATCGTCTCGATTACGTAGCACCTATGAACCAAGAGCATGCTTTTGCTTTGGCTGTTGAGAAGTTGCTAGGCATTACACCGCCACCACGGGCGCAATGTATTCGTGTGTTATTTGCTGAATTAGGGCGTGTGCTTAACCATATTCTTAATATTACTACATTTGCGCTAGACGTTGGTGCGATCACGCCAGCTTTATGGGGTTTTGAAGAGCGTGAAAAAGGGATGGAGTTTTATGAGCGTGTTTGTGGTGCAAGGCTGCACGCAAATTATTTCCGCCCTGGTGGTGTTGCGTTTGATTTGCCGCCTGGATTGCTGGAGGATATGGATGATTGGGCAGATGAGTTTCCAAAATTCCTTAATGATCTTGAAACGCTATTAAGTGAGAACCGTGTCTTTAAACAACGTACTGTGGATATTGGCGTTGTCTCTGAGAAGCAAGCACTTGATTGGGGTTTTACGGGTCCGATGTTGCGTGGCTCTGGTGTGGCGTGGGATTTGCGTAAGGCACAGCCTTATGACGGCTATGAGAATTATGAGTTTGATATACCAGTCGGTAAAACGGGTGATTGTTATGCTCGTTATTTGGTCCGTATGGAAGAAATGCGTCAGTCGCTGCGTATTATGAAGCAATGCATTGCGAATATGCCTGCTGGGCCATTTAAATCAATTGATAAGAAAGTAACGCCGCCTTCTCGTGCGGAGATGAAGGGCTCAATGGAGGCTCTTATTCATCACTTTAAGTTATATACAGAAGGTTTCCACGTTCCTGCGGGTGAAACATACACGGCTGTTGAAGCGCCTAAAGGGGAGTTTGCTGTTTATGTGGTGTCGGATGGCACAAATAAACCTTATAAATGTCATATCCGTGCACCGGGTTTTGCCCATATGCAGGGCATGGATTTTATGAGCCGGGGCCATTTGCTGGCGGATACTGTCGCCATTATTGGCTCACTAGATATTGTTTTTGGAGAAGTTGATCGATAGGTTTAGTATGTGAAGCGAGGGAAACTCTTTGCTGATATTTTTTCTTTAATTTCAATGCTTGTTTTTTGTCTTTTTAAAACTTCTTGGCGCCATGTTTCTTCATAACGCTTAATGGAGAGTTCTCTCGATAATGTTGGGTTTTGCATGATTTGTGTGATTTCTTTGGCTAAGAAGTAAGCTTGTTCTATTCCTGTGTTTAATCCCAATCCTCCATTTGGAAAAAAGGTTTGCGCACAATCTCCGACTAGAAAAATGTTATTTGAAAAAAAAGTGTCGCTTAAATGTGAGCTTAGTTTGTATACAGTGATGTTTGAAATGTTGGATACATCAGAGTTAACTAAAAAAGTGTTTATTTTTTTTCTAATAGAGTTCTCGGGATCGTTATTATCTTTTATTGTCCAGGAGCCGCTAGCCCTGTAGAAATTGTCATCTGATATAGGCACTAGTATTAATCTATCTTTTGATTTAGATAGTTGTAACATTGTTCCTGGATGCTTTTGATAACTCTGAATGTTGTGGATATAAGCATCACAAGAAAAAGAGAGTTCAGTATCTTTTATTTCTTGAATATCAATCCCGACAGAATTTCTTATGCTGCTGTTTCGTCCATCTGCAGCCACTGTGAACGTGAAATCGTCATCTACTCTCTGTAATGCATCATTTTTTTCTAATATAAAGTTTTTTATCGGCATATACTGCTTCAGTATTCCATTCTATGTTAATTGAATAGATTGAGCTCAGTGCTCTAATAAGAATTTCCTCTAATTTCGATTGTGGTATAGATCTGTTGTCGGTGCCTGTGGAGCTAAAATTTATATAATCTACAAGTGTATTATTTCTGTAGATGTATGAGCCATAAAGTGGTAGCGATTCATTTTGAATGTCCCTATAAACGCCTAACGCTTTCAATATTTCTATAGAATTTTTTTGTAACCCAGTAGCTTTCGCTGTATTCTCTGGCTACTGCTTTTTGTCTACAATGCGTATGTTTATGCCTGACTGAGCAAAAACTAAGGCTGTAATGAGTCCCGATGGACCTGCACCTATAATGAAAACTTCATATTTTCTTGCCATATACTAAAGGTAGGTGATAAAAGTTTCGGAATGATTAATTTTTTACTTTATGCAAAGAATATTGACCTGACAGCTCGTTTTTATGATGCTCTAGGGGTTGGCATTGTGCGAGAAAAACATGGAAATGGGCCAGAACATTTTTCATTCAGTGAGGGCGCAATAGTTGCGGAAATATATCCAGAAACAAGTGGTCAAGAATTTGTATCTTTTTTAATTCGCATTGAAATTCAGCATAGTGTTCAATCAGTTTTGAGTGCACTCTTAGATGTTGACTTAGATTACTCATATGTATGTGGTTCTACAATTTCAAGTGAGCGTTATAATAAGCAACGATTAAAAGATCCTGATGGACGTATCATAGATATTGTTCAGTATAAGTATTAATAAAAATCAATCTAGTGACAGAAAATCATTGCTGTCTGCGTGAAAAACGCTATCCTTTTAAACATGAAACCACATGTATTAAATGCTGAGCATCAGCCCGAAAGCTTTGAGTTCACCAAGGCGAATAAAGAGGAAATAAAAGACATTTTAAGTCGTTACCCTGCGGGTAAACAAAAATCTGCAGTGATGCCGTTACTTGACCTTGTGCAAAAACAAGTGGCTGAAGAGGGGGCTCAGGCTAACCCGCCATATGGAGGCTGGATTCCACGTGCGGCAATGGATGTGATTGCCGATATTATCGGTGAACCACCAATGAAAGTCTATGAAGTAGCGACCTTTTATACGATGTATAAATTAGCACCTTTAGGTAAATTTAACATTCAAGTATGCGGCACAACGCCTTGCTGGCTGCGAGGTTCTAAAGATATTCAAGGCGCTTGTGAGAAGCATTTAGGGATTAAAACAGGCGAGAGCACCAAAGACGGTATGTTCTCATTAGAAGAAGTTGAATGTCTTGGGGCTTGTGTGAACGCACCGATGATCCAAGTGAATAAAGATGATTATTTTGAAGATTTAACGCCAGAACGCATGGTTGAAATTTTGGATATGCTCAAGGCAGGTAAGCGGGATGAGATTCCTGTGGGCTCACAAATAGGCCGTAAGAATTCTATGGCAATTACTGGGGCAACAACGCTTAAAACAACAGCGAATGATACCAAGCCAGCTAAAAAACCTGTAGCGAAGAAGACACCTGCTAAAAAGGGTAAGGTGAAGAAATAATGCTTGCAGATAAAGACAGAATTTTTACCAATCTATATGGTCTTCAGAGTTTTTCTCTGAAAGAGGCGAAGAAACGTGGTGATTGGGATAATACGAAAGCGATTATCAAAAAAGGTAAGGCTTGGATCATTGAAGAAATGAAAAAATCAGGGCTTCGTGGTCGTGGTGGGGCTGGTTTCCCAACAGGTATGAAGTGGTCGTTCATGCCTGATCCTGAAAAGACACAAAAGCCACATTATTTGGTCGTTAATGCCGATGAATCAGAGCCTGGTACATGTAAAGATCGAGAGATTTTACGCCATGATCCACATAAGTTACTTGAAGGCTGCTTGATTGCAGGTTTTGCGATGGGCGCTCATGCAGCGTATATCTATATCCGTGGTGAATTCTTTAATGAAGGCTCAAATGTTGTAAAGGCGATTAAAGAAGCCTATGAAGCAGGGTTGCTCGGTAAAAATGCCGCAGGCACAGGCTGGGATTTTGATATTTATCTGCATCGTGGTGCAGGCGCATATATTTGCGGTGAAGAAACAGCATTAATCGAATCACTTGAAGGCAATAAGGGTCAGCCACGGAATAAACCGCCATTTCCTGCTATGGCAGGGCTTTATTCATGCCCTACAACTGTTAATAATGTTGAAACGATTGCCACTGCGCCAACGATTTTACGTCGTGGAGGTGAGTGGTTTGCGAGCATTGGACGTGATGAGAAAAATACAGGCACAAAATTATTCTGTATTTCAGGCCATGTGAATGCGCCGTGTAATGTGGAAGAAGCCATGGGTATTCCTTTAAAAGAACTAATTGAAAAGCATGCTGGTGGTGTACGTGGTGGCTGGGATAATGTGAAAGCTATTATTCCAGGCGGTTCCTCAACACCGCTTTTGCCAAAAGATGTCTGTGACAAAGTGGTGATGGATTTTGATAGCTTACGTGCAGAAGGCTCTGGCTTAGGGACTGCGGGTGTTATCGTTATGGATCAATCAACCGATGTTGTATATGCGATTGCTCGCTTATCATATTTTTATATGCATGAATCCTGTGGCCAGTGTACGCCTTGTCGTGAGGGAACAGGTTGGATGTGGCGCATGATGATGCGTATGGTTGAGGGTAATGCAACGATCGAAGAGATTGATATGCTGCTGGATATTTCAAAACAAATTGAAGGGCATACGATCTGTGCACATGGCGATGCGTCGGCGTGGCCAATTCAAGGTTTGATGCGCCATTTTAGACCAGAAGTTGAAGAGCGTATTCATGCCTATAGAAAATTAGCGCATCGTGAAAAACCAATGGTGGCCGTTAGTGCCACAGCAGCTGAATAATTAAGGGATAGACAATGCCAAAATTAACTATTGATGGACATGAAATTGAAGTTGAAGCGGGAACGTCGATTATTCAGGCGGCTGAGCAGCTTGGGATAGAGATTCCACGTTTTTGCTACCATGATAAACTCTCTGTCCCAGCGAATTGCCGTATGTGTTTGGTTGAGGTAAGCCCAGGGCCACCTAAGCCGCAAGCATCATGTGCTTTGGCCTGTGGTGAAGGTATGGTTGTGCAGACGCAATCTGAAATGGTTAAAAAAGCCCGTAAAGGGGTGATGGAGTTTTTGCTCATCAACCACCCGTTGGATTGTCCTATTTGTGACCAAGGTGGTGAATGTGATTTGCAGGATCAATCTGTGGCATACGGTTTTGATCGTTCTCGTTATACAGAAACAAAGCGTGCCGTTAAGAATAAAAATATTGGCCCACTCATTAAAACGATTATGACACGCTGTATTCAATGTACACGCTGCGTGCGCTTTGGTGAAGAAGTGGCGGGTATGAACGAGCTTGGCTTATTGAACCGTGGTGAGAATGTTGAAATTGGCACATTTATCGAAACAGCTGTGTCGACTGAATTATCAGGGAATATGATTGATATTTGTCCTGTCGGGGCGCTTACATCTGCGCCTTATACATTTACTGCCCGCCCTTGGGAACTCAAGAAAACAGAAACTATTGATGTTATGGATGCTGTTGGATCGAACATCCGTGTCGATAGCCGTGGCAATGAAGTCATGCGTGTGCTGCCTCGTCTTAATGAAGATGTGAATGAAGAATGGATTTCTGATAAAACACGTTTTGCCTATGACGGCCTTAAATACCAACGCCTTGATAGACCATATATTCGTAAAGACGGTAAATTAACGGCTGTATCTTGGGATGAGGCTTTGGCATTTACAGCCGCTAAACTTAAAGGTGTAGACGGTAAAGAAATCGCTGCTGTGGCGGGGGATTTAGTTGATGTTGAGTCAGTTGTTGCATTAAAAGATTTGATGAAAGGTCTTGGTTCTTCTCACATGGATTGTCGTCCTGATGGCACAAAATTTGAGATACAATCTCGTGCGGATTATTTGTTTAATACCGGTATTGCGGATATTGAGCAAGCCGATGCTATTTTATTGATTGGTACAGACCCTCGTCACGAAGCGCCACTTATAAATGCCCGCATTCGTAAAACGTGGTTGCAGTCTAAAGTAAAGGTTGGCTTGATCGGCACACCTGTTGAGTTGACCTATCCGTATGAACATATTGGTACAAGCCCAGAAGATTTAGAGAGCTTAACCCGTGCACGTTCTGGCTTTGCCAAAATTCTTAAAGACGCTAAAAACCCTGTTGTTATTGTTGGAACGGGGGCATTGCGCCATACAGATGGCTATGATGTTCACGCATTAGCAAAACAATATGCGATGAAAATTGGGGCAGGCTTTAATGTCCTGCATGTGGCGGCTGGCCGTGTTGGCGCTCTGGATGTTGGTTTTGTGCCGCAAAAAGGTGGTTATGATATCTTTAAAATGGTTAATGCTGGCAAGAAAGATAAGCTCAAGGCTGTATATTTACTGGGCGTTGATGAGCTTGATACAAGAGCGGCCTTTGGCACAGAAACCTTTATGATCTATCAGGGACATCACGGCGATAATGGCGCACGTCATGCCGATGTTATTTTCCCAGGGGCGGCCTATACAGAGAAAAATGCTTTGTATGTGAATACAGAAGGCCGTGTACAGCAGGCAAAACGTGCGGTATTCCCAGTTGGTGATGCGAAGGAAGATTGGACGATCTTACGCGCTTTATCAGAAAAAATGGGCAAGACATTGCCGTATAATACGCATCAAGAACTGCGTAATCGTATTTTTAAAGAGTTTCCGCATTTGGCTCAGCTTAATACAAAACCAATAGAAGCGTTGGTGGCATCAGAGCATACAGCTTCAGTCGGCAATAAAGCATTCCAGCGTGTGGTAACAAATTTCTATCAAACAGATCCTATTTCTCGGGCGTCTGTGACGATGACAAAATGCGTTGAGGCATTTATCGCCGCAGATCAACCAATGTTGGATGCTGCTGAATAAGGTTTACTCTGATAAATGACGTTTTAGGAGCTGTGCATCTTTTTGCACAGGGTCATGTGGGATTTGCTTACGTTTATGGAAGCGTTGTGCCTCTGTCAGAAGGTCATTGAGCATTTCGGTAAACAGGACAGGCTTCTTGGCAGCCTCCCATAGAAAATAGCCGTAGGAGCCAGGGATAGGATTTAATTCATTAAACCAAAGCTCGCCTGTTTTACTGTTACCGATAAAATCAATGCGTGGTGCACCTGCTGGATCAAGACGTTCAAACACAGTAACAGCCCAGTCACGTAGTTGCTTTTCTTTATCTTTACCTAGATCTGGATTGATATCACGTGTCATGGAGATCATGCCCGCTACAGACTTCTGACCACCTAATTTTTTGTTTCCACCTGACATGTATTTTTCTTTAAAATCGAGAAGATCTTTGCTGGTTTTGGGTCGTTCAATTGCAGATGTTTCAATGCTGCCATTCGGTGTAACACGTAAGGCGACATTATATTCGACAAGATTAGCCACGAAAGGCTCGAGAATAGCCTTGTCGTCATATTGGAACAGGCTGGCAAGTAGGGCACGTGCTTCATCAAGGGTGGTTGCTTTTCCAACACCAATTGAACTACCTAAATGGGCAGGCTTTACAATACAGGGCAGGCCAACGATATCGACAAGCGCTTTTACATCCTTCTCATCTATCATCAACGAGTTTTCAGGACGTATGGCTACAGCATGCGGCAATTGTGGTACATTAGAGCCTTCTAGTGCCTTTTTGGTCGTATCCTTATCCATGAACACAGCACAGCCTTTTGCCCGCATCCCTGCATAAGCAATATTGGCAAATTCCATGAGACCTTGGAAGCCCGCATCTTCACCATTTAAGCCATGGAAAGCGGGAAGGGCGATATCAAACTCAACAGGTTTTGCTTTGGAAAAAAGACCAGATGTTTCTGGGAGTAGCCGGCCTTTACCTTTTGCCGAAATATCAAGTTGTACAGGTGTGAGTTGTTTGACGGTATCACGAGAAAACATATAATTGTTTTTATTACGTAAGGCGTCGCCAATATACCATTGGCCATGGGTGGCAATATATACAGGGAAAGCTTCATAAAGGCTTGTATCAATCGCTTGTAAAACTTCAAGGCCTGTATAAACGCTTACATCATGTTCTGGTGAGCGTCCGCCGAAGAAAACCGCTACTTTCTTTTTATTATGTGTCATGCTCTAATCTTACCCATGAACACATACGAATACCAAGGGCAAAAACTAACTTATCTTCATTTTGGTGAAGGTGAGACAGCTTTCATATGGGCGCATGGTTGGGGACATAACCACCATGCGTTTGAGCAGATTGCCAAATCTTTGAGTTTTATGGGACAGCATTATGTGATTGATTTTCCAGGTTTTGGTGGTTCACCAAAGCCTGATGACGTCTGGTCTGTGCAAGATTATGCTGACTTTATGATTGCGTTTATTCAAAGCATACAGGCTAAGAAGGTGGTATGGATTGGTCATTCTTTTGGTTGTCGTGTGGGATTGCGCATAGCGGCCGCTACAAAACTGATTGCAAAAATGATTCTGATATCAGCGGCAGGTATTCCACGTAAAAGAGGTTTGTTAGAGCAAGTATCGTTAACACTCAGAGTGCGGTTTTTCAAAATGCTCAAAATATTTGTACGCTCTGAAGAGGGACGTGACAAATTACGCGCTCGATTCGGGAGTGCTGATTATAAAAATGCGGCTGAACTCCGTGCTATCTTTTTAAAAACCATACAGGATGATGTCACAGATATTTTGCCCAATATTAAGTGTCCTGTATCGTTAATTTATGGTGCAAAAGATAGAGAAACACCGCCCGAAATTGGTATACGATTAAACAAAGCGATTACCAAAGCACAGCTTGAAATATTGCCTGATTTTGACCATTATACGATCCTGACAGACGGGAAGAATATCCTTTCTCATAAAATTAAAAACTTCGTTGAGGCAAAATAGACAATGATTCTAAATGTTATAATTCTTATTTGTTTTACGGCCTTCTTTGTTCGGCGTTTACTGACTTATTTACATGTTTTTCAGCAAGATGAATATGATCCAAAACGTTTTTGGGACTGGCTTATTGCCTATAAAGCCTATGATAAAAGAGCCAGTCTTTGGGTGGGTGGTTTTGCAATTATTGCCTTTTTACCAGGTTTAGTTTGGTTTGGTAAATTGTTTATAGCTGGGGCGTTTGCCTATTTTGCTTATAAAGAAAACAATCCGCTTAAAAATGCTAAAAAGAAATTGGTCTTAACAAATCGTGCAAAGGGCATTGCAATTATTGCCTTTACGTTGATTGATACGCTTGCTTTGGCCGTGACATTTACACCCGCCAATTATTTTTTATGGGTTCTCTTGATCCAATTAATTCCTTTGTCTCTTATGGCGTCAGTAAAAATCCGTGCCCCCATGGATCAAAAAATTAATGCGGCGTTTAGAGCAGAGGCAGAACAGAAGCTGAAACAATTAGAGCCTTTTATTATTGGTATTACAGGGTCATTTGGCAAAACATCCGTGAAGCATTTTTTAAGCCATATCTTGCAAAACCAAGCACCTACGTTGATGACCCCAGGATCGGTTAATACAGAAATGGGTATTACACGCATTATTCGTGAGCAATTAGGTGCACACCATAAATATTTTATTGTAGAGATGGGGGCTTATGGTATCGGCTCAATTGAACGCCTATGTAATTTTACCAAACCAAATTTATCTATTTTAACGGCAGTCGGCGGGGCGCATTTAGAACGTTTTAAGGATTTAAATGATACCGCAAAAGCCAAGTTAGAAATTGCGGCACCTATTTTAGAACAAGATAATGCTGTTCTTGTTTTGCATCAATCGGTACTCGATCAACCTTATGCGGCAGAGTTTTATAGTGCTCATAAAGATAAAATCCTTTTATGTGGTGACGTGGGCGATATCGTTTTAACTGGTGCCAGCCAAACAGCAACAGGCTTGTCAATTAATTTAAAAATAGATAACGAAACACATAATTTTAAAGCACCAATCTATGGCTTACATCATGCAGGCAATATTATGTTGGCAATTGCAGCGGCGCATAAATTAGGCATGTCGTTAAAAGATATTTCAGTGGCTGTTTCTTCTTTGCCACAAGTAAAACACCGTTTAGAGGTTAAAGAAGTGGGGAATTACACCTTGATTGATGATGCTTATAATTCAAACCCTAAAGGCTTTGCGGCGGGACTTGATTTGCTTGATTTACTCGCAAAAGAAAAGGGTGGTCGCCGCATTCTAATTACCCCTGGTATGGTGGAACTTGGCGAGAGCCATGATAAAGAGCATTCAAAACTAGGGTTAAAAGCCAATGATAAGGTTGATATTGCGGTACTTATTCAGCCTCAACGTATTCAACGTTTTGTTGATACATTTAAAGGTGAAGAAGTTTTGTTTGATCGATTTGAACAAGCACAATCTTGGTTGGCCGATAATGTTCAGGATAATGATGTCGTGCTCATTGAAAATGATCTGCCCGATCTTTATGAAAGACAGCTTAATCTTTAAGAATGGTGACATGACCCATTTTACGGCCTTCACGAATTTCTGATTTTTGATAGTCATGGATAAAGATTTTATCGTTGTTTTCGTAAGCTTTTAGATTTGAAATATCTTCACCAATAAGGTTTATCATTTCTGCTGCTTTGAAGGGTTTAATTTCTCCTAAATTTAAACCCGTAACAGCGCGAATTTGCTGCTCAAATTGTGAGGTGGCACAAGCATCAATCGTCCAGTGCCCTGAATTATGAGGGCGAGGGGCTATTTCATTGGCGAGTAATGTGCCGCTCTTAGTGACAAAAAACTCAACAGCTAAAACGCCAATAAGATTTATTTTTTCAGCTAGTAAATATGCATAATCTTGTGCTTTCTGAGCTATTTCAGAAGAGCATAAGGCAGGTGCTATCGTTTTATGGAGGATGCTATTTCTATGTTCATTTGTGACAGCAGGATATGTTTTAATGGCTCCTTTTTGGTCACGGCAAACAATAACGGATATTTCTTGTTCAAAATTAACAGGGCGTTCAATAATGACCTCACCGTCAAGGCGTGGCATACGGTGATCGGTTTTTTTGAACAAAGCTTGACCTTTGCCGTCATAGCCAAAACGACAGGTTTTCAAGATCACAAAATCTGTTTGCCATTGATCCATTAGATCACGGCATTGTTCTTCGCTTTCTAATAGTTTGTAATCGGTTGTCGGAATGCCAATCTCATTTAGATAGTTTTTTTCTGCGATACGGTGCTGGGCAATTTGCAATAATTTCACGTCAGGATAAACGGATTTATGCTGCATTAAAAACATGATCGTATCGGTAGGAATGTTTTCAAATTCATAGGTGATGACATCGACATGTAGGGCGAACTCTTTAAGGGCGTTTTTGTCATCCCAAGCTGCACAAAAATGTTTGTTTGTCACCTTAAAGGCAGGGCTATCTGGGTTAGGGTCATAAGGTACAACCTCTAAGCCCATGGCTGAAGCGGCAAGGGCCGCCATTTGTCCTAATTGGCCACCGCCAAGCATACCTATTTTTTTATTAAACATGTTTTAGTAATAAGGGAGAATCAGGCCACACGCAATTGACGTTTTGAACGAATGACATTGGCTGGTGCTGTGTATGTATCAGCACGTCCAAGTAAATGACGATTTTCTTTTAACCATTTATCTGCCGCTGCATAGCCTTGGTCTCGTAAAAGGGTGATATGTTCACGAGAGTTATTAAGACGTGCGCTGTCTCGATAATGTCTTGGGGCGATGAAAGCTATTTCATGTAATTTGAAGGTGCGTTCTTCTTGATCTAAAAGATGCGTTAAATGACCATGTATTTCTGCTTTTTTGACCGCAGCATTTCGTCTGAAAGTAGGGTTTAATCTTGCGGTCTCTTGTTGCGCTTCTGCTATAACTGATTTTTTTGGTGCACCGTGTAATGTGATGGCAATAATATCCGTTAAGTCCTCTTGTTCAATGCCTGACATGTCTGGATTGCAGACATAGGCCCCATCTCGTAATGTTTTGCCTTTATGTTTAACCGCACCCATGAAATCAAGTGCAGCCGTGCCGATCGCATATTTAGCACGCATCTCTTCTTGTGGAATGGGGTGGTTTTTTAACTCACCATTTGGTAGCTCTTCTGCAGCATTAACAAAGAGCTTTGTTTTACCTGAGCGCACATGGCTCCAAAATTCAGGTGTTAGTGTGTTATTGAGCGCATTACGGAGACATTCTTGTAAATAAGGAACTTCGGCTTTCATCACTTTATCTGCCAACAGTCCTTCAAGTGCAGGAATATTTGGCCAGCGGAAAACATCATGGATAAAAGGGTAGTCAGATAAATGACGCATGGGCATGGTATCTAAGGCAATGTTATCCCATAATCTATGAAGAAGCTGTGCTCTTTCGGTATTATTACGTCCTGCAGCAATGCAGAGACTATTTATACCACCACCACTTGCGCCTGCTGTTGCGTGAATATTTATACGATTGTCTTCAAGGAGTCTCAAAAGTGCACCATAGGTAAAAGCGCTCACAGCACCACCACCTTGTAAAACCAAGCCTGTACGATTTATTGTTTTTGTCTCTCCCATTAACACAATGTTGTGGTTTTATGAGAAAATTAGCAATATAAGCTTGTGCTGCGTTGCGGTATTACTCGCTTACTTGGCCGTGGCAATGTTTATATTTTTTACCAGAACCACAAGGGCATAGTGTGTTTCTTGAGACTCTCCCCCAAGTCTCAGGATTGTTTGGATCCATTTCAGCAGGTTTTTGACGCGTTCTTATCGGTGTTACATTATTAGTTTCTTGTTCAGGTGATTCGGCATTATCTAATGGATTACTGCCGCCACGCCCTTCGCTTAGCTTTGATGCATCGGGTTCTTGGTTTAGATTAAGTGAAACACTATTGTCTTCACCAACACTCATTTCAATCAGACTTAAAACTTGTACGGTACTTTCTTCAATCGCATCAAGCATCATTGCGAACATCTCGAACGCTTCTGTTTTGTATTCATTAAGTGGGTCACGTTGTCCAAAGGCACGTAGTGAAATACCTTGGCGCAAATGGTCTAAAGCTAATAAATGTTCTTTCCAGCTCTGGTCAAGTTGTTGCAATAGCATGGCTTTTTCTAGCCGCTGCCAGTTCATATCACCATATTTGTTACGCTTGGCATTCATTTTATTTGTCACAGCTTGAGTGAGGCGCTCTAATATTTCAGCTTCAGCAATACCTTCTTCCTTTGCCCAGTCTGTGAAAGGTAAATCAAGATTGAAAATACGGCGTGTTTCGGCATGAAGTAAATCCGTATCCCAGTTTTCTGGATAGGCGTTTTTAGGAATGGCCATTTGCACAATACGTTCAATAACTTCTAAGCGCATATCTTCGATAACATCGGCGACTGAGTCAGAATCCATCACTTCACGACGTTGGCCATAAATAATTTTACGCTGGTCGTTCATGACATTGTCAAATTTGAGTAGGTTTTTACGAATCTCAAAGTTCTGTGATTCAACTTTACGTTGTGCACGTTCTAATGTTTTTGAGATCAGTGGGTGTTCTAAGGCTTCACCTTCTTTAAGGCCAATTTGTTTATGGGCAAGCAACGGTTGCAAACGTTCCGCACCAAAAATACGCATAAGATCATCTTCTAATGAAAGGAAGAACACAGAAGCACCTGGGTCACCTTGGCGGCCAGAACGACCACGCAGCTGGTTATCAATACGGCGTGATTCATGGCGTTCTGTACCAATGACGTAAAGCCCGCCAGCCTCTAATACTTTCTTCTTATCCGCCGCAATTTCGGCTTTGATTTTTTCGGTTAAGCTTTTCTTTTTCGCTTCAGAGAGTTTTTCATCAACTTCTTGCGATAAACGCATCTCAAGATTACCACCGAGTTGAATATCTGTCCCACGACCGGCCATGTTAGTTGCGATAGTTACGGCACCTAAACGGCCTGCTTGGGCAATAATACTTGCTTCTTGTTCATGCCAGCGGGCGTTTAGCACTTGGTGTTTGATGCCTAGTTTTTTTAGGGCAGCAGAAAGTTTTTCTGATTTATCAATAGAGGTTGTGCCAACCAATACTGGTTGTTTGCGAGATTGGCATTCTTTGATTAAGCCGAGCATCGCTTGGAATTTGTCATCTAAACTTGTAAAAATTTGATCGTTTCTGTCATTTCTTTGGATCGGCACATTTGTTGGAATCTCAACACAATCAAGGCCATAAATCTCGGCAAATTCAGAGGCCTCCGTCATCGCTGTTCCTGTCATACCAGATAGTTTTGGATAAAGACGGAAATAGTTCTGGAAGGTGATTGATGCTAGTGTTTGATTTTCATCTTCAATATCAACTTTTTCCTTGGCTTCTAAAGCTTGGTGCAGACCTTCTGAATAACGGCGACCTTCCATCATACGGCCTGTGAATTCATCAATAATCATCACTTTGCCATCTTTGACGATATAGTCTGTGTCACGGTGGAAGAGGGCATGGGCACGTAATGCCTGATTGCTATGGTGAACAATATTGATGTTTTGAGCGTCGTATAAATTGTCTCCTTCTAAAAGACCCGCTTTCTTTAAAAGCTGCTCAAGGTTTTCTTGGCCTTGCTCATTTAAGGCAACAGATTTGACTTTTTCATCTACTTCATAATCATCTGGTGATAATTGTGGGATAATTTTATCTAGTGCAATGTATAGCTCTGAACTACTTTCAGCAGGGCCAGAAATGATAAGAGGGGTTCTGGCTTCATCAATAAGGATTGAGTCAACCTCATCAACTACGGCAAAGTTGAAGCCACGTTGAACCATATGTTCTAAACGGAATTTCATATTGTCACGTAGGTAATCAAAGCCGTATTCGTTGTTCGTGCCGTATGTAATATCGCAAGCATAAGCTTCACGACGTTCTTCGTCAGACAGACCGTGAACGATAGAGCCAACAGACATGCCCAAAAATGCAAAGAAAGGCGCGACCCATTGGCTGTCACGTGCAGCCAAATAATCGTTCACGGTCACAACATGCACACCTTTTTCAGGTAAGGCATTTAGATAAGAGGCGAGGACAGCAACAAAAGTTTTGCCTTCACCCGTTTTCATTTCGGCAATCATACCTTTGTGGAGTGAAATACCGCCGATCATCTGTACGTCAAATAGACGTTTGTGGTCAAGGCGCTTAATGGTTTCCCTGACTGTGGCAAAGGCTTCTGGCAAAAGTTGATCCAGTGTTTCGCCTTTTTCTAAACGATTACGAAATTCAACAGTTTTTGCTTGGAGTTGAGTGTCTTTTAATTTTTCAAATTCTGGTTCGAGCGCATTAATAGCATCGACGTCTTTTTGGAATTTCTTGATAATACGTTCATTGGTTGTTCCAAATATAGCGCGGGCAACGGTTGCAAACATGATGAGTACTTATTCTTTCTTCTTATGGGACATGATATAAAACGTTATAGGGCTGAGGTCAACTATCTGTGTCAGGCCACCGCTCTAGGGAGTTTGAAAACCACATTTTCTTCAGCCATTGTAATCTCATTTGTCTCTATGTCAAAAGTGCTCTCCAACATATCAATAACTTGTTTAACAAGTATTTCTGGGGCAGAGGCACCAGCCGTTAAACCTATTGAGTGTCCGCCTTTAAACCAGTCAAAATTGATGTCTTTAATGCCTTCAATTAGATAAGCGGCTTTAGCCCCATAATTTTTGGCCACTTCGACGAGTCGGTTTGAATTGGATGAATTAGGTGCTCCTAAAACAAGAACAACATCTGATTTTTCAGCTATTTCTTTCACGGCTGCTTGTCTGTTGGTGGTGGCATAGCAAATATCTTCTTTATGCGGTCCTTGAATGGTTGGGAATTTTGTTTGTAAGGCTGTAATAATGTCGCCTGTATCATCAATTGACAAAGTTGTTTGTGTAGCGAAGGCGAGTTGCTTATCTGTTTGCGGAAGATTTTGGACATCGGCAACCGTTTCCACCAATGTTACGCTGCCTTCAGGTAGTTGTCCCATTGTACCAATGACTTCTGGGTGGCCTTTGTGGCCTATAAGGATAATGTGAGCACCATTTTTGAAATGACGCTCGGCTTCTCTATGGACTTTGCTCACTAAAGGGCAAGTGGCATCAATATAAAATATGTTTTGCGAGTCGGCTTCTTGCGGTACCGATTTTGGTACACCGTGTGCCGAGAAAATAACAGGACGGTCTTTGTCACTTGTAGGAATTTCATTCAATTCTTCAATGAAGATAGCGCCCTTTTCTTTAAGCGAATCAACAACGAATTTATTGTGTACGATCTCATGGCGGACATAGACGGGCTGTCCGTATTTTTCTAAAGCCCGTTCAACAATTTGAATGGCACGGTCCACACCTGCACAAAAACCACGGGGTGCAGCGAGATAAAGTATCTTTTTCGGTTTGTTTTGTTTTTCTAAACCCATAGTCATTATCTAGTGGAAAATTGTGGCCAAATCTAGTACCTTCTTCCCTAATATGTCGAATGCACAGATAAAAGATCTTAGTTTTGAGCAAGCCTTGGGTGAATTGGAAACAATTGTTAGGCAGTTAGAGAATGGTTCAGCGCCTTTAGCTGAGTCCATTTCGGCCTATGAACGTGGCACTGACCTAAAGAAGTATTGCGAGTCTAAATTGAAAGAAGCTCAAGAAAAAATAGAAAAAATTAGCCTCAATCCTGATGGTTCAATTAAAACAGAACCACTTGACCCTCAATAACATATATAATCAATAAGGAAGTAGATAGATGCCTTCATTAAGAGAAGCCTCCCCAGAATTACAAGAAGCGATGGATCGTATCTTAAATGATGTTAATAAGACTATTTCTCGTTTATTGCCTGAAACGGACTTGGCTGAGAATAAGCTTTTCACAGCCATGCGTCACGGTGTACTCAATGGTGGTAAACGTCTGCGTCCTTTTTTGTTGATTCATTCAGCATTACTTTTCAATGTTGATGAAGAACGTGCTCGCCGTGTGGCTGCTGCACTTGAGTTAATGCACTGTTACTCGCTAATCCATGATGACTTGCCGGCAATGGATAATGCTGACTTCCGTCGTGGTGAGCCATCTGTTCATCGTAAATTTGACGAAGCGACAGCTATTTTAGCTGGCGATGCTTTGCAAGCTTTGGCTTTTGAAATTTTAGCGAGTGAAGAAACACATGCGGACCCACGTGTGCGTGTTGAACTTGTAACGGCTTTGGCAAGAGCTTCTGGTGGTCACGGTCTATGTGGTGGTCAAATGCTTGATTTATTAGGTGAGACGGAAGAATTTGATGTTGGTACAATTTCACGTATGCAACGTATGAAAACAGGGATGTTGATTGCGTTTGCGTGTGAGGCTGGTGCTATTTTAGGTAAAACGGATGAGGCACGTCGTCGTGCGCTACGTAATTATGCTTTTGACCTAGGTATGGCTTTCCAGGTCACTGATGATATTTTGGACGTCGAAGCTGATCCGAAAGCGATGGGTAAGCCAGCGAACCAAGATGAAGCGGCAGGTAAGTCAACATTCGTAACAACGTTGGGTAAAGAACAAGCAAAAACACGAGCGAGTATGCTTGTTGAGCAAGCTGTCCGTCATCTTCATTGCTTTGATGAATCACGTGTTAAAATGCTGAAAGAGATCGCTTACTATGTCCTTGAGCGCCGTGCTTAATTTTACATTACTGTCTCCCCCGTGCAAACGGGGGTCTAAAAAGATCCCCGCTTTCGCGAGGAAAGCATAAAGCTAGAGGAAATAATGGAAGCTTGGCAAGATAACGGTATCGTTATAAAGACCCAAAAACATAATGATCACGGGGCTGTCGTTATACTACTTACTGAAAATGCAGGCCGTTATTTAGGGTATGTTCAAGGCGGTATGTCTTCAAGAAAACGCTCAACCATAGAAATTGGTAATATCGTTGCCGCTGATTGGTCATCACGTCTATCGGAAAATATGGGTGCATATAATTTGGAGTTAGAGCGCAATACCTCAAGTGGCTTTATCCATGACCCTCAACGTTTACTAGCCTTGCAGTCTGCTTGTGCGATGCTCAATTTAACCCTGCCAGAGCGAGAACCTCATCCTAACCTTTATCATGGGACGCTGGCTTTGTTTCAATCTTTAGATACTGAGGTTTGGGCAGAAAGCTATATCATTTGGGAGATCGGCTTATTGCGAGAATTAGGGTTCGGCATAGATTTAACTCGATGTGCGGCTGGTGGAAGTGTCGATGATCTACGCTATGTATCACCAAAATCTGCCATTGCTGTATCAGTTGAAAAGTCACAAGGTTATGAGGATAAATTACTAAAATTACCGCAATTCTTATTAGGTAAAGAAGATATTGATCCGCAGCAAGCCATTGTAGATGGGCTAAAACTCACAAGTTACTTTTTTGAACATCGTGTCTTTGCGGACAGCAGCGTGCAGGGTTTTCCAGAAGCACGACAACGCCTGAT
The DNA here is from genome assembly GCA_002699085.1 of Micavibrio sp. GTDB lineage: Bacteria > Pseudomonadota > Alphaproteobacteria > Micavibrionales > UBA9664 > UBA9664. The sequence continues at coordinate 89,241 of PAAR01000009.1, forward strand.
TAATAGTTTTTAACGTGGATAAACACTGATCTACCCTTTTAATCGTAAAATCGCTTTAGTACAGTGTGGGCATGGTTAAATCGTCATTAACGGCAGAAACAATAGATCAACCGCTCACCGAGATACTCTCTGAGCGGTATTTGTCTTATGCGCTTTCAACCATTATGAGCCGCTCGCTGCCTGATGTGCGTGATGGCTTAAAACCTGTGCACCGCCGCTTGCTTTATGCGATGTACGAATTATCCCTGAAACCAGAGAATGCGCCAAAGAAATGCGCACGTGTTGTCGGTGATGTCATCGGTAAATTCCATCCTCATGGAGATCAGTCTGTTTATGATGCGCTTGTCCGTTTGGCACAAGACTTTGCCGTGCGTTACCCGCTGATTAACGGGCAGGGGAATTTCGGTAATATTGATGGCGATAACGCCGCTGCTATGCGTTATACCGAGGCGAAATTAACAGATGTCGCCGCAGCGTTGCTGGAAGGTATAGAAGAGAATGCTATTGATTTCCGTGCCACTTACGATGGTGAAACGATGGAGCCGATTGTATTGCCATCGGCTTTCCCGAATTTGCTGGCGAATGGATCACAAGGCATTGCCGTAGGTATGGCAACAAGCATTCCACCGCATAATGTTGATGAGATTTGTGGTGGTTTATTGCTTATGCTTGATAAAGACCCAAGCACAGCTGAACTGCTTAAGAAAATTCCTGGGCCTGACTTTCCAACAGGCGGTATATTAGTTGAAGATCCTGCCAATATTAAAACAGCGTATGAAACAGGCCGAGGCTCTTTCCGCTTAAGGGCACGTTGGGAAGTTGAAAAACTTAATCAAGGGCAATATCAGATTATTGTTACAGAGATTCCATATCAGGTACAAAAAAGTCGTCTGATTGAAAAAATTGCTGACCTTATTACAACCAAGAAAATCCCAATGCTGGAAGACGTGCGGGATGAATCTGCTGAAGATATTCGTCTCGTTCTTGTGCCCAAAAACCGCAATGTGGAGCCTGAGTTACTAATGGAAGCACTTTTCCGCCACTCAGATTTAGAAAATCGTGTCTCACTTAATATGAATGTCCTCGATAACGGTATCAAGCCACGTGTGATGCCATTAAAAGATGTGCTGCGCGCTTTCCTCAACCATCTTCAGGAAGTTCTTGTGCGTCGTTCTGCACATCGTTTGGATAAGGTTGAAGCACGTTTAGAGATTTTAGAAGGTTATAAGATCGTTTATCTGAATTTAGATGAAGTGATCCGTATTGTTCGTGAAGAGGATTACCCTAAAGAAGAGTTGATTAAAGCGTTTAATCTTACTGAAAATCAAGCCGAAGCCATTTTGAATATGCGTTTACGCTCTTTGCGTAAGCTAGAAGAAATGGAAATCCGTAATGAGATTGATAAATTATCAGCAGAACGCCAAGAATTAAAAACACTTCTGGCTTCTGAAGCGGCGCAATGGGCACGTGTTAAAGAACAAGTAACAGGCATTAAAGAAAAGTTCGGCAAAACACATCCCGTTGGAAAACGCCGTACAGACTTAGGGGAAGTCCCAACACCTGTTGATATTGATAGCCTTCAAGAGGCAATGATTGAGAAAGAGCCGATTACGGTAATTTGTTCTGAAAAGGGTTGGATAAGAGCAATGAAAGGCCATAACGTTGTCGAAGATGATGTGAAGTATAAAGAAGGCGATCGTGGTAAATTCGTATTCACAGCCTCAACAACGGATAAAATTCTTATTTTTGCAACGAATGGCCGTTTTTACACTGTTGCAGCCAATGATTTACCCTCTGGCCGTGGTTTTGGTGAACCGTTACGCTTAATGGTCGATTTACCTAATGATAGCGATATCGTCGAAATGTTTGTTTATGAGGAGACTGGTAAAGCGCTTATTGCTTCTGAGGCAGGCTATGGGTTTATCGTTAATTTCTCAGATGTTCTGGCTCAAACGAAAAACGGCAAGCAAGTGCTTAATCTATCCGATGCTCAAGAAGCCGCACTTTGTAAACCTATCGTTGCAGGGCATGATAGTGTCGCTGTAATTGGCCAGAACCGTAAATTGTTGATCTTTTGCATAGAAGAATTGTCAGAAATGAGCCGTGGTAAAGGCGTTATCTTACAGAAATATAAAGATGGTGGTATCGCTGATCTCAAAACCTTCACTATGGCTGAGGGGCTGTCTTATAAATACGGTTCAGGTGATCGTGTTATGCAACAAGATGAATTATTGCCTTGGATCGGTAAGCGTGCACAAGCAGGTCGTATGCCGCCTAATGGCTTCCCTCGTAATAATAAATTTGATTAGAAGTTACTATTTTTCTCTTTATTTAAAATCAATGATTGAGTTTGAGCGCTGTTTGTTTTTCATCGGCTGGCGCATATAGTCTTCACCGCCAACGCCTTTACCTTGAGCGGCATCACGTGCTTTGGTGATCTCATCCTTAATAAGAATGATAGAGATACGTCTGTTCTGTTCTGATTTAGGTTTTTCTGGGAAAAGATGATCTGTGTCTGCACGACCAACGACATCAGCAATTTGTTTGCCAGGGAAGCCAGCATCTTCTAATACACGTCGGCTAGCATTTGCACGATCTGCTGATAACTCCCAGTTAGAATAGCCGCCACGGCCATTATAGGGAATACTATCAGTGTGACCACGTATAGAGAGCTCATTTGGCTTTTTCTTTATGATAGAGGCTAGTTTTTGTAAAAGATCCTTCATGCGCGGAAACATCTGAGCGGAACCGCTTGGAAACATGGATTGACCTTCTTGGTCAATGATTTGAATGCGTAGACCTTCAGGTGTGGTATCAATAATAAGGTTTTTGGCGAGATTAGTAAGTTCAGGATTCTCTTGTAGCGCTTGTTTGATCTCATTTTCAATCTCATCAAAATTAGCTTGTTCTTCGGCTTCTGCGCGAATAAGCAGTGCTTCTAAACTGTCTTCTTTTGGATCACCTGTTGTGTCCAGCTCTAATTTGGTAACGTCTTCGGGCGTGTTGATGAGCGGTTGAACCGTCGTAACCATTGCGCCGTCAATAGCGATTGATTGTCCTGCGAGTAAGGCATCTGCACCAGAAACTGATTCTGAAACGTTGAGGTCTGTCACGCTTTTAGAAGGAGCGAAATAATCTGAAATACCTACTTTTTGTTCTTCTGTTGTTGCGTTTAAGAGCCACATGAGAAGAAAGAAGGCCATCATCGCTGTCACGAAATCGGCATAAGCAACTTTCCATGCCCCACCATGGTGTCCGCCGCCGCCCTTGATAATCTTTTTAACGATTATCGGTTGTTCTTTTTTAACATCATCTTCATCAGCCATTATGTTCTAAATCCCATTATGGTTACGTGAATTATATTGTCGGTGCATTATTTGTCGCTTCTTCAACCTCTAAGAAACTTGGCTGCACTTCGTGCTCTAGTGTTTTTCTTGCGAATTCAACGGCTACTTGTGGCGCAGAGCCACCAAGAAATGCGACGATCGCTGTTTTTATTACTTTGTAATATTTAGTTTCTGAATCTGTTCTTGCTGTGATCGCACCAGCCATCGGGCCAAAGAAGCCGTATGCGAGCCAAACCCCAAGGAATGTACCAACAAGCGCAGAACCGATTAGTTTACCAAGAACTTCTGGCGGCTCAGAAATAGAGGCCATTGTTTTAATAACGCCCAAAACCGCTGCCACAATACCAAGGGCAGGAATACCATCGGCCATTGTTTGAATAGCGTGCCCTGGGTGGCTTTTTTCATGGGCAATTGTGTCTATTTCTTCATCAAGTAAAGCTTCTATTTCATGCGGCTTGTCATTACCAAGAGAGATGATACGCAGGTAATCACATAAGAAAACGAGCGCATGATGATTATGGTGGAATTTAGGGAAGTTACGGAAAAGTTCGCTTTGGTCGGGATTTTCAATGTGAGACTCAAGTGCTAACCAACCTTTTGAACGTGCTGTTTTAAAGACCACATAGAGCATGCTGAGCAGCTCCATATATTCGTCTTTACTATGAGCGTTAGGGTTTAACATTTTACCGAAGTAACCCAAAGTGGCTTTAACAGTATGGGGTGTATTGGCTGTTAAGAATGCACAAATAGCACAACCTAGAATAATGATTGTCTCTCCAGGCATGGCGGGAATGATAACGCCTGTAATAACTTTCATTTTACCACCTGCGACAAAGAAGCCGCCGAAAGTCATAACGAAAATACCGAGTAGTCCAACAATTTTAAGCATTTATAGTGTATCTCCCCAAAGCTTGAGTTGCTTAATTCTAATAATCATCCATGCCAGCAAATTGTGTTTTTGCAGCCCAAAACCGCTCAAGCATTTTTAAAATGTCTAAAGCATCTGTGATATCAACTTCTTTAATGTCTGTTGATTTCATTGTTTGCTCGTGGTTAAGGATCATTTCTTTAACAACTTCATACAATTCTTTGCCTTTGTCAGAGCAACGCACACGGATAGAGCGTTTGTCATGGACAGAGCGCTCTTGAACAAGATATTCGTTTTTCACCATGTTTTTGATGTTGTAAGACACGTTCGAACCTAGATAGTAACCACGGATTGTTAGCTCACCTACAGTTAGTTCATCATGGCCAATATTAAATAGGATCATGGCTTGGACGTTGTTAATGTCTTGAATGCCTTTTTTATCAAGCTCTACTTTTAAAACATCAAGAAAACGTCTGTGCAGGCGCTCAATAAGTTGAACAAGGTCATAATATTTTGAACTGAAAATCACGTATATGCTCCATTAGCGAAAAAATTTGTCGATCAAGTAATTGATTCTACAATAAGATAGCCCAGTTTTCCAGCCCATCAAAGCGTATTTATTGCCGCAGAAGATTTTTCTACCTCAATAGTCCAAGGGCGTTGCTTTCCGCAGATGGATTCAGCGACCTTTAGGCCACTGACGAGACCATCTTCGTGGAAGCCATAGCCGCACCATGCCCCACAAAACCATAAATTGTCTTTACCTTGGATAGTTTTGATCTGATTTTGAGCATTTGTCATCTCTTGAGAAAAAACAGGATGCTCATAATTAATTATCTTAATCGTTTTGTCTGCACTTGGTGCTGTTGGTGGATTAAGGGAGACGAAATAATCCTGACTTGAAGGAATAAAGCTTTGTAATTTGTTCATCCAATATGTCAGTGAAACAGCGTTGCCCTCACTCGTGAGGGAGTTCCAGCTTGCCCAGTTGGCCTTATCTTTTGGCATTAACGCTTCGTCTTGATGTAGATAGGCCGTATTCGGCGTATAAGGAATATTTCTTAGTATGTTTTTTTGGTCGTTGTGTGAGGATCCTAGTATTTGTGCTGCTTGGTCAGAATGGCAGGCAAAAACAACATGATCGAATGTATAGCTGGCTTTGTCGGTTGTTAATGTGTTCTTGCTGACAGTCTTAACAGCTTCGTTGAGATGTATTTTATCTTTGAATTTATGGGTAATTTTAGCGACGTATTCTCGAGAACCATTTAGCACCGTATACCATTGCGGACGTTTGATAAGATTGAATAGTCCGTGATTGACAAAGAAACGGATAAAACTTTGTGCGGGAAATCCGCCAATATCTTCTGTCCCCATTGACCAAATTGCTGCCGCCATTGGGTAAAGATGGTTATTTATAAAGTTCTGCGAGTAGCGATTTTTTTTGAGGTATTCACTCAATGTAATATTGTCCTTTGTTTTTAACAGCTTTGGCGCAGTCTTATAAAAACGAACAAGATCAAAAATCATTTGATAATATTTGAGCGAAAAGCGGTTTTTAGGATTAGCAAACAACGCATTGCTGGAATACTCGGTTTCGCCGCTATTTAGGCTTACTGCATAAGACATGTCTGCTTCTATGGTGCGTACATTAAGTTCTTTAAAAAGGGCGATTAAATTAGGGTATGTCCATTCATTGTAAACAATAAAACCCGTATCAATGGCTGGAAAGCCTTTTTCTTGGACGGTGTTGGTGTGACCGCCAATATAATTATTTTTTTCAAAAAGGGTCACGTCATGTCCATGATGATTAAGAAGCCAAGCCGCCCCCATGCCTGCAATGCCTGTGCCGATAACGGCTATCTTTTGAGGTTTATTCGTCATTATTATTCTTTTTCTTTATAGTGGCATAAGCGTCCAAGGCGCGGTTTCGTGTGGCAGAGAGGTCTAATATTGGTTTTGGATAATCGTTGCCCAAAACGATATCTGCTTTTTTTAGTGTATTTTCGTCCAAAGTCCATGGCTCATGGATATCTTTATCGGAGAGTTTGGATAATTCTGGCACCCATTGACGAATATAGTCGCCATTACCGTCGAATTTCTTGCTTTGTAGTAGGGGGTTGAATACACGAAAATAGGGTGCTGCATCGGCACCGCAGCCAGCGATCCATTGCCAGCTAGCACTGTTATTTGCAAGATCTGCATCAACCAAACAATCCCAAAACCATTGTTCACCCTCGTGCCAATGTACAAGCATATTTTTTACGAGGAAGCTACCAACAATCATACGGCAACGTCCATGCATATAACCTGTTGCCCACAACTCACGCATAGCAGCGTCGATAATTGGGTAACCTGTCTGACCTTTTTTCCATGCTTCTAAGGTGCTTTTATCTGGGTGCCACGGAAAGTCTTTGAAATTTTCTTGAAGAGGTTCATGCGTGATGTCAGGAAAATGATAGAGTAAATGATAAGAGAATTCTCTCCAACCTAACTCAGAATGAAAATGATCTAAGTCCTTTTGAGGGATTTTATTGTGTTCAGCAATAAAAGCGCTTTGATACCAAGCTTGGTGCGGTGATATTTGGCCGTGATGCAAGTAAGGGGAAAGACGTGACACATTATTTTGTGAAGGAATATTACGGCCTTCTTTGTAATCGTTTAGTCCATCTTCAAGAAAGTCTGTTAAGCGTTGATGTCCGCTTTTTTCTGAAATATCCCAATAACTTGTCATTTTCTGGCCCCAACCACCTTCTTCTTTAGGAGGTAATAGATTTAAGTCATTAATTGATAATCCTTGGTGTGAATAAATATCAATTTTGTCTGGTTTGCCTAAGGGTTCACGGGGGGCAGTATGATTTAAACACCCTTTGCGATAATAAGGCGTAAAGACTTTATAAGGTGTATCTGCTTGTGTTTTTATGTGCCAAGGTTCCCACAGCAATGAGCCATTAAAGCTTTTGCATTCAATCTCAAGATTTTCTTTAATTTTTTTATCACGAGAAATACGCCATGGTTCATAACATCTGTTCCAATAAATGGCTTTTGCTTTTGTTTCTTTAATGAGCTGTGGGACAAGCTTTTTTGCATCGCCTTTAAGGATGCATAGTTTACCATTTAATTGCGTATTAAGATCAATAAGGCTGTGATGCGTCCATACACGATTAGCGGCACCCATTTTCCATGTTCCAGCATTAGTGTCATCTAAAATATAAATCGGTAATATTTTACCTTCTGAAGCAGCGGCGTGCAGAGCAGGGTTGTCGGCTAATCTCAAATCTTGTCTAAACCAAACAATGATTGGCTCATTCATAAAAAACCTTTTCTTTTGTAACGTATATAAGTAGTTTAAGGGCTAATGAAAAGGGTTTAAGTTTTATGGATGCGTTTTCAGCATGGAAAATTTCGGAAAATGACTTTCCTGTCGATGGAAATGAAGTAACAAAACTTCGTTTTTTGGCAAGTTACGCTACTTTGTCGCCATCTACATATAATACGCAGCCATGGTTGTTTATTGTTGAAGGGAAGGGGCTTGGCCTTTATTTGGATCGTAGACAAGGTTTGGCCGTAATCGATCCTGAAGATCGTCAAATGGTTTTAGGTTGCGCCTCAGCACTTTATTATATGGAAGTGGCGGCAAAGTATTTTGGTTATAAGCTCGAAATAACGCTAAAAAGCGAAGAAGAAGGTGATGAAGATTTATTGGCACGGATTACGCTCGGTGTGCCACATCAACCATCTGAAGAAGAAAAATTATTATTTAATGTAATTACAAAAACGCATCCTAATAAAAAGGCATTCCACAAAGGTCCTGTAGCAAATGATGATTTAGTAGCACTCAAAGAAGTTGTCGCAAAGCAAGGTGCGTGGCTTCATATTTGTGATTCAAATGAGAAAAACGCCCTAACAAGAATGATTATTGAAGCGGATTATATCCAAGGCTCGAAGCGTAATTTTCGTCGTGAATTAGCGTCATGGACGGATCGCCGACGTTTGCTTTCAGGAGATGGCACGCCACAAGCAACTTTGAGCACAAAGCGCATCTTAACTTCTATGGAGCCTTTGGCGGAAAGACGCTTTACGGTAGAAGATGATAGCGTTGTTTCTGATGAAAAAATGCTGGATCATATGCCTGTTTTGGCTGTGTTGGGCTCGGTGACTGGGGCTTTATCCAATAAAATAATGGCTGGACGTGGCTTTGCGGCGCTGATACTAGAGGCTGAGCTTCGTGGTATTGCCTTTTCAACGCTCAATCAGCCTTGCCAATTACCAGAAACACGTTTGCGTATGTATGATGAGTTGGGTCTTCAAGGACGTGCGCATATTATACTACGTTTGGGATATCCTAAAAAGAAAGCCGAAATATTGCCAAGGCGACCTATTGGCTCGGTTGTGTTGTCTAATGTGGAAGAGATTGCACCCGTTGTGCCAAAGAAAAATATGCTTGATGCATTAGTCAATTTTTTCACTAAAAAACCCTCTTAACGTATCTTTGGCTATTAAATAGTCTTTTATGATATAATTTAGCCTGTAATGAGTAAGTTTTGCTTGCATTTTATAGTGATGCAGCGTAAAAAGCCCATAATTCACATGCAAGGTCGTGGATAGTACCGTTAAAAGTACCGCCACATCCGGTGTGTTTCTTGTTTTTTTAAAGAAGCATTATCCCTTGCAGAGGTATAACTGGAATGAAAGGAACAAATATCCAATGACTATGCCAACATTTACTATGCGCCAATTACTAGAAGCTGGCGTTCACTTCGGCCATAACACACGTTTATGGAATCCAAAAATGAAACCGTTTATCTTCGGTGTTCGTAATAATATTCACGTTCTTGACCTACAGCAAACTGTGCCATTGTTAAACAATGCTCTACAGAATATCCGTGATATTGCCGCTAAAGGTGGTCGTATCCTTTTCGTAGGTACTAAGAAGCAAGCACAAGGCACTGTTGCAGAAGCAGCAAAACGTTGCGGCCAGTACTATGTTAATCACCGCTGGTTGGGTGGTATGCTTACAAACTGGAATACAATGTCTACGTCAATCAAGCGCTTACGTGAAGTTACTGAGATTTTAGGTAAAGAAGAAACAGGCTTAACGAAAAAAGAAACATTGATGCTGACACGTGAGCACGAAAAACTTCAAATGACTATTGGCGGTATTAAGGATATGGGTGGCAAACCTGACGCTATTTTTATCATTGATGTAAATAAAGAAGATATCGCTGTTTTAGAAGCAAATAAATTAGGTGTACCTGTTTTTGCTATTCTGGATTCAAATTCAAGCCCAGAAGGTGTTGATTTCCCAGTACCAGGTAATGATGATGCATTGCGTTCAATCGAGCTTTACTGTGATTTATTCGCAGCGGCTATTCTTGATGGTATCGCTGCAGATTTGGCAGCCTCTGGTGAAGATGTTGGTGCGGCGGTTGAAGCACCAGCTGAAGAGCTTCCTGCAGCGGATACTGCGGAAAAAGCAGATGATGCTGAAGCGGTTGCTGAAGAAGAACCGAAAAAAGCATCTGCTTAATATAAATTGAATTTAAATCTAAAAGGAGACTAAAAATGGCCGAAATTACAGCCGCACTTGTAAAAGACCTACGTGAACAAACAGGCGCAGGGATGATGGACTGCAAAAAAGCGCTTTCAGAAACAGACGGTAATTTAGAAGCCGCTATTGATTGGTTGCGTAAAAAAGGTTTGTCAAAAGCTGCTAAGAAATCTAGCCGTGCTGCGGCTGAAGGTTTGGTGGCTGTTGCTGCTTCTGCTGATTCAAAGCGTGCGTCTATCGTTGAGATTAATTCTGAAACAGACTTTGTTGCACGTAATGAAGCGTTCCAAGGCTTTGTTAAGAACATCGCTGAAAAAGCGTTGAATGTCAAAACAGTAGAAGAATTAGCTCAAGTTGATTATCAAGGTAAACCAGCGTCTGAAGCATTGACTGATTTGATTGCTAAAATCGGTGAAAACATGACGATGCGTCGTATGACAACACTAGAAGTATCTGAAGGCGTTGTTGCAAGCTATATTCACGCTGCTTTAGTACCTAATTTAGGTCGCATTGGTGTATTGGTGGCGCTTGAATCATCTGCACCAGCAGACAAACTTCAAGATCTTGGTAAACAATTGGCCATGCATGTTGCTGCGGCTAACCCGTCATTCTTGGATATTTCTTCGGTTGATGATGAAGCGTTGCAACGTGAGCGTGCGATTTTTGCTGACCAAGCGAAAGCAGCTGGTAAACCTGCTGATATTATTGAGAAAATGGTTGATGGTCGTATCCGTAAATATTACGAAGAAGTTGTTCTTATGGAACAGGTTTTTGTTATGGATGGCGAGACAAAAATCTCTACTGTTGTTGAAAATGCCGCTAAAGAAGCTGGCGCACCAATTAAATTAGCAGGGTTTGTTAAATTCACTGTTGGTGAGGGTGTTGAAAAAGAAGAGACTGATTTCGCTGCAGAAGTGGCTGCTGTCGCAAACGGCTAGAAATCATACACAATCTGTAAAATTTAAAGTCGCTCTGCCTTGCAGGGCGGCTTTTTTTAGTTTAAAAACAAACAAATCAATAAGAAGGATCGTCAAGCATGGCAAAAACTAATCTTCCCTTTAATCGTGTTCTTTTAAAAATTTCTGGTGAAGTCCTCATGGGGCAGCAAGAGTTTGGACTTGAGTCCAAAACGGTACAGCGTATAGCACGAGATGTAAAAGAGGCAGTTGATTTAGGGGTGCAAGTTTGTATTGCTGTGGGTGCAGGGAATATCTTCCGTGGCGTTTCTGGGGCTGCTGATGGCATGGATAGAACAACAGCCGATCATATGGGTATGTTGGGTATCGTGATTAATGCTCTTTGTTTGCAAAATGCCCTTGAAAATTTAGGTGTTGATACACGGGTTCAATCGGGTATTCAGATGAATCAAATTTGCGAGCCTTATATCAGACGTAAAGCGATCCGGCATATGGATAAAGGCCGTGTCGTTATTTTCGCAGCTGGTACAGGTAATCCTTATTTTACATCCGATACAGCCGCTGCATTGCGTGCTTCTGAAATGAATTGCGATGCGATTATTAAAGGTACTAAAGTGGACGGTATCTATGACAAAGACCCGATGAAACATAAAGATGCTGTTAAATTTGATCGATTGTCTTATATGGATGTGCTTACGAAAGACTTGAAAGTAATGGATGCTACAGCTATTTCACTCGCACGTGAGAATAATATTCCAATCATGGTTTTTTCAATCAAAGAAGAGGGCGGTTTTAAACACGCTGTCCAAAAACAAGGCAAATTTACTATTGTTGATAATGGGTAATAAAGGAGAAGTAATAAATGGCTTACGATAAAAATGATATTCAACGCCGTATGCAGGGCGCTTTCGATAGTTTAATGAAAGATTTTACAGGTCTACGCACAGGGCGTGCTTCAACAGCAATGCTTGAAAGTGTTGTGGTTGAAGTGTATGGCGCAAAAATGCCGATTAATCAATTGGGCAATATTTCAGTCCCTGAACCACGTATGCTCACTGTTTCAGTTTGGGATAATGCCAATGCCCCAGCAGTTGAAAAAGCCATTCGTAACGCAGGTCTTGGGCTTAATCCTATGGCGGAAGGTGCAACAATCCGTGTGCCTGTACCAGATTTATCTCAAGAACGTCGTGTTGAGTTGACAAAAGTTGCCGCTAAATATGCTGAAAATGCTCGTATTTCTGTGCGTAATGTGCGTAAAGATGGTATGGACAGCATTAAGCAAATGGAAAAAGATAAATCTATCTCTGAAGATGAATCAAAACGTCTATCTGATGAGGTTCAAAAGCTAACAGACGATATGATTAAAAAAATTGATACGGCTTTGGCTGATAAAGAAAAAGATATCACTACAGTATAAAATATGAGCCAAGCCGCTAAACATATCGCCATCATAATGGACGGCAATGGCCGTTGGGCAGAGGCACGTGGTTTACCGCGTAATATGGGGCATAAGGCTGGTATAGAAGCGACAAAAAAAGTAACCAAATATGCGGCTGAAAAAGGTGTCGAGTATTTAACACTTTTTGGTTTTTCAACGGAGAATTGGAAGCGACCTGCTGAAGAAGTCAATGAGTTGATGCGGCTTTTACGATTTTATCTTAAGGCTGAAATGGCTGACTTACACAGGAATAAAATTCGTTTGCGTGTTATTGGTTTTAAGGAAGATTTGCCAGAAGATATTCAAGTGCTCATTAAGCAAGCTGAAGATATGATGGCTAATAATACAGGGCTTAATTTAACAATTGCTCTTAACTACGGTGGGCGCCAAGATATTTTACAGGCAGCTTCACGCATGGCACAAGATATCCAAGCCAAAGATATAGAGCCAGATGATATTACCGCCTCTTTGTTTAATCAATATCTTTTAACCCGTGATCTGCCAGATCCTGACTTGATTATCCGTACAAGTGGTGAAAACCGCATGAGTAATTTTTTATTGTGGCAAGGTGCTTATACTGAGCTGCATTTTACTGAGACGTTATGGCCTGATTTTGCTGAAAGCGATTTTGATTTTGCACTCCAAGATTACAAGAAACGTGACAGACGCTTCGGCGCAGTAAGGCAAGTTTAATGAAAATTTCATCAGATCTTATTTGGCGGATTATTTCCGCCCTTGTGCTTATTCCGCTAGTATTTGGCTTTATCTATCACGGCGGCTTTATCTATTATGGCTCTGTAATATGTTGTTTCTTAATAGTCAGTTACGAATGGATTCGTATGAGTCTTCACGCACCACATTACAAAATGATCCTTGGCGTTGTGGGTGTCTTATATTTCTTAGGCTGTTTATGGGCTTTTATTTATCTAAGATTTGATGTGCCGCAAGGAACTAGCCTGGTTGTTTTTATTGTTACGGCCATTTGGGTATCTGATATTGCAGGGTATGTAGCAGGTAAAACACTTAAAGGACCGAAGATTGTCCCCAAAATTTCACCAAATAAAACATGGTCAGGGTTTATAGCTGCCATTATTTTGCCAGCTTTGTATTTTATGCTTTTTTCTGAGCTTGTAGGGCTGAATTTGAATACGCTGACATATATCTTCTTTTTGACAATAGGGTTTTGGGGTCAGATAGGTGATTTTACTGTCTCAATGATGAAGAGATATGTAGGTGTAAAAGATACAGGTTCTATAATACCTGGGCATGGTGGCTTACTCGACCGTATTGATGCGCTTATTTTTATAATGCCTATTTTTACAGTTGGATTGCTTGTTTTAAAAGACGTTTCGTTATAGGTTTTAGTGGTTAAATTTGAATTTAAAAAGGATCGGGATAAATGGAAAAAATAACAGCATTGCTAAATAATGGTTGGGATGGCTTTGGTATCTATGTTGTCTCTTTTGTCGTTGTTCTGAGCCTTTTAGTATTTGTTCACGAGTTTGGCCATTATATTGTGGCGAAGTGGTGTGGTGTTAAAATCACAACATTCTCGATTGGCTTTGGTAAAGAGATTTGCGGCTGGAATGATAAATCTGGCACGAGATGGCGTATAGCAATGATTCCTTTGGGCGGCTATGTGCAAATGTTTGGTGATGGTGATCCTTCTAGCTCAACTAAGGATAAAGCCGTTAAAGAACTGACGGCAGCAGAAAAGAAAGTGTCTTTCCCGCACAAAGCTTTATGGCAACGAGCATTAATTGTTTTTGCTGGCCCAGCCATTAATTTTATTTTTGCCGCTCTATTACTCTTTGGTTTGTTCGCTTTTGTAGGACAGCCTGTAACGCCACCAGTGGCATCAGGCGTTGTTATTGGTTCAGCCGCCTATAAGGCTGGCATGTTGCCACATGATCGCATTATTGACATTAATGGTACGAAAATTGAGCGTTTCGAAGATATTCAGCGTGAAGTAATGATTGCGCTAGATACAAAATTAAAAATCACGCTTGAGCGTGGTGATGAGGTGATTGTTCTGGATAATGTGTATCCTGAACGTTTGGAAATTGAAGATCGTTTTGGGTTTAAGCAATCTAAGGGGGTTCTTGGTTTAACGGGCCCTATAAATGGTCTTGATTTAAAAGCGGTTGTATCGGTTGATGGTCAAGCGGTTACGCAAGAAAATACGGCTGCATTATTGGTAAGTCGCTCTATGGGGACGCCTTTTGTAATTGAAACAAAGCAGGGTGAAAAAACAAATGCGCTTTTGGTCGATCCTGATGTCAATGGTCAGACCGTCGAAAATAAGGAAGAAGATGTTTTAGTTCTTTATGATTTAAAAGATGAGGAAACCTTTATAAAGCACTCTATTCCAAGCGCTTTTGTTAAATCAATTGAAGAAACTGGCCGTACAATTTCTAATATTTTTGAATCGCTAAAGCAGATTATTACAGGCGTGCGGAATGCCAATGAGTTAGGTGGTATCTTGCGTATTGGGGCGATTGCTGGTTCGGCTGCTGCCGCAGGTTGGGTCTCTATTATTGGTTTTACAGCATTGTTGTCGATCAACCTTGGTCTCATTAACCTATTCCCGATTCCCGTATTGGACGGTGGTCATTTGGTTTTTTATGCGATTGAAGCTGTGAAGGGCAGCCCTGTTTCGGAAGTGATGCAGGATTATGCCTATAAAGCAGGGTTCTTTTTGTTAATTGGTTTGATGGTCTTTGCAAATTTCAACGATCTGATACAATTATTCCTGTAAAATAACCAATCTTAATTCTTTTCTTTTAAGGTATTTTAAAATATACATATGCCCATGCCTATTTACGTCATACTCATAGCGCTTTTAAGTTTTGCCTCCTTACCGATGCAGGCAGCCAATGCGCAAACAGAATCAAAAGATTACTTCTGGTTAGATAGCGGCAATAAAAATGCTGTTGTTGTCGATAAGATTGTCATTGAAGGTAATCAACGTATTGAACGTAATACAATTATTTCTTACTTAGATATACGAGAAGGCGATAAAGTTTCGGATGACAAAGTATCTCGTAGCTTACGTAATTTATTCGCAACAGGACTTTTTGCCGATGTAGCGGTTGTGCCTCGTGGTTCAACAATTCTTGTTAAGGTTGTTGAAAATCCTGTCATTAACGAAATTGCCTTTGAGGGTAACAAGCGCTTAAAAGATGAAGATCTGTTGGCTGAGGTCAATTTGCGCCCAAGAACTGTTTTGACACGGACACGGGTGCAGGAAAATGTAGACCGTTTATATGAATTATATCGCCGAGGTGGTCGTTTCTCGACTTCTATTGACCCTAAAATCATCAAGTTAGATCAAAATCGTGTGAACCTTGTTTTTGAAATTGATGAAGGCGAGATTACAAAGATTGAGAAGATTACCTTTATTGGTAATGAACGTTTCTCTGATGCTGAATTACGCTCTGAATTAGCGAGTAAACAAGATCAATGGTATCGTTTCTTTAGTTCATCAGATCGATATGATGCTGATAGACTAAACTACGACCAAGAGTTATTAAGACGCTTTTATTTAAAGCACGGTTATGCTGATTTTAACGTACGTTCAGCGAATGCAGAATTGTCGAAAAGTAAAGATCGTTTCTATATCACGATGTATATTGAAGAGGGTGATCGTTATAAGGTATCTGATGTTAAAATCACCTCCGATATAAAAAATTATGACCCTGAGCAATTGCGTCCTTTTGTGACGATAGAATCGGGCGAATGGTATAATGCTGACGATGTTCAGGACACGGTTGAAGCGTTAACAGACGAATTAGGTAATCAGCAATATGCGTTTGTCGATGTAAAGCCAAATGTGAAGCGTAATGGGGTCGATAAAACTGTTTCTATTACTTTGCACATTAACGAGACTCCACGTGTCTTTGTTGAAGCAATTGATATTAAGGGCAATTTAAGAACGCTTGATAAGGTAGTGCGTCGTGAATTTCAGTTTGTTGAGGGGGATCCATTTAATCGTCAGAAACTAGCTGAGTCAGAGAAGAAAATTAAAGATCTGGGTTTCTTTGAGTCTGTGAAAGTGACTCCTAAACCTGGCACAAAGCCTGATACAACGATTATCGAGGCTGAAGTGGCTGAGCAGTCTACTGGTGAGATATCTATTGGGGCTGGTTTTTCTACAAATGATGGTCCTTTGGCAGATTTCCGCATTCGTGAGCGTAATTTACTTGGTACCGGTCGTGATTTAGGTTTTAAAACAGTCTTAGCTGGACAAAGAAGTGAGTTTGATTTGGCTCTATCTGAGCCTTATTTCCTAAACCGTGATTTACGTGCAACGGGTAATATCTTTAAAACAACACGCGACTTCCAAGATGAGAGTTCGTTTGATCAAGATCGCACAGGTGTGGGGTATTCACTTGAATACCCATTGTCCAAATATTTGAGACAAGAGGCTCGTTACCGTTTTGAAAATAATAAGATTACAGATGTGGCACCGACAGCTTCGTTGTTTATTCGCGCACAAGAGGGGTCTCGCACAACCTCTGCCGTATCACAAAGACTTTCTTATGACCGCCGTGACAGTAAATTAAACCCACGTGAAGGGTATAATATATGGTGGGATACAGAGCTTGCTGGCTTAGGTGGTAATGCGAAATATGTATCTGGCACACTTGGTGGTCAAAACTTTGTGCCTCTTGGAGATGATTGGGTGCTGTCATTATTGGGTGAGGGTGGCCATATTCTTGGCTATGCAGATGAAGATGTGACCATTAGTGAGCGTTATTTCCTTGGTTCATACAATCTTCGTGGTTTTCAACGTTCTGGTATTGGGCCTCGTGACCTTGTTTCTACGGACGCCTTGGGCGGTAATACTTTTGCCCGTGGTTCTGTTGAATTATCTACACCATTTGAATATGGTGGTTTAGATGATCAGAATGTGAAGCTTCATACCTTTTTTGATTTTGGTACATTGTTTGGCTTAGATGACTCTAATCTACCTGGCACAACAGTCGTGAACTCGAAATCAATTAGGTCTGCTGTTGGTGTTGGTTTGTCTTGGGGGTCGCCATTTGGCCCATTACGTGTTGATTTAGCAGCACCTGTTACAAAAGAAGATTACGATGAAACTGAAAGCTTTAAATTTAGTTTCGGTACACGTTTTTAATTTTAATATCAAAACGAACAACATAACTTAGGAGTTACCCATGCGTTTTATTGTTGCACTATTTGTCGCCTTTTTATCTTTCTCACCTTTGGCGCAGGCCCAAACAGACACGGTTAAAGTGGCAATTATCGATGTTAATCAATTACAGGCTGAGTCTAAGGCCGCTGTAGATATTCGAAAGCAAGTAGATGTTTTGCGTAAAAACTATCTCGCTACTTTAGAGAAAGAAGAAGCAACGCTCAGAGAGCAAGAAAAATCTTTGATTAAGAATAAAGAGACTATGTCAGAAGAAGATTTCAATAAAAAGGCGAAAGAGTTTCGTGAAAAGCTTGTAGAGAAAAGCCATGCTATGCAGGTAAAGCAGGGCGAACTTGATAAAGCTGTTGGTGAGGCTTTAGGTAAACTACGTGATGAAATTATTGCTATTACAGATGAGGTTTCGAAAGAACATCAGTATACACTTGTTATGCCACGCCAAAGTGTCTTTTACTTTGATAAATCATATAATATTACGGATGAAGTTTTGAAAAAATTGGATGCTAGAGTTAAAAGCATCAAAATTAATGCAAAATGAGAATGCTTAATTATGGCAGATCCAAAATTTTTTGCGAATAAAGGCCCATTCACACTGCAACAACTTGCAGAAATTGGGCAGGCGTCTCTTGCAAAAGGAACTGATGGTGCGCTTCTTATTAAAGATGTGTCTTCGCTTGATAAAGCAGGGGAGGGACAGATTAGCTTTCTAACCAATCCAAAATATAAAGATCAATTGGTTGCATCGAAGGCGACAGCGTGTATTGTGCCAGAATCGGCAGCGGATATCGCACCTGAGGGAATGGCACTGCTTCTTGCGTCTAATCCACATAAGAGCTATGCGCTGATCGCACAGGCTTTTTATCCATTAAATGTGAAAGAGGTCGATGAAGAGGCGATTCATTCGACAGCGTCTATTCACCCTACTGCTGAAATAGGTGAGGGTTGCACAATTGGTGCTCACTCAACAATCGGTAAGAATGTTCAAATTGGTAAAAACACATGGATAGGTCCTAATGTAACGATTACACATGCGCATATTGGTGCTGATTGCCGTATCTTCCCAGGCGTAAGAATTGGCCAGGACGGCTTTGGTTTTGCCATGGATCGGACGGGTCATGTTACTGTGCCACAATTAGGGCGCGTGATAATCGAAGACCGTGTTGAGATTGGTGCGAATACGACGATAGATCGAGGTGCAGGCCCTGATACAATTATTGGTACAGGGACACGCATCGATAATCTTTGTCAGATTGGCCACAATGTTAAAATTGGCAAGAATTGCGTTATTGTTGCGCAATCTGGTGTGGCAGGTAGCACAGAATTAAAAGATTTTGCTGTTCTAGCGGCTCAAAGCGGTATTGCAGGGCATTTAACCATTGGCATGGGTGCGCAAGTGGGTGCTAAGGCTGGGGTCTCGACAGATGTCGCAGATGGCGATAAAGTAATGGGCTATCCAGCAAAAGGCATGCGTGATTTCTGGAAAGAACAAGTTTTGTTTAAAAGGCTCTTATCAGAGCGCAAAGTGACTAAAAATAATGAGGGTGAGTAAAATTATGTCTGAAAAACAAATTGATATCGTAAAAATCATGGATATGTTGCCACATCGTTACCCAATTCTGTTGGTTGATCGTATCTTGGACTTTGAAGCCAATAAATCGATTGTGGGCCTTAAAAATGTGACAATGAATGAACCACATTTCCAAGGCCATTTTCCAAGCTTCCCGATCATGCCAGGTGTATTAATTGTTGAAGCCTTGGCACAAACAGCAGCAATTTTGGTGGTGGAGTCTCAAGGCGAAGCGATGTTGGATAAGCTTGTTTATTTCATGTCTATTGATGAGGCACGCTTCCGTAAGCCCGTGACACCTGGTGATAGTTTAGAGCTACATTGCGAGGCAATTAAGGCACGTGGTAATATTTGGAAGTTCAAAGGCCAAGCAAAAGTCGGTGATGTTGTGTATGCTGAAGCGATTTTTACAGCCATGATGATGGATAAATAGGTAATACTCTGTAAGACTTCGTGACTTGTGTAAAAATCACGATTCTGCGAATTTCAGTATATGAGTAATATACATCCTTCTGCCATTATTGATCCTAAAGCAAAAATTGGTAAAAACGTAGCCATCGGGCCATTCTGTGTCATTGGTGAATACGTCAGCCTTGGCGATAATTGTAAACTCCATTCTCATGTGGTTATTGATGGCCGTACCACTATTGGCGAAGGCTGTGAAATATTTCCGTTTGCGTGTCTTGGTACACGTAATCAAGATTTAAAGTTTAATAATGAGCCGTCAGAACTACATATAGGCTCAAATAATATGATCCGTGAATATGTGACGATGCAGCCGGGGACAAAAGACGGTGGTATGGTGACAAAAGTAGGGTCTAACAGTTTGTTTATGCTCGGTGTCCATATTGCACATGATTGCCAGATCGGCGATCGGGTTATTTTTGCCAATAATGCGACCTTGGCTGGTCACGTTCATGTTGGTAATCACGTTGTGATCGGTGGTTTATCTGCTGTACACCAATGGATACGCATTGGTGACCACGCTGTTATTGGCGGTATGTCTGGCGTTGATAACGATGTTATTCCATATGGCCGTGTAAAAGGTGAACGTGCTTCTCTGGCAGGTCTTAATCTTGTTGGCCTTGAACGCCATGCGGGGATGAGTAAAGATCAAGTTAGAAAACTTCAGAAAGCCTTTAATACTATTTTTGGTTCGGAAGGCACATTTGAAGAGCGCTTGGTATTAGCCGAACAGGATTATGGTGATGATGAAACTGTTATGAATATTATCCGTTTCGCTCAACAAGAAAGTAAATTTCCGTTATGCAAACCGAAAGCAGCCTAAGCAAAGACAGTGCTGTCGCTTTCATTGCAGGTGGCGGACATTTCCCTCATATTATCGCTCAACGTTGCAATGACCCTTTAATTATCGGTATTAAGGGGCAAGCAGAGGCAGGCCTCTATGAAGGCATGCGCTATCAAGAGTTATCTTTGGGCCAATTGGGAAAACTCATTAAACTCCTTAAACAGCATCACATTCAATATCTTTGTTTAATAGGCTCTATTCGTCGGCCTGACTTCTCTGAGCTTAAATTTGACCTTGAAGGTGCGGCACTGGCCGCTAAAGCTGGTCTTAAAACAATTATGAGCAATGCGGGTGATGATGGTGTTTTACGTCTCATTCGTCAAATTATTGAAGATCAAGGTGTGCGTCTCATTGGGGCGCATCTTATTGCCCCCGACGTGTTGCTTAAAGCAGGTGCGCTAACCTCCAAAAAACCATCTGCTCAGAACCTAAAAGATATTGAGCGCGGTTTTGCCGTGGCTGAGACTTTAGGCGCTGTAGATGTCGGTCAAGCCGTTGTTGTAGAAAATGGCGTGGTATTAGGGGTGGAAGCTGTTGAAGGCACTGATGGACTTTTAGAACGTTGTGCACCATTGATGCGCAAGAAAAAGGCAGCTGTTCTTATTAAGCGATTAAAGCCTGGACAAGATCCCGATTTAGATATGCCTGCATTGGGATTAAAGACAATGGAAAACCTTCAGAAATTTGGTTATGCAGGTGTGTCTGGATTGGCAGGACATACAATTATTGCTTATGAGCAAGCTATGGTCGATTACGCCAAGCAGCATGGATTGTTTATCTATGGCTATAAATAACAAATCACTGAAAATAGTTATTATTGCGGGTGAGGCATCGGGTGATAGCCTTGGGGCCGCTCTTATGCGTGATTTAAAAGTTAAAAATCCTAGTATTGAATTTATGGGCATTGCCGGATCTTTGATGCAGGCGCAAGGCATGGAAAGTCTTTTCCCTATGGAGGATTTATCTGTCATGGGCATTGCCGAGATTTTACCGCAATTGCCAAAGCTATTAAAACGCATTAAGCAAACTGTGGCAGCGGTAGAAGCATTTCAGCCAGATTATATTGTCACCATTGATGCGCCAGATTTCTCAAAGCGTGTAGTGAAACGCTTACGTAAAAATGAAAAAAGCGTTCAAGCAAAGTTCGTTCATTACGTGGCGCCGACTGTTTGGGCTTGGCGACCAAAACGTGCTGCGCTTTTTGCTAAGCTGTATGATGCAATGTTTTGTTTATTTCCTTTCGAGCCACCTTACTTTGAGAGAGAGGGCATGAAAGCTTATTTTGTTGGTCATCCAGTGGTGAAAGAAAAGCTACACGGTAATGACAAAGCAAAAACGCTTGGGGTCTTCTATGGCTCTCGTTTGGGCGAACTGGAGCGTAGTGGAGCGGTTTTAACGGCGACTGCTAAAGACTGGTTGATTAAGAACCCGCAAGGCATGCTCATTATACCTACGCTGCCACATATGGTAGGGGGTATAGAAACGCTGCTCGCAGATGTAAAAGGGCGCTGTGAGTTTGTTGTAGGGCAAAAGAAGCAAGCTTTTGCGCAAATTAATAAAGCAATAGCAGTATCTGGCACTATTGGGCTTGAATTAGCCGTTGCAGGCATCCCGCATTTAATAGCTTATAAGACAAACACGCTGACTTATTGGATCGTAAAATCTTTGGTGAAAGTTAAGTATGCACATTTAGCTAATTTGATCTTAGATGAGCCTGTCGTGCCTGAATATCTACAAAATGATTGTACCGTTGAAAACATGATTAAAGGCTTAGAAAGTCTTGATATAGACAAGCAAAAACACGCCTTCAATAAACTTGAAGACGTGTTAAATAGTGATTTATCTGCGGCTGACTGCCTACTTACGCTTTGAAATAGGTACGTATTTACGTGGTGCAGCACCATCATATAGCTGTCTTGGGCGACCAATACGTAATGAAGGCTCTTCAATCATTTCTTTCCACTGTGAAATCCAGCCAACTGTCCGAGACACAGCAAATAAAACGGTGAACATCTCAACAGGGAAGCCCATTGCTTTAAGGATAATACCTGAATAGAAATCCACATTCGGGAAGAGTTTACGCTCAACGAAATAAGGATCTTCTAAAGCAATACGCTCTAATTCCATCGCTAATTCTAAGCGGTCATCTTTAACGCCTAAGTCTTTCAAGACGGCATCGCATGATTTTTTAAGAACAGCGGCACGTGGATCAAAGTTTTTATAAACACGGTGACCAAAGCCCATGAGGCGGAATGGGTCGTCTTTATCTTTTGCACGCTCCAAGAATTCGGGGA
Organism: Micavibrio sp.; assembly: GCA_002699085.1. Classification (GTDB taxonomy): domain Bacteria; phylum Pseudomonadota; class Alphaproteobacteria; order Micavibrionales; family UBA9664; genus UBA9664. Next base: position 111,705 of record PAAR01000009.1, read on the forward strand.
TATTGTCCTTGTGACCAATTTCATCCAGCATCTCAAGAACTGCTTGGTTTGCGCCACCATGAGCGGGGCCCCAAAGGCAAGCGATACCAGCTGCGATACAGGCAAATGGGTTTGCTTGTGAAGAGCCTGCCATACGAACAGTTGATGTCGATGCATTTTGTTCGTGATCGGCATGCAGAATAAGAATTTTATCCATCGCATCGGCTAAAACTGGATTTACTTTGTATGGTTCTGCTGGGACAGCAAAGCACATATAAAGGAAGTTCTCGGCAAAACTCAGATCGTTACGTGGATACATAAATGGTTGACCTATTGAGTACTTGTACGTCATAGCGGCCAATGTAGGCATTTTAGCAATCAAGCGATGTGCTGAAATTTCACGTTGTTCTGGATCCCAAATATCAAGAGAGTCGTGATAGAAGGCAGATAGGGCCGCAACAACACCACACATAATAGCCATTGGGTGCGCATCACGACGGAAGCCACGGTAAAAGAAGTTTACTTGCTCATGTACCATAGTGTGGTAAGTGATGTTATGAACAAATTCTTCGTATTCTTTTTCATTTGGTAAATCGCCATATAAAAGGGCATGACATACTTCCATAAAATTACTTTTTTCGGCTAATTCTTCAATAGAGTAGCCACGGTGTAAAAGTTGACCTTTTTCACCATCAATAAAAGTAATGCGTGATTTACAGCTTCCTGTGGCGGTAAAACTCGGGTCGAATGTAAAAACATCGGCTTCGGCGTATAGTTTACGAATATCAACAACATCTGGGCCCATTGTACCCTCTAAAATAGGAAGCTCGTAACTTTTGCCGTTACGATTGTCTTTTAATGTCATTGTTTCTTGAGTCTTAGCGTCTTTTTGTGGGGCTGATTTGGCCATGATGAAATCCTTATCTGTTGTAGAATAAGTTAAGCTACACCATAAAGAGTAAATGATCCGTTAAGTTTTTCAAGAAGATGAATAAAATAAATATTTTCTAAAGTACTGCTCTCAAGCGTTTTACAGTCTCATCTTTGCCAAAAACCTCAGCCACTTTTGCTAGATGAGGCGATTGTGAACGACCTGTTAATGCAGCACGTAAAGGCATCATAATATCTTTAAGTTTGATATCATTTTCTTCAGACATGCGTTTACACAAGGCATCTATATCATCGGCCTGAAATGTTTCGAGATGTTCAAGAAGGGTTGCCAGATTTGAAAGCATATCCTTATCAGCGTCTTTTAAAATATCTTTCGCTTTATCTTCATAGGGCAAGGGTAACTCTTCAACGTAAAAGGCTGCAGCCTCAGCCAATTCGTTTAAGTCTTTTGCCCGGTCTTTTAAATCAGGCATCCCTTTTAGTAGGCGCATGCGTGCGGTACAAGAAAGCTCACTTCCTGTATGCTTTTGTAAAACAGGCATAATCAGTGAAACAAGCGCATCATCGGCTTTTTCCTTGATGTAATGTGCATTAAGAAAACGTAGTTTATCAAGGTCAAAGCGAGCAGGGGCTCGACCTATGCCATCAATATCAAAAAGTTCTAATGCGTGTTCGTCAGAGATGATTTCATCATCGCCATGTGACCAGCCGAGTTTTAGAAGATAATTACGCATCGCTTCTGGTAGAATGCCAAGGGCAATATAATCATCAACGCCGGTTGCACCGTGGCGTTTAGACATTTTTTTACCATCTGCGCCGTGAATAAGCGGTATGTGTGCAAAAATAGGGTTTTTCCAACCCATCGCTTCGTAAATCAGTTTTTGTTTAAATGTATTGGTTAAGTGGTCATCGCCACGAATAACATGGGTGATTTTCATGTCATGGTCGTCAACGACGACTGAGAGTAAATAAGTCGGTGTTCCATCTGCACGCAAAATAATAAAATCATCTAATTCTTTGTTTTGAATAGTGACATCACCTTGCACAGCATCATGGACCGTCATGTCGCCTGATTGACGGGCTTTGATACGGACAACAGGATCAACGCCTGCTGGTGCTTCTGTTGGTGACTTATCACGCCATGTACCAGGGTAGCGGAAGTGCTCGCCTTTAGCTTCTGCCGCCGAACGCATAGCTTCAAGCTCAGCCTGTGATGTGTAACAATAATAAGCATCCCCATTTTTAACCATTTCATGCGCCACTTCGGCATGGCGTTTAGCGTTCTCGAATTGCGATATAGGTTCACCGTCAAAATCGAGGCCAAGCCATTTCAGAGAGTCTAAAATAATTTTAGTGTTTTCTTCGGTTGAGCGCGCACGATCTGTGTCTTCTATACGCAGTAAAAACTCGCCATGGTGTTTTTTTGCATAGAGCCAGCTAAATAGGGCTGTGCGTGCGCCGCCTATATGGAGCGCACCTGTTGGTGATGGTGCAAATCTTGTTCTTATAGCCATAATTGAGACCTTTTATTTATTCTGTTTTTTTACTCTATTTCAGCGTATGAGTAATATATGTTTTTAGGTGAACAGTGCAAGACAATCCTTGGTAAATCCTTTAATGGAACTTACTTTTACTGGATTCCTGTTTTTATTGGAATGGGTATCTTTGCTTATTTCACTTTAGATGTAGCTTTTAATCTCTGGCTAAGCGCTGTTTTGACATTATTTAGTTTAGTAAGTGGCTACTATCTGTTTAAGGCTGAAAAATATCTCTTTGCGGTACCTATCATAGCTATTGGCTTTGTTTTGCTTGGTTTGTGCCTTATTCAATTTAGAGCACAACAGCTTCAAACGGTCTTTATTGAAAGGGAAGGGCTGTACCAGCTCGAAGGAACGGTTAAGTCTCTTGAACCACTAGAGAGAAATATAAGGGTTATTCTCACCGATGTTTCTTTAGAAAAACAGGGTGCTTTTCCTTCGGATGTTAGATTGCAATCATATCATGCAGAAGAGTTGAAGGTTGGTGAGAGAGTCTCTGCCTTGACAAAATTACGTCCCCCATCGCCGCCTGTATACCCTGATGGGTTTGACTTTAGGAAATATGCATATTTTCGAGGTTGGGGGGCTGTCGGTTTTACGTTGTCAGAATTTACAATTTTAGAACCTAATTCTAAAAAAACTGTGACGGATTTTTTTGCTAATTTACGCCACGCTATTTCACATCAACTCGATCAAATGAAAGACCAACAAGCAGCGTCTGTTGCTAAAGCATTGTTACTGGGTGAGCGTAGTGCTGTGCCAGAAAAGATATTGGAACAAGTCCGTGATGCGGGTTTAGCGCATTTATTGGCTATTTCAGGGCTGCATGTGGGTTTGATGGCAGGGTTCATCTTCTTCCTTGTTAGAGGCCTTCTCGCCTGTATTCCTTTTGTAGCACTTCGTTATCCTATTAAAAAAATTGCGGCTATTTTTGCACTGATGGCTGCTATTTTTTATATGTTGTTAGTGGGTGCGCCTATTACAACGCAACGGGCTGTTGTGATGACAGGCCTGGTTTTTATCGCTATTTTATTTGATCGTACCGCAATTTCGTTTAGAACAGCCGCTTTTGCCGCGTTAATTATTATGGTGCTTCAACCAGAGGCGATAACAGAGGTCAGTTTCCAGCTCTCTTTTGCGGCGGTGCTGAGTTTAATTTCATTTTATGAATGGGCGTATAAAAAATTACCAAAGGACTTTTACGGCCGTAGTTTTCTAAATCGTTTTAGTGTTTATTTTTTAGGGGTGGGAGTGACAAGTCTCATTGCGTCATTAGCAACAATGCCCTTTACGTTATATCATTTCCAAAGCTTTCCGTTGTTAGGCATTGTGTCGAATTTAGCGGCTATTCCATTGGTCAGTTTTATTATTATGCCACTAGGGGTGATGGCTGTTTTAATGACGCCGTTTCATTTGGCAGCCCCTTTCATGGCTGTTATGGGGTGGGGAATAGATGGTGTGCTTTCAATAGCCGAATATACAGCGTCCTTTGATATGGCTGTTATTCATATGCCGCAAATACCAACCACGGCTGTGGTGTTATTTGTTTTTGGCGCTTTTATATTAATGCTAACCAAACAACCTTTACGTATTTTTGGTTTTGCACCGCTTATTATAGGGCTTTGTTTTTTCCCGTTTAGCAATATGCCCGATATTGTTGTTTCAGATGATGCTGGACTTATAGGTATAAGGACAGAACAAGGTTTGCGTGTTAATACTCTAAAGCGAGATAAGTATGTTTCTGAGAATTGGGCTGAATATTTTGGTCAAGAATTTGAAGATGTGAAGAGACTGGATAATTGTGATACGGCGGCCTGTCATATTAGCCTCAAAGGTAAAGTGATTAGTTATATTTATAACCAAGAAGCACTGAGTGAGACGTGCAGATCATCGGATATTATCATAGCTTCGTTCTTTATTGATAATAAAGCACAGTGTGCTGCACCTATGATTATTGATCGTATCGATGTCTGGAAAAATGGTGCTTATGCACTGTGGCTAGATAAACAAGGCGTGATAATAAGAACTGTTAATTAGGTGCGGGTGTTTTATATTCAAAGTCATTAGCGTCATCAACAACACAACCCATATCAAATGCATTTGCCGCAAATATAAGACCAATAACCGTCGAAGGGGCTATCGGTAATGTTGTAGATAGCGTCACGGCAGCATCATGCGATAAACCTATTAATCTTGTTCCTGCGTATACGCCAACAAGTAATGCGGCATAACTTACTGCTGCAACTTTCCCACCAAAGATACCTGCGGAAAGCGCAATAACTGGGCGGTTTTTAATTTCAGATAGTATGTTTATATTTTCATCCATAAATACTTTATATGCCGCTTGTACAATTTATGTCAATAAATAAAAGTCATTAATGATAGGTTCTCATTAATGAGGCCAGTTTTCCTTGTACCTGCACACGGTGCGCTTCAAACGCACGAACGTCATGTTGAGGGTTCTCGGGGATAAGGATGACCATATTACCGTCACGTTTTAAGCGTTTGAGTGTTACTTCTTCGCCATCAACAAGTGCGACAATAATATCCCCATCACGGGCTGTGTTGGTTTTTTCAATGATAACGACGTCATCATCATGGATGCCTGCATTAATCATAGAATCACCTTCAACGGTAAGGGCATAATATTCCGCATTTCCCAACATAGACGCAGGAATATCAACCATATCGCCATCATGCTGGATTGCTTCAATGGGTGAGCCAGCGGCAATTTTTCCACATAAGGGAATACTTTCAATACTTCGATCATAGTCATGCTGTGCGGCACGCTCTTGGCGTTTAGGTTCGATCTGTATAATATTTTGAGGCACCGCAGGTGTAGAAGTATTATAGCCTTCAGGCAATTTTTTGACTTCTAACGCACGGGCTCGATGTGGTAGGCGTTCTAAAAAGCCACGCTCAACAAGGGCGGTGATAAGCCTATGAATACCAGACTTAGATTTTAGGCCTAAATGGTCTTTCATTTCTTCAAAAGAAGGGACGATATCGCCACTTTGTAGGCGTTCATGTATAAAGATCAGCAGATCTTTTTGCTTTTGTGTCAACATAAGAGAGTTCCTTTCCTCTCTTTTTGTTCTACATTAGTTCTTGCTTTGTGTCAATCTATACGGCTTGTATACAGGGAAAACACCGTTATTCCTCGGATGTTGATCCATAAAGCTTGTCAAGAACGGCCGCATTCACTTTACTTCCATAGCGATGGTCAATGGCGGCAAGATAGCTTTCAACAAAAGCATTTTCCATTATCGCACTTAGTGTTTTAGCCTGTTTCAGGATATCATCTTCATCTAGCTGCGCTTCATTGGGTAGGTCAATAGAATCGACTCGGGCGAGAACGTAATAGGATTTGCTATTAAACAATTGGACCTCGCCCGTTTTCGCTTCAAAAATGAGTGGCATTTGAGCGCCAGATATATAGGCAGGTGGTTCTCCATAGCGACTTAATTTGGCGATGCTTTTATATGTTAGTGCAGCGTTTTGCTGTGCTAGTTCAGTCATCGATGCCGTGTTTTGTTTTATGGCATATTCTGTATCAGCGATAAGTTCTTGTGCGGCAATACGCTTTTGTTCATTCATATATTCAACTTTTACAGAGGATTTTACTGCGTCAAAACTTTTGTAATCACTCGGTACAACATGCTTTACTGTAAAGGCGATATAATCGTCACCATTATCAATAAGTTGTGAACTGTCCATTTCATCAATACCGAAAGCAAGCTCAAGAAAACGGTTCTTATCAGCGATAAAGTCTAAATCCTTATTTGTGTCATAGCGGGTGATGCCAGTAAGTTTCTTAATTTTTAATCCATATTCTTCGGCGACTTCAGCGACGCTAACACCTGAGTCGAGCGTTTCTTCAACATCTAAAGAAAGTTCATAAAACTGGTCTTCTAAAAGCTCTGCACGCAACAGCTTTTCAACGTTCGCTTTGACACTTGCAAAAGGTTTTTTCTCAGCAGGGGTTATAGATATTGTTCGTGCAACATGCCAGCCAAGCGGGGTTTCTATCGGCCCAACAAATACATTTTTATCTGCAGCAAAGACTTCCTCAGCCAAAGGTTTCAGGAGGCCAGCTTGTTCAAAGCTGTCAGCTTTACGATATGCTTTTTGATCGCCGGTGACTATTTCGGTGGCCTGAGCAAGCGATTTACCTTCTTCGGCAAGTTGGTATATTTTTAAAGCCTCTGCTTCAGTTTTAACTAGGGATTGTTCAATGTTACGTTTTTCAGGGTTTGTGAAGCTATCTATATTGTCTTCATAATAACCTTTTAATTGCTCATTACTAATTGATATTTTGGCAGCAACATCATCGACTTTTAAGGTTAATACATCAATGTCTCTTGTTTCATCTGTTACGTAATTATCTTTAACTGAAGCGTAAAATGCTTCTAAGTCTGAATCCGATGGCTGCGCTTTTACGGGCATAGCGTTAATATCTAAAACGATGGCGCTTAACTTACGTGTGTGCTCTAGGCCACTTGCAAAATTAAGTGCCATATCGCCAGGAATCGTAACGGTGCCAGTTAAAACGTTTTTCATTATTTGGTTTACTGCATCTTGTTCCAGAATAGATGTAAATTCTTTTTCAGACATGTTTTGTGCTCGAAGCATATTTTTGAAAGCATCCGATGCACTTGTTTCGTCGTTAATATAAGGTTCTACATATTGACGGACATCACCGACTAATTCTTTTGGGCCTAAACGTAGGCCATTGCTCGCTGCCGCATGCTTTAACAGCGTTCGACCAATAAGCGTTTGAAGATATTGTTGAATGAGACCCGTTTGATATGCTTCTTGCGGACTTATACCTTGTGAATAGGTCATGTTACGGACATCACGATCGAATTCCTGAATAGTTATGTCTTCACCAGCTACTTTGGCAACTGCATTAACGGCAACGCCACCTCTAAAAAAACCGCCCACATCTGTCAAAACAAGTCCCCCTGTGGCTAAGGTAATAAAAAACAGGATGATATATTTTAAAATACCGCCCTTTGCGCCTTCCAACATTGAACCCATCATCTAAAGAATGTCCTTTCACTTCATAAAACTAGATGTTATTCATAACCAATAACCACAACAATTAAAAGAGCTTATGAGAAAATTAATCGCAGGTAATTGGAAGATGTTTGGAGATAAGGTTTCAGCTTTATCGCTAGCGACAGGTATTGCCAAGAGAGCCCATGGTCTCAAGCATGATATTTTAGTTTGTCCACCTTTTGTGTATCTGTCTGCGGTATCCGATGCGTTGCATAAGAGTAATGTTATGCTAGGCGGTCAGGATTGTGCTCAAACCGAGCAGGGAGCTTTTACGGGCGATATTGCTGCGTCACAGCTGAAAGATATGGGGTGTTCTTATGTGATTTTAGGGCATTCAGAGCGTCGCCAATATCATAAAGAATCAGATGCTCTTGTTAAGGCAAAGTCAGAAAAAGCCTTGGCGCAAAACCTAAAAGTTATTTTATGTGTTGGCGAAACAGAGGCGCAACGTGAGGCTGGTCAGGCGGAAGAGGTTGTCAAAGCCCAATTATTGAATGCTGTGACCACAGAAACAACGATCGTCAATACGGTTATTGCTTATGAACCTGTTTGGGCAATTGGTACAGGCAAAACGGCGTCTTTAAAGGATATTGAACAAATGCATGTATTTATAAAAGAAACACTTGCAAGCTATGGGGATTTTCGTATTCTGTACGGCGGATCGGTTAAGCCAGAAAATGCGAAAGACATTTTAAGTTTGCCATTCGTCGATGGAGCGCTTATAGGTGGGGCATCGTTAAAAGTTGAAAGTTTTATAAGCATTGCGGAAGCAGTTTAGAATTTAGTTTAGGAAAAAGATGGAACACGTTGTTTTAGTTATACATTTATTACTTGCTTTGGGGATTATAGGTCTTGTGCTTATTCAAAAATCCGAAGGTGGCGGACTAGGTTTAGGTGAGTCTGGTGGCTTAGGTAATATAGCGACTGCACGTGGCACAGGCAATTTTTTGACACGGATGACAGCGATTTTTGCGACGTGCTTTTTTATCACAAGCTTAACCTTAGCTGTTTTAGCTGGCGGCGGCTCATCAAGTGAGAGTCTGTCAGAGCAATTAGAGCAACCAGCGCAAGTGGACGTTGCACCCATTGTTGATCCTGTAAAAGAACCAGAAGTACCGATTTCAACAGAATAATGAAAACAAATTTTATATTTATTACCGGCGGCGTTGTTTCCTCTTTAGGAAAGGGCCTCGGCTCCGCTGCGCTTGGCGCTTTATTACAGGCCAGAGGATATTCTGTACGTCTGTGTAAGCTAGACCCTTATTTAAATGTTGACCCAGGAACAATGAGCCCATTTCAACATGGTGAAGTTTTTGTCACTGATGATGGTGCGGAAACCGACCTGGATTTAGGTCATTATGAACGCTTCACAGGTCGTCCAGCGGTTAAGACAGATAATATCACCACGGGTCGTATATATCTAAATGTACTCAATAAAGAACGTCGAGGCGATTATTTGGGTGCGACAATTCAGGTTATTCCTCATATTACCAATGAGATCAAAGACTTCGTCATGGAAAAAGATGGTACAGCTGATTTCGTTCTTTGTGAAATTGGTGGTACAGTGGGGGATATTGAAAGTTTCCCATTCTTAGAAGCTATTCGTCAATTTAGTAATGAGATTGGCCAAGATCGTGCGTTGTTTATTCATGCGACCCTGTTGCCATATATCCCTGCAGCAGGTGAGCTTAAAACAAAGCCAACCCAGCATTCTGTTAAAGAGCTTATGAGCGCAGGTATTCGTGCATCTGTACTGTTATGCCGAGCTGATCGTGACATACCAGAAGATGAGCGTGCTAAGATTGCCTTGTTTTGTAATATTGATAAAGATTGCGTTATTCCAGCTTTGGATGTTTCAACCATCTATGAAGTGCCGTTGAGCTATCATAAGGCTGGCTTAGATGTGCAAGTGCTTAAATGTTTTAAAATGGATGAGGCGGCAGCAAAGCCAGTAGATCTGTCTGTTTGGGAAAATATTGTTAAGCGTGTTAAAGAGCCTGAGGGCGAGGTAACGATTGCTGTTGTTGGTAAATACACCAATTTGGCTGATAGTTATAAATCACTGAATGAAGCGCTTATTCACGGCGGCATTGCCAATAAGACAAAAGTTAATTTGAAATTCATTGATGCGTCTGTTTTTGAAGATGAAGCAAAAATTCACGAATTATCAGATGTGCAAGGCATCCTTGTGCCAGGTGGTTTTGGTCAGCGTGGTACAGAAGGTAAAATCCGTGCAGCACAATTCGCACGAGAGAAAAAAGTACCATATTTTGGTATATGTTTTGGTATGCAAATGGCGGTGATTGAAGCTACACGTAGTTTACTTGGTAAGAAGAACGCAAGTTCAACTGAGTTTGGTCCGTGTGAGGAAAATGTTGTCGGTTTGATGACAGAATGGACAAAGGGCAATGTTAAGGAAGAGCGTGGTGTTGACGCAGACTTAGGTGGCACAATGCGTTTAGGGGCGTATCCTGCTGCATTGCGTAGTGGCTCAAAAGTAGCTGAAATTTATGCCTCTGAAGAAATTTCAGAGCGTCATCGCCATCGCTATGAGGTGAATTCTGCTTATATTGCCGATCTTGAGAAACAGGGTTTAACGTTTTCTGGCATGTCTCCAGATGGTAATTTGCCAGAGATTATTGAGTATGACAATCATCCATGGTTTATCGGCGTGCAATTCCACCCAGAGCTTAAATCAAAGCCGTTCGATCCGCACCCATTGTTTGTCAGCTTTATTAAGGCTGCCAGAGAGCAGAAGAATCTACTTTAACGTACGCTTAATCGTTGTGATGTTTTTTGCTTAAAGCTTAGCCATCTTTGTTGCTGTATCAAGCATACGGTTTGAAAAACCCCATTCATTGTCATACCAGCTAAGGATACGCACTAAGCGTTTATCCATCACTTTGACCTCATTCAACGCAAAGATTGATGAATGTGCATCGTGGATGAAATCAGATGAGACAAGCGGCGCTGTATAGGTTCCAAGAATACCTTTGAGTTTTCCATTAGTCGCCTTTTTAATGGCCTCTTGAATTTGCTCAACGGTTACGTCTTGTGACGCATTATATTTAAAATCAACCACAGAAACATTTGGTGTCGGCACACGGATAGAAACACCATCTAATTTACCGTTCAGCTCAGGTAATACTTTACCAACGGCTTTGGCCGCACCCGTTGAGGTTGGGATCATGTTTAGCGCCCCAGCGCGTGCACGGTGAAGATCTTTATGTGCTGTATCAACAATACGTTGGTCGCCAGTGTAAGAGTGGATTGTTGTCATGAAACCTTGTTCAATACCGAATGCTTCATGTAGTACATGAGCAACAGGTGCTAAACAGTTAGTCGTGCATGATGCATTTGACACAACAGTATGTGCCGCCGTTAGCTTGTCATCATTCACGCCGTAAACAACGAGTAGATCGGCATCACCAGAAGGGGCAGAGATCAATACTTTACGGGCGCCGTGCTCAAGATGTTTGGCAGCCTTGTCACGCTCTGTGAAGATACCTGTACATTCAAGGACTACATCAACGCCTTTATCGGTTGTTGGCATGTCCTCAAGATTGCGTTCGCAGTAAACTTTAACTTTATGACCATTTACTTTTAGGATGTCATTGCCTTCTGTGGTTACCTCAAAAGGTAATCTGCCATGTACTGAATCATATTGCAGAAGATGCGCATTTGTTTCTAATGGCGCAAGATCATTGATCGCAACAATCTCGCAATCTTTGCGTCCAGATTCTAGCCACGCTCTGAATACTAAACGGCCAATACGACCAAACCCGTTAATTGCAAATGTTGCTGCCATGTTTTTAATCCTATCTGTAATTTCGTCATTGCGAGCATTCAGAGAATGCGCGGCAATCCATTAGTTTGTTATTGTTGAGTATAAATCCTGCCATTCAGGATTCATAGCTTGTATCATTTCTAACTTCTTTTGTCTGTTACCAGCTTTGATACGTTTTTCTTCTGTAATTGCATCTTCCATTGTAGAGAAGATGTTATAATAAACAAGATTTTTGCAATCATATTTCTTTGTAAAAACAGAGCCGTGTCCATTTCTGTGCTCATATATTCTTTTGATAATATCCGATGTCACGCCAACATATAGTGTTCCGAATGGCTTATTTGCAAGGATGTAAACACACGGTTGCTTTATGGATTGCTTCACTTTGTTCGCAATGACGATAAAGCTGTTTTAACAATGTTCTCTGTGGTGATACCAAAATGCTTATAAAGATCTGGGGCAGGGGCGCTTTCACCAAATGACTCCATACCAATGAATTGACCTTCATAACCTAGGATACGATCCCAGCTTTGGCGACCAGCGGCTTCGACAGCGATTTTAAGTGAATTATTGCCTAGGATATTATCGATATAAGCTTGATCCTGCTCCCAGAATAAATCCATACATGGAACAGAGACAACACGGATATTATAATCAGATAGTTCTTCAGCGGCTTCAACGATAAGTTCTACTTCTGAGCCAGATGCAAAGAGTGTGATATCTGGTGTGTCTGTTTCACATTCTTCTAAAATATACGCGCCAAAAGCTGAAAGATTTTTTTCAGTGTAATCGGTGCGAAGTGGTGTCAGGCCTTGTCTTGTAAGAGACAAAATTGACGGTGCTTCTTTTAAGTTTAGGGCTAATTCCCAACATTCAGCTGCTTCTGTGAGGTCACAGGGACGGAATGTATAAGTATTTGGCATCGCCCGTAGTGACGATAAATGCTCGATGGGTTGATGGGTTGGCCCATCTTCACCAAGACCAATTGAATCGTGGGTCATCACATGGATCACTTGTTGCTTCATTAGGGCAGCCAAACGTATAGAAGGGCGGCAGTAATCGGAAAACACCAGAAATGTGCCTGAATAAGGAATAAAGCCACCATGTAAGGCCATGCCGTTCATAATTGCTGCCATACCGTGTTCACGTACACCATAATGAATATACTGACCTGCATAGTTATCTTTACTTAAAATAGGGCTGCTTTCCTTAGTGATAGTGTTATTAGAGCCTGTAAGATCGGCAGAGCCGCCGATCATATTTGGTGCTGCTTTAACCAATTCTTCTAAGACTGCGCCAGAGGCTTGGCGGGTCGCTAATTTCTTTGGCTCATTTGCCGCTTGTTGTTTAACGGTTTGAATGGCCTTTGTGATATCGAAACCTTTGTTTAAATAGGTGTCAAATTCTTTTCTTTTCGCATGCTTAGAATAGGCTTCTTTCCATGCGCTGTGGCTTAGGCCGCCATTTTGGCCGTAATTGCGCCAGCTGTTTAAAATATGCTCTGGCACGTCAAAAGGAGAGGCTGCCCAGCCTAAAGCTTTTTTAGCACCTTCAAGCTCGTCTTTACCAAGCGGTGAGCCGTGCGATGATGATTTACCTTGTTTAGTAGGTGCGCCAAAGCCAATTTTAGTTTTACAACAAATTAGGCTTGGTGTTTTTGTGTTTTGGGCTTTTTCAATTGCGGCTTCAATCGCTGCGTAATCATGTCCATCAACTGTTTGCACGTCCCAGCCATAGCTTTTAAAGCGTTTTGGTGTGTCATCAGAAAATGAGGTGTCGGTTGAACCGTCAATACAAATGCCGTTGTCATCATAAAGAACGATCAATCTGTCTAATTTTAAATGACCAGCGAGTGAGCATGCCTCATGTGAAATACCTTCCATGAGGTCGCCATCGCTGGCGATCGTATAAGTATGGTGGTTGACGAGTGTGTCGTCAAAGCGGGCATTCATCATCCGCTCAGCGAGTGCCATACCAACAGCTGTTGAGATACCTTGGCCTAATGGGCCTGTTGTCATTTCAATACCCACCGCTTGGTTTATTTCAGGGTGCCCAGCGCAAAGAGAATGTAGTTGACGGAAATTTTTGATTTGCTCGATGGTGATATCTTTATAACCAGTTAAGTATAAAAGGCTGTAAAGAAGCATTGAACCGTGACCCGCCGATAAAACGAACCGATCACGATCGGCCCATGTAGGATTTTTAGGGTCAAATTTTAAAAATTTTGTAAAAAGGACGGTGGCAACATCCGCCATACCCATTGGCATACCAGGGTGACCTGAGTTAGCTTGTTCGACAGCATCCATTGAAAGAGCACGCACAGCGTTTGATAATTCGGTTAAAGAGGCGACTTGCTGGGTGTTTTTGAGGGCGTTTGCTGACATTAAAAAATCCTTATTTGTTCGTGTTAGTTAGTTTTAAGCCTTCTTGTTCGCTATTTCAATAACTCATATAAGATTAATCACAAATGTGGATATTTACTTAAAAGCTATATAAGTCAAAAGCTTATGATTATGTCTTAAAAGCCCCCCTAGACATTTATGCTGCAAAGGCGTAAAAAAACAGGCTCGTTCATAAAGAAGCGATTACGTTAAAAAATAGAGAGATTATATGAAAGCAATGTTAGAGAATTTGGACTTAGTTCTAAACGGTTTAGAAAATGCCGTAACCATGAAAAAGAAAATGCTTGCGGGATCGCAACAAGATTTATTTGCATCGCCTGAACAAGACAATGACCCAGCGCAACAAGGCACGATGTCACAGGAGAAAATGGATCAACTTGCGGCTTGTTTAGATAATACGATTAGCCATATTGAATCTTTATTGAAAGAAGAAGCGTAATGGCCAGTGTGAGTGTAAATATTAATTCAAAATCTTATGGTATTGATTGCGGCGAAGGCCAAGAAGCGCGTGTGCGTCAATTAGCCAAATACATTGATGAGCGCATGCGTTCACTCAGCGGTAATACAGGCGCTGTATCAGAAGATCAATTATTTGTTATTACTTCATTGGTTTTGGCAGATGAAGTGTTTGATTTAAGAGAAAAGGCGGCTAACTCTAATGGTGAAGCACCGTCTACAGAAGGCTACATATCAGAAGAAGAGCTGAAAGCGATTGTTGATAAGATCAATACACGCATTAAAAGCATCACAAAAGAAATTCAATCTATTTAAAATGCTCACAAGAAGAATGCATTCCCCGTGAAAACGGGGATCTGTTTGTTAAACCCCTGCCTTCACAGGGGATACAGTACCTTACTATTTTTGTAGAAATTATTAAGGTTTAGTCCTATATAATAGGGATAGAGCTTGCTGCCTGATGCGATAGGGACCAATATCCCCAGGGCCGATAATCTTCGTATAGGGAACTGTGCCTTTGTTAGACCGTGGTCTAGCAGATACGGTGCCCACCTGTTTTACAGGGCCGCGGAGGAATTTTTACCCACCGGTCAGTGCGGCAAGCTTTTTTGTTATCTTACCTTTAACTCTAAAGCTGGCTGTTTTGGCTGCTGGATCAGTGACTAAATCTGTGATCTGACGAGATAATTCAAAAGTGATAGGTTCTCTGCTTTTTTGTTGGAAATAAAAGCCTATTTTGTCTGCCATATAATTTACCGCTTGGCTAAACTGCTGTATGTTGGATAAAGGTATGGACTTAGCAATAACCCAACCTTGGCTAGCACCTTCTTTGTCTTCAAATGCTTTACCCATAACAACCGTGATGACTTTTCCTTTGAAGGGGCCATCAGATGCCGCTATTGTGAAATGTAAAGAAACATCATCCATAATGTATTTATATGTCAAATAATGTTAAAAGTCAAGTTCGACAACAAGCAAAAAAGATACGCAAAGCCTGCTTTTTATCAAAATCCGATAAGCAGTCATTTGAGAGAATATTAATGAATATTCTGGATGCTGTCGATGGACCAGTCATCGCAGGCTATGAAGCGATACATTCGGAGCTGGATTTAGGCTTTTTAGGCTTGGATTTACAAATGCCGAAAGTTATTGAAGGGCAACGCTTGCTTGGCTTTGATGCGGAGCCAGATGTATTTCTTGTGCCTTTATTGGCTTTTGACGCAAACGGTAATCGCATCGGTTATGGTGGTGGCTATTACGATACAACGCTTGCATATTACCGTCAAAAAAAGCATATTACCGCTATAGGCGTTGCCTATGAAGAACAGCTTTGGTTTGAAGACTTGCCTTGTGAGGATCATGACCAAAAACTTGATTATATCATTACGCCGAAAAGGCTTAGAAAGTTTACCACGTGAGAATTATCCATATAGGCGATGTAATCGGCAAACCAGGCCGACAAGCCGTACATAAATATATGCCGCAAATTCGTTCGGCGTTAAAACCTGATCTTATTATATTGAATGGAGAGAATGCGGCGCATGGTTTTGGGATTACAGCCAAGATTTGTGAAGAATTTTATGAAATGGGTGTGGATTGTATTACCACAGGCAATCATGTGTGGGATCAACGCACAATTATTGAACAAATCGAAGATGATCCACGTTTGTTGCGCCCAGCTAATTTCCCAAGCAAAGCAGCAGGTAAGGGAACATATATTGGTACGACAAAATCAGGCCAAAAGTATTTGGTTGTGAATATTATGGGGCGTGTATTTATGGATCCGCTTGATGATCCATTTCGGGTGATGCAGGAAATATTACAGTTCAACCAGCTTAAAAATGATGTCGATGCGATCTTTGTTGATATTCATGGGGAGGCAAGTTCTGAAAAAATGGCAATGGCACATTATTTGGACGGTAAGGTATCGGCGGTTGTTGGTACACATACGCATATTCCAACGGCGGATGCGCAGATATTAAATAATGGTACAGCCTATCAAACAGATTCAGGTATGACGGGGTCTTTTGATAGCGTAGTTGGCATGGAAAAAGGTCCTTCCATTCAAAAATTTGTGACAAAAATGCGTGGTGAGAAGCATGTGCCCGCGCAAGAACATGTATCTTTATGCGGTGTATTTGTTGAAACAGATGATGAAACAGGTCTGGCTATCAAAATAGAGCCGATACGGCTGGGCGGCCGTCTAAGTCAAACGCCGCTAACAGCGATTTAAGCTTTTTTCTTTTTATCAAGACGTGTCCAAGCAGCACTTAATTCTTTAACAAGGGCTGTGCCGTCTTTACCACCAGAACCTTTAAGGTCAGAGGCGAGAATGACATTAAGGGCTGATATAAAGCCATTAATTACCTGTAAGATATCGTCATCAAGTGTTGTTAGGCTTTCTAGAAATTGCACAAATAAATCAGATACTGTCGTGACAAGATCATAGCCAAACATACCGCCATTAGCTTTCATCTGCATAGCAGGTGCGATCATCATATTGATAAGATCAAGGTCAGTATAATCAGTAGATTTGTTTTTCGCCAAAGCGTAAACCTCTTTAATTTGACCGAGTTGTTCTAAGCCTGTTGGGCGGAAGTCGACGTTGCTGTTCTGCACGGCTTTTTGTGCTTTATCAATAACGGAGTCCGCAAGGCCGCCTGTGCCTACTTTTTGTTTTATCTTATTTGGTGGGCTTATTTCACGCGGTGCATCACCGCTGAGCATAGGATTCTTTTCGTAATCATCACTTGAGCTATCACTCAACATGTTGCGTAATTCTTCTGCGTTAAACTTCTCAGCCATGATGCCCCCTTAACGCTTTCTTACGTCAAGATTGACGGTGTTGTTGCTTTTTTCATCGTCGCTGGCGCGCCGTCTTACGCCATTATAGTCAGATAATTTATTAGAACGGCGACGATCCGGGCCAAAAAATTCATCTGAGCGAATAAATTTACGAGGGCGTTCAATAATTTGAACGAGGCGTGTGTATAAATCTTTGGCTGTAAAAGGTTTTACAAGAAACTCTGTAATACCTGTGTCACGTGCTGATACTACACGTTTTTTTGCGCTAAAGCCTGTAATAAGAATAATAGGGACGAAGGGATTAGGACTGTCTTTACTAGTACGGACTTTCCGTGTGAAGCTAAGGCCATCGCCGGGAGACATCATCCAGTCAGCGATAATAAGGTCTGGTTCATACTCACGGAATAAGTCGTAACCACGCTCACCATTACTAACACCGTAGGCTTCGCCGACACCGAAGCTAAACAATATGGCACGAATAATTTCTAGCATGGGTTTATTGTCTTCTAAAATTAGAACCCTTAAATTACCAAAATCATAAGACATATTTTAAATCCTTTTGCATCGCACAAATGATTTTGCTATAAAAAATCGGCTTTGTGAAGCAGTTTAAGAAACAACTACTTAACGAGTGAAGTTAGGTATGTCAAATAAATAAAGTAAAAAGGCAGTAATAATGGCAGGACATTCCAAGTTTAAAAACATTCAACATAGAAAAGGTGCTCAAGATAAAAAGCGTGCTAAAGTATTTGGACGTTGTGCGAAAGAAATTATCGTGGCGACAAAGGAAGGTGGTGCCGATCCTGAAATGAATCCACGTTTGCGCTTAGCCATACAAACAGCCAAAGCAAATAATTTGCCTAATGATAATATCGCCCGTGCTATTAAAACAGGCTCTGGCGATGGCGCAGAAGCAAATAATTATGAATTAATGCGTTATGAAGGGTACGGCCCAGCCTCTGTGGCGTTTATTGTAGAAACTCTGACAGATAATCGCAACCGTACAGCCAGCGATGTTCGTTCTACTTTTGCAAAATATGGTGGTAATTTAGGTGAATCTAACTCGGTGTCGTTTATGTTCGATCATGTCGGCGAGATTGCTTATGCGCTTGATAAAGTAACAGCGGATCAAATATTTGAAGCAGCAGTGGAAGCTGGCGCTGAAAATGTTGAAACAACAGATGAAGAACATCTGGTTATTACTTCTACAAATGATTTTGCTGGTGTTCAGCAATCATTGCAAGAAGCATTAGGTGAACCATTACGCGCTGAATTTAATTTCCGCCCTAATGTTGAAAAAGATTTAGATGAAGAGGCTGCAGAAAAAGTCCTAAAGCTTATTGATATGCTAGAAGATCTTGATGATGTACAATATGTGTACACAAACTTCACGATCTCAGATGAGATCATGGAAAAACTAGCTGGATAAGTAATGCGTATATTAGGGATTGACCCTGGATTAAATAAATGTGGTTGGGGTGTTATTGAGAGCCACGGCTCTAACCTTAAATATATAGCCCATGGTGTTATAAAACCGAACGCCAAATTATCTTTAGCTGAACGTCTTTTATTTATTGATACAGAAATGACGAAGATTGTCGATTTGTGGAAACCACATTCTGCGGCTATTGAAGAAACTTTCGTCAATAAAAGCCCTACAAGCTCTTTGAAACTGGGGCAAGCCCGTGGTGTTGCTATGGTCGCACCTGCTCGCTTTGGCATCGAGGTGGCTGAATATGGTGCTAATTTGGTGAAAAAGACCGTTGTGGGATCAGGCCATGCCGATAAGGTTCAAATTATGATGATGATTAAAACGCTTTTGCCAAGCTCTCAAGTGACGAGCGAAGATGCTGCAGACGCCCTCGCTGTGGCGATTTGTCATGCTAATCACCACTCGACCTACAGCCAGATACAGGCTAAACTTGATTCATGTTCGCAAAATTAACAGGTACAATCGATACAGTAGCTCAAGGGTCTCTTATTCTTGATGTAAATGGTGTTGGTTATCTTGTCTCGGCGAGTAATCGCACACTTACTCGTATAGGCGATAAAGGATCGAATTGTTCTCTACTTATTGAAACCGTTATTCGTGAAGATGCGATCAGTCTTTTTGGTTTTTGTGATGCATTGGAAAAAGGTTGGTTTACAATGCTGACCAAAATTCAAGGCGTTGGCGCAAAAGCAGGATTAGCAATTTTAAGCGTTTGTCCGCCTGAGAATTTAGCGTCAATCATTGCCTCACAAGACAAAGCTGCTTTAACACAAGCTGATGGTGTGGGGCCTAAATTAGCAGCACGCATATTAACGGAATTAAAAGATAAAGTAGGGGACTTGTCCTTAGGACACACAACACAAAACCTCTCAGCTGGGGCAGAGGTTGCACCATCGCAAAACCCACTGCTTGATGATGCTTTGTCCGCCCTTGTTAATCTCGGTTTTGCCAGAGCCGATGCGTATATGGCGCTGTCTAAAGTTCAACAAAGTGCCAATGATGATTTAAATTTATCGGATATGATTAAAATGGGTCTGAAGGAGTTGAACGGCTAATGCAAAATACCAATCTTTCAGCAATCCAGCAAATAGACGATCTTGACCCAGCGTTGAGACCTCAAACATTAGCCGAATTTATCGGTCAAGATCATTTGAAAGCTAATTTGCGAGTTTTTATTGAGGCATCTAAATCACGCACCGCCGCTATGGATCATGTATTACTTTATGGCCCGCCAGGTTTGGGTAAAACCACTATGGCGCAAATTATCGCCAAAGAGTTGGGCGTGGGCTTCCGTGCAACCTCTGGACCCATCATCACAAAAGCAGGGGATTTGGCGGCTATTTTAACAAATCTACAACCCAATGATGTATTGTTTATTGATGAAATTCATCGTCTTAACGCAACAGTTGAAGAAGTACTTTACCCAGCCATGGAGGACGGTAAACTTGATTTGATGATTGGGGAAGGCCCTGCGGCTCGCTCGGTACAGATTGATTTACAACCCTTTACATTGGTGGCGGCAACAACACGCTCTGGTTTACTTGCAACGCCTTTGCGTGAACGTTTTGGTATTCCGCTTCGGTTGGAATTTTATGAGCCTGCACAATTAGCCAAAATTGTTACTCGTACAGCCCGTTTACTTGAGACTGATATTGACGAAGAGGGTGCTTTAGAAATTGCCAAAAGATCACGGGGTACGCCTCGTGTCGCAGGACGCTTAACACGCCGTGTCAGAGATTTTGCGGTGGTGGATAAACAAACACTTATTACTAAAGCCATTGCCGATGCAGCCCTGTCACGCCTTGATGTTGATGATAAAGGCTTGGACGGTATGGATAAGCGTTATATGCGTCTTATTGCCGATAATTACGGTGGTGGCCCAGTGGGAATTGATACCATGTCAGCAGCACTTTCTGAGCAGCGTGATGTCATTGAAGAAACTGTTGAGCCGTATCTGTTGCAACAAGGTTTTATCCAGCGTACCCCAAGAGGTCGTTGCTTAACAAAAAAAGCCTATGAACATTTAGGGCTTAATACGCCGAAAACCCTTGAAGCTGATCTTTTTGACCAATGAGCCATTCTTTAGACATTCGGATTTATTATGAAGATACTGATGCTGGCGGTATTGTGTATTACGCCAATTATTTAAAGTATATGGAACGTGCCAGAACCGAGATGCTACGTGAGAAAAAGTTTTTAAGTAGCGAATCACTTAGTAAAGGTGCAGGCTTTGTTGTGGCAAATTTATCTATTAAATATAAAGCTTCAGCAAAATTGGATGATCTCATTACAGTTAGAACACGTCTGAAAGAGCGTAAAAATGCCCGTCTCGTGCTGCAACAGGATATTTACAAAGATGCCCAATTGTTGACAGAAAGTGAAATTACACTTGCCTATGTAGATTTAAATGGAAGACCTGCTAAACTTCCAAACAATATAATTTAAGCAATCTACTAAAGGAATTTGTATGACGAGCGTTGTTGATGCCGCCCAATTAGCGGGCACTGTTTCCCATGATTTATCAATTTGGGGTTTATTTTGGCAAGCCGATTTAATTGTTAAGGCTGTAATTATGGCCTTGCTTGCAGCTTCTGTATGGTGTTGGTGTATTATCTTTCAAAAAATGGGCATGCTTAAAAAGCTTAATGATCGTGCTGATAAATTTGAAGAGGCATTCTGGTCAGGGGAGGCACTTGATAAGCTTTATGCACGTGTCCAAAAAAGTAAAGAAGATCCGCTTCTAAATACCTTTAAAGCAGGTATGGAAGAATGGCATCTTAGCAATGAAAACAATGGTGGTAAAAAAGTAACTTTACAAGCGGGGCTACAACAACGCATTGAACGCTCTATGGCGATCACAATTACACGTGAGATGGATAAGTTAGAGCGTTATATGACCTTTTTAGCTAATACAGGTTCCTCAGCACCGTTTATTGGTTTGTTTGGGACAGTGTGGGGCATTATGAATTCCTTTAGTTCTATTGCCATGACACAGAATACATCACTTGCCGTTGTAGCCCCTGGTATTGCTGAAGCGTTGTTTGCAACGGCGCTTGGTTTGGTGGCGGCTATTCCTGCGGTTATTTCTTATAATAAATTCTCAAATGACTTAAATCGATATGCCGATCGTTTGGAGGCTTTTTCATCAGAATTCTCAGCGATCTTATCTCGTTATTTTGAAAAACAAAAGGCAGCAGAATAATGGCCGGTCAACTTGCAAAACGTGGTGGACGTAGAGGACGTAAACGCCAACAATTTTCAGATATCAACGTTACCCCTTTCGTGGATGTTATGTTGGTGTTGCTTATTGTTTTTATGGTGTCTGCACCGTTACTAACCACTGGTGTTGCCGTCGATTTGCCAAATTCACAAGCAAAGGCAATCACGGAAGAAAATAATACGCCTTTAGAAGTCACATTGGACGGTGAAGGTAAAGTCTTCGTGGGTGAGACGGAAGTGGGCCATGAAAAGCTTATTCCTTTTTTAACGGAAGTAATTGGCCAAAAGGATGACCAACGTATTTACATCCGTGCTGATGAGACACTGCCATATTCAACAGTGATGTCAGTATTGGGTGCGATTAACAGAGCTGGTTTTTTAAAGGTTGCTTTGATATCAAAACCAGCGGGCCAGTAAAGGTTCTTTTATGGCGTTGAAAGCAGATAAAAAGCAAAGTGCCGGAGTTGATTATAGCTCTACAAAAAATGCAATGACCGCATCATTGCTGCTGCATTTTGCTGTTATCGTTGTTTTCACTGTTGGTGTCTCATTTTCCGACCCGATTGAAATAGAAGAAAACCAGCCTATTAGTATTGAGTTTGTAGATGCTGAGGTGGCGGAACATACTGCCGCCCCACCAAAGCCTGTTGAGAAAAAAGAAGAACCTAAGGAAGAGCCAAAACCTGAACCAGTAAAGCCTGAACCTGTGAAATCGGTTGAGCCGCCTAAATCAGTAGACGTGCCAGATCCAATAAAGACACCTGACCCACAAACACCGATTGAGGACTTTGTCGAAGAGCCTAAACCTGAGCCGGTTGCCGAGAAAAAGCCTGAACCGAAAAAGCCGCCTGTAAAACCAACGCCACCTAAGCCCAAGCAAGATCCTAAAAAGGTGATTGAGAAAGCAAAGGAAGAGAAAGAAAAACCAAAAACTGATTTTTCCTCTGTGTTAAAAAATTTGGCAGGTAAAGAGCGACCACAAGTTGAGCAAGAAGTGACAGAAGACACCAATAGTGAGACACAAGTGCCTGATGCGGTGTTGACTCGTATCGGAACCACTCTAACTATTAGTGAGCAGGATTTGGTGCGCCAACAGCTTGCAGGCTGTTGGAATGTTGTGCCAGGTGCTAGAGACGCCCAAGACTTGGTGGTGACGGTCAAGATGCGTATGGCACCAGATGCAACGGTTCAATCGGCAGAGATTGTGAATAAAGGCCGCTACGGTAGTGATCCTTTTTTCAGAGCGGCAGCGGATAGTGCTTTACGAGCTGTGCGAAATCCGCAATGCTCTCCTTTGAAGCTGCCATTGGACAAATATGAACAATGGAAAACGATTACGATTAACTTTGACCCTAAGGATATGTTCTGATGAAAAAACTTTTTACCGTGCTTTTTGTAATGATGAGTTTTGTGAGTGTACCATCTCATGCAGAATTAACGATCAATCTTACTAAAGGACAAGTTGAAGCTTTACCGACAGCTATACCAGATTTTTATAGTGAAACATCTGCATCTCAAACAATTGCTACGCAAATGACTTCGGTTATTAAGAATGATCTTAAATCATCAGGCCTTTTTAGAATGATTTCTGAATCGACATATTTGCAATCAAGTGAGTCTGTTGCTAAAGAAGGTCCACGTTTTTCTGAATGGGGCAGTATCGGCACACAAGCACTTATAACTGGTGTCGTTAAAGATAATGGCCCAGGCAGTGTACGCGTAGAATTTCGTTTATGGGATACACTTACACAATCTCAGTTAATTGGCACAGCTTATACGACTGAAGTGAATAATTGGCGTCGTATAGCACATATTATCGCCGATGCAATTTTTGAGCGTGTAACGGGGGAGAAAGGCTATTTTGATAGCCGTATTGTCTATGTCGCAGAAGAAGGCCCAGCAAATCGCCGTATTAAGCGTTTGGCGATCATGGATCAAGATGGCCAAAACCATAAATTCCTGACCAATGGCCAGAACCTTGTTTTGACTCCACGTTTCTCACCGTCTCAACAGCAAATCACGTATTTAGCTTATGTGAACAACAAGCCACGTGTATATCTTTATAATATCGATACAGGCCAACAACAGGTTCTAGGCGATTTCAAAGGTATGACGTTTGCGCCACGTTTCTCACCAGATGGTAATAGTGTTGTGATGTCATTATCGCAAAATGGGAATAGTGAAATTTATGACCTTAATTTACGCTCACGCAAGGTAACACAGCTAACAAATAACCCAGGGATTGATACAAGCCCATCTTATTCGCCAGATGGCAGTCAAATCGTTTTTGAATCAGACCGTGGCGGCACACAGCAGCTTTATGTGATGAGCGCTAATGGTGCTAATCCACATCGTATTACATTTGGAGATGGTCGCTATGCGAACCCTGTATGGTCGCCTCGTGGTGATATGATTGCTTTTACACGTATGTATAAAGGACAGTTCTATATTGGCGTTATTCGTCCAGATGGGACAGGAGAGCGCTTAATCACAACTGCTTTCCATGTTGAGGGCCCAAGTTGGGCGCCAAATGGCCGTTACCTTGTGTATTTTAAAGAGAAACCATCTGGTCAAGGTGGCACACAACGTTCGGCTAATCTTTATACAATTGATCTGACAGGTCATAATGAGAGATTGTTACCGACACCATTAGGTGGCTCTGACCCTGCTTGGTCGCCTTTAAACTAGACTAAGCTGTTACTAATATCATTAAATTCTGTGATTAAAGCATCGTAGATGTGCTTTTTGAACGGAACGATCGTCTCGGCAATGTCGCTTAAATCAGCCCATTTCCAGTTACAAAATTCTTTTTCGAAATGGCAGTTAAGATCAATGTCTTTGTCATTTCCTAAAAAGCGCATTGCTACCCATTTTTGCTTTTGTCCTTTATACATGAGGTAGATATCTTTATCGACAAGGTAAATAGGGAAGTCGTAGGTCAGGTAGCCGTCCATTAAGCGGATAATTTCGGCATTTTGGATGCCAGTTTCTTCAAATAGCTCACGTCTAGCAGCGGCTTCATAATCTTCTCCATTATCAATGCCGCCTTGCGGGAGTTGCCAACTACCAGCGCTATCAGAGCGTTCACCCATAAAAACTTTTCCGTCTTTATTAAATAGAATGACACCGACATTTAATCGGTAAGGTTTTTCTTCTTGGGGAGTGTTAGACATTATTCCTCAGCTTGTGATGACGTGAATGTCCCTTTTGTAATAGATGATGCAGGAACAAGCAAGATTCCTCTTTCAGAAAGTGTGGAATTCCAGTTCTCTAATGTTTTAAGCGTTGTGTCATAAAGATGCGCATACCCAATGGCATAGCCTGTATTTTGTGCAATTGTTTCCAATTGAACAAGGGTGTTAGCGATATCCTTTGGTTTGGCAGAGCTATCAATAACGATATCTTTCTCTGCATAAGGTATGGCTTGGGCAACATCTCCCTGCACAGAAATATCATTGACACCATGTATATAGGCAAAGCCGATATTATTAAGAAAGCTCGATACGATTGCTCTTCGGCTCTCGTTATCCATAAACAGTGTATCAGTATAGCCCAGCATACCGATTACATAGGGCGCTTTGTAGGCAATGGCGGCCAACTTAGTTTGAATAATGTCCTTTTTATCATTTGTGAGCAATGAAAGAGGACCTCTGTCATTATAAGGATAATTTGTTGGTTCTGTTGGAAGCATAAGCCAACTTTCAAAACCATTTTCATGACTCAGTTTTGTCTTTTCTTCTAAGGCTTGATCGTATGGATTAAAGCCGAATGAATATGTTTTTGATAGTGTTTCTTGTGCCTTTTTTAGCGCTTCCGTTTTAGCATCTACATCAATAAAGATAATCGCTATTTTGGGCTTTTGTGCGGAATTCACCGCTATATTTGCAGGTAGATCTGCCTTGTATGCTCCAAAGACTGTTTCACCTGAAGGTGCTTTGCGTGGCTGCCATTTATTTTCGCTACGATCATATAGAAGGTCATCTATATCAATTGTTGAAAACGCAGGCTGTTCTTCAGTCTCAATTTCTGTTTGTTGTTCTTCGGGTGCGGATTCAATTACATCTTGGACAAGTTGTTCTGCGGTTTCATCAACATCTACCGTTTCAAGCGAAATATCAGTCTCAGCACGTTCAACATGTGCGACAGTAGCTGCTAGATTTTCAGTTCTTAATTGATATGCTTGTCCGTTAAGGGTTGCGCCATATCCCAGAAAGAAGATAAAAGGCAGCAAAATAATGCCCAATGAGATGAAGAATGCTTTTGACTCAAACTGAGCAGAGACTTGTAGATTAGCAATTTTATCAAATAGGCCTGCCATTATTATATCTTATCTACTTGCATTATAAAGACTAACACCCCTCAGAAGATCAACGGCTCTAAGAAGTTGGTAGTCTTCAGGTTTTTCTTCAGCATCTGATTTATCAGCGGCATCATTATCTTCTGGCATAATGACAACAGGTTTTTTGGTATCATTTTGTCCATTCTCAAGGGCACCTTTTAAATCAGCCTCTTTAATATTAAAACCTTTTAACGTTTCTAAACGGGCTTGTTCTACTTCAATGTCCGGTGTGATACCTTTCGCCTGAATAGACCGACCCGATGGCGTGTAATAACGGGCTGTTGTAAGACGCATAGCACCATGTCCAGGGATAGGGATGATCGTTTGTACTGACCCTTTACCAAAGCTTTGAGTGCCCATCAATACGGCACGGTGATGGTCTTGTAAGGCACCTGCAACAATTTCAGAAGCGGAGGCAGAGCCACCATTAATCAAAACCACTAATGGCTTACCATCAGTCATATCACCGGCGGTAGCATTATCACGACGTGTATCGTTTTCATTACGGCCACGTGTTGAGACAATCTCACCTTTATCAAGGAAAGTATCTGCGACAGAAATTGCTTGATTCAAAAGGCCACCCGGATTATTGCGAAGATCAATAACATAGCCGATAAGTTTATCACCTGTGTCTTTTTTAATCTCAGCAATAGCTTTTTCTAAATTAGTTTGCGTATTTTCATTAAATGTCGTTATACGAATATATCCGACATCATTATCTTCCACATGGCTTCTAACAGCTCTTATTTTAATAATATCGCGTGTGATTTTTACATCAAAAGGATTAGGGTCATCTTCACGTTTGATTGTAACTTTTATATCTGTACCAACTTTGCCACGCATCATATCAACAGCTTCGCTAAGGTCTAAACCCATAACTGGCTTATCATCAATGGAGATGATTAAATCACCGGGTTTTAAACCAGCTTTAGCAGCAGGTGTATCATCAATTGGCGAAACAACTTTTACAACACCGTTTTCCATGGTTACTTCGATACCAAGGCCGCCAAACTCACCTTTGGTTTGAACGCGCATATCGTCAAAGTCCTCTTCATTTAAATAAGAAGAGTGGGGATCTAGGCTTGTGAGCATGCCGTTGACAGCATTTTCGATAAGCTCTTTATCAGTTATATCGGGGTCAACATATTGCGATCTAACACGCTCAAAAACATCACCAAAGAGGTTAAGTTGGCGATATGTATCTGCAGGATCGCTCACTTTTTCTGCCCATAAAGGAGATGTAATAAAAACCGTAGAAAGAGTGAGGGCTAGAAAAGCAAAGAGGACTCGTAATTTCATAACTGATATATCCATTATTGTTATTAGATTTTATTATTTTAGAGGATCAACAGGATGCCCCTTATACCGTAATTCATAATATAGTACAGATGAGTTAGTTTGACTATCACCAATTACACCTAATGGCTCTCCAGCTAGTACAGATTGCCCAAGTTCGACAGATATATTTTCCAATCCTGAGATAAGTGAATGATATCCATTTTCATGTTCAATAATCATTAGGTTTTTATATGTTTTAAATGAACCTATAAAGCGAATGCGCCCGCCCATAGGTGCTACCGCAGTCGTGCCTTGACGTGCAGCGATTTCCACGCCTTGGCTTTTTGCACCAATATCATTGTTGCCACCATAACTTACTTTTATGGCACCCGCTACAGGTAGGCGTTTTTGTCCTCTGGCGGGTAATTTTTCAGTATATTGAGGTTTTCTTGAAAGGGTAGGTTTTGTTGTTTGTAGTTTTGCTAGTAAATCTTCCATCGTTTTTGCCTGAGAGGCAAAAAGAGCAGCCTGCTTCTTAGATGCAGCCAGTCGTTCTTTATTCTCAGTATATATGCTTTTACGCTGAGCGATTAATTTTTTTAATTGTGATTGATTACCTGCAAGCTTTTCTTGCTCAATCTCAATTTGTTTTTCTTTTTGGGTGAGTGATTTTTTTACGCTGTTTAGTGTCTCTAAATCCTTCTGAACTGCTTTTGCTTCGTCAATAATGTCGGGTACCATATGTTTAAAGCTAGCGTTAATGAGCACCTGTTTTTGATGCTGTTCTTCAGCAAAAAGATAAAGAGCATTGGGCTTTAATTGCATCTTTGATAGCGATGTGACTAGAAAGGCTATTCTTTCCTTATTGTTACCTAATTTTTGTGTGAGAACTTTTTCTTGTAAAGATAATGTCTCTTTTTTGTTTTCCAAGTCTTGTAAATTGTTTGAAATTTTCCGTTCTTCTTTTGCTGTTGTGACAAGTTTTTCACGGAGGTTTTTTAAGCTTTTCTCTGTTTGTTTTATTTCAGTCTCTAGTTTTTTCTGCTGGGACTTCTCATGCTCAGCCGCTGATTTTAGAGTCTGTAGGGATAATTGTTTACGTTCTGGCGTAGGTACTGGATCTGCTGCTTGCACAGAAACTGAAAAGAGAAAAACGATGATAAAAGTAAAATGTCTCATTCTTTGTGATAAGGATGTCCGCTTAAGATTTGCTGTGCTCGATAGAGTTGTTCAAGTAGCATAACACGGGCAAGTAAGTGAGGCCAAGTCGCTTGACCAAAAGAAAGAGTCATATCCGCAGCCTTTTTTATATCTTCTGAAAGACCTTCTGCGCCACCAATGATGAAGCATAGCTGCTGTACAGATTGATTTTTTAACTGCTGAAGATATGTGGCAAAGTTTGGGCTCGTCATTTCTTTGCCTAAAGGATCAAGGGCAATGATTGTTGCGCCTTGTGGTAAGAGGGTTTTTATTTTGTCATTTTCTAATTGATTGAGACGTGTAGGGTTCTTTTCACCTTTGATATAGATTTCTTCAACCTGCACAGCAGGATTGAGACGTTTTAGATACATTTCTATTGCATCATGGTAAGGGCTTCCCTTACTACGTCTAGGACAAACAACAAATATTTTCATGCATTAATTATGCATGAATCATTTCTGTTGTGTAGGCTTTATCATTATCAATCATGCATTCTTGCCATAGTTTATCTAGGTCATAAAAACTACGTACTTCGTCACGGAACAGGTGAACAATAACGTCACCTGCATCAAGAAGAACCCAATCACCTTGCGCTTGGCCTTCTGAACGAATTTTACGGATATTATGATCCTTACAACTTACAATGATTTTATTGGCAAGTGCTTTGATATGCGTTGAAGAGCGACCCGTTGCGACAATCATGTAGTCTGCCATGGGTGTTTTATTGCGTAAATCATAGATAGCAATGTCTTCAGCTTTTTCGTTGTCGAGACAGGCTCCAATTAGATCCAATCTCAATTCAGGACTGTCGTCCTTGTTATGCGTATATGAAGAAATGTGTAAACCTCCTTTTTAGGTTACGTTTATGGTCGACCTTCGCATAGTGTAACGCATGAGCGCAAAGGTCGTTCCCTATGCTTAATATAAGCATATTCTGTGCCATAGCGGCTATCTTTATCAAAATAGTAGGAAATAGAGAAGAAAAA
Organism: Micavibrio sp.; assembly: GCA_002699085.1. Taxonomy (GTDB): domain Bacteria; phylum Pseudomonadota; class Alphaproteobacteria; order Micavibrionales; family UBA9664; genus UBA9664. The sequence goes on from PAAR01000009.1 coordinate 141,138, forward strand.
TATTTTATGTTTTTTGGATAGGTGTAAAAACCAATCAAAAGCATACTCCTATAATTATATTCTTTTTATATCTCATATCTCTATTATACATCAACTTTACAAAAAGTGACAAGATTTCCGCATTGTGCAGTGTATTATACTTTACCCTCAGCTCCACGTATGGCGGAGGAAGATGCTTTGAGCGTTGATCCTTGTAATGCCCAGTATATATGGTTTTTCTTAAATAAGGATGCCGCTTTAGGTAGGTGATATATATGCTTAACGCTCTGCAATATTTTTATAGGAATACGCTTTAATGTGCCTTTATAGGGCGGACGCTTAAAAAAGACGATAGGAAAGCTCCTAATAACGGATTTCCATTTCCCCCAATGGTGAAACTGCTCAGGTAAATCCATGCCACCAACCCATATAAAACGGGTGTTTGGGAAGTAATAGGCAAGTGCTTTTCCGAACTCATGGGTGCGTTGCACACCCATTTGTGCCTCAATATCTGTTAAAATTATGCGAGGATCATCAACTTGTTCGGCCGCTTGCGTGATTCGCTGGTCAATGGAGGGCATGCTTATATGTGTTTTAAATGGATTGCCCGATGTAAAGCTCCACCACAATGCATCAATAGGCAGATTAGCTAAGGCTTGCTTGGAGATATGGACGTGCCCCTCATGGACAGGATTAAACGACCCACCGAGAATGCCAATGGTTTTTCCAGCCCATAAACGTGATGATTTAACGTTTGGGGCAGGGAATAAGCTGTTATGTGAGGTATTGCCCATTCATATGGCCAAACTGCGCTCTTTAAGAGGCTTTTTTCATTGTTGTCGGAATAGACTGAATCGTTTGCGCTATTAACGCATCATTTTCTTTTTTGCCTAGCTGGTTTGTGATGATCTCTAATGTTGCTGTTGTTGCAACATCTGTAATTTGCTGACGGATTTCAGTAACAGCTTTTTCTTCAATACGAGCAATACGTTCTTTTAGCTGATGGTCACGCAATGTAATCGTGCGTTCGGTTTCAATGGCAATGTTTTTGGTGAGTTCTTCTGCTTGTTTTTTAGAAGAGGCAATCATCGCATCTGTTTCTTTGATGATGTCTTTTTGCTTACGTTTATATTGAGCAACAAGCTCTTGTGCTTCAAAGCGCAGATTTTCAGCTGTTTGAATGTCTGTTTTAATTTCTTCAATACGGCCATCAATCATCCCTAGAAGAGCTGTCTTTGCATGTTTGAAAGCAAAAACCACAAAAATGACAAAGGCCAATGCTACCCAAGTTGTTGTACTTTGGAAAATGATAGATAAATCCATGATTATGCCGCTTTCTTCGTTGAGCTCGTTTGTGCGCTGATCGCTGCACGTGCGGTTTTAGCGTCAATTGTTAGACCTGTAAGTTTTTGGACAGAGGCAACAACAACATCAACAGCGATATCATCAATCTCTTTAAATACCGCCTGTTTTGATTCTTCAATACGCACGATGGCAGCATTCATTTCTTTCTCAGCCTTTAACTGGAAGGCGTTAAATTTCTTATCGGCAGATTTCTTAGAGGCTTCTTCGGCTTGTTTTAATGTCTCAGCCGCAGCATGACGAGCGTCATCAATGCTCTTTTCATATGTTGCTTGGACATTTTCAGCTTCCGCCTGAAGTTTTTCAGCTTCTAAAAGATCTGATTCAATAGATTTTTTACGTTTTTCTATAACAGCAGAAATATCAGGTAAAACACGGCTTGAGAACAGCACATATAAAAGTGCAAAGGCCACAACAAGCCAGAATATCTGTGATGGAAATGTTGTAATATCAAATTGAGGTAGGCCAGCTTGCTTTTCGTGACCAGACGCAGCCAAAGCCGCTTCACTATTTAATAAAACGAAACCGCAGGCCAATAGAGCGTAAGAAATCTTTTTCATGGGAAGATTAAATAGCATGTTTTGTCCTGCGGATTCAAATTTACTTTAATTTAATCAATTAACCGAAAAGGATAATCAAAGAAATAACCAATGCGAAAATCGCCAAAGCCTCTGTCAAAGCAAAGGTAAGGAAGAATTTCTTGTCCAAAACCTGTACAGATGATGGGTTACGACCCACTGCATGGTTGTATGATGAGAAGATCATACCAAGACCAATACCCACACCAAAAAGTGGTAGTAGGGCCAAAGCTGCCGCTAATAATTTTACTGATTCGAGTTCCATAGTTTGTAGCCTTTCTTAATATGTTTTTCGTTTATACAGCCAATGATTTGCACTCTACATAATTCTTAGTGTAAATCAATGGAATCCTTCAAATAAATGCAGCTTAAAACAGCAAAAACGTAAGCATGTAAAAGTGCGATTAAAATTTCAAATGCAATAAGTACAGAGTTAAAGAGTAGGGGTAACATGCCCATAGCAACACCAACCGCACCCATACCAATCATACCAACGCTGAAACCTGCAAATACTTTAAGCATTAAGTGACCTGCCATCATATTCGCAAAAAGACGAACAGAAAGCGTTACAGGACGAATAAGGAATGATAAAACCTCAATCGGGATAATGATAGGCCATAGCGGCCAAGGCACACCCGCAGGTAAAAAGAATGAGAAGAAATGCAGGCCGTGACGCACAAAGCCAATGATTGTGCAGATAAAGAAAACGATCAATGCAAGTGCACCCGTGACAATGATATGGCTCGTATAAGTGAATGATCCTGGTACCATACCCAATAAATTACCGAGCAAAATAATCATGAAGAGAGTGAAGACGAATGGAAAATATTTGCGGCCTTCAAGACCCATGTTTTCTCGTACCATATTGGCCACAAAGCTATAAAGCATCTCTGCAAACATTTGAAGACGTCCAGGTACAACGGCTTTTTTCTGGAGGGCTAGTGTGAAGAAACAAAAGGACATCACAACGGCAATCATCATCCAAAGTGCAGAATTTGTGAACGAAATATCAACACCACCGACAATTAACGGGTTTTGTGTGATCGGCGTTACTTCAAATTGATGAATAGGATTGGCCACGTTGTATTACTCTCCGTTGTTCTTTTTCGACTTGTCTAACTCTGCCTGACTTTTACCGATCCCTACTGAGGTTCCCATACCTTGCGATACACGCCAAACATTTATAAACCCTGTTATAACGCCCAAAATCAAAAGAACAAGTAAAAAAAGCGGTTTTGTGTCAAATTTTTCATCTAAAAAATAGCCAATCAAACCACCTGCAGCAATAGCTGCAACAAGCTCTGTCCCTGCGCGCAGACCAACCCGTAAATTTTCTTGGTCTTCATTAGGCTCAGTCGGTTCAGCACTCTTTTTTCTGAAGGCGTCAATTTTATCTTCAAGATCTTGAAGTTTGTCTGGCTCGGATTCTGACATTACTCAGCAGCCAATTGGTCTAAGAAGCTTTGCTGTAAATCTACAGATACGAGTTGTGAAATCCCACGTTCAGCCATGGTAACACCGTAGAGACGATCCATGCGAGCCATTGTCATACGGTGGTGCGTAATGACCAAGAAACGAGTTTGTGTCGTTTCGGCAATTTGTTCTAAAAGGGTACAGATACGGTCAACATTTGCATCATCAAGTGGCGCATCAATCTCATCAAGTACACAGATAGGCGAGGGATTAGTTAGGAACATTGCGAAAATAAGAGCAATAGAGGCCAGTGTCTGCTCACCACCTGAAAGAAGGCTAAGGCATTGCAGTTTCTTACCTGGTGGCTGTGCAAAGATTTCCAGACCTGAATCAAGGATGTCATCTGATTCGATTAACTCTAAATGCGCTTGCCCGCCGTCAAAAACTTGAACAAATAGTCTTTGAAAATGTTGGTTGACGACATTAAACGCTTCGTTCATGCGTTCTCTCGCTTCTTTATTAAGCTTTTGAATAGCGCCCCGCAATTTTTGGATCGCTTCAACAAGATCGCCACGTTCTTTAGTCATGGTGTCAATTTCTTGTGCTGCTGCCTCGGCTTCTTCAGCGGCCATAAGGTTAACGGCACCGATTGATTCACGCTCACGTTTCAATTTTTCGAGCTTTTGACGACTATCATCAGCCGTTGGCAATGCTTCATCTTCTGGCCAATCAAGGTTGTTAAATATGGTTTGTGGGTCATCTAACCCTTCTGTTTCAACTTGTGTCTGTATACGCTCTAAACGTTCTTCACAGCTTGTGAGGTGGGCGGTGATAGAGGCACGCTGTTCTTTTGCTTCTGAAAGGGCTGTTTCTGCCAATTTGAGAGATTTGGTGGCTTCATTATAAGCTGTTTCAGCAATCTCTAGTTTTTCGACCGTTGCGCTACGCGTGGTCTCGAAAGAGGCGATATTGCTTAATAAGTCTTCGAGTTTATCGCTCAGCGTTTGTGGCTGCGCTTCAAGTGCTTGTATTTTTTCCGTTGTTTCAGTGCGACGTGCGGTAAAGGCATTAATGCGGCTTTGCGTTGTCTCTATACGCTGCTGAATAGCGGCAATATCGCTATTCAAAACGTCAATACGATTACGACGTGTCTCTTGCTCGTAAGAAATACGGTTAATGATTGATTCAGTTTCTGATGCTTTGGCTCGTTTAGTCTGAATATCATTAGAAAGGGCAGTGATCTCTTTTTCTTGATCTTGTTGCTGTGTTGTTGCTTTGGCTCTTTCAATAGCAGTCTTTGCTTCTTCAAGAGCTTGTTCAGTCGTGGTTTGGTCTTGTGTTAAATTTTGTAGACGTTCTTCAAGGCGGATAATGTCCGTTTGTTTTGAAAGACTCTCTTGTTTTAAGCTTTCAATTTCTGAGGTCTTTGCGTTTAATTCAGCACTGGTTTCGCTTAATTGTTCACTGACAACATCCAATTGAGCTGTAATCTCAGCTGATTTGTCTTTTTCTTTACATAAAGAGTTTGCGGCTTTTTCAAGCGTAGTCTCTAAGGTCTTCAGTTCTTTTGTTAGTGTTTCCAGTTGCGATTTTTGCTCAAAATGCTTGGCGGTGGCGCTTTGCGAACGGCTTGTGATGATATAGCCATCCCAACGATACACATCACCTGATTTGGTGACGGCCATTTGTCCTGGTTTAAGCGCTTTTAAAATAGTTTCAACGGGAAGCTCATCAATCACAACACCAATTTGTGAGAGACAAATTGTTAGTGCTTCTGGCGCATCTACTTTTGAAGATAACGGCTCCATAATAGCCGATAATTCAGGTAAATCTTGTGGTGTATATGAAACCATTTGCCAATATTGGTTAGCTTCTGGATCTTCCAAGGCTGCGAGCAGGGTATCTCCCATTGCCTTAGCGAGAGCGATCTCATACCCTGTCTTAGGTTTAATCGATTCAATGACAGAAATTGCTGTTTCTTTAGTTTCTACTTTAAGTATATCTTTTAAAATATTGATTTCACTTAATATTTTTTCTTTTTTAGTGTTGCTTTCGTGCCATGCTTGCTGTGCGGTATTCTGCGCTTGGCGTGTTTTATCAAGCGCATCTGTTAAACGTTGTTTCTCTGCTTCAAGCTTTGTTTTGTCAGCTTTAAGTCCAGTAATAGCTTGCTCAAGAACAGCAATAGCGGGACGTGTGTCTTGATCGGCCAAGGCGGCAAGTTTTTGTTTGCTGTCAGCCATTTGATCGGTAATTTGTGTAAGTTTTTGCGTATATTCATTAAAACGTGATTGAGCGGTCTCTAATGCCGCAGATGATTGAGCAGCTTGTTGTCTGGCAGTATTTAACTTTTGCTCCAATGCAGCGATATCAGCCTTTAATAAGCTTAGTTCGGCTTGTTTTTCTTCTAAAGTTTTAAGTGCTTGTTCATTGCTGTCAAAACCTTCTAGCTCTACCTTACGTAGCGAAAGCGTTGTTTGCATAGCCGTAAGATTTTCTTTCTCAAAAATTTCATCTTCATCAATCTGTACAAGGCTTTGACGAGCATTTTCTAAATCAGCGTCAATGCGCTTTAAGGCATCCTCGGTTGAGCGGCGCTCAATGAGTAATGATTGTAGCTGAGCCGCCAAAGTTGCATCTTCTTTACGCAATTCAGGCAGCGTAGACGCTGTTTCTGTTTGCTTTGTCGTAAGCTGTGTGACTTTGACCATTACCTCACGAATAATGCCTTCTACCTCATCAAAGCGTTGTTTTAGGCTGGTCTGCATTTCTTTGGCAGTACGCCATTCAAGATAGAAAATAAGACCTTCTAGCTCACGAATACTTTGGCTAACATTTTTATAGCGATTTGCTTGTCTGATTTGCTTTTGTAATGAAGCATAGCGTGTGCTAGCACCGCCCATGATATCGTCAAGGCGCACAAGATTTGTTTCGGCGGCTTTTAAGCGAATTTCAGCTTCATGACGACGGGCGTATAGCCCCGCAACACCAGCAGATTCTTCCAATACTTTACGTCGCTCAGACGGTTTGGCATTGATAATCGCACTAACACGGCCTTGTGAGACGAGTGCAGGGGAATTTGCGCCAATAGAAATGTCAGCAAAAAGTGTTTGCACGTCTCTGGCACGCACTGCCTTACCATTAATGCGGAAGACAGAGCCTTGGTCCCGCTCAATGAGACGAGAGACTTCTAATGTGTCAAAGTTTTGGAAAGGAGCTGGCGCAGATTTGTCACTGTTATCAAGTGTAAGTACAACTTCAGCACGGTTTTTTGAGGTGCGGTTTGATGTACCAGCGAAGATAACATCTTCCATACCAGCACCACGCATACGCTTGGCAGAAGTTTCACCCATAACCCAGCGCAATGCTTCGACAAGATTAGATTTCCCACAGCCATTAGGCCCAACAATACCTGTTAGGCCTGCCTTAATCTCAACCTCTGCAGAATCTGCAAAAGATTTAAAGCCACTAAAATTTAATTTAGAGAAATGGACCACTCAGTTATTTTTCCTTATCAACCTGACTTAGTGCATAGTCCACTGCTGTTTCAAAAACCGCATAAGGCTTATTGCCTGAGATATGCTCATCTGTTTCAGCAATAATAATAGTTGGTGTAGAGCGCACATCTTTGATTTCTCTGATTTGCTGTACTTTGGCAACAAAGGCATCTTGATAACCCTCAGTTTTCATACAGCTATCTAACTCTTCTGAGCTAAGACCTAATAAACGGGCATTTTGCGCTAAATAAGGACGAGGGTCTTGTGTGTGTGCCCAATTTTCCTGTGTTTCAAATAGAAAGTCGATATATTCAAAATACAAATCGTCATTGGTAAAGCAACGTGCGATTAGGCTGCCTTGTAGCGCAGGCGCGTTTAAAGGGAAATCACTAAAAACAAGTTTTGCTTTACCTGTATCAATCAATTTTTCTTTAATCATTTTTAAAGTAGATGCATGAAAGGCGGCACAATGCGGACAGGTCAGCGAACTGTGTTCAACAAGTGTTATTGGCGCATTTGGGTCGCCCATAACACGATCTTTTAACATAGGTGCATAAGCGTCTTCGGCATAAGCCAGTGACCATGACATCGTTAGTATAAGTGCTAGAAAGAATAATCTCATATTGTCCTCAATTTCTGGGTTTACTATTCACGATAAGCCTTCAGTTTGTCAAACAAACTAGGCATAAATAGGGCGTTTTTCCACAAAATAAGCGGATTTGATGATTATTTTACTATTTTAAGCAGTTCTGCCTGCATGAGACTATTGCCAGCCACACAGTTATCGCTATTTAGAACGTCGGGTTTGTTCTCTATAGTCGTGATTACACCGCCAGCCTCTCTGATCAGCAAAATACCTGCTGCGCAATCCCATGGTTGAAAACCTTGACACCAATAAGCATCAAATTGTCCTGCTGCTACATAGGCTAAATCAAGAGCTGATGCGCCAAAGTTACGAGATTTAGCAAAACGTGCTTCTATTTTTTCTAATTTGCCGTAATAATTCTCAATAGGTGTAGCGGGCATATTGTCACCAACACCAATCGTCGCCAGTTTCGCATCTTTAGTGCCAGAAACACGAAGACGTTGAAAACGTTTATAAGCACCAACACCTTTTTCAGCCCAAAATAGCTCATCACTGATAGGGTTATAAGTTACACCAGCTGTAATTTCACCATCTTGTTCTAAAGCAACTGTTGTGCACCAATAAGGGATACCTTTAATAAAGTTTGCTGTGCCGTCTAGCGGGTCAATGATCCATCTTGCGTTTTCACGACCTTTTATCTCGCCGCCTTCTTCCATAAGAAAGCCAAAACCTGGGCGTGCATGGCTTAACTCTTCCTGAAGAATGCTCTCAGCACGTTTATCAGCAGCGGTTACGAAGTCACTAGGGCCTTTAACAGAAATTTGTAATTGCTCGACTTCGCCAAAATCACGCACCAAATTACGAGCGGCTTTTTCAATCGCCTTAATCATCACATTTACATTTGCAGAATAACGAGCCATAAAAATTAATTCCTGTTTTGTTTAGTCTTTTGCACGCTCAACATAAGAGCAGTCTTCTGTTTTAACAACAATGCGTGTGCCTGTATCAACGAAAGGCGGTACCATAACCCGCACACCATTATCCATAGTGGCTGGTTTGTATGAAGATGAAACTGTTTGACCTTTGATAACGGGTTCTGTCTCAACAACTTCTAGTATAACTGTTGAAGGAAGCGTTACGCCAATAACACGCTCATCATGCATTTCTAACTCGACGGTCATGCCATCTTGTAGAAATGGCGCAAAGTCTTCCCCAATCGTTTCTAAGTCAATTTCAAACTGAGCAAATGTTTCGTTATTCATGAAGTGATATTTTTCATCAGCTTCATATAAGAATTGCGCTTTATGTTGTTCTAATGTTGCACGTTCAATTGTTTCATCTGTGAAGTGACGAGATACGTCCTTACGACCTGTCATCAAGTCACGTAATTCAAAATGGATAAGGGCACGGCCTTTACCGGGTGTAACAATTTCATGCTTTACGATTTTAAAAACTTTGCCGTCTAATTCAATGACATGGCCTGCACGAGCGCTCCCTGCATTTACTTTCATGTTTAATTCGCTTTCTTAAACTTAATTTATTACTGATGTGCTGCTGTTATATAGCGAGACAGGCGTAGTTGTAAATCCTTATCCTCTATGCCGTCAATCATTTCCTTTAAATCAGGTGAGATTTCTTTATTTTCTCGCTTAAAGGAGGATTGTTCATTTTCAGATATTTTGAACTGTTGAGGGCTTTGATGTTCAAAGAGCATATCTGTAAAGCGTGGTTTGCCGATAAGTTGGTTGATACGCTCAATCATCAGCATTTTCTGATAAGCAAAGGTGGTTGCCGAAGCACTAGGCACTGCTACTTTTAGAATAGCGGTTGGGGCGCCATCTTTGTTTTTACGATAACGTACAGCTAAAGGAGCGGATTGCTTTGAAAGGGTTTCCCCTGTAATCTGCTCCCAATTATCAAGAATGCGGCCAAAAGCCACATGTTTTTTATCAAACATTACTTTTGATAATTGCCTAACCAGTGATGAACTATGCTTAACACCCATAAAATGACAGTAGAGAAAAACATAATAAAAAGCAATTTTATCGATACATTCAGGTCAAGTATTTTACATTGGTATGACAGACACCACCGTACACTACCATGGCGTGCGCCTATAGGGACAAAACCTAACCCTTATCATGTATGGTTATCAGAGATAATGCTGCAGCAAACCACTGTTCCTACCGTTATTCCTTATTTTTTGAAATTTATCGGACTATGGCCCTCCGTAAAAGATATGGCTGCCGCGGATCAAGAAGATATTATGAAAGAATGGGCAGGGCTCGGTTATTATGCTCGAGCACGTAACTTACATAAATGTGCCCAAACTGTTGTGAATGAATATAGCGGGGTATTCCCCAATAATTATGAAGCATTAAAGCAATTACCAGGCATAGGAGATTATACAGCTTCAGCGATTACCTCCATTGCGTTTGATTTACCCTCAACCGTTGTTGATGGCAATGTTGAGCGCATCATGTCACGTGTTTTTAAGATAGAAACACCCTTTCCCGAAGGAAAGAAACAGACAAAAAAATTTGCAAAAGTATTATCAGAAAACCGTGATGATCGCCCGAGTGATTATGCCCAGGCGTTAATGGATTTAGGGAGTATGATTTGTACGCCGACCTCGCCAAAATGCACTGAATGCCCTGTGTTAGCACAATGTAATGCCTACAAGGCAGGGAAGAGTGCTTTGTATCCCATTAAAGCGCCTAAAAAGGAACGCCCTAAACGCTATGGAGCGGTCTATTGGATTACTGATAGGCAAGGTAATGCATTGTTTGAAAAGCGTCCTGAAAAGGGGCTTTTGGGTGGTATGATAGCGCTACCTACATCATCTTGGGAGACTGAACCAAAGACACCCCCAACATTTAAAAAATTTAAACTCAAGCCTACAAAACAACATATTAAGCACGTCTTTACGCATTTTGAATTAAGACTGGATATTTATATCGCAGAATGCAGCGATCTATTAAGTCTTCCTTTACAATCATCTTATACTATTTATCCTATAAAGGAGGGTGTTCAGTTAGGGTTACCAACTGTCTTTAAAAAAGCCTATCTTTTGGCCAAGGATTTAACGTTATGAAATATGTCTTTATCATCGTCGTTTTCTTAATGAGCTTTTCTGTTCAAGCGCAGGAAAAGCCAGAAATTCGTGATGACTATATAAAAGTAAGTTTCAAAGACCTTTCAAAAACCTATTGGTGGTTGTCTTTGCATGATATTTCTGAACAAAAGGCAGTTGATGAATTTGCCCGTATCCATGATTGTGATGTTTATAGGCGGTATTATCGTAATGATTTTCAGTGGGAGCGGATCAGGCAGGGTATTGCTGAAGAGTTAAAGCGTAACAGAGCGAGCTTTCCTAATCGTTACTATGTAGTTATTCCTTTGTTTTTAAATAGATATGATTTTGAAAGTCAGGCGTTCGAATTCAAAGATAACAGCAAAATGGACAATGTTAATTTCATTAATATTCTCGATAAAAGTGACTTTGAAGGGTATTGCGAACTTAAAGACTCTGTTCTTGAGTACCCTGATGTTGTGAATGTTAGCTTTAAGGATGCTTTTAATTTACCGAATTTGCCTTTATCGCAGGGGCGTGCGAATGATCTTGTGATGAATATGAATGATAACAACAACAAAAATCGTGCAGTGTTTTTAAAGCTTAACTTCCGTATTTCTGGTTATGATGGTTTGGTAGCTAGTGCAACGTATAACACGGCCAATCTGAAAGGTGTGGTTGAGTCTTACGAAATTTTTGAAGATCCTGACCTAAAGATACTGTTGTTATCTAACAAAGTTAGATAACAAGTTATCTGCGGCTATAGCTGGCTGAAAAACCTAATGCTTGCGCTTCACAGCCTGTTTCAATTTTCTCAACCGTAATATCAAGCATCTCAATACGTGACTCAACAAAGCATTTACGCGCTAAGCTATCGGCAAAGTTTTCGAGTAATGCGAAATGACCTTCATTGGCAACATTGCGCGCATATTCAATAAATTGCTCAGGATAGACCGTGTCTTTAACTGTCACAACGTTACCAAAGTCTTCGGCAGCAATGTCTGCCGCAATGTTAATACGGACTTGTTGTTTTACATCACGCTCATGTGCATAAAAACCAATTGAGCAGGGGATGATAAAATCTCTGACAAAAACAGTGTTGTCTTCACGAATAAGTGTTTGGTTTGTGTTGGCCGCTAGGTCGGCATATGTCGTTGGCTTCTTTTGAGAAGTAATCTTGGTCAATAAATTGTTCATATTCTGGCTTTAGCAAATAAACGCTATTTGTTGCAAGAAAAATAAATTTACTTATCCACTTATTGGATTGTTTTTATATTGTCTTTATATTTTTGACGAAGTGTATCGAGCGGCATTTGACGATCACCACGTTTGTAATGCCAATATGTCCAGCCATTACAAGATGGGCGGTTTTGTAGTGCTGCACCGACTTTATGTATCGAGCCTTGATAACTGCCCAAAGTAGTTTTGGCAGCAATTGAGCCATCCACACGCACACGTGCCTGCATCTTATTGTCAGGTGTGTATAAAATTGTACCTGGTTCCAAAAGACCAACATCAAGCAAATTCCCGAAAGGTACCCGTTGTTCGGATTTCTTATCAGGCATTTGCTTGAGCTCTTCTTCCTCAAGAAGGGTGGTCTCATCAATCCGTTTTTGAGCGGCCTTGATATAACTTGAATCTTGCTCTAAACCAATAAAGTTACGACCTAGTTTTTTAGCAACAGCGCCTGTTGTGCCTGTGCCAAAGAACGGATCTAAAACTGTATCGCCTGGGTTAGTTGAGGCCATTAGAACACGTTTTAAAAGGGCTTCTGGCTTTTGTGTTGGATGTACTTTATCACCACGCGCATCCTTTAAACGTTCTCCGCCCGTGCATAATGGGAACTCCCAATCAGAACGCATTTGGATATCATCGTTAAATGCTTTGAGCGATTGATAGTTAAAGGTGTATTTCGATTTTTCTGATTTAGATGCCCAAATCATTGTCTCATGGGCATTGGTAAAGCGACGACCACGGAAATTGGGCATAGGATTTGTTTTGCGCCAAATAATATCATTTAGAACCCAGAAGCCTAAATCTTGCATGATTTTTCCAACACGGAAGATGTTGTGATAAGAGCCGATAACCCAAATTGTGCCATCAGGTTTTAATAAATTATGCGCAGCTTTCAGCCATTTTTCAGTAAATTGATCGTAAGCCTCAAAGCTATCAAATTTATCCCACTCATCATCGCAAGCATCTACCTCTGAATCATCAGGGCGTGCTAAGGCGCCATTAAGTTGAAGATTATAAGGCGGATCAGCAAAGATCATATCCACACTTTCAGCTTGCAAAGAATTCATTATTTCAGTGCAATCGCCTGCAAGTATCTCATTTAAGCATGTGGATAGTTCTATTTTATGACTCGACATTTTTCTTCCTTTTTATTTCCTCAGACACGAATCATGAATCATTTGAGAGTCTGGGTCAAGGAATTAATTCATTTTAAAGTTAAAAAGAGTCATAAGAGTCAATATCTTATCATAATATCTTCATAAGTGACTCAAATGCTTATAGTTTTTGATTTTACTTAACTTATCGGGTATGATTTCGCTTAAATAAATTGGAGAGAGTCTTTATGAGAGCATTTTTTATCGCAGTATTTCTGTTGTCATTCTTGAGTTTGCCTGTATGGGCCGCCGACAATGAGCACAGAGCTTATGACCGCATCATGCAAAGCAATGAAATTAAATGCGGCTATGCTGTCTGGCCTCCCTTTGTTGAAAAAGATCCGAATACGGGTGAGATGTCAGGTATCCTCGTTGATATCGTTGGTGAAATTGGTAAAAGCTTAGATTTAAAGATTAACTGGGCTTATGAGACTGGCTATGGCACATATACTGAAGACCTGAATACAAACCGCATGGATGTTATGTGTGCGACATTATGGGCTGATGCAGGCCGCATTCGTAATTCACTCTTAATTGATCCTTTCCTTTATTCTGGTGTTTACCTGGTCGTAAAAGATGGGGACGACCGCTTTAACGATGATTTTTCAAAGCTTAACAGTGAAGAATATACGATAGCGGGCATTGAGGGTGATATCACACAAACTTTGGCAAATCGTCTCTTTCCGAAAGCGAAGAAGATTACGCTGACCAATATTTCACAAGCTTCTGAATTGGCCGAAAATGTTAAAACTGGCAAAGCAGATGCTACTTTTTCTGATCTAGGTTTCTTCAATGACTATAATCTCAAGAACCCGAATACAGTGAAAGTGCTTACGAATAATCCAGCATGGATATTCGGGGAACGTATGGCTGTGAAAAATGGCGAGACAAAGCTTAAATATCTTCTCGACACAGCAATTAGCGAATTGGTGAATAGCGGTAAAATTGATGAAATCATCAAAAAATACCCAGATACCAGCACTATGCCACCTAAAAAATCCTATTAAGCATGTTGTTTTAATAGCAAAGATTTAACTGGCTCGAAGCTGCGGCGGTGATGCGGTGTGATGCCATGCTCATGGATGGCCTCTATATGTGTTTTTGCGCCATAACCTACATTGCTATGCCAGCCATATTGCGGATAATCCTTGGCCAATTCAGCCATGAGAGTGTCTCGCGTTACTTTAGCGACGATTGATGCTGCGGCAATTGATACGCTTTTGCTGTCACCCTTAATAACAGTTGCAACAGAGCAGGGCAATTTGGGCGCTTTATTACCATCCACAAGCGCATGCGCTATTGACTCAGGGCATTTTGCTTGAAAGGTATTAAATGCATTACTCATAGAGCGTAAGGTGGCCTGTAAAATATTTATTTGGTCGATGACTTCAATATCAAGGATATCAATACCGCATATACAATTTTCCTGAATTAAAGTATTAAGAACCTCACGTTTTTTTGCAGAAAGCTTTTTGCTATCGTTCAATTCTTTGACCCATGCCGTCTCGCGTATCATTTCAGGAATATAAACACAAGCGGCAACAACAGGGCCAGCCAGAGGGCCTCGGCCAACCTCATCTATGCCGCAGACAATGCCGTTTATATTGTCTTCTAGGCTAAAATCAGGCCGCATCTTTGGCTGATTTGTAACTTTCTGTTTTTGTCGAATAAGGGTCATTAAAGGTTTTACGGTAGATTGCATATTCAGTGACTGTCATTGGCTTATCTGGATAGCCTTCAACAGGCGTTCTGTCCGCAAATTTTGATTGTGGCTGTAGCATAAAATCTGCGTTCATATGTCCAAAGTAAACAATACTCATACGCCCATCATTTTTCGCTTCTGCCCAATGATTACAGGGCAATACAGCATCATTGGTGAGCCAACCGAGCTGGTAACCATTATTTTTTAACCCCATGCCTTCTTCAGCAATCACAGAAACCTGCTCACCTTTACGACTTTCAATCGTTAATCCAGGCTGCCTTGGGAATAGAATAGTCTGGCGAGAGCGGTCACGATGCGGTGCAATCGAATTACCTTTTTGCGCGCCAAAGGTCACCCGCAATTTATGGTTGCCGTGAACAGAGCCATCCCAGATTGTTTTTTCGTCACCAAAAATATATAGCGATAAGGGCACTGACAGGCGGTAATCCAACTGTTGGAAGGCTTCGTACATATTGGATAATGTTTTATCAAAGACAGTTTCAACTTGAGGGCGAGGACAGAAAACTTCTTTCAACGCCTCACTTGTTGCCTCTTTAGGGCCAATCATAAAATATTCTAGCGTATCAGCTTGTGTGCCATGCGCTGATTTCTCGCCCCCCTTAGGGAAGTAACCACCATCATGGTCATATTGCGCATAATCAAAGCGCATTTTGTCTTCCAGAGGACGCTCAAAGAAAGCACGGGCAACTTTTTGTGTTTCAAGCAAACAGGTTTCAATTTTTGGATCATAGCCTGTAAACAGATAGGCGCCATATTCTTCTTCGGCGGCAATAATGTCGCTTTGAAGAGCTTTGTCTGTTTCTATATTGGCGATGTCAAAGACAGGCAGATCGTGTTTCATAATGTGGCCTCCGTGGATGGTGAATATGTTCTGTTCAACTCCATCCACGGTAGCCAGTGAAATCTAATTGGTCAAGCCAAGCCTCTTATTTACTTTGGTACGATGTTCATTTTGAGTGTGACGCTTGTGCTGTGGCCTGTATATGAGTTTGCCAGTCGCCCTTCAAATTCTACATTTTGAACACCCACACCCATCTCACTGATTTTTTCAATGATCTTTTGATATAGCGGGTTGACCAATAATTCATCTAGTTTAAGTGTTGGAATAGCCACTTTTTTGGCGACTGGGTAAAATTGAGCTGTAATGCATTTCTTAAACTCAGCTTTTTTAATGAGTTCGCCGTTTAATGCTTCAATTTTTGCCTTTGTATAGCTGTCCAGTTTAACGGGACCATCATAAGATGACGGATCATTCTTTGCCTGCTTTCGGTATGAACGTGGGACAAAACCGCTTGCTAATATTGCTGTTAGCAGTGCTTGTCTTGAGTCTGTTGTTTGTGTCGCTTCCATGACTGTAACCTTTCTTAATATTTAATTAGAAGAGGAAAATAACACAGATTAATTATTATGTCAATTAATTCAGGAAAGCGCTTTACTAACTACCTCAAAAGTATTTGCAGACAAGCCATCCTTAGCGGCGATATCCTCAAGTGCTGTTTTGATAAGAGAGCTATAAGGCTCGGCCAATTTCTTCCACTGCAAGAAAGGCCCCATCATACGGGCTGTTACCTGTGGATTGATTGTATCAAGCTCAAGCAGCATATCCTTTAGTAATGCATAGCCTGATCCATCTTTTTGGTGAAAACCAAGAGGGTTTGAGCCAGCAAAACCACTATAGACCGAACGTAAACGGTTAGGGTTTTTCATGGTGAAGGCCTCATGTTTTGTAAGACGTTTTACGATCTCTGTTGCATCGGCACGTGAAGCCATTGTTTGCAGTGAGAACCATTTATTGACAACGAGTTCATGCTTTTTGAAACGGTCATAGAAATCAGCAAATGCCGCTTCTTTTTCAGCTGTCTCACGCTCGGCTAAATGACGAAGGGCTGCGACACGATCCGTCATATTATTAGCATTGTCATATTGGGCCTTGGCTATATCTGTTGATTGCTCTGGCAATGCCATTAAGTAATTAAGAGCCGTATTCTTAAGGGCACGACACGCCATGCTGTCTGGATCAGGACTATAAGCACCTGTTGATTGGTTAGATTGATAGATAACCAAAAACTGATCGTAATACGTGCCAGCAATATCTTTTTCTACTTGCGCTAGAACTTTATGAATAGCCAGAGGATCGATCTTCTCACGAAGTTGTGAGATATAAGATTGCGACGGCAAAGATAGGGCTCTTGAAAGTAAAGAAGGGCTCTTTTCAGTTTCCAATAAAGTACCAATCGCTTCTAAAAATGTTTTATCTGTTTTAAAGCCTTCATCTTTCTCAGCTTTATAGATGTCAGGCAGTATAGAAGAAAGTGCCAATTTCTGACCTGCTTCCCATTTGTTAAAGCCATTTGTGTCATTTGCCATTAGGAACGCTAATGTATCCTTATCCAACCGAGCGTCCATTTGTACGGGTGCTGAGAAATTACGCAACACAGACGGGTAGGGCTGCTCTTTTACACCTTCAAATGAGAATACCTGTACAGGGTCACGTAAATAAAGCGTTTGCGTGCCGATCAAGTCCTTACCTTGTTCATTAAGTAAACCAACTTGTACAGGAATATGCATTGGTTTTTTGTCCTTTTGACCTGCCGTGTCTGGAATATTTTGGTAAAGTGTGAAGCTATATGATTGCTTGGCTGCGTCATATTCGCCTTTGCACGTCAGTTGCGGTGTACCTGCTTGTGAATACCATAAGCGGAATTGAGCTAAGTCAATCTTTGACACTTCTTCCATGCAGTTAACAAAATCGTCACAGGTGACGGCTTGACCGTCAAAACGTGAAAAGTAAAGATCGCACGCCTCACGGAAAGTTTTCTCACCCATCAATGTATGCATCATACGAATGACCTCAGCCCCTTTTTCATAGACGGTTGAGGTGTAGAAATTATCAATCGCAATGTAATTGTCTGGACGAATAGGATGTGCCATAGGCCCTGCATCTTCTGCAAATTGACGTCCTCGTAGATCGCTAACATCATCGATGCGTTGGATTTCATGGCCATATTCATCGCCGCAATATTCTTGTTCACGGAATACTGTGAAGCCTTCTTTTAGAGACAGCTGAAACCAGTCACGGCAAGTTACACGGTTACCTGACCAGTTATGGAAGTATTCATGCGCTACAACGGCGTCAACTCGATAATGGTCTATATCTGTCGCCAAATCAGGATGCGCTAAAATAAGCTGGGTGTTAAAGATATTGAGAGATTTATTCTCCATTGCGCCCATATTGAAATCAGAAACCGCCACAATGTTAAACAGATCAAGGTCATATTCACGCCCAAAACGCTTTTCATCCCAAGCCATACATTTTTTCAAGCAATGCATGGCGAAAGCTGTCTGGTCTAAATCACCTTTTCTGGTGTAAATACGAAGATCAACATTACGCCCAGACATCGTTTTAAACTTATCTTTACGCACTTCTAAATCTCCAGCGACAAGCGCAAAAAGGTAGCAAGGCTTATTGTGCGGATCTTCCCACACGGTAAAGTGGCGACCTTCAGGTAGCTCACCTGTGTCGATTAAATTACCGTTAGAAAGGAGAATAGGGAGTTTTTGTTTGTCGCCCTCAATTCGTACGGTGAATTTAGTCATCACATCAGGACGGTCTTGAAAATAGGTAATACGACGGAATCCATGTGCTTCACATTGCGTAGCGTACATATCACCTGACTTATAAAGACCTTCAAGCGCTGTATTCTTTTCAGGTTCAATACGATTTTCAACTACGAGGGTAAAATTATCTTTGTCTGTTTCAATGCTAAGCGTTTTATTATCCACATCGTGTTTACAATCCGCCCCATCAATCTGAACAGATTGTAGTGTCATATGTTCGCCATTTAAGGTAAGCGCATTTTTATGCGTACCGTTTCGTTTGTAAATAGTTTTGGCGACAATATCTGTGTAGCCGTCATAAAGTTTGACGGTCATATCAAATGACTCAACCCAAAAATCAGGTTGCTTATAATCTTTAAGATAAATGGCTTTTGGGGCTTGTTCGTTGTGACGCATCGTAATTCCTTCTTATGTATTTCTACTAAGATAGGCGATGCCTTAGCTTTTGTCAGCCCTGTTCTTTTTTATTTTCTCAAAAAGAGCAAATAGAAGAGGGCGGACACCTTCACCAGTGACACCTGATATAAGATGTGTTTTTTTGCCAGTGGCTTCTTCAAATAATCTTTGTTGATCTTCTGCAAGCTCTTTACCGAGCGCATCAGCCTTATTAAGAGCGATTATTTCTTCACGCTTAGCAAGATTAGAGTCATAAGCCTTTAATTCTTTACGAATTGTTTTATAGGCTGCAACAGCATCGTCTTGAGTGATGTCAATAACATGTAGTAAAACGGCAGTGCGCTCTATGTGGCCTAAGAAACGGTCTCCTAAACCTTGTCCTTCATGGGCTCCTTCGATTAAACCAGGGATATCAGCAATTACGAAATCTACACCTTCATCAAGACGAACAACACCTAGATTAGGTGCTAAAGTTGTGAAAGGGTAATCGGCTATCTTTGGTTTTGCGGCGGAAGAGGCTGCCAGAAATGTTGATTTTCCTGCATTTGGTAAACCAACAAGACCAACATCTGCGATTAGCTTCAAGCGAAGCCATACAGCCAGCTCTTGCCCAGGCCAGCCTGGTGTTGACTTTTCTGGGGCTTGGTTTGTTGCGCTCTTATAATGAAGATTACCAAAACCGCCATCGCCACCTTTTAACATGGTAATGGTTTGACCTTCCTCGAGCATATCAGCTAGAACGGTTTCTTTGTCTTCGGCTAAGATGACTGTGCCAACAGGGACTGTAATAATTAAATCTTCACCACTGCGGCCTGTGCGTTGACGACCTGCGCCACCTCGGCCTTTTTCTGCACGGAAGTGTTGAGTATAGCGAAAATCAATAAGGGTGTTCACGTCACTGACGGCCGTAAAGATAATATCACCACCTTTACCGCCATTGCCGCCATCTGGACCGCCGTATTCAATATATTTCTCACGGCGAAAGCTGGAACTACCTGCACCACCAGCACCTGACTCTAAATATATCTTTGCTTCATCTAAAAATTTCATTTTTTTCACTTAATAAAAAAGGAGGGATAGACCCTCCTTTTAATTCTTAATATAGGGTTGTTTAAAGCTTATTCAGCCGCAACAGCATCAGTTGCAACAACATTTACATATGTTTTGTTATTGCGGTGCTTTGTGAAGTTCACTTGACCTTCTTTAAGGGCGAAGATTGTGTGATCCTTACCGATATCAACATTGTGACCTACATGGAATTTTGTACCACGTTGACGCACGATGATGTTACCTGGAACAACAAATTCACCACCAAATACTTTAACGCCTAGGCGTCTACCAGCTGAGTCACGTCCGTTTCTTGAACTACCGCCTGCTTTTTTATGAGCCATGAGATTTTCTCCTTAAATATTATTAAATTATGCTGCAGCTTTAATCGCTGTGATTTTAACCAATGTTTTATGCTGTTTGTGTCCAGCCTTACGTCTGTAATTCTGACGACGTTTCTTTTTGAAAACAATGATTTTATCTTCACGGTACTGATTAATGATCTCACCAGTAACAGACGCACCTTTAACCAAAGGCTCACCCATTGTTTGCTTCTTGTCATCGCCTAAAAATAACACCTCATCAAATGTTACTTTCGCACCAGCATCACCTTCGATTTTTTCAATCTGAATAGTGTCATCTTTTGATACACGGTATTGTTTTCCACCAGTTTTTACGATCGCATACATAATATAAATTCCGTCTTTTTTGCTTATAATTAATTTGAATAAGCTTAATAACGCTAAGCAAGGGGGTTTGTCAAGAAAATCATCTGTCTTTTTTATAGAAAAAATAATGTCAGAATTTGATATAAATACAACTAAGAGATGTAAAAATTTACTTTTTATTAAATTTATTAATGTAGCATTGTCATATTCGCAGGGGTGTGCGGGTGTGAAGGAAATAAAAAATAGCCTATTTAGGTTTATGGGGAAGAAGACAATGCAAGACGTAAGTGCCGATCAACAGGCAACGCTTAATGATGCGCAGATGTTGCAAAACAAACCGCGTGCCCAAAAAATTCTTTTAGCTGATGATGATCTGTTTATTCGCTCGCTTATTAAAAAAATCATTGGCAATCATGTTGAGATAGAAGTTATGACCGATGGTAAAGGGGTTGTAGATCAATATCGTCGATATCGTCATGCAATGGTATTGCTTGATATTCATTTACCATCAACGCCTGGCTTTAAAGTAGCTGAGGAAATATTGGGGTATGATCCAGAAGCCCACATAGTAATGCTAAGTAGCGATTCTACACGTGAAAACGTACTGAAAACTAAAAAAATTGGCGCTAAGAGCTTTATCGGCAAACCATTTCATAAAGTCAAATTGATGCGCTTGATGGATGAGTGCCCATATTTAAGGTACAGCTGTTATAAATATTGAAATCTCATAATTAATTGCTATGTTACATCTTGTTTCACAATAACAAGGTGTAGTGTCTATGAAATTACTTATGAAGCTTTTAGGCGTATTTTTTGCGCTCATATTAATCATAACAGTTGGCGTAGCGATCTTTGCCCTAACGTTTAATCCAAACGATCATAAAGATTTCATTATTCAAAAAGTTGCTGAAGCAACGGGCCGCACATTAACATTAGAGCAAGATTTAAGCTTAACGATTTTTCCGACATTAGGTGTTGTTGTAAACAAAGCCAGTCTTTCAAATCCAAAAGAAGGCTTTAAGGCTGCGAATATGATTTCCTTTGATCGTGCTGAAATTGGCGTCAACGTCTTACCTCTTTTAAATAAGAAAATTGAAATCTCAACAATTAACTTAGATAAAGCTGTTATTAATCTTGAAGTTAATAAACAAGGTCAGGAAAACTGGGTTTTTGATACGCCACAAAAGGATAGTGCTGATGCAGACGCCTCCTCGCAAGATAACAAGGCGGAGAGTTTTTCTCTTAACGACTTTTCGGTTGGAGAGTTAAACGTATCAAATACTGTACTTAACTATAGTGATGCCCAATCTGGACAAACAGTTAGCTTAAATCCTTTTAATTTAAGCATGAAAAATCTTCGCAATGCTTCAGATATTCCAACACAAACTGACTTCACCTTTAAAGATGGCAAAGATATGAATCTAGAGGCTTCCATTAGCAGTACCGTCAATGCTGATATGGGCACACAAGTTTTCGCCTTAAAAAAATCAGATATCAAGGCAAAGATTAAGAGTAAAAATGCTGAGCCAATGTCTATTGAGGCGAAATCAGATATTTTAGCGAAGCTCGCAACGCAAGAAATCTCGTTAGATAACCTTGCTTTAGCTGTTAATTCTTTAAACCTACAAGGCAATGCCGCAGTTAAAAACTTTGCAAAGCCAGCAATTACTTTCAATTTACGTAGCGATGAATTGGATTTAAACCCTTTCATGGTTAAATCTGATGCGTCTAAGCAAAAAGATACCCAGAAAAAGGCAGCAAAAGAAACGCCAATTGATTTAACCTTCCTTAAAAACTTAAAGCTAGATGGACAATTTTCGACTAATATGCTGAAAGCCGATAAATTGGAATTAGCCGACTTTAAAGCTGATATCGGCGGCCCTTATGGTACATTAACGCTAAAAGATATGTCGTTTAAAGCCTTTGACGGCGCATTTAAAGGGCAGGGTCTAGTTGATGGGCGCAATGCCGTACCTGCTTTCACATTCAAAAGCGAAGTTATCAAGGCAAATGTTGCTGATATTATCACAACATATATGGGTGATGATTTTGTAAGTGGGCTACTTGATGCACAACTTAACATCAACACGCAAGGTCGTACAAATCAGGCATTGGTCAATAATCTAACAGGTACAACAAGTTTTAATTTAGGGCAGGGTGTCATTTCAAAATGGGCACTGTCAAAGCGCCTTAATCAAGTGTTGAGCTTTATAAAGACAGGCTCCTTGGCGGAAACAAGTGACAGCGAATTTAAATTTACTTCGGCTAAAGCGACAACAAATATTGCTAATGGCGTTATTCGCAATGATGATTTGAATGTTACAGGGGTTGGGATGGATTTTCTAGGGAATGGCTTTGTTAATCTTGCTCAACAGACAGTTGATTATACATTGGAGACAAAATTAGGAGAAGGCTTGTTGGAAAAAAGCTCTGTCAGATCTGTACCTATTCGTGTGTCTGGACCACTTTCTGCGCCTTCTTATAAAATACAAATGACAGATGTTGTTAAAGATAAAATTAATGAGACTATTTCTACAAAAGCCAATGAATACCTGGAAAGCGACAAAGGCAAAGCATTGAAAGAAAAGTTAGATAAATCTCTTGGTGAAGGTGCTACAGAACAGCTTAAAAACATTTTGCCCTTTTAAACGAACGTGCTATCCATAGATCATGTTTACTGAACTCATATCATCTGTTTGGCCAGTTTTATGGATCATTATTAAGATAATGGCGATTATCGTGCCGTTACTTATTGGTGTTGCTTATATGACATATGCGGAACGCAAAGTTATGGGTGCAATGCAATTACGCCACGGCCCAATGACTGTAGGGCCTTTTGGGTTATTACAGCCCTTGGCTGATGGTATAAAACTCTTTTCAAAAGAAATGATTATTCCGACTCAGGCAAATAAGGCTGTGTTCTTATTAGCACCGATGTTGACATTCGCCCTTAGTCTTATTGCTTGGGCGGTTATTCCTGTCGAAAAAGGGATGGTTTTAGCCAATATTAATGTCGGTATTCTTTATTTGTTTGCGGTTTCATCTATGGGTGTTTACGGCGTTTTGATGGCTGGTTGGGCCTCTAACTCACGATATGCTTTCCTTGGTGGCCTTCGTTCAGCGGCTCAAATGGTATCTTATGAAGTCTCTATGGGGTTGATTATTGTTTGTGTACTTTTATGCGTAGGCTCACTAAATCTAACGGATATCGTTCTAACGGAGCGCCCATGGTGGATTAGTGTTTTGTTGTTTCCAATGTTCATTGTCTTTCTAATTTCCATTTTGGCAGAAACAAATCGTGCGCCTTTTGATTTACCTGAAGGTGAATCTGAATTATCAGGTGGTTTCTTAGTTGAGTATTCAGCGATGGCCTATGCGTTGTTCTTCTTAGGAGAATACGCCAATATGATTTTAATGTCAGCGATGGCAACGATTCTTTTCTTGGGCGGTTGGTTGGCACCTATTGCAGCCTTAGCCTGGATACCAGGTATCATATGGTTTGGTTTAAAAACAGCAGGGGTGTTGTTCTTCTTTATATGGGCACGTGCAACTTTACCACGCTTCCGTTATGACCAGCTTATGCGCTTAGGTTGGAAAATATTTTTACCATTCACATTAGCTTGGGTTGTCTTAATTGCAGGCTGTCTTGTTTACTTTGATGCATTACCATAGGGTTTAATTATGTTACTTGATCGTGCGAAATATGGATTTTTATTAGAGGAGCTTGTACAGGGCTTCTGGTTGACGTTGAAATATTTCTTTAAAGAGAAATATACGATCAATTACCCCTTTGAGAAAAACCCTATCAGCGTCCGTTTTCGCGGTGAGCACGCTTTACGCC
Organism: Micavibrio sp.; assembly: GCA_002699085.1. Lineage (GTDB taxonomy): Bacteria > Pseudomonadota > Alphaproteobacteria > Micavibrionales > UBA9664 > UBA9664. Next base: position 165,309 of record PAAR01000009.1, read on the forward strand.
GTTACCCAAATGGTGAAGAACGCTGCATTGCATGTAAGCTTTGTGAGGCTATTTGTCCTGCTCAGGCCATTACGATTGAAGCAGAAGAGCGGGCAGACGGCTCACGCCGCACAACACGTTATGATATCGATATGACAAAATGTATTTATTGCGGACTTTGCCAAGAAGCATGTCCCGTTGATGCTATTGTTGAAGGGCCTAATTTTGAATTTGCCACAGAGACTCGTGAAGAGCTTTTCTATGATAAAAGCAAATTACTTGATAATGGTGACCGTTGGGAAGCGCAAATAGCGGCGAATTTGGCCAAAGATGCGCCTTACAGATAATTAGCAAAGAGTTAGTCTGCTACTTTGCCAAAGAAATTAAACGGCATGCGATAATGTACGCTTAACACTTCTGTGCCTTCATTTGTGTCACCGAGATCAGCATTGGATAAATGACTCAAGCCAACACCAACATGGCCACCCGTGTCTAAGCGGTAATTCACTTCAAGTTGTGTGCGAAACTCAATAGGGTAATCCAAATCTTTATCAGAGCTGCCTTTAGCATATAGGCCCGCACCGATCGAAGGGCTGAGAAACACACGATCATTTAAATCAATATCAGTGTACAAGCCACCGCCTGCCCATACAGATGCATCATTCGTGGCTTCAATACCTGCCCATGGCTTAATCTGAAAAATAAGTGGCTTATCAAAGCGGGCGTCAATACGTATATCAGCGGCTCGATCTTGGTCAAAGACGTCATAAACACCCAAGCCAACACCTAACGTGTCTTGTGCATGTGCAATTGGCGTAATAAAAAGCGTTGTGGCTGTTATGACAGCTAAAGATAATTTTTTCATAGTCACTTCTCTACATGAAATATGGTTATTGATATCAAAAGCCTATGGTATTCGTTTTTTTCTGGCAAGCTCTCAAGCTAAAAATACCTTTGGAATAATCAAAAAGCTGTCTTGAACTTGACGCATGATAGAAGTAGGCTTGTGCCAAATGATTGAGACACTAACTTTTTATCTATTCGCTTTTATACTGATTTTCAGTGCTGTTGCAGTGATTTCCATGCGCAATCCTGTGCATTCTGTTCTGTTTCTGATTCTAGGTTTTTTTAATGCTTCAGGATTATTTATTTTAATAGGTGCCGAATTTGTCGCCATGATTCTGGCGATTGTCTATGTCGGTGCTGTTGCTGTTCTTTTTCTTTTTGTTGTGATGATGCTCGATGTACGTTTCAATGATTTACGCAAAGGGGCAATGCAATATGTGCCTTTAGGTCTTATTATTGGTGCTGTGCTATTGGCTGAATTTATATATTTATTCTCTGGCTGGGTTTTACCTGATAACACCAATGAGATTCTAGTCAGCGGCATGACCAATACTCAAGAGATTGGCCATATTCTTTATACCGATTATGTGTTTCCGTTCCAGTTGGCTGGCCTTATTTTATTTGTGGCTATGATCGGGGCAATTGTCCTGACCCATAGAAAGCGAGCAGGGGTTTTACGCCAGAATATTAAAGAACAAGTAACGCGTACAAAAAAAGACGCCATAGAAATCAAAAAAGTAGCAAGCGGGACAGGGGTTTAATCAGATGGTGGATACAGTTCTTTCATTGCAACATTATCTTATCCTTGCCGGCATTGTTTTTACGATTGGCGTGTTCGGCATCTTCTTAAACCGCAAAAATGTGATTATTATTTTAATGTCCATTGAGCTAATGCTCTTGGCCGTTAACATTAACTTTGTTGCCTTCTCAGCCTTTATGGGTGATATCACAGGGCAAATATTTACAATGTTTATCCTAACAGTAGCAGCCGCTGAGGCAGCAATCGGCTTAGCTATTCTTGTGGTGTTCTTCCGTAACAAAGGTTCTATTGCCGTAGAAGATATTTCGGAGCTTAAAGGGTAGTACATATGATAATTTGGGCAATCTTCTTACCGCTTATTGGTTTTTTACTATCCTTTTTTGGTGGTAAAGCATTTGGTGACCGTGGTGCCCAAATCATTACCTGCACAGGTCTAATATCAGCAGCGATTTTGTCGTGGTTTATCGGTTATGATGTTATTTTTAATCATAATCCAAGCGTTGTTTTTTTAGGGCAATGGATATCTGTTGGCGACTTTATGGTTGATTGGTCTTTGCGTGTTGACCAGCTAACCGCCGTTATGTTGATCGTTATTACGACCGTATCGGCTTGTGTGCATGTATATTCTGTTGGTTATATGAGCCATGATGCAAATCAAGCACGGTTTATGAGCTATTTAAGCTTATTTACCTTCGCAATGCTTATGTTGGTAACGGCAGATAACCTGATACAGCTGTTCTTTGGCTGGGAAGGGGTTGGTTTAGCGTCTTACTTATTAATCGGTTTCTGGAATACAAAAGACTCAGCCAACCGTGCGGCGATGAAAGCTTTTATCGTCAACCGTGTCGGTGACTTCGGTTTAGCTCTTGGTATTTTTACAGTGTTTATGGTGTTTGGCTCAGTGCAGTTTGATGAGATTTTTGCTCAAGCGGCTGATCTGGCCTCAACCAATTTTAATTTTCTTGGCTTTCAGGTTCACGCATTAACACTGTCTTGCTTATTGCTTTTTGTAGGCGCCATGGGTAAGTCGGCACAACTTGGGTTACACACATGGCTGCCCGATGCGATGGAGGGCCCAACACCTGTGTCAGCTCTTATTCATGCTGCAACGATGGTGACTGCAGGGGTGTTCCTTGTTGCTCGTTTCTCACCACTTTATGAATATGCACCAATCGCTTTAGAAGTTGTCACCTATGTTGGTGCGGCCACCGCTATAGTTGCTGCAACGATTGGTATGACGCAATTTGATATTAAACGTGTCATTGCTTATTCAACAATGAGTCAGCTTGGTTATATGTTCTTTGCACTCGGCGTTTCTGCCTATTCAGCGGCCATGTTTCATTTAATGACACATGCTTTCTTTAAAGCCCTATTATTCTTAGGGGCGGGCTCTGTGATTCACGCTATGTCCGATGAGCAAGATATGCGCAATATGGGCGGTATCTGGAAAAAAATTCCAATGACTTATGCGCTTATGTGGATTGGCTCTTTGGCATTGGCTGGGATGCCATTCTTTGCGGGTTATTACTCGAAAGACTTAATCTTAGAATCTGCTTTTGCAGATCATTCACAGCAAGGCATGATCGCTTTCTGGCTTGGTATTGCCGCAGCTCTTTTAACAGCGTTTTATTCATGGCGTCTAATCTTTATGACGTTCCACGGTAAGCCCCGTGCAAGCAATAAAGTTATGTCGCATGTACATGAATCACCTCAAATTATGTTGATCCCATTATATGTTTTAGCGGCGGGTGCTATCTTTGCAGGCTATGCGGCCTATGAGTATTTTGCAGGACATCACCGTGCTGAATTCTGGGGCGAAAGCATAAAGGTATTGCATGATAACGACACAATAGAAGCCGCACATCACGTTCCTTGGTGGGTCAAGAAGCTGCCTATTGGTATTGGATTGCTGGGTATCTTCTCTGCGTATCTTTGCTACATTCTTTGGCCAAAAATTGCTGAGGTATCAAAATCTATTTTCAAACCTATCCATGCGTTATTTTTCAACAAATGGTATTTCGATAACATCTATGACACAGTCTTTTTGAAATCTGCTTGGGGGTTAGGGTTATTTTTCTGGAAGCGTGGTGACGGGACTGTCATTAATGGTATGGGGCCAGATGGCATTGCCTCATTATCAAATAAGTTTTCTATGAAATTAAAATCGGCACAATCGGGCTATGTTTTTCATTATGTGTTCATCATGGTGATTAGTGTAGTGGCTCTGATTGCTTGGGTTTTGTATCGCAGCGGTTTGATTGATACCGCATTTTTAGGGGGTATGTTGCCGTGATTGAATTTCCTTTATTGTCACTCTTAACATTTCTGCCATTAATTGCAGTATTGTTTATCATTACCATTCAAGGTGATGAAAAGACTGTGGCGAAAAACGCACGTAATGCTGCACTTTTTGCGTCTATGTTTACATTTGGTTTATCACTGTTTTTATTAGCCCGTTTCAACCCTATGTCACCTGATTTTCAATTTGTTGAGCAGATTGAGTGGTTCCCCTCACTTGGCTTAACCTACAAGATGGGTGTTGATGGTATATCGCTTTTCTTTGTCGTTTTATCAGCGGCTTTAACGCCTGTATGTATCATTGCAAGCTGGAAATCTATTAGCAAACGTTTCAAAGAATACATGATCGCTTTCTTGGTACTTGAAAGCTTAATGATCGGGACGTTTTTGGCACTCGATTTATTCTTGTTCTATATTTTCTTTGAAGCAGTACTTATCCCAATGTTTATCATTATTGGTGTTTGGGGTGGCAAACGTCGTGTTTACGCATCTTATAAGTTTTTCTTATTCACGCTCCTTGGTTCTGTTTTGATGCTAGTTGGTATGATCGCTTTGTATATCAAAACAGGCACGACAGATATTGTGTCATTGATAGGGCCTAAGAGTGAGTCTTTGCCCTATAACATGCAAATATGGCTATGGCTTGCTTTCTTCGCTAGCTTTGCCGTGAAGATGCCGATGTGGCCAGTACATACATGGTTACCAGATGCTCATGTGGAAGCACCTACGGCGGGCTCTGTAATACTTGCTGGTGTTCTTCTAAAGATGGGTGGTTACGGGTTCTTGCGTTTCTCACTGCCAATGTTCCCAGAAGCCTCTGAGTTTTTCCAACCGATGGTTTTTGGCCTTAGTATTATAGCCATTGTGTACACATCTCTTGTGGCACTTGTGCAAGATGATATGAAGAAATTGATCGCTTATTCATCTGTGGCGCATATGGGCTATGTGACGCTTGGCTTGTTTTCAATGACAGAGCAGGGCGTGCAAGGTGGTATCTTCCAGATGATCTCGCATGGCGTTGTGTCAGCAGCACTCTTTCTTTGTGTTGGTGTTGTTTATGATCGCCTACACACAAGAGAGATTAGTCGTTATGGCGGGCTGGTAAAAAATATGCCGCATTATGCCGTTGTCTTTATGGTCTTTATGTTAGCTTCTGTTGGCCTGCCAGGTACATCGGGTTTCGTCGGTGAGTTCTTAGTGTTAATTGGCACATATCAAGTTAGCGTTTTGACAACACTCTTTGCTGCAACAGGGCTTATTCTTGGTGCGCCATATATGTTGTGGTTGTACAGAAAAGTTGTATTTGGCGCACAAATTAATAAAGATGCCGCCAAATTAAAGGATATTAATAATAAAGAGCGTGTGCTGCTCATTCCAATGGCCGCAATGGTGATCGTATTAGGTGTGTGTCCTAATCTTATTTTAAATGTAACAGGCCCTTCAGTTGTAAAGCTTATCAGTACATATCAATTGAAAATAGAAAAAGCAGCGGATCAACCTTCGCTTCTTGACGAGGAAAAAACGGAGGTTTCACCCTCATGATGATTTTATCATACGATATATATAATATAATCCCTGAGCTGTTTTTAACGCTGAGTGCCATGATACTCTTAATGTTCGGTGCATATTCAAAGAATATGGATTCTAAAATGGTCTTTAAAGGGGCTATTGGTTTACTAGCACTAACAGGTATCTTATTGCTATATTCATTTAATGGATATATCGGCACAGCCTTTAGCGACATGATTAAAACCAATCCATTTAGTCAGTTTTTGAAAGTTTTGATTTTAGGCTCGGCTTTGGGTGTCATGGCTATCAGCTATTCTTATGCGCATCAAATAAAAACAGCTATTTTTGAATACCCCGTTTTGTTAATGCTCTCTGTTGTCGGTATGTTCATTATGGTATCAAGCAATTCCTTACTTAGTCTTTATATGGGTTTAGAGCTACAATCTTTATCTTTATATATCCTAGCCTCAATTCGACGTAACAATGCCTTATCTTCAGAGGCAGGTCTTAAATATTTTGTGTTAGGAGCACTATCGTCTGGATTGCTGCTCTTTGGTATTAGCTTTATATACGGTGCCACAGGTGCAATTTCCTATGACGGCATTGCTGACTTTATATCTATGAGCCTAACTATATCGCCAGGCATTATTGTAGGTATGGTCTTTATGCTGGCAGCAATTGCCTTTAAAATTTCTGCAGTGCCTTTTCACATGTGGGCACCAGATGTCTATCAGGGTGCACCAACATCTGTGACAGCGTTTTTCGCTACAGCGCCAAAGATCGCAGCCTTTGGATTACTGATACAGTTACTTTACGGCCCATTCGCACAATTATCGGCCGATTGGACACAGATATTATACTTTGTATCAGCAGCCTCTATGGCACTTGGTGCATTTGCGGGGCTGGTACAAAGCAATATTAAACGCTTATTGGCATATAGCTCTATTGGTCATGTCGGTTATGCGCTTATTGGTTTAACAACAGGCTTATCGGGTGGTCTTAATGCTACATTGACTTATTTAGCCATTTATCTTGTGATGAGCTTAGGTATGTTTGCCTGTATCTTGAAAATAAACAAAGACGAACAAAATATTGAAAGCATCGAAGATTATGCAGGGCTTTCTAAATCAAATCCATTAATCGCCTATGCTATGGCAATTTTCTTGTTCTCAATGGCAGGTATTCCGCCCTTTGCCGGTTTCTTTGGTAAGCTAGTTATATTTAAGGCAGCTATAGACGCTAGCTTAATTTATTTAGCGGTCTTTGGGGTTATCACAAGTGTAGTTGGGGCGTATTACTACCTTAAAATCATTAAAGTCATGTTCTTTGATGAGGCAGATCTCGTGCTAGATCAACACAAGTCAAAAGGCAGTCTAGCTGTTATAAGTCTATGCTTACTCTTCGTCGTTTTTTATATCGTTAGCCCTGAATATTTAGCTAATATTATTCAATCTGTGAGCAGCTGGCTGTTTGTTAATGGCTAAGACAATAGACTTACCAGATATTAATTTAACAATCTATGATGAGTTAGGCAGTACCAATAGCTATCTTATTCAAGCCGCTGAACAGGATGCAAATTTACCTTCTGGCACAGCTGTGCAAGCATTAAAACAAACATCAGGCCGAGGTCGTTATGATAGGCATTGGCTGTCTCAACAAGGTAATTTAGCATTATCTATCTTTTTAAAACCTATGCTGCCTATAGACCAGCAATCACAACTTGCCTTTGTAACAGGTTTAGCCGCCGCAGAAACATTTGCTGATTCAGGCGTAGACCCTAAGAAAATTAATCTTAAATGGCCAAATGATGTATTGGTCGATAAGCAAAAAATATGTGGCATCCTTATTGAACGGGCGGCTGAGGGGCTTGTACTGGGGTTCGGGGCAAATCTTGTTTTTGCGCCAGAGGAACGTACTTCTTTGCATATGCATAGTGATATGGCGATCAGCCTTGACGATTTTCGCGAACTCTTTATCAAACACTTGATACATTACTATGAACAATGGCAATCAAACGGATTTCCCGCCATACATAAAGAATGGATGGGCTATGCGTGGCATTTAGGTGAAGAAATTACGATAAAACTGCGCCATGAGCATTTTAATGCTATATTTAAAGACCTTGATAAAGATGGGGCTCTTGTTGTAGAAGAATGCTCTTCGGGTCAATTAAGAAAAATAACCTCTGGCGACATTTTCGCATAAAAGAAAAGAGACTATGTGAGCAAAGCTCAAGTAAAATTTGATAAGAAATCTGTTTATTTCGTCCCGCTTGGTGGGTGCGGTCATTTTGGTGCTAATCTTAATTTGTACCACTATGACGGTCAGTGGCTCGCCCTTGATTGTGGTATGGGCTTTGCTGATGAGCGCTACCCTGGGGTGGATATATTGCTCCCTGATCCTTCTTTCATTGAAAAACAACAAGATAAACTTGCAGGCCTTATTATTACTCATGCGCATGAAGATCATATTGGCGGCGTTGTACAATTATGGCCGCAATTAAAATGCCCCGTCTATGCCACACCATTTACGATGGAGGCATTGAAGAGAAAATTAGATGAAGCGCCTTATGGCAAGGATGTGCCTTTGATTGAAATTCCTAATATGGGTAAGGCTGATATCGGGCCGTTCAAAACTGAATGGGTAAATATGGCTCATTCAATTCCTGATACATCTTCAATTATTATAAAAGCAGGTGATGTTACCATCTTTCATTCTGGAGATTGGCATTTTGATCCTAAGCCCACTGTAGGGCACAGCTGTGATGAGGCACGTCTCACACAACTTGGTAAAGAAGGTGTGCATGCTTATGTGGGTGATTCAACCAATGCGGGTGTGCCAGGTGTGTCTGGATCTGAAAGCGATCTGCATGATGATTTTCTAAAATTATTCAAGCGTGCAAAAGGCAAAATAGGGGTCACACTCTTTTCTTCTAATATCGGCCGCTTACAAACAGTGTTGACAGCCGCCGAAGAAACAAAGCGTTATGTATGTCTTGTGGGTCGCTCATTGAAAAATATGGCGGACATCGCCACTCAGTTTGATTTGATTGATACAAGCCATATTCTCACCGAAGACCAAGCGGCGCATATGTCGAACAATCAAATCGTTTACGTGATGACCGGTTCTCAAGGCGAAGCCCGTGCCCAATTACCTAAAGTTGCCAAAGGTGAGCACCCTACGGTGTCATTAGGGCAGGGCGATATGCTGATTTTCTCAGCCCGTGCGATACCAGGTAATGAACGGGCGATCACAGATATGCGTAATCAATTAACGATTTCAGGGGTAGAGGTCGTTACCCCGCGCGATCATCATATTCATATATCAGGCCATCCTGCTCAAGACGAAGTCTTGAAAATGTTTGATCTTATTAAGCCAAATGCCGTTATTCCTGTTCACGGTGAATATGCAATGCAATTAGCGCATCAAAATTTAGCTAAAAAAAATAAAGTACCTTTTTCAATTCTACCTGAAAACGGGACAGTTGTTAAAATTACGAAAGATAAAATAGAGCAGGTAGGGCAGGTAGAGGCCAATCTTTTAGCCTTTGACCAAAAACGCATATTGCCATTGGATCACCCCTCTATCAGAGAACGTCGTAAACTGAGCTTTAACGGCACAGCTTTTGTGACGGTGCTTATTGGTCACGCCTTACATGATATTTTTGATATACAGCTATCAACGCTAGGGCTTCTTGATGAGGAAAGTGATGAAGGGGTAGAGGTTTTGGAAGAAATTATCGATACTATCGGTCAAGACCTTTTGACGTTGTCAAACAAAGAATGGCAAAATGATGCGATGGTAGAAGAAAAAATTCGTGTATCTACACGTCGTTATTTCCGTGATTGGCTCGGCATTAAACCAATCATAATCGCCCATCTTGTAAGGGATAGCGACTAAATCACCTGAGTCAAACCAGTCTGTCTATACTGTTCATTTTGAAAGTGCAATAGCGAATCGAGAAAGTTTTTTTATTACCTGTGGATAACTTTAAAAAGTTTTTTATAGGGGGTATACAAAACGAATCACTTGCCCTAGATTAAAATTATATTCTTTGTAGAGAGTTACAAAAAGATAGAAAGCCTTAAAACTTCACTAATTTATGTAACTTTAGTTCATACAGAGTTTCGGCTTTGTGTCGTCAAACAAAGAATATAGAAACCTAAGCCTAGAGCTTAAAACGATATTTTACCAAGAATTTTATATCTTCGGATATATAAGAGGAGGTTAAAAAGAAAGCTCACTGAACTTCGGTTCTCTCTTTGCCCTTAGAAGCAAAGTAGTGTGAAAGGATTATAGAGACGACGCTGATTGCCATTCTTGGATGGCACCTTGAGCAAGCCTCTTATAAATAGGATAGATGAATCGCTTCACGGCCTTTAAATCGCCTTTTATAAGAAAGATGTAAAAAGTTTATCAGCCTATGACGCTATAATATGTTGGTTTTGATTTGGAAAAGCACTTTTCGTTCACTCGGAAAGTGCTTTTCTGCTTTTTGAAGTATTTTCCTTGTGTTTTAGCGGAACTTTAATTACATAAAGAGTGTTGATACAGTGAAACAAGAGGAGTAATAAAATGAAATCATTAAGAATAATACTAGCAGCCACTGCTGCACCAATCGCACTCGGTTCTTTAGCCTGTTGTTCAGCAGAAGAGGGGAAACAAGTATTTGCAGCCATAACGCAGCACGGACAAGAAAGAGCATCCACAGAGTATGGCACTGAAATGCCAGCAGAGACAAAAGAATACTCATTTATTGTTGGCCTCAATCAACCTCTAAATGAATTAGAGCCCTTATGCCAAGCTACTGGTGCCGTTTCTTGCTCGGCACAAATGTCAGATGATAACAATGAGGCTAAATTAACGCTGGCCTTTGACACTAATGATGCTGTTACACCTGCAGATGTGGCTCATATATTGGAGGCAGAAAAAAGTGTTGCATATGCAGAACAGCTTACTGATGGACAAACTGAAGTAATTATACGCTCATCGTCAACATCATCAGAAGTACTACCTGTATTAGCACAAGAAGCAGTTGTTGGGCCTGAAATTTACTGTGAATTCCCTGAAAATACTGCTGAATACAAAGCATGTATAACGCCTAGAAATGTTAGCTTAATTGTAGGGTGGAAAGAGCCATTAAATGCAGAAGAGAAAGCTAAGGTAGCAACGGATTTATGTTGGCATATAGGTAATCAAGGTGAGTGTACGCTTACTACAAGCTACAATCCTACGGAAATTACTTTTACCGCACTAACCAACATGCCGAACGATCAGATATTAGCAACGCTAAAAAACATGACATCCGTTCGTTATGTTGACTTGAATTCAGATGACGCCAAACCAGCCAAGAGGCTTCAGAGAGTTTTAACGCCTCAGTAAAAAATAAAGATTGTAGAATAATAAGAACAGCGAACATAGTTTCGCTGTTTTTTTATAGGTAAAGAGTAGGGAATTAATTAAAGGTGTTATGGCTCCCCGGGACGGGTTCGAACCGCCGACCAAGTGATTAACAGTCACCTGCTCTACCGCTGAGCTACCAGGGAACATAACAACAGGATAAAGAGATACAAGAAACCCTTATCCATTGTCAATTGTAAATATATAAATAGTCCATATTTATTAAGGAAATATAAAAAAACCCAGCTCAGTGGCTGGGTTTTTTATCTATTTTAATTCCAATCTGACTTCAGGCCCAAATTGAGCAGGCACATAATTAGCACCTGTTCTATCAAGACATTGGAAAACTCTTTCACGACCCTCGCCAGTGTCAATTAATTGAGCACCACGGACTTTGAAGCCTTCTTCAATACTTCTTGTTTTAAGCTCACATTGGCCTTGATCTTTTAACTCCCATGCACCTGAAAGAAACGGAATGTTAATTAATCCAAATGAATCAAGTCTTGTGTTTTTAAAGTTAGGGAACAATGTGTCTGATATCCCATCAATAGGCTTCATGATGACATCATCAGGATTTGTTGCGGCCCATTTGATGCTATTAAGATAATCATCGCCATACTGATTACCAAAAGCACTTAACATGGTAGAAACCAGCATACCAGCTAGAACACCACCTCTACGCCAGTATCTATGCGTAAAGTTTTTGTTCATAGCGCCATTGACGGCATGTCCACCCCAGTAGCCTGCAGAAGCCAATACGGCTGTTGGTAAACTCCAGATAAAGAAGCCTGACGCACCGGTTGCTGCAATGTTGAATTGATTCAGATTACCGCCATCCAATACTAATCCACCAACGGCAGCGCCTAACGCTGCGCCCACTGATGTTAAAACGATCTCAACGCCATTATCCTTTAAAAGTCTACCCCATTGCTTGCCATAGTTTGTTAATGGCTTTTCTTGTCTAAATACATTCACAGGTAATGCAACTGTACTTGCTACTACTCTTGCAATATTCACAACAAGCTCAACAGGATCTATAATTTCTAAGAAATCTCTTTTAGCTTTACCTTTTTTTGATCGAAGAGATGCTCTCTCTCTATCCGCTAATATATCAGACGCACCTGTATGATCTAAGTCTTCTGCACTACCGCTTAGGTCTGCACTACCTTCATCCATTTCAATCATGTGCTCCATATCTTCATCACCAGCCATTTATATCTCCTTAAAAATTATATGTGTGTTGTATATATTCACATAAGTAAACATTAAAGATATTCTGTCAAGAAAAAACAAGGTTACTTCTTGTACTTATAAAGAAAAGATATTATATATTTCTCTCACCCAAAGGCGCGATGGCAGAATGGTGATGTAGCGGATTGCAAATCCGCGTATGCCGGTTCGATTCCGGCTCGTGCCTCCACTCAATTTACTACGCACATATGTGGTTTTATACGACAAAGCTATTGAGCCTTTGTGCAAACCGTTTTATGCTTTTACCAAGAACCAGAATAAAGGACATGTTATGGATTTTGCGCTTGCTCGCACAAATATGATTAAATCTCAAATCAAACCGAATGATGTTTATAACGAAGATCTAATTGAAGCTTTGGACACTGTTTACAGAGAAAATTTCATTCCAGAAGAAAAACGTGAAGTTGCTTATCTTGATGAAGACCTCAAATTAACGGCTGATGGCCGCTATCAAATGGAGCCTGTTGTATTCGCAAAACTCATGCAAGCAGCGCTAGATGGCCCTAAAGACTATGTTTTAGTCATAGGCTGCACAATGGGATATAGCGTGGCTGTATTATCTCGATTATGCGGCATGGTCATTGGTATTGATTCGCATAAAGAGTTTACTGATTACGCTGAAAAGAAATTAGCGAGAGCCGAGTGTTCTAACGCTGCTGTTTTTTGTGCCCCTATGTATGAGGGCTACCCAGCACAGGGGCCTTATAATTTAATTATTATTGAAGGCGGTGTAGGCACAATCCCAAATGAAATATTTTTGCAGCTTCAAGATAATGGTCGCTTATTAACAATCGAAAGACGTGACGCAAACAAAGCAGGGCAGGCGGTTTGCTATCTAAAACAAGGCGATATTATTTCAAGACACGTACTATTTGATGCCAACACACCTTATCTTCAGGGTTTTGCCCCAAAAACAAAATTTTCCTTCTAAAAGTATCTTTTCCCTTCAAAACATTTTATTTTTGTGTAAGAAGTGGGGATAAGGTTTTGACATACCTTCCAAAATACGACAATCTTGTTATAAATGATCTGTAAAAACTAAAAGAATATATGGCAGAAGAGCAAACAAAAAGCGATGAAGACTTATCAATCGAAGAAATCCTTTCTTCGATTAGAGATATTATTTCTGAAGATGATGACGCACCAGAAGAGGTTGCTGCAGCACCTGAACCTGAAGTTGTGGAAGAAGAACCAGAAGAGATTGAACCTTTAACAGAAGAAGAAAGCGACGCCGTTGTTGTAGAAGCTGTTGAAGATGACGATGAAATATTAGAATTAAGCGATCCTATAGATGAGCCAGAGACAGAGCCCGTTGATTTTGAGGCTGCCTTGGATGCTGTTGAAGATGATGAGAATCTTTTATCAGAAAATACAGCGAGCGCTAGTCTTGCTGCATTAGATAAGTTAAGTCGCAGCTCAGCTATTGATAACCGTCGTAATATTAATGATGCAGTTACTATAGAAGATATTACACGTGAAATGCTGCGTCCAATGCTTAAAGCATGGCTAGATAAAAATCTGCCTGATATTATTGAACGTACTGTTCAAAAAGAGATTCGTCGTCTTTCATCAAAATCAGACGATTAATAAACTTTTTATATAAATTTAATAAACGGAACCATCATCTTCAGAATATGAGAAGACAGATTGTGCAGCCAAAATATCTGGCAAAGCACGCTCAACAGCCGCCTCTCCTTCAGCAATTAGCTCTTCAGCGCGCTGAAATTCCATCAAGCCGATATGACCAACATGTGGTTTAATATGGATATCAGGCGGATCACCTGCCAAACGTGAGCGTGTAATACGATCTTGAATAATCCCTAATGATGAAATCATAATACCGAAAAGGCTGGGCTGACTCTTATCTTCACGCTTAAAGATACTGCTTTTTATAGGAGAGCTTTTAATCTTGCGCTTGTTGCTTTCTGACATACCTTCTTCATCAAGTAAATCATAACCCATGACACGGGGCACACGCTCACCTTTTTGTGTCGCCTTACCGATAAGATCGGCGTTTAAATCTACAGCAATAGTCATGCGTGCGCCAAAAGCTTGGCACACTGATACAGGAACAGGGTTGACTAATGCGCCGTCAATTAAAAAGCGATTATTTTTTTCTACAGGTGGGAATAAGCCGGGTAAAGAAAAAGAGGCAACCATTGCATCAACCAAATTACCTTTACGAAGCCAAACTTCATGTCCTGTAACCAAATCTGTTGCCACGGCCGTAAAAGGATGAGGGAGATCTTCAATATTGATATCACCCAACTGGTCTTCCATTAAACGGCGCAATCTTTTACCGCCAATAATGCCCGATCCCTTAACCTTGAAATCCAAATAAGTAAGTGTTTTTAGTGAGGTGAGGGATCGCCCCCATGTCTCAAGAATATCTAACTTTCCCGCTAAATAACAACCGCCAACCAATGCGCCAAAAGATGTGCCTGCCACAATTGTCGGTTCAATGCCGTGTCTAACCAACGCTTTTAAGGCGCCGATATGTGAAAATCCACGTGCCACACCACCGCCGAGAGCTATACCGATCCTAGGTTTTGAAGAATTTTGATTTGAGGCTTGGTCTTTTGTGTTTTCTGTCATATTTTAAATGCTAATTATAAAAGTAGTATAACACAAAAAATCTTATGGCTTTAAAAAAAATATCAGAACCACTCGCAGACAAAGAAAAGGTTTGGCCTGTTCTAAAAAGACTTTTTCACGACTATATGAAGGCTCATATCTTTACTATCATTATTGCGCTCATATGCATGATTGCTGCGGCTGGAACAACAGCCGTATTTGCTAAGCTCTTACAACCAATATTTGATGATGTTTTGATTAACAGTAAAAAAGGACACATTATCCCAATTGCGCTTGCTGCCTTTTTTTGCATTTCGTTGCGGGGTTTAACAACATATGCCCATGTCGTTTTAATGAATAATGTAGGGCAAAACATCATCGCTAAAATTCAAAACGATCTGTTCACTCACCTCATTAATGCCGACATCAATTTTTACCAAAAGAACCCTACGGGTACACTTATAACACGTATGGTTTCAGACGCTACGGTCGCGCGTATTGCAATGAGCGATAGTATTACAGGTATTATCAAAAGCCTTATTACCTTACTTTTTTTAATTATTGTCATGGTTATGCAAGACTGGAAATTATCTATTTATGCTTTAGTAATATTTCCTGTTGCTGTTTTTATGGTGGCGCTAGTCGGTAAACGTATTCGTCAAATCTCTACAAGAACACAAGCAGGTTTGTCAGATTTATCTGATAAACTAATGCAGATATTTCAGGGCATCAAACAGGTAAAAATGAACAACAGAGAGCGCTTTGAAATTGAACGCATGGCAGGAACAGTTGACTATATGTGCAAGCTTTACCGCAAAGTTGTTCGAACCAACACCTTAACAACCCCTATAAATGATGGCCTTGTCGGTATAATTTTATTCGCTCTCATTACATATGGTGGTTTTTCTGTTTTAAACGACACACTCAGTCCGGGAGGACTTGTATCATTCATTGCTGCTTTTTTATTGGCCTACGAGCCTATAAAAAAAATATCAAATCTTTATGCTGTTTTTAATATGGGGTTAGGTGCAGCCGACAGGATTTTTGAAGTCCTGGATACAAAGCCTACTGTTGAAAACACCAATATTGATAAAAAATTAAATGAAGAGGTAGCTTCACTCAGTTTCAAAAATGTATCCTTTACGTACCATGATAACAAGGAACCATCACTCGATGACATCAGTTTT
The DNA here is from genome assembly GCA_002699085.1 of Micavibrio sp. Classification (GTDB taxonomy): domain Bacteria; phylum Pseudomonadota; class Alphaproteobacteria; order Micavibrionales; family UBA9664; genus UBA9664. The sequence continues at coordinate 181,113 of PAAR01000009.1, forward strand.
GAAGCAAAGCCGGGTCAAACTATTGCTTTTGTAGGCCCATCAGGCAGCGGTAAATCAACTATTGTTAATCTTGTTCCCCGTTTTTTCGACCCCGTTTCTGGTAGCATTTGCATCAACAATAAAAATATAAAAGAATTTTCTATCAAAAGTTTGAGAGAGCATATTTCTTACGTACCACAAGATGCTGTTATTTTTGATGAAAGCGTTTCTTATAACATTGGATATGGCAAGACTGGTGCAACACAGGAAGAAATAGAGATGGCTGCTAAAGATGCGTTTGCGCATGATTTCATTAATGATCTATCAGAAGGTTATGACACAAAACTTGGTGAAAATGGCTCAAAACTCTCTGGTGGACAAAAGCAACGTATCGCTATTGCACGGGCGCTAATAAAAGACGCCCCCATTTTTTTACTAGATGAAGCGACCTCAGCACTCGACAATGAATCGGAAGAATATATCCAACAAAGCATAGAAAAAATAGGTAAACAAAAAATATGCTTGGTTGTTGCGCATCGTTTATCCACAATTAAGAATGCCGATCATATTATTGTTATAGATAGAGGCCGTATTACTGAACAGGGGAAACACGATGAACTGATCGCACGAAAAGGGTTGTACAACAGTCTGTATAACCTATCCTCTAATACATCGATTACTGGCTGATTTTAAGGAGAGTATATGTCTAAAAAACCAGATTGCATCTCAAATTATATGATAACAGATGTCATCACACTGAATAAGAATGATGACTTTGAACAAGCTGTTGATATTTTTGAAAAACATAAGATACGTTGCGTACCAGTTATTGATGATGCAGGTGTTTTCTGTGGTACATTTTCTTTACATACGGTTATAAAAAAAATATCACCCTTAGCCGCACAAAGTGAATCCGCTATGTCATTAAACTTTTTCACCACAGGCATAGATTTTATTAGAGACAAATATCAGAGCATTAAAGATCAAAAAATTGATATTTTCTTAGATAAGGAAGCACCAAAGATAAAAGCAGATGTTCATTTTATGGAAGTTTTAAATGTCCTCATTCATGGCGGCAGTCCTGTTTCGGTGGTTGATCCAAAAACACATAAGTTATTAGGAATTTTTACATATCAAGAAGCCTTCAAACTAATGAGAGCACCTAAAAAAAAATAAGTTAAAAACGAAATCAATAGAGAGTTTTTTATATGTCAGCACCAACACATGGAAGCCTTACTGAATATGTACCACACGTAGTTTTTGGTTGGGATCCCATGATTACAGCAACGGTCATTATGCTCATGGCTTACGCGTTTATTACAACTGAGCGCATTAATCGTGCAATTGTATCGCTTCTTGGCGCAGGGCTGATGATTTTTCTAGGCGTCATAAACCAACGCCTTGCAATTCAAGGGATAGACTTCAATACAATTTTCTTACTTATAGGCATGATGGCTATAGTTAGCATCACAAGTAGGACAGGGGTGTTCCAGTATGTTGCCACATATGCTGCCAAAGCTGTTAAGGCAAATCCACGCGCTTTACTAATCGTTCTTGCTTTTATCACAGCTATTTTTTCTGCACTTCTTGATAATGTCACGACCGTCATGCTCATTGTGCCAATCACACTTCTATTAACAGACCAATTAAAATTGCCAGCATATCCTTTTTTATTCTCGCAAATATTTGCTTCCAATATCGGCGGCACAGCTACGTTAATTGGTGATCCGCCAAATATTTTAATTGGTTCAGCTGTGGGTCTTAGCTTTACAGATTTTTTAATAAATGTTGGCCCAGTATCGTTAATGTTAATGGTTATTATGACTTTCGTTTTTGATTTTATTTGGGGTCGACACATGAAGGTTAAAGTAAAAGATCAAGCCATTATAATGCAGTACCAACCAAGAGAGGCTATTTCAGATTTATCACTTCTTATAAAATGTTTATTCACACTAACCCTTGTGATTGGTGGCTTCGTATTTGGCCATGGTCATGGTTTTGAGCCTGGGACAATTGCTTTAACAGGTGCTGCATTCTTAATGCTACTTGAGTGTTATAAATACTCTGCGGAGGAACAATCTCATAAAGTCCACCGTGTGTTTAAAGATGTTGAATGGGAAACTATCTTCTTCTTCATTGGTTTATTCATCATTGTTTATGGTGTCGAAAAAGCTGGCCTATTAGAATTAATGGGCAAAGAATTACTAAAACTAACGGCAGGAGATATTGGGATGACTGGTTATGTTGTCCTTTGGTCATCCGCTATTTTATCAGCCATTGTTGATAATATCCCGTTTGTTGCAACAATGATCCCTCTAATTGATTCAACAAAAGAAGCCTTTGGCGGAGAATCACACATCACCTCTTTATGGTGGGCACTCTCCCTTGGTGCTTGTTTAGGTGGTAATGGCTCTCTTATAGGCGCAAGTGCTAATGTCATGGTGGCTAGTTTTGCTGAGCGAGCAGGGCAACGCATATCCTTTATGAAGTTTTTAGCCTTAGGATTTCCGCTGATGCTATTCACAATTTTAATAGCGCATATTTATTTCATGTTGGCCTTTGTTAAATAAATCACTACCATATGAAAATGAAAAAAATTACAAAATTTATAAGCTTTATTCTTCTCAACGCTGCACTTTTTGCTGTAGTTTACGGCGGATTATATTATTTTGAAGTTGGCGTAACACCTTCAGTTACAATTATTTCAAAAGAAAAAAACACAGAAAACAAATTCTTTGTAAGGCTGGCAAAAACATCAGAAGAGCAGGCAAAAGGTCTGATGAATGTAGAAAGTATGCCAAAAGATGAAGGTATGTTCTTTATTTTTGAAGATGTTGGCATGCGGGCTTTTTGGATGAAGAACACCTATATTCCTCTGGATATTATTTTCATTAATGAAAATGGCGATATCGTTCATATTGATAAAAACAGACAGCCACTGGATGAAACACCTAAAGGGGCAAAAGTTCCTGTTAAGGCAGTTTTAGAAATAAATGGCGGGTTATCAGATGCACTCGGCATTAAAAATGGTGACAACGTTAAACATAAAATCTTCAAAAAATAATCTGCTGCAGTGCAAAATCATTGTTACTGGCAAAAGGCAGTCAAATCCCTTATTAAAAGGCAAGAATATTCATTAACGAAAGAGGGTTATCTTCGTGTCTAGCAAAAAGAAAAATACGGCTTTTAAACCGACAAAAAAGGACCTCCAAAAATTTTATTACGACATGCTCCTTATCCGCCGCTTTGAAGAAAAAGCAGGACAGCTTTACGGTATGGGATTAATTGGCGGTTTTTGCCATCTTTATATTGGGCAAGAAGCGGTTGTAACAGGCATTCAGACGGCACAATTACCTCAAGATTCTGTTATCACCACTTACCGTGACCACGCGCATATGCTCGCCTGTGACATGGATCCTAAAGGCATTATGGCCGAGCTAACAGGTCGTATTGGTGGATATTCTCACGGCAAGGGTGGCTCTATGCATATGTTCTCTCGTGATAAGAACTTCTATGGTGGCCACGGGATTGTAGGGGCTTCTACAGCACTTGGAACAGGGTTGGCCTTCTCACATCAATATAAGAATGATGGTGGGGTCTGTGTGGCCTATATGGGTGACGGCTCTGCCAATCAGGGACAGGTAGCTGAATGCTATAATATGGCCGCCCTTTGGAAACTACCTGTACTTTATGTGATTGAGAACAATAAATACGGCATGGGTACATCTTGTGCACGCCATGCAGCAGGCACACTTTATAAACGTGGTGAAGGTTTTGGCATCCCAGGTGAGCAGGTTGATGGCATGGACGTTTTAAAAGTCCGTGAAGCCGCAGAGCAAGCCCTTGATTATGTGCGCTCAGGCAATGGACCTTATATCTTGGAGGTTATGACCTATCGTTACCGTGGGCACTCTATGTCTGACCCTGCGAAGTACCGCACAAAAGAAGAGCTTGAAGAGCAAAAAGAAAATGATCCGATTGAAAAAGTGAAAAAACTTTTAATGAAAGAGGGCGTTTCTGAAGCTGATCTTAAAAAAGTTGATAAGGACATTCGTGAGATCGTTAAAGAAGCTGCAGAATTTGCACAAGAATCACCTGAGCCAGACGAATCTGAACTTTGGACAGATGTTTTGGTTGCTGCACAATAAGGAGAATTGAAGATGGCCGTTACAGCTGATCCAGAATACGCAGAGTTATCTAGGGATTCTGCAGATAATAATCTTAAGAGATGTTTCGAAATTTATATAAAGACCTATGGCGTTGAAGGAGGTATAAAACGTGTTATTCTTTTGAGCAACATCTTCCGTCAAAAAATGGTTAAGAATGACGAGACACCCGCAGAAACAAAACAAGATAGTTTAGAAAGACATGCCCGTATTGCAGGAGAAGTAATCGGTGACACTGACAGAGCAAGGAAACTAATATGCCAATAGATATTTTAATGCCAGCCCTAAGCCCTACTATGGAAGAGGGCAAGCTTGCCAAATGGATTAAGAAAGAAGGGGACTCTGTCTCTGCAGGCGATGTCATTGCCGAAATTGAAACCGACAAAGCCACCATGGAAGTTGAAGCCGTTGATGAAGGCATTATTGGCAAAATCGTGATTGCTGAAGGGACTGAAAACGTCAAAGTAAATGAATGTATTGCTATTCTTTTGGAAGAAGGTGAAAGCAAAGACGCTATTAATGATAATGATGTCCCTGCACCTAAAGCAAAGAAATCAAAAGCATCTAAAGAAGATGCAGCAGCGGCAGTTTCTCAAAGCGATGCGTCTCAACCTGAAGGCGAAGAAATCAAAGATCGTGATATTTTATATGCACAAGGTCATGTCTTGCCGCCTGAGCCATTTGATGAAGCGTCTTTCATGGCCGATACGGTTAATCAAACAGTGCGTGAAGCATTACGAGATGGTATGGCGGAAGAAATGCGCCGTAATGGGAATGTATTCCTTATGGGCGAAGAAGTTGCTGAATATCAAGGTGCTTATAAGGTATCTCAAGGCTTATTAGAAGAATTCGGACCTAAGCGTATCATCGACACACCAATCACCGAGCACGGTTTTGCTGGTATTGGGGCGGGAGCGGCATTCCGTGGTCTTAACCCTATCGTTGAATTTATGACGATGAACTTTGCCATGCAGGCGATCGACCATATTATCAACTCTGCCGCTAAAACACTTTATATGGCTGGCGGCCAACTCGGTTGCCCAATCGTGTTCCGTGGGCCAAATGGTGCGGCTGCACGTGTGGGTGCTCAACACTCACAATGTTATGCCTCATGGTATGGTCATATCCCAGGATTGAAAGTTGTCTCCCCTTGGAATGCGGCGGATGCAAAAGGTTTAATGAAGGCAGCAATCCGTGACCCAAATCCTGTACTTATTCTAGAAAATGAAATTATGTACGGACAAAGCTTTGATGTGCCAACGTCTGAAGATTTCGTATTGCCAATTGGGCGTGCCAAAATCGAACGTGAGGGTAAAGACGTTACTCTTGTGGCGTATTCAATCATGGTTGGTAAATCACTACAAGCCGCCGAAGAATTGGCTGAAATGGGTATTGATGCAGAAGTTATCAATCTTCGTACAATCCGTCCGATTGACCGTTGGACAATCATTGAGTCAGTGAAGAAAACAAATCGTATTGTTTCTGTTGAGGAAAGCTGGCCATTTGCTGGCATAGGCTCGGAAATTGCTGCTCTTGTAAATGAGCACGCTTTTGATTATTTAGATGCGCCTGTAGCACGTGTATGCGCCAAGGATGTGCCATTGCCTTATGCCGCTAACCTAGAAAAGCTTGCGATCCCACAAGTGCATGATATCATCGAAGCAGCCAAAAAAGTTTGTTACAAATAGGATCAAATAATTATGCCCATAAACATTACGATGCCAGCCCTAAGCCCAACCATGGAAGAGGGGAAGCTTGCCAAATGGCTAAAAAAAGAAGGCGACACGGTTGAAGCTGGTGATGTAATCGCTGAGATAGAGACAGACAAGGCGACGATGGAAGTTGAAGCCGTTGATGAAGGTACGATTGGCAAAATCGTTGTTGAGGCTGGTACCGAAGGCGTTAAAGTAAATGCTGTTATTGCCATTCTTTTAGAAGAAGGCGAAAGCAAGGACGCCATTAAAGAGGCAACAGCAAAAACAGCTAATAATGCGCCAAAAAATACTGTCATGCCCGCCCCCGAGCGGGCATCCAGTGAAAAACCTTCTGGATCCCCGATCCAGTCGGGGATGACTAATGCTGGCTCTTCTGGCGACCGTGTCTTTGCCTCACCTTTGGCAAAACGCATTGCGGCGGATAAAGATGTAAATCTTTCAAACATACAAGGCTCTGGTCCACATGGTCGTATTGTAAAAGCAGATGTTGAAAATGCTAAGGCAGGCGGGGCAGTTTCTATGCCAAAAGGCCCAGCAACAGGCGCTCGTAAACTCGCCGATCAGTTGGGTATGGAATATGAAATGCTGCCGAACTCTAGCATCCGTAAAGTGATTGCTAATCGCTTGCTTGAGAGTAAGCAAACAATTCCACATTTCTACCTTTCTATAGAATGCCAGATCGACAATCTTTTAAGCACACGTAAGCAAGTTAATGACATGTCAAATGGTGCGTTCAAAATATCAGTGAATGACTTTGTTATTAAAGCCGTTGCCAACGCATTAAAAGCCTATCCAGCGGCCAATGTTGCATGGACAGATGAGGCTATCTTGCAATTTAAACATGCTGATATTGCCGTTGCCGTTGCGACAGATAATGGCCTTATTACACCAATCATTAAACAGGCTGAAGATAAAAGCCTTGTTGATATTTCTAATGAGATTAAAGAACTTGCTGGCCGTGCCCGTGAAGGTAAATTAAAGCCTGAAGAATTCCAAGGCGGTACATTCTCGATCTCTAATCTTGGTATGTTTGGTGTTCAAACATTCTCAGCCATTATCAACCCACCACAATCATGTATTTTGGCAGTGGGTGCGGGGCAAGAAAAACCTTATGTTGATAATGGACAAGTCAAAATCGGTAACTTTATGACATGTACATTATCTGTGGATCACCGCTCGGTGGACGGCGCAGTAGGTGCCGAATACCTGCAACATTTCAAAAACTATATTGAGAATCCAGCGTCTTTATTGCTATAAAGAAACATGCGGATTGAATTACTCGGAGGTATGGGCGTGGGGAAGACAACCCTTTGCCGTGTCTTTGAAGAAATCGGCTATAATTGCATCTATGAGAATCTTGGTGACAATCCATTTTTGGCACAAATGTATGAAGATTTTGATGGCTATAAATTTCCTGCACAAATTTCTTTTATGCTGTCTAAATTCGCCGAAATACAAATGAAATGCCTGCCAACTGAGATTAACGTCTTAGATCAAGCCACAAATAATTATAAAGCCTATTCCCGCATGCTGTTTAAGGATGGCTCTGATCCCGCAGGCTATGAGATCGTATGTAAATTATTCGACTATATAGAGAACCGTTTTGGTCATCCTGACCTACTTATTTACTTGCAAGTATCGCCAGAAACCCAGCTTAAACGTATCAGATCACGTAAAAGAAGCTTTGAAAACGGTGTTGATCTTCAATATCTTACAAATCTCAAAAATGAGCTCGATCAGATCGTTGAAGAAAACAAAGAAAAGGGTGTCAATGTCGTTGAAATTGATACTGAAACGATCTTTTTACCCGATCACCATCTTTTTGCGGCTGATTTAGCGCAAGACATTGCAAAACGGCTCAATTTCTGTATAAATCCTTTAACACAAAAGACTGGATAATAAGCTTATGACTGAACAAAAATTTGATCTCGTAGTAATTGGTGGTGGCCCAGGTGGTTACGTTGCGGCTATTCGTGCAGCACAGCTCAAAATGTCTGTGGCACTCGTCGAAAAAGAACATTTAGGCGGTATCTGTCTTAATTGGGGCTGTATACCAACAAAGGCGTTATTACGCTCTTCGGAAATTCATCATTTACTAAAACATGCCGATCAATTTGGATTTAAAATCAAAGGTATAGAAGTTGATTTTAAGAAAATAGTTGAACGTTCTCGTGCGGTTTCAAAACAGCTTACTGGCGGTATCGCACATTTATTGAAGAAAAACAAAGTCACTGTTTTTAATGGCGAAGGAAAATTATTAGGCGGCGGCAAGCTCTCTGTTAATGGTAAAGATACGCTCTCAGCTAAACATATTATCGTCGCTACGGGCGCGCGGGCGCGTGTGTTACCAGGGATGGAACCGGATGGGAAACTGATCTGGAGCTATAAAGAAGCACTTGTGCCGTCTGAAATGCCGAAGAAACTTCTCGTTGTTGGTTCTGGGGCTATTGGTTCGGAATTTGCCAGCTTCTACCTCAATATGGGTGCAGAAGTAACACTCGTTGAAGTGATGGATCGCATTCTACCTGTCGAAGACGCTGAAATCTCTGCTATGGCCAAGAAAGCCTTTGAAAAGCAAGGCATGAAAGTTATTGTAAACGCCAAAGTAAGCAAGCTTGATAAGCAAAAAGACACCGTTAAAGCCACTATCGAAGCTGACGGTAAATCATCAGTTCAAGAATTTGACAAAGTCATTATGGCCGTTGGTATCGTTGGTAATGTTGAAAATGTTGGCCTTGATAAAACCAAAGTCAAAGTGGATCGTAACCAAATAAAAGTGAACCAATGGTGTGAAACTGATGAAAAGGGCGTTTATGCTATTGGTGATGTTGCAGGGGCACCATGGTTAGCCCATAAAGCCTCACATGAAGGCATTATTTGCGTTGATAAAATCGCCGGTCAAAAGCACGTTCACCCATTAAATGTGTCTAATATCCCAGGCTGTACGTACTGCATGCCACAAGTCGCCTCTGTTGGCCTCACCGAAGCTAAAGCCAAGGAGCAGGGCTACAAAATCAAAGTCGGTAAATTCCCGTTCATAGCTAATGGTAAAGCCATCGCTTTGGGTGAACCTGAAGGTATGGTTAAAACCATTTTTGATGAGAAAACAGGCGAGCTTTTAGGGGCACATATGATCGGCGCTGAGGTGACAGAAATGATCCAAGGCTATGTGCTTGGTAAAACGCTTGAGGCCACAGAGGCTGAGTTCATGCACACCATCTTCCCACACCCAACACTGTCGGAAATGATGCATGAGAGCGTGCTTGATGCTTATGATCAAGCCATACATTTTTAGAAAATGACAAAAGAAAAGTTTGTAAAAGCCTTACTTCATATACTTACAGTAGGAGGGTTATTAGCTTTTATTGCATTATTTTGGCGCATAAGTGTCTTGCAAAAAGATAAGATGGCGCAAAGCGAAACATGCAGAAGAATAAATCAAGCGATTCAACATAATAATGCACTTGATAACAACGAACTCTATGACTATGCCAATACACCAAAACAACCGATAAAGAACCTTTCAGAAAAATTAGAAAAATGCATCATACAAGTGCCAAAGCAAGGCGATGAAAAACCATTGTAAAAAGCTGGCCTTATCTTATATAACTAAGCTAGAGTATTGATATGACTTATAACCCAGATTTATTAAAGCCGGAAATACGGCACCGTGAGAAACAAAAGAACCCTGATCGTCCGATGGGGAAAAAGCCTGAGTGGATTAAGGTTAAAGCACCGCAATCTAAAGGCTATTTGGAAACACGTGAGATCGTTAAAAAAATGCACCTGACCACGGTGTGTGAAGAAGCAGGTTGTCCAAATATTGGTGAATGCTGGACACAAAAACACGCCACTTTCATGATTATGGGTGAGATTTGCACCCGTGCTTGTTCATTTTGTAATGTTGCAACAGGTAAGCCTGATGCGTTGAATGAAATGGAGCCGAAGAAAATCGGTATTGCTGTGCGTGAGATGGGCTTGAAGCACGTTGTTATTACCTCCGTTGATCGTGACGATTTAAGGGATAGTGGGGCGCAGCATTTTGTGCAAACAATTAAAGAAATTCGTGACCGTTGTCCTGACACAACGATTGAGATTTTGCCAGGTGATTTCCGTGGAAAGATTGAACATATTGATACAGTGATCCATGCACGACCTGATGTGTTTAATCACAATTTAGAAACTGTACCACGTCTTTACCCAACAATCCGCCCAGGGGCACGTTATTTCCGCTCTCTAAGACTGTTGCAACGTGTGAAGGAAGTTGACCCAAGCCAGTTCACAAAATCAGGTATGATGGTTGGTCTTGGCGAAACAAGAGAAGAAGTAGGCCAAGTAATGGATGATTTACGGGCAGCAGATGTCGATTTCATCACAATTGGTCAGTATCTACAGCCAACACCGAAACATGCACCTGTAATGCATTTCTGGACGCCAGATGAGTTTAAAGAGTTAGAAAAAATGGCTAAGGGTAAAGGCTTTTTAATGGTTTCTGCAACACCACTAACACGCTCTTCTTATCACGCTGGTGATGATTTTGAGAAGATGCGTACAGCCCGTAATGAGCGCTTAGCCAAAATGGCTGCGGAGTAGGGCTGTGGCGACAACCCACACTGAAACAAAAACGCTTCCATATACTCAACAACAATTATTTGATGTTGTGGCATCTATTGATAAATACCCAGAGTTTTTACCGTGGTGCGTTGGCGCTCGCATTATTGAACGATCCGACACACACGCTATTGCAGATCTTATTATCGGCTATAAATTCATTCGTGAAAAATTTCGCTCCAATGTACATTTTGATGCACCAAAGCTGATTAATGTTGATTATGTATCGGGGCCATTAAAAAACCTTAATAATCGCTGGCGGTTTATTGATAATGGTGACGGCACAACGACCATTGATTTCTATGTATCGTTTGAGTTTAGCAATCCGCTACTTAAACAGCTCGTTAAAATATTCTTTGATGAGATCATTAAACGTATGGTCAAAGCCTTTGAAGACCGAGCCGCCAGTATCTACAACATGTGAGTTAACATAATTTTAAAAGTATTTTAGTACTATTTAGCAATGTAATGGTTAAATAGTGTAGGTGTGACGTGGCTATAAATTTAAGTAAAAGTTTTACTTTCGCTGTTACGGCTTTTGCGGTCGGCTCTCAAAATATAGCTAATGCTGAAAGCTTTTATTCTTTAGAGGCCAATGGTAGAGACGCCCTAAAAGTTGTTGAACTAACACACTCTGATATCATTGAAGATAAATTAAAGGCAGAACAAGAGGGGATAGAAACTAGAGTTATTATCTTTGAACGATATCAGGAAATAGGTGTAGATGACACGTATATTGAAAATGCCGTAGGGAGCACGGATGTATTTATGTACAATTTTGGTGGCATAGATCCTCATAAAGAAAGCAATGTGACAAATGGCTCTGCATCATCAACACAAGTTTACGGCTCCGACGAAAATTACGAAGCCAAAGAAGCTGCATTTTGTGTTCTAAAAATGCCTGATGAAGGGGCAACTGCGGCAGAATGGACAGAATATCTCTCAAACGGAAAAGTGAAACTCGAAGAAGGGTATCCTGACATTTACGATCAAATGTTTAATGATTACGTACGATTTCATGAGCAAGCCCATTGTTTTGAAGCCGATGAAACTCAAGCAGATTTTATGGCCATTCAACATATGAATATAGACTATGGCAATTCTAATCCAATGGAACTAAATGGTTTATTAGAGAAAGTGAAAGAAATAAGAGAGGCAACAAATGAAGGTAAATACAAAGGCTCACCAAATGCTATTCGAGCATCTATGCAAGAAATAGCTAATGGAACTGCCCCAACAACACATGAAGCTATACGCGGCAACATGGTAGATGGAAAAATATCTAGTTATCATATAGATGATTTCGAAAACACCAGACAAGAAGCCCTAAAAAAAGAAAACACGAATACCTCTAATTTTTGGTGGAGAAAATCCGATCCAAAATAGTCATTATTTTTATAGATAATCACTTATCTGCTTAAAGGCGGCCTTAACGGCTTGCTCTCTGACTTTTGATCTATCGCCACTAAAGACATACTTGTTTACAAGTACAGGCATATCACGACCTGCCACGCCGATAAACACAAGACCAACAGGCTTATCTACTGTACCGCCAGAAGGACCAGCAATACCCGTAACAGAGACGGCCAGATCAGCCAGTGAGTTACGTAAGGCGCCAAACGCCATTTCCTCCGCCGTGTCGGCACTAACAGCACCAAAACTATCAAGTGTTTGCGGGGGCACACCAAGGCAATCCATTTTAGCTTGATTAGAGTAGGTAACAAAACCACGCTCAAAGACTTCTGATGAGCCAGCAAGCTCAGTTAATTGCATAGCAATCATACCGCCTGTACAAGATTCAGCTGTAACCAACATCTTGCCTTTAGTCTTTAGCAACTCAAATATTGTCTTTGCGTCCATAACAGGCTAATTATAAGGGGTAAATTCAAGATGAAAAGAGTGCTCTTTTGCTACTAACACGAAAAAATCGAAATTGGCGAAAATTGCGTTTTTGGTTAAGACGCCGGAGTCCTAGCACAAAAGCCGATCTTTTTATCGTTATTCTTTCTATTCTAATTGGCGTTTTAACCTATGTGGCTTTAGCCACAAATAGCCCATTTAGCAAAGATCCTAACTCAATTATATGGATATTGAATATTGATATCGTCATGCTTTTGCTACTGATCGTTGTAGTGGGGCGGCGTATCCTTAGTGTCTGGAGTAATCGCCGTAAAAGAGTAGCCGCTTCTAAGCTACACACACAGCTCGTTTTTACCTTTGGTATATTAGCCGCAGTGCCCGCAATTTTAATGACGACTTTTTCGGCCGCGTTTTTCTATTTTGGGATACAAGCTTGGTTTAGCGATCGTGTAAAAACAGCCATTGATAACTCTTTAACTGTGGCGGAGGCCTATTTAAGTGAACATCAACAAGTTATTAAAGCTGACACACTTGCATTAGCCTCTGACTTTGACAGAAGCACTGCGCTTTTACTTTCCGATGAGAGCAATCTTCAACGATTTATCCAAACACAAAGCTATTTAAGAAACTTGCCTGAAATGGTGCTGTTTGATGCGGCACAAGATAAAGTCATAGCGAGAACAGAACTCGCTTTTGATTTTAACGCAGATGAATTTGAAAATCGTTGGGTTTCTCAACCGTGGCGTGAACAAGCTGTTTTAGTAGACTCAAATGATAATGAATCGGTTCATGCGATTGTAAAACTAAAATCAGCAGACAACCTGTTTTTCTATGTTGGACGTCCAGTTGATGAAAGGGTTTTGCAACATTTGGAAGAAACCCGCTCAGCAGTCGATCAATATTCAGAATTACAGGACCGATCTTCTGACTTTCAACTCGGTCTAACCTTTATCTTTATTACCGTATCATTACTCCTTGTATTAATAGCTGTATGGATTGGTTTATTGATCGCACGGCGATTAGTAAAACCTATTGCACAGTTAATATCGACAACAGAACGCGTTTCACAAGGTGATTTAAGCGCGCGTGTTACTGATAATGTTTCAGATAAAGTAGAAGAGTTCAGGACATTGGCTAGGGCTTTCAACCATATGACCGAGCAATTAGACAAACAACACCGTGCGTTGATTGATGCCAATAGCCAATTAGATGAAAGACGTCGTTTTACTGAAACCATCCTTTCGGGTGTTTCATCTGGTATTTTAGGCATTGATGAAAATTACCAAATATCATTGGTAAACGATAATGCCGCTGACCTTTTCCAAATGACTAAGAAAAGCCTTCTCAAAAAGAATGTTTTAAGTATTTTTCCTGAAATTTCAGCCGCATTAGACCACGCCTTTGAGGATAAGGATTTATTAAGCAGAGATCATTTACAGTGGCTACGTCCTGATGGATCAAAGCGTACATTCCTCGTCCGCATCGCCATTACTTTTATTGGTGATAAGGACATGGGCGCCGTCATAACTTTCGACGACATTACTGAACTTGAAGCAGCGCAACGTAAAGCCGCTTGGGGTGATGTTGCTAGACGTGTTGCCCATGAAATCAAAAATCCTTTAACACCTATACAGCTAGCCACTGAGCGTTTACGCCGCAAATATCAAGATAAATTCAAAGATGAAGAGTTGACGATTTTTAATAGTTGCACAGAGACTATTATCAAACATGTTGGAGATATCCAAAATATGGTGAATGAGTTTTCTTCTTTTGCGCGGATGCCACAAGTTAAGATGGTCAAGACAAACCTTGAAAATTTATGTAGAGAAATTGTCGTGTTCCAAAAGGAAGCCCATCCAGAAATAAACCTTGAAAGCCAAGTAAAATTAAAAGAAAAATCTGTTACCATTGATCCAAATCTCATACATCAAGCACTTACTAATATTTTAAAAAATGCCATTGAATCTGTACAAGAAACACATAAAAAAGGTGGGGAAGTAAAATTAGTCGTTAACGAGAAAAAAGATGTTATTTCTATCGCTGTCTACGACAATGGTGCGGGTATTAGCGAGAAGATTAAAGAAAAAATATCAGAACCCTATATCACCACAAAGGAAAACGGCAGTGGACTAGGTCTAGCCATCGTTAGACGTATCGCTGAAGAACACAAAGGCACATTAACAATCCAAAATATCAAAAAAACAAAATTAAAAGAACTAGGGTTCACATCAGGTGCTGTTGTTACCATACAAATTCCTCGTGAATATGATATATAGATAAGTAATATGTCTGAAACCATACTCATTATTGATGACGAAGAAGATATTAGAGGGTTACTTTCTGATATTTTAACCGATGAAGGCTATAAAGTGCTTCAGGCAGCGCACTCAATGCAAGCTGAACATCTTATAAAAACATCGAAGAAAATAGACCTTATCATTTTAGATATCTGGCTGGAAAACAGCGAGAAAGATGGGTTAGAGCTTCTCGATAGTATAGATGTTATCAATACGCCCGTCTTAATGATTAGTGGCCATGGTAGTATTGATACAGCCGTGCAAGCTATCCGCAAAGGTGCTTATGACTTTATCGAAAAGCCATTTAAGACTGAACGCTTACTAATCACTATCAAGCGTGCAATTGAGGCCACCCGTCTAAAAAAAGAAAACCAGACCTTAAAGCAACGTAATACAGATGATAGCTTTCAAACTGATTTAAGTGGTGAATCTGATGTGGTGCAAAAGCTGCGCAAACTTATAGATAAAGTAGCGCCTACCGATAGCCGCATTCTTATTTCAGGAGAAGCGGGCACAGGCAAAGGCCTGCTGGCCCATCTTATACATAGAAAAAGTCAACGTGCGGATCAAAACTACACAGCCCTTAACTGTGCTGTATTAAATCCAGACAACATAGAGGCTGAATTATTTGGTACAAAAAAGCAATCTGGCCTGATTGAAAACGTAAATGGCGGCACTTTATTTTTAGATGAAGTCTCTGATATGCCTCTTGAAACACAAAGTAAATTTTTACGTGTTTTACAAGATCAAAAACTAGATGAAACAACGATTGATATCCGAGTTATTGCCTCTACAACATTCGATTTAGAAGAGTTAATCCGCAAAGGCAAATTCCGTGAAGACCTTTATTATCGCCTGAATGTTGTGCCTATAAAAATGCCTTCTTTAAGAACAAGAAAAGAAGACATTCCTATACTTATAGACCAAATTACGCAGCAATTATCAGAAAAAGGCGGTATGCCGAAACATATATTTCACGATGAACTAAAAAGTGCTTTATCTGGCCTTTCTTTGCCTGGGAATATTCGTGAACTTAGAAATATAGTTGAATGGATTGTTATTATGGCACCTGAAAAGAAGGATCGTATTATTACAATCAATGATCTACCAGAAGATGTAAAAAGACGTTTAGACAAAACAATTCCTGCTAATGCGAATATCGTCCCTAACAATGCGAGCAATAACAATCATATGGATATACAAACAGTATCTCTACCTTTGAAAGAAGCAAGAGAAGCTTTTGAAACACGTTATCTAACCACCCAGCTTAAACGTTTTGATGGTAATATTTCTAAAACCGCTGATTTTGTTGGTATGCAACGCACTGCGCTTCACCGAAAATTAAAAACACTTGGCATAGCCGACAAGGATAGCGATAATACATAAAGAAAATGGGAAGTAGTTTATGAAGGTTATTATCTGTGGCGGTGGACAAATTGGCTATAATATCGCTGATTACCTTAGCCGTGAAAAAAATGACGTTACTGTTATTGACCCAAATCCTGACCGTATTGCTGCAATTAATAATGCCATGGACGCCAATGGGATTATTGGTTTTCCTTCACATCCAGACACACTAAAAGAAGCAGGACTTGCCGATGCTGATGTCATTATTGCAGTCACAGATGTTGATGAAGTCAACATGATTGCCTGTCAGGTCGCACATTCTCTTTTTGGCGTACCTAAAAAAATTGCCCGAATTCAGACGACTAATTATCTTGATCCAACTTGGGCCAACCTATTTGCCAGAGCGCATATGCCGATTGATGTCATTATCTCACCAGAAACAGAAGTCGCTGAAGCTATCTTGAGACGCGTTAAAGTACCTGGAACGTCAGATATTATTCCAATGGTTGATGGGGAAGTATATTTAGTAGGGGTACATTGTGAAAAGAACTGTCCGATTATTAACACACCACTCAGACAGCTCCGTACACTATTTCCTGACATTAACGCCCAAATTTTAGCCATTATCCGAGGTAAAGAACGTATTCTTGTGCACCAAGACAATCAATTTCTCGTTGGCGATGAAGTATACTTTCTTGTTAAACAAGACCACCTGCAACGCGCCTTAACAGCTTTCGGGCACGAAGAACCTGAAGCACATAACATTATTATTTTTGGCGGGGGCAATATCGGTGCCGCTTTAGCCAAACGTATTAAAGTAGAGCTTAAAAAAACTAACATAAAGATCATTGAGCTAAAAACAGAGCAAGCTGAATTTATAAGCGGACAATTAACCGATGTAATCGTTTTAAACGGTAATGGCCTAGACAAAGAGATTTTAGAAGAAGCTAATATCACAGGTACAGAAACTTTTATTTCTGTGTCCAATGATGATGAAAATAATATTCTCGCTTCATTACTTGCAAAGCAATATGGCTGCGAAAGAACAATCGCTTTAATTAATAAAAAAATGTATGCAGACCTAACGAGCTTCATGGGCATTGATGCACTCGTCTCTCCGAGAACAATTACTGTGTCAAAAATTCTACAACATATCCGTAAAGGCCGCATTCGTGGTGCTCATAACATATATGATGGGTTTGCCGAGGTTATAGAAGCTGAAGTATCCGCAACGGCATCTATAACAAATAAAACAATTTTGGAACTTAATCTCCCTGAAGCTATTCGTATAGGTGGTATATGGAGAGATAATGACTTCATTATACCCAAAGGGGATACGCTCATTCTCGAAAAAGACATAATAATTGTCATAGCGGCACAAGAAAATGCCCATAAAGTAGAGAAACTATTTTCCGTTAATATTGATATTTTAGGGATATAACAACAAAAAACACCCGTTTATTGTAAATAAAAGACATTTTTACTTGATAGATGTTCTATTTTGTTATACTTGATTAAAAACGATTTTTGAGGTGAAGATAACAGATAAGTCACATAATGTACAAGATGTATTTCTTAATAAAATAAGAAAAGACAAATTAACCGTTACAGTATTCCTAGTAAATGGCGTCAAACTGCAAGGTATTGTCACTTGGTTTGATAATTTCTCTTTGCTTCTAAAACGTGAATCTCACATACAGCTAGTTTACAAACATGCGATATCGACGATCATGCCTAATGGCCCGCTGTCTCTTCACGAAGCAGATGAAGACGCATAAATAATTGCTCTTTCTTAATAGATTAAGAACCGTTAGTGTCTAGCGCATGACGTTAAAAGCTTTTGTTATCCATCCACATTTAAAAGGCATAAACGAGCCTGTTGAAGACAAGCTCGCTGAAGCCATTGAGCTTACCAGTGCCATCGAATTAGAAACTATATTCAGCACTGATATTCCTTTACGTCAACAGACCCCTTCAACTTTTATCGGTAAGGGCTGGATTGAAAACATTAATATAGAAATTAATCAGGAAGAGGGCGGTTCACCTGATGTTATTATTATGAATTGTAGC
Source organism: Micavibrio sp. (assembly GCA_002699085.1). Classification (GTDB taxonomy): domain Bacteria; phylum Pseudomonadota; class Alphaproteobacteria; order Micavibrionales; family UBA9664; genus UBA9664. The sequence goes on from PAAR01000009.1 coordinate 199,158, forward strand.
CTTAGCCCTGTACAGCAACGTAATCTTGAAAAGGCTTGGGACACAAAAGTTATTGATCGCATAGGGTTAATCTTAGAGATATTTGGCGCACGTGCTCAAACGAAAGAGGGCAAGTTGCAAGTTGAACTCGCCGCCCTTGAATATCAGAAATCACGCCTCGTGCGCTCATGGACACACCTTGAAAGACAAAGAGGCGGTACAGGGAAGACTGGTGGGCCAGGGGAGCGGCAGATCGAGATTGACCGTCGTCTCATTAGTGAACGTATCATCCAGATTAAAAAAGATATTGAGAAAATCCGCCAAAACCGTGACTTGCAACAAAAAGCCCGTGACAAAGTGCCGTATCCAATCGTCGCCATTGTCGGCTATACAAATGCAGGTAAATCAACACTTTTTAACAAACTTACGCATTCAAAAATATTAGCCAAAGATATGCTTTTTGCGACATTGGACACAACTATGCGTAAATTGGATCTACCAAGCGGTCAATCAGTCATACTCTCTGATACAGTGGGATTTATTTCGGATCTGCCAACACACTTAGTTGTCGCCTTTCGGGCAACCCTTGAGCAACTGGATTACGCTGATATCATCTTGCATGTTCAAGATATCTCAGCACCCAGCCATGAAAGCCAAAAACACGATGTTTTAAAAATCTTAAAAGATTTTGATATCGAGCCCGATGATCGCCGCCTTATAAATGTTTACAACAAAGTCGATAAGCTGGAGAAGAACGATAAAGAAGATTTAATGCGCGTTATAAAACCAAATGAGGTCTATACATCCGCCATTAAGAATACGGGCTTAGATACATTGGTAGAAAAGATTGAGATATTCTTACAACAAGGCTTCCAAATAGAAACCCTTACACTATCTCACAAACAAGGCAAAGCGCTTAACTGGCTGCATGAACATGCTGACATCCTTGAAAACAAAGCCACAGAGCAGGGGACAGTACTGAAAATTAAAATCCATCCCCGTGATTGGGCTATTTTCACGCAGCGTTTCTACTAAGAGCGAGAATACAGTCGCCTCATTTGCATTTCAGATTCACTCGGTCTTGTTGCTGCATGCACAACACCTCCACCAGCACCCAGTAATGCACCGCCGCCAGCAAATGCAGCTAACGCCAGCCCCCCAAAACCAAGCCCCCCTGTTACAACCCCTAAAATAATTACACCTGCCATTGCACCCAATGCTGCACCGCTCCCAATGGATGCGACAGCTTTAAAAAAACCTTTAATATTCATAACTAACTCCCAATGTCTCTAGCTAATCTTGGAATATCTTAACATTATGTATATTAAACAATAGTTAATTAAGCAGCGCTTTTAACTTCTTTTTTCCTCTGATCTTTCCACAATTTGAGATATTCATCTAAATCGAGGGTATCAATATGCTTATTCATCGCCTTAGCATCTTTCTCAACGCCTGAAAAACGACGATAGAATTTTTCATTGGTCATGCGTAGCGCTTCTTCGGGATTGATACCATTGGCACGCGCTAAATTAGCAAAACAGAACAGCACATCACCAATTTCTTCAGCTAAATGATTTTTATCACCCTCAGCCAACGCTTCTTTCACTTCATCAAACTCTTCTTGGCATTTAGCAATATGTGCATCCATGGTTGGCCATTCAAAACAAGACTGCGCCGCACGTTTTGATAATTTAGAAGCACGGAGCAGGGACGGCAGTGATCTTGTCACATCATCCAATATTGAATAATTAGGCTGTTTTTGTTTCTCTGCACGCTCAGAGCGCTTAATTTCATCCCATTGTGCTTCAACTTGTTCTGCCGTTAGCCTACACTCCTTATCAAAGACATGCGGGTGTCGGCGGATCATTTTTTCATTAATATCGCTTAATACGTCTTCTATAGTAAATAAATTGGCCTCAGAAGCCATTTGAGCGTGAAAAACAACCTGAAACAACAAATCACCAAGCTCTGCACGCAATTCATTAAAATCGCCTTGCTCAATGGCGTCTTGCACTTCATACGCTTCTTCCACTGTATGGGGTGCTATAGATTTAAAATCTTGGGCCAAATCCCACGAACATCCACCCTCAGGATTGCGTAGCTGCGCCATGATAGAGATAAGTTTATTGAATTGTGTTTCTGTGCTCATATTCTACCTCTTTTAATCTTAAAGGGGATATCCCTCATATAGCTAATATTAAAGTGATAATATATATTATGTAAATTATTATACTATCTTATAAATCCATGATCTGAGCCACGCCATCGGTATTTTGTACAGCACGACGCCCTGTGGCCGTAAAATTGTAACGCTGATCTAATTCTATGCGCACATATTTATTATTATCCTGCTTGATACGCAAACCAAGTTTAACTTGTCCTGAACCTTCTTGATCTAAAACTGATTTTAAATGTTCGATACCGTTAACATGATCCAAAACAATTTCACATTTTTGTGTTGTACGATCCACGGCATCATCCAATGGCCCGACCATTTGTCCCATAAGACGCATTTGGTCATCTTTCATCTCGACATCAACAACAAGCAGCAATGTATTGCCTTCAATTAAGAACTCACGCGCAGCCGCCAAGGTTTCAGAGAAAATCATTACTTCATAAAAGCCTGTATGGTCAGACATCGATAAGAATGCGTATTTTTTGCCTGATTTCGCTGAAATACGCTCTTGTTTTTTCAACAAAACACCCGCCATTTGCAGGCGCATTGAGCTTTTATACTGCATTTTGGCTTCTAAATCGATAAAACTAGTAATATCAAGCTTTTCAAGCTGTTTTTCACGTCCATCAAGCGGATGGGCGGACAAGAAAAAGCCGATTGAGGCATGTTCATGGCTTAGTCTGTCTAAATGGTCCCAATCCTGAACAACAGGTAATGGCGGTTTGGTAAGCTCCATAGCTGCATCACCACCACCAAACAGTGAATTCTGCCCAGATTCACGCTCAGCGGCTGTATTCTGCGCATAGCGCATTAACATTTCAGCCGCTTCATATATTTGTGCACGGTTGTCATGGATACTATCAATAGCACCTGCAGATGTTAACATTTCGAGCTGTTTTTTATTCATGCCAGCGACTGAACGCTCGGCAAAATCGTAGATATCTTTATACTCACCATTCTCTTTACGTTGCTTAACAACAACCTCCATTGCCGATGACCCAACACCTTTAAGTGCTGACAATGCATAACGGACAGCATCATTTTCTACCTCAAAGTCAACGCCAGAACGATTTACATCTGGTGGTAAAAGCTCAATCTCCATGCGATCAAGCGCCTGTTTAAAGACTGCCAATTTATCTGTATTGCCTTTATCAAGAGTCATTGAAGCGGCCATAAACTCCACTGGATAGCGGGCTTTTAGCCATGCCGTCCAATAAGCCACCAACGCATACCCCGCTGAGTGCGCTTTGTTAAAGCCATAACCAGCAAATTTGGCAATTTGGTCAAAAATATGATTGGCTTGGTCTTTACCAACATTGTGCATCGCTTTTGCCCCGTCGACAAAAAGCTTACGTTGGGCATCCATTTCAGATTGAATTTTCTTACCCATGGCGCGACGCAATAGATCCGCAGCACCAAGTGTATAACCTGCTAGAAGCTGTGCCGCCTGCATCACCTGCTCTTGATAAATCATAATCCCGTATGTCTCTTCCAAGATCGGCTGCAGCACTGGATGCATAAAATCACGTTCTTCCGTGCCATTTAAGCAGGCAATATATTTAGGGATGTTCTCCATTGGCCCAGGCCGGTACAGAGCAACAAGAGCGATAATCTGTTCAAAATGAGACACCTTCATTTGGCGTCCTAAATCACGCATACCAGCACTCTCCATCTGGAAAACACCTGTATTATTGCCCGCTTTGAGCATTTCAAATGTTTCGACATCCTCAAACGGGATTTTAAGAATATCGATATCTTCACCTTTAGATTTTTTAATATATTCAACAGCTTTTTGAATAACCGTTAACGTCTTTAAGCCCAAGAAATCAAATTTCACAAGCCCAGCTTGCTCGACATATTTCATGTTAAACTGCGTCACAGGCATATCAGAACGAGGATCACGGTAAAGTGGCACAAGTTCTTGAAGAGGCCTGTCCCCTATCACAACCCCAGCAGCATGTGTGGATGCGTGGCGATATAATCCTTCCAGTTTTAAGGCAATATCAATCAATTTACGAGACGCTTCTTCCCGATCAATTTCTGAGCGTAAATCCTTATCCTGATCCAAGGCTTCTTGCAGTGTCACTGGATTAGCAGGATTACTCGGGATCATTTTGGCGATACGGTCAACCTGACCATAAGGCATTTGCAATACACGCCCTACATCACGCACAACCGCCCGGGCTTGTAATTTACCAAAGGTGATAATTTGCGCCACACGATCATAGCCGTATTTGTCTTGAACATAACGGATCACTTCATCACGGCGATCTTGACAAAAGTCGACGTCAAAATCGGGCATTGATACACGTTCTGGATTCAGGAAACGCTCAAAAAGAAGATTAAATCTTAAAGGGTCAAGATCAGTAATCTTTAGTGCCCATGCCACAACAGAACCAGCACCAGAACCACGCCCAGGCCCTACAGGAATATTTTGTTCTTTTGCCCAGACAATGAAGTCCGATACGATTAAGAAATACCCTGGAAACCCCATCTCGTTAATGACGTTCAATTCAAAGTCTAAACGCTCACGATAGGGTTTGGCGATCTCTTCAAAATCAGCCCCCTGTTCTGCCTCAGGAAAAACAAAATTAGTTAAACGCCATTCAAGTCCTTCTAAAGATTGTGCTTTTAATTCCTCAACCTCTGTACGTGCCTCATCTGTTGGAAATGCTGGCAAAATTGGATTTATCGGCTTCAATAAAAACGAACATCTTTGAGCAATTTGTATCGTATTTGCTGTTGCTTCTGGAATATCCTCAAAAAGCTTTAACATCTCTTGTTCAGATTTAAAATAATGCTCCGGCGTTACCTTACGACGATCTGCTTCCGTTACATAACGACCTTCCGCTATGCATAAAAGTGCATCATGCGCCTCATGCATAGATCGATCGGCAAAATAAGCATCATTGGTCGCAACCAAGCCAACATTGTGTTTATAGGCTACATCAATGAGTTGCGGCTCTATACGATCCTGCTCTGGCAAATCATGCCGTTGTAGCTCTACATACAAACGATCACCAAATATCTTTTTCAGCTTTTTTAGCGTTGTTTCAGCGTCTTTTGCTTGATTATGCAGTAAATACTGGCATAAAGGCCCTTTTAAGCCACCCGTCAAGCAGATAAGGCCCTCATGGTATATTTCTAAATCATCCCAGGAAGCCTTCGCCTCAACCTGCTCCTTATCTTCTAAATAAGCACGAGACACAATCGCCGAGAGATTTTTGTAGCCTTGTTCATTTTGCACTAACAAAACTAATTCGTGACGCTCGTGACCAAAACTTAACTGACAGCCAATAATAGGCTGCACACCGCCTTGCTTTGCCGCCATGGCAAACTCAAGCGCACCAAAGAGATTGTTCGTATCCGTTACAGCCGCCGCTGGCATGTCTTGCTCTTGGCAAAGACCTATAAGCTCTTTGGTACGAATAGCCCCTTCCGCCAAAGAATAGGCAGAATGCACATGCAAATGAACAAATTGTGCTTGTTGTTGGGACATAGCCTGATACTAGAACACTAGACCAGAGATTTAAACGCCTAAATAGCCTTTTTCCAGTGTTAATACACGGTCCATACGGGCGGCTAGCTGTTGATTATGCGTGGCAATCAATGCTGAAACGCCTCGTGCTTTGACAGCATCCATTAAAAGACCAAATATTTTATCTGCTGTAGCCTCGTCTAAATTGCCTGTCGGCTCATCAGCGAGTAATATTTTCGGACTATTAGCTAATGAACGGGCAATTGCCACACGTTGTTGTTCGCCGCCTGAAAGTCTTGCAGGGCGGTGATCCATACGGTCTTTTAATCCCATAAGTTCTAAAATAGACTCCGCCTCTTGGCGAGCCTCAACCTTCGGGCGTTTAGCAATCATGAGTGGCATCATTACATTTTCAAGTGCCGTAAACTCAGGCTGTAAATAATGAAATTGATAAACAAAACCAATCACATTACGACGAATTAATGTGCGATCCTTATCATTACGATGACTAACATCTTGGTCATTAATCAGAATTGTGCCTGATGTCGGCTGATCTAGTAACCCCACACAATGGAGCAAAGTAGATTTACCCGCCCCACTCTGGCCAATGAGCGCAACGCACTCGCCTTTACGAAGTGAGAAAGAGGCATCTTTGAGCACCTCTAACTTATTACGCCCTTGCTCATAGGTTTTCTTCAAATTTTTAACTGAGAGCATTAAATCCTTACTCATAGCGCAATACCTCAACTGGATCTAAGCGTGAAGCACGCCACGCAGGATATAATGTTGCCGCCAAAGACAGGAATAAGGCCATGCCAACGATCCCTATAACCTCTGACCACTCAATGACTGCAGGCAATTGTGATAAGAAGTAAATCTCAGCTGAAAATAACTCTGTACCTGTTAAACCTTCTAAAAACTCACGAACAGATTCAATATTCAAGGCGAAAGCTATCCCCAAACCTGCGCCAAAGAACGTGCCCATAAAACCAATAAGCGAGCCTGTGAGGATAAATATTTTCAAAATAGAGCCACGTCCAGCCCCGACTGTGCGCATAATGGCAATATCTTTTGACTTGTCTTTCACCAGCATAATCATTGAAGAAATAATGTTGAATGCTGCCACGATAATGATCAGCGTCAAGATCAAGAACATCACATTACGTTCAACCTGCAGCGCATTATAAAAGCTGTGATTTGTATCACGCCAATCGCTAATACGGATTGAGGGAGGCATCGCTTTAATAATCGCTCGCTTGATCTCATCTAAATGAGCGGGATTAGGCGTTGTCACCTCTAACAAACTAACTTTATTCGGCATTTGGAAGAATTTTTGCGCTTCATCAAGTGGCACAAAAATGAAGCCGCGATTATATTCATACATACCGACATCAAAAACCAGCCCAACTGTATAACTCCGAGAGCGAGGCACCGCACCAAATGGACCAGCTTTTACCTGAGGACTTATAATCGTTAATTGAGAACCAATGGCTAAATTCAGGCTTTTGGCCAGTTCCGACCCTACGGCAATCGTCGTATCATTAAAATTCGCTATATCGCCAGTAACAATACCTTCATAAAGCTCTTTCTTTTCAGCAAAATCAGCCGCAGAGATACCACGCAGCATGACACCTGTCGCCGCACCATTCACTGAAAGCAAAGCTTGTTTTTCTATGCTTGGCATCACATCAACAACACCGTTAATTTTAAGAATTTCTTGTCTTATAGCATCATAGCCTGGCAAATCGCCCTGCACTGCAGAGATAGAAATATGGCCATTTAAACCTAAGATACGGCCAATAAGTTCGGCCCGAAAACCGTTCATCACCGACATCACGATAATCAATGTCGCAACACCGAGCATGATACCAAGGAATGAAAACCCCGCAATAACAGAGACAAAGCCCTCCGCTTTTTTCGCGCGCAAATAACGCCAAGCCACCATTCTTTCAAAAGGATTAAACATTAATTGGCCTGCTTATTTATTTGAGGATAGTCAAAATAGTGTTTAGGATCATATTTTTCAAATATTGAAGCCAGTTCGCCTGAAGTCGATAATTGTCTAATACCGTTATTTATCATTGATTTAAAAGCGTCTTGCTCTCTGGCGATACCGAAAGTTACTTCATAGGTATATAGCGGTTTATCCAGAGAAGCTTTTTTTAATTTATTGGGGTTAGCCTTATTAAAATCATCAAAAACTGATGGTAAAACAAAACCTATATCCGACTTACCTGTTGCTACAGTTAGCAACATCTCAGAAATGTTTGATAACTGTGGCAATACATTCATTCTAGCTTGCGGCAAAAGCTTTTGGGCAGCACCTGTTGCTCCTTCGCCATCCAAGCCTGCGATAGTTACCTTTGACCAATCAATATCTTTGAACTTTTTATCAAAAGCAGTGTCTTCTGGCTTTACGTAACCATACATTGAAGCGTATGAGTAAGCCTTGGTATAATCTATAGCACCAGCCCTCGGCATAACAAAAATACTGCCACAAACCATATCATATCTATTATTATTCAAATCTTGCGGGAATGTAGCAAAGCTGATCTGCTCTTTCCATTTTACTTTCAAACCTAAATCTTTAGCAATTTGTTCAATTAATTCAACAGAAATGCCACTATACTCGCCTGTTGCCTCATCTTTCATGGTAAAAGGCGGTTCAATAAAATATCCGCATTCTATTACGCCTGTTTTCATGACACGGTCATAAACATCTTTATCTGCAGCAATAGCAGGAAAACTAAATATCGTTAACAAAACTATCAAAAACGCATATCTCATGAACTTTCCTTTCATCTAGTAAGACTTTCCAATAATCACTTTTTTACCCTTATCGACAAATGGAATACAACGTGGTGTAAGTGCATAATTTTTCATTATTTGCTGACACGCTGTGTCCCCCAAACAAGAGACGTCCATCCTTGCAAAACCTTTGTTTCTAGGATCATTAAAATATTTTTCTAATTCATCAAATGAAGAAATATCGACAATACTCTGATCTAAAAGGTTTTTTGCCTGCTCGTACATATAATTATGCATCTCATCTAAGATATCCACACAATTATCCACAAAGTTATCCACAGGTACGGTCTGCTTACTATCCCTGCCAATATCACGCCTTGTAAAGGTTAAAGAGCCCTCTTCCATCTCACGCATACCTATTTCCACACGTACAGGTGTTCCACGTTTTATATGTGTCCAGATTTTATCACCCGCACGACCATCAGAGGCATCCAAAACAGCACGTACTCCCTGCGCCTCAAGTTGAACAACAACAGAGTCACAATATTCTTCTAATTTTTGACGATCCGCTTCATCTTTTATAAAAGGAATGACCACAACTTGCGTTTCCGCAGCCCGTGGCGGCAATTTCAAACCATCATCATCCGAATGCACCATGATAAGTGCGCCAATTGTGCGTGTAGAAAGCCCCCAACTTGTTGTCCAAGCGTGCTTCTCGCCACCATCTTTGTCTTGATACTTAATATCAAAGCCTTTTGAGAAGGTTTGCCCCAAATCATGTGACGTACAGCTTTGCAATGCCTTACCATCCTGCATCATCGCTTCATAAGTATAGGTAGCAACAGCGCCAGGGAAACGCTCATCCGCCGTTTTCTCGCCCTTAATACCTGGGATAGCCAGCACGTCACGCAAAACTTCTTCATAAACATCCAGCATCTTCAGCGCATCAGCATTCGCTTCTTCGGCTGTTGCAAAAGCATTATGCCCTTCTTGCCATAGAAATTCTGCTGTACGCAAGAAAACACGTGGGCGCATCTCCCAACGCATCACATTTGCCCATTGATTAAGCTTAAGCGGCAAATCACGATAGGAATTCACCCACTTTGCCATGGATTCACCAATAATTGTCTCGGAAGTCGGCCTTATCACGAAAGGCTCCGTTAGCTCACCTGCTGGCTGCAAGCCGCCTTTACCATCACTTTCTAAACGATGATGCGTTACCACCGCACATTCTTTAGCAAAGCCATCAATATGTTCCGCCTCTTTAGCAATATAGCCAAGTGGGATAAGTAGCGGGAAATATGCATTTCTAACCGCTTCACGCTTGATTCGTGCATCAAGCTCTTTTTGAATAATCTCCCAAATACTATAGCCATTTGGCTTAATAACATAACACCCACGCACAGCAGAACTTTCTGCCAAATCAGCCGCTTTCACGACCTGCTGAAACCATTCAGGAAAGTCTTCGTCTCTTGTAGGGGTGATGGCTGTTTTATTCTGCTTGGTCATTGGGCAACTTCTCTTCTAAAGTTTCTTTTTTTATCTCATTTTTATCTATTTTAATCAGTGACTTATTGTCATTTTCTAAAGCAATATCTTTACAAACTTTTTCTAAACCGGATGTAATTTCACTGCCATTAAAATACGCCTGACCTGTTTTCGTATCAACACTAACCTCACCTAAATTAGGCAGCAATTCAAGCCCATCTGGTAAATTTGTCTGTAAGCGCTCAGCCAAATCGACACTTAGCGGAAAACTTATTGTTTCAGGCAGCGTAATCGGTTGAGATCCAGCTAAATCTGCGGGCACAACAGCCAGACCATAGGCATCAACATTTGGTACATAATCAACCGAAGGCACGCCTTCATCCGCTTGCGTAAAATTAAAATATTTGCAAGGGTCATTCTCAACAATCACTGTCTGAGCGTGCGCTGGGACGACAACTCCTAACAGAGCTATAAAGAAGATTTTATTTAAAATCATCTTTGGCCAGTTGATAACCCGCTGCTCTAAAATCCATAACGTCATAATGTATGAGCGTAGCGATAATTGCCAAAAGCACAAGAGCGATAAGGGTTGTGATAATAAATTTTTGTTTAATATGTGGATTTTTCGGCGCCGATACAACCTGCCCTTCTGGTGTATCATCATCACGATGAGCACCCCAAGGCAGCACGGCGAATAAAACAGTCCACCACAACAGGAGAAAAACAACGATAGAGGTAAATAAATCCATAAAATCTTTCTATATCAGCAGAACTATATAGTTAATTGAATCCAAAGGAAAAACAACCCCGCTAAAAATAACATAATTACAAAAATATACAACAAATCTATATGAATGTTACTTTTTTACTTGCAAAATTTCCAGATATCTTGTTATATACACATCAACACACCCTCTATTACCGCTATATGTCCGAGAAATCTCAATGGTTTTTCGGACTTTTTTTATGCGCAAAGTAAAAAGAAAGAAGTGGCGCGCCCTGCAGGATTCGAACCTGCGACCGTCCGCTTAGAAGGCGGGTGCTCTATCCAGCTGAGCTAAGGGCGCGTGCCGTTTAAGATTTTTAATATATAGAAGAAGGGTTAATGAATTGCAAACCCGAAATTACTTGAAATTATCTGCATAGCAGCGGGGCTTTACTTTTTTATTGTGCGGATCTTCCAACGTTACAGACCAGCCTTTATGTTTAGCAAACTCAACAGCTTCCTCAGCGGATGCAAAGTTAAGACGTATCTGATTAAGCGTATCCTCAGAAGACTGCCACCCCATCAAAGGCTCTGGAATACGAGCAGACAATAAATCAGGCTCTAACACCCATGCTTTTGTCTTTGCTTGACCTGATTGCATAGCATTTCTTGAGGGTCTATATATTTTAACGCTGAATGACATTTATTTTACCATCTAAAGAATTTATCTGAGAACACACTTAGAATGAGGCCAATTAGAACAAAAGGCAAGAATTGAATAATAAAATTCTGTGCAACATTATCTACCACACATGTAAACCTTAGCCCTACCCAGCCTAATGCCGTAACAGTCATAATAGCGAACAAAGCCGAGCGCTTATGACATGAGGGACAACCCTTTCGCACCAAATAGACTAAAGCAACCAATGGCAAGCCGACGATCAAGGCACAATGAGAGAAACTCCCCATACGAACCTCATATATTTGGCTATAATCGGCCGTCGCTATATTAAAAATGATATTCAGTAAAAACAGAACAAGCGCCACAGCAGGTATCGCCATCACCCAAGATTGCTGGCGCATATCAGGCAAATTAACCCATCCCAGCGTCAATGCACTACTAATGCCTAAAAATGTCGCCAAACCAATATCTATTTGAAACTGGCGATCATACATAAGCATTTCATACCAATCGGGCCGCAAACCTATCACTTTAACGGCCATTATCATCATAAATATCAAGCTCAGAACAACCCAAGGTCCCATACGCAACAAGGGGTGTGACAAAGGCTTACAAGGCCGTAAATCATCACATAACTCTTTTATAATATCTCGTGATTCAGTCATGTTTTTTTACTTTAATTTCTCTTCCAATTTTTGCGCTGTTCTATGTACAGACACTTTCACAGCCGAAACAGACATATTCATTTTGTCGGCAACTTCTTGCGCTGTAAAACCCTTAATGCGCATTAAATCAAATATTTTTCGTTGCTTCTTTGGCAAACTATCCAAGGCATTTTCTATATCTATGTATTCGCCAGCATGATCGCTATTGGTTACAAAATCATTCTCGAAAGCCGTGAAATCAATATTTTCGACTTGCTGCGATCTTTTAGCATAATGCTTACGGAAATAATCCATACTTCTATATGAAATAATTGCATGTAGCCAAGGTTTAAAAGCCCTTGATGAGTCGTAAGTTGCACGAGACTTATGCACTGATATCAATATCTCTTGAACAATATCGTCTATAGCTTCTTTTTTACTAATTTTTTTATATAAAACATTGTGAATATAAGGCAGGATTTCTGATAGCAAACGATTATAGGCAAATTTATCGCCTTTTTGTGCCTTAGCCATGAGCTCAGGCCATGCTTTTGAACTGTCAGATCCCATATAAAAAGACTTTATGCTCTAAAAAAAAGAAAAGCAAAAGAAATTCTGGACAGCTGGATCAGAATTGACTAAAAGAGAGTTCTTGGTTCGGGGTGTAGCGCAGTCTGGTTAGCGCACCTGTTTTGGGAACAGGGGGCCGGAGGTTCGAATCCTCTCACCCCGACCATGATTTTCAATTTTCATTTCGTGATAAGTATAATTTCGTCAGGATCGGTATAACCGAGCATATGACGGGCACGTTCCTTAAGATAATCAACATCTATAGTTGCCACACGTAACTTTACGACATTCGCCTCTAGTGCCTTATTTTCCTGATCCAGCACTTTGATTTCCGCCTGCTTTTGCTCAATCACAGTTCTATTAGAAAAATACGACCAGACTGAACGCTGACCTTGCATGAGATGATAGGCAAAATAAAAGCAAAGCGCACAAACCAAAAAGGCTGGCACATGTTTAATACTAAATCCTTGCTTAACTGCGTGTAATTTACCCATACTCCATCGAATCACATTCGATTCTGGGGGTCAAGGGGTTTTTCTCTTTAAGATTCAATGGGTTTTATATTTTTTTGTTGTAGAGCGTCTTGAAGAGTCTTGCGTTTCATCTTAGCCTATTACAAATACATTTTGAGAGGATCATAAAAAATGAGCGCTATTATCGACATTCATGCTAGAGAAATTTTAGATAGCCGTGGCAACCCCACAGTTGAGGTAGACGTATATTTGGAAAGCGGTGCTTTTGGCCGTGCTGCTGTACCCTCTGGGGCATCCACAGGCGCTCACGAGGCCGTAGAACTTAGAGATGGTGATAAAAAACGTTATTTAGGCAAAGGTGTTACAAAAGCCGTTGCAGCGGTCAATGGTAAGTTATATGAAGGCATTGTCGGCTTAGAATCTACAGATCAAAACGATATTGATGAAACGCTTATTACATTAGACGGCACAGACAACAAAAAGAAATATGGTGCGAACGCCCTACTCGGCGTCAGCTTGGCCGTTGCAAAAGCATCGGCGCAAGAAAGTGGTTTACCGCTTTATAAATATGTTGGTGGCAGCTTTGCTCATGTACTACCAGTTCCTATGATGAACATCATCAATGGTGGCGCTCATGCCAATAACGGCATCGATATTCAAGAGTTTATGATTATGCCTGTGGCGGCCTCTTCTGTCCGTGAAGCAATCCAAATTGGTGCTGAAATATTTCATAACCTCAAAGCACTGCTAGGTAAAGCTGGCCATAGTACAGCCGTTGGGGACGAAGGTGGCTTTGCCCCTGATCTAAAAAGCTCTCGCGAGGCATTAGACTTCGTTATGGAGGCCACTAAAAAAGCAGGCTATACAGCAGGTAAAGACATTATGATCGCACTGGATGTCGCTGCCACAGAACTTTTTGAGAAGAACGAATACCATCTTAAAGGTGAAAAAATCGTGACTGACAGCGAGGGCATGATTAAATATTACGAAAAACTTGTTGCCAATTACCCTATCTGCTCAATTGAAGACGGCCTTGACGAAAATGACTGGCTGGGCTGGCAAAACCTTACTGAAGCCATGGGCAAACATATGCAGCTTGTTGGTGATGATTTATTTGTGACCAATGTAAATCGCTTAGCGCAAGGTATAGAAAGCAATGCAGCGAACGGTCTTTTAGTAAAAGTTAATCAGATCGGCACATTAACAGAAACCTTAGCAGCGATTGAAATGGCAAAACGTGCTGGTATGGGCATTGTATTATCGCATCGCTCAGGCGAAACCGAAGACACCACTATTGCAGACTTAGCCGTTGCAACCAATGCCGGCCAGATTAAAACAGGCTCACTCTCTCGCTCTGATAGAATAGCCAAATATAATCAGCTTATTCGAATTGAAGAAGAGCTCGGTCTATCAGCGGTGTATGCAGGTAAATCAATTTTACGTGTATAATTAATGCGCAGCAGGCGCAGACGGTGAAGAACATATCGGCTTAATACGTGCCAAATATTCAGGATTAGACGTTGTTACCGACTCTCTTTGACAAAAAGATACGGAACCATCTGATACATTAACACGCCAAATAAAATTGCCTTGCTCAGCAGCAATCATGTAGCTAGCGGATCTTTTTTGTTGAGATTCAGCAGGAGAATAAGCGGCCATAACCATAGCGACTGATATAACACACACGCTCGCAAAAATGTAAATCCACTTATTCATGTAAATAAGATAGCTTTATGCGTCTTCTTCGGCAAGGCCAAAACCAGCATATTTGTCTTGGAATTTTTTCATCTGACCTTTTTCGATCACACGTGTACCACCACCAGTCCAAACTGGGTGTGATTTAGAGTCAACATCAAGACGCATTGTATCGCCTTCTGCACCCCAAGTAGAGCGTGTTTGATACTTCGTACCATCTGTCATCTCAATATTGATGAAGTGGTATTCTGGGTGGATGTCTTTTTTCATTTTTATCTCCGTAAATTCTTATTGATCGTATCCCGATCTATTTCAATGGGCATAATTACCCCTGCTCACATCAAATTGCAAGGTTTTTTTTAGTCTATCAGCGTTTTTCCAGCAGAACGCAAATCCTTAAACGCTTCATCCAGTCTCACAGCCATCGCCTGCTCGCCAACACGCAGCCAAACACGTGGATCATACTGCTTCTTGTAAGGCGCTTCTGTCTCAGGATCGATCTGATAGGCAAAGGCCTTATCATTTGCCTTCACATAGTCACCAATCGCATGCGCAAAAGCAAATTGCGTGTCTGTATCAATATTCATTTTAAAAACGCCATAGCCAAGTGATTCTTCAATCTTAGCCTTTTCAGACCCTGAACCGCCATGGAAAACGAGGTCGAGCGGGTTTTTACCTAAACCCATCGTTTGCGCAACCAGCTCCTGTGAGTTTTTCAAAATCTCTGGACGTAAATGAACATTCCCTGGCGAATATACACCGTGCACATTCCCAAAAGATGCTGCCAAAGAAAAATGCCCTATTGGGGCCAATGTCTTATAGGCCTGTAACACATCTTCAGGCTGGGTATATAGCTTATCATTATCAATTTCATCAGAGCCGACGCCGTCTTCTTCGCCACCTGTCACACCCAGCTCGATCTCAATACTCATGCCCAACGGTACAACACGCTTTAAAATACGGGCTGATGTCGCTAGATTATCTTCAATAGCCTCCTCTGATAAATCAATCATATGTGATGAAAACAATGGATAGCCATTCTTTTTGAAAAACGCCTCTCCATAGGTCACTAAATCTTCAACCCATGGGATCAGTTTTTTATTCGCATGATCTGTATTTAGAACAACCGCCACACCATATTCTTTCGCCATCAAATGGACATGTTGCGCCGCTGAAACAGCCCCCATCACCATGGCACGATGTGTATCTGGCAAGCCTTTTCCTGCATAAAATTGTGCGCCACCATTAGATAGCTGAATAATCACTTCTGATTTATTCTTAGCTGCGGCCTCAAGAACAGCATTCACTCCATTTGTACCGACGACATTAACAGCTGGCAGAGCGTATTGCCCTTCTTTACATGCTTTCAATAAAGTTTTGTAATCATCACCCCAGACAATGCCAGGTTTTAATTTAGCCATGATAAGCTCCTTTGTTTAAAATTAGGAAACGGCTTTTTTAATATTAACTAATGTTTTGACAAGTTTCTCTGCATCATCAAGCGCCAAACAACATGGTGCATCGCATTTGGCAGAATCTGGTTCTGGATGAAACTCCAAGAACACAGCATCCGCACCCGCTGCGACACAAGACTTAGCCACAATAGCAACACCGTCACGGCGACCACCTGTTGAGGCACCTTGCGTACGAGGATCAGCCCCCGGTAGTTGTACAGCATGTGTGGCGTCAACCGAGACTGGGCACCCTAATTTTTTCATTTCAGGGATCGCTAATGGATCCACAATTAAGTTGTTGTAACCAAATGATGTGCCACGCTCGCACAAGATCACTGTATTCTCACCTGTTACCTCAACAATTTTATCAATAATATTTTTACAATCCCAAGGCGCTAAAAACTGAGCCTTTTTCGCATGGATAAGACGCTTGTGCTTTTGTGCCGCTTTGGCGATCGCTGTTACTAAATCAGTTTGACGCACAAGAAACGCTGGAATTTGTACGATATCGCAGACTTCAGCAACACGATCTGCTTGCTCAGGTGTATGAATATCTGTAATAACAGGCACGCCTACTTTGCTTTTTACTGCTTCTAATATTTTAAGACCTTCTGTCTCGCCTGGGCCACGGAAACTCTTGATCGATGAGCGATTGGCCTTATCAAAACTGGCTTTAAACACGTACGGCAGACCAAGATCATCACAAATCTTTTTAAGATGTGTTGCGACTTCAATAGCTAAACCTTCATCTTCTAAAACATTAAGCCCCATCATACACAAAAGACTGTCATCTTTTGCAGGCTGGTAATTCATGTAATTATTTGGATTAAACGTCATCACACACTTCTCTTTCTCTGTTTTAAATTACGCTACTTCAAGCTGTTTTAGTGCTGAAGAATATTTTCCAAGGGTTGTTTCAAGTTCTTCTGCTTTAACTTTTTGCTCTGCCACAACATCATCAGGTGCATTAGCAACAAATTGTTTATTATCAAGACGTTGTCTGATTCCTTTAAGTTCTTGCTCTAACTTACCGATTTGCTTTTTCAAACGATCACGTTCCTTATCAAGATCAATCAGCTCAGCAATAGGCAACATAATTGTTGCTTCATCAACAATAGATTGAATAGACCCCTTTGGTGGGTTTTGGATATCTGTTTCGATATCACCAATTTTTGCCATCATCGCTAAATTCGCCTTATAACGTATCAAACGCTGCTTTGTCGTGTCAGAGGCATTATTAACGATCAAACGAACATTCTGGCTCGCTGGCACATTCATATCCGAACGTACTGAGCGTATCTCTGTAATCAAACGGCAAAGCCAATCAATCTCAGCCATTGCCTCTTTATCATATAGTTTCTTATCAAAGCTTGGCCATGGTTGAAGCAATAATAGTTTACGCCCCTCCCCTTGGAAAGCTTTGTTAAGCTCCTCTGTAATATATGGCATGACAGGGTTAAGCATTGTAATGATTTGCTGTAAAACGAAGCCAGTCGTTGCACGTGTTTCATCTTGAAGTGCTTGATCGCCCTCTTTGCCGTACATAATTGGTTTTGTAAATTCTAAATACCAATCACAGAAATTATTCCAAACAAATTGGTACATTGTGTTAGCGATATCATTAAAACGAAGTGCCTCAAATGCCTGATCCAATTGTTCAATCGTATCCATCAAAGCGCCAATAATCCATTTATTGAGCGGTGATTTTACCGTTGCAGGATTAAATCCAGCCTTGGGCAAAGCATCCTGCATTTCACAATAACGTGAGGCATTCCACAGCTTTGTTCCAAAATTACGGTAGCCTTCTATACGGCTCTCAGCGAGCTTAATATCTCGCCCTGTTGCAGCTAAAGCGGTCAAAGTGAACCGAAGCGCATCTGCGCCATATTTTTCTGTGATATCTAATGGGTTAATCACATTCCCCTTAGATTTGGACATTTTCTGCCCTTGCGCATCACGTACAAGACCATGCATATAGACTTTGCGGAACGGCACATCGCCCATAACATTAATACCGGCCATAACCATACGTGCCACCCAGAAGAAAATAATATCAAAACCAGTAACCAATACATCTGTTGGGTAATATTTTTTAAGTTCATCTGTCTGATCTGGCCAGCCAAGTGTTGAAAAAGGCCATAATTGTGATGAGAACCATGTATCCAGCACATCAGGATCACGTGTTAGCTTCACACCTTCGCCAGCCTGAGCCTGCGCTTCTTCCTCAGATTCAGCCACATAAAGCTCGCCATCAGGACCATACCAGGCGGGTATTTGATGACCCCACCACAATTGACGCGAAATGCACCATGGCTGGATATTTTCTAACCAATGGAAATAAGTGTTCTCCCATTGCTTAGGGACAAATTCAATTTTACCAGATCTAACAGCCTCTAAAGCTGGCTTAGCAAGTGTTTCGGCATCCACATACCATTGCTCTGTCAAATAAGGCTCGATCACCTCATCAGAACGTTCACCATATGGCGCTACATTCATATGATCTTCTACCTTTTCAATCGCCTCGAGCTCTTCAAGTTCTTGCAAAACCTTCTTACGGGCTTCATAGCGTGGTAAACCACGATAGGCAGATGGTGTGTTGCTATTCAAACATGCTGTTTCATCAAACACAGAAATCATCTCAAGGTTGTGGCGTTTAGCTACTTCGAAGTCGTTAAAATCATGGGCGGGCGTGATCTTAACCGCACCACTGCCCTGCTCTGGGTCTGCATGCTCATCACCAATAATAGGGATAAGGCGACCAACAATCGGCAGAACGGCAAATTTACCGATTAGTTTCTTGTAACGAGGGTCTTTCGGGTTAACCGCCACAGCAACATCACCAAACATCGTCTCAGGTCGTGTTGTTGCTACAGTAATTGTCTGCGCCTCAGCACCTTCAACAGCATATTGAATATGCCACATATGGCCTTTTGTTTCCTTTTGGATTACTTCAATATCAGAAATAACTGTTTGACGCTTTGGATCCCAATTTACCAGACGTTTTGATTTATAGATAAGTTTTTCATTATACCATTTTACAAAAAGCTTCGTTACAGCACGTGACAAGCCTTCATCCATCGTAAAACGCTCACGAGACCAATCAGCGGTTGCACCAAGTGCCCGTAGCTGGCTCATAATAGTGCCACCAGAGTGCTCTTTCCATTCCCATGCTTTTTCCATGAAAGCTTCACGGCCTAAATCTTGGCGTGTCTTACCTTCTTGAGCGAGCTGGTTCTCAAGCACCATGTGCACAGCTATACTGGCATGGTCTGTTCCAGGCTGCCAAAGCGTGTCATAACCTTTCATACGGTGATAACGGATTAAAATATCCTGCATCACATTCGTGAAAGCATGACCAATATGGAGCGACCCCGTCACATTCGGCGGTGGGATCATAATCGTGTAAGGTTTTTTCGGACTAGAAGGATCAGCATAAAATGCCCCAGAGTTTTCCCACTCTTGGTATTGTGCTTGTTCAACTTCGGCTGGATTAAATGTTTTATTAAGTGTCGACATACTACCTTTATTCTTATGCTATATTCTTATGCAGATTAAGCAATAAGCGTAAAAAAGCAAGGATTTGATGTCAGTTTAATCGCACAGAGGCTTATTTTTTACGTGGTTTTTTGTGTTTACGATCTGGTAGCGCTAAGCCCCAATTAAATTGGTTTAAAAGATAATTAGGCTTACAGCCATAATTATTAACGAGCGCATTCAGTACTTTATCCTTTTCAGCTGGATCATCATAGACACCATCAAAGTTTTTCGCATGCACACCACTGGCAACCAAAGCAGTATCAACATTCAACAACGCCCCCGCCATAATGTCATGTGCCATTGAATCACCAATGATAACAGTACTAGCTGGCAATGCTTCTTTAAACATAGACATACAATGACGAATAATTGGTTGATATGGCTTTCCAATGAAATCAACAACGCCACCAAATGACGCATAACGCTTAGCAATCTGCCCTGCCCCGAAATAGGTTTTGCCATCAGCCATCATAAACATATCAGGGTTAGCACAAATGGCTTTAATACGCTTTTGAGAAGCCTTGCGAAGGACAGGATCATAATCTTCCAAAGATTTTTCAGGCGCATCAGAACCAGTAATCAACATGAAATCAGCATTTTCTGGATCGTGTGCTTTTTTAAGCCCTAAGCCGTCAATTAAAGAGGTATCACCTTTACGATTTAATAAAAATACACGCTCACCTAGTCCTGCGAATATGCTTTCTTTGCGATCTTTCAGACCTTGGCGAATAAACTCACCAGAAGACACCATATGCGTATACATATTACGCTGAAGACCCATTTTTTCGAGCTGCTCAATATTCGTTTCTTCACTCCGACTAGAATTTGTCAGGATTATAACTTCTTTTTTACGGGCTTTAAGCTGATCCAAAACCTCGTGCACCTCAGGGTAAATCGCTTTGCCGTCATGGATAACTCCCCAGCCATCAAGGATAAACCCTGTATAGCTGTCGGATAGATCAGATACACCTTTGCAAAATTTCGTTTTAGCCATAAAAAGTCCCTACAGTTTGTCTTTAAAGTATATGGTGCGTCGACCACAATGAGCAACACTGTAATTCTACCTTTTGAAGGTTAATGAAACTCTAATGAATTAATGTGTCACAATACCACGTGGTGAACGTCCTACTGCCTTACATAACATCAGATACAATTTACCAATTTCTGATGACATAAAGGTCGCAGACATAATACCACCATGGTCATTTTCCTGTGCTTGCTCAAACAATTCTTCAAATTGTCTTAAATAACGTTGCACATAGGTTCTGAACTGCGTATCAGAGGTAAATTTATCACGCACCATTGAGTCAGGGAAACGCTCACCAATTTCAACCAAACGCTTCGTAAAGATTGTTAGGTCACCTTTTTCAAAGGCTTTCATGTCACGCTCATCAATCTGACCCGCTTTAATATGGCGCATAATATCCACTGTTACTGAGTGCAAAGATTCCATAATGAATTTGGCCGAACCAAGGAATGCACCTCGTTCAAATTTCGCTTCAGCTTCACGGATTTTTTTAACATGCGCCATTGCCTCTTCAGATGCATTTTGAAGCTTTTGTGTGTGCTCTGCAAAATTATTGCTCGCCTCAGAAGACACAAGCACCGCTGCTTCAGAAACATTTTTCAGGTTCTTGGCGTGAGATTTCAAATGCTCAGAGGCCTTACCAATATCTTCATTCAAGATATGAGCAACACTGGCGACATTCTTCGACTGATCCTTCAGCACTGCAATACTGCCTGTTATCTTATCAACAGAGTCATGCGCAGCCTCTGCCACAGCAGAAGCCTGATCTCTCAAATTCGCTGTATATTTATCAGATGTCCGCAATGTTGCTTCCAATTGACGCTCAACATCTTCAACACGAATATTAATCGTATCTGTCAGTTTTTGAAGTGTAGAAACTGTCTCCGATGATTGGTTCAACAAAGCTGAATTTTCTGTGCGTAATGACGTCAAAACATCTTTTGTTTGATTTAATTTCTCCTCTGTAGCATCTGCCAATATTTTGGCTTCCTCCATCACGCTTGAACGCAAATTGGCGTAACCATCATGCGCTTTCTCAATTGTAGTTAATAAGACAGAAGACGCTTTTTCAAAGCCCTGCTCGGCTGAACCTATGCCTGCAATAGATTGACCGACATAATCCGACAATGCTGATAGTTGCTCCGTTAAAGATTTCTGCACTGAATCAATTTTCAGATTGGCCTCATCAACGACCAAATGGATGTCTGTCGCACAGTTTTCAAAGCCTTTCAGCAATGTTTCTGTTTCATCTTGTGCTGATTTAACAGTCGTGGCAATAACATTGTTGTTTGCCAACACTGTATCATTCAACGCACTCAGCGTTTCTTGCGCCTGTTTGGCATTCTCGTCAATTGTGGCGATTTGACCGCTCAAGCAATCGCTTGCCTGAACGATTGAGGCCACAGATGTAGAAACCACTGTAGAAGCAGTGCTTTCTAATTCTTCAAAACGTGTTTGAACGGCACGACTATCTTCTAAATAACCTTCATAAATTGGTTTTGATTTTTCAATAACCTCTGAAAGATTTGTATAAATAGCATTGAGATTATCATTGGCTTCTTGATTAGCCTCCACCAATATATCCTTACTCTCAACCACTCTTGAAACAAGGCTTTCTAGCGATTTTTCTGCGTCGGCTTGTACTTCATCAAGCTCGTTATAAGAAACAAGTATTGTATTATTTAAACCATCAAAACTCGCCTGTGTTTTCTCACAATATTGCGCTACATTTTCTTGCTGTGCTTTTAATGTCTCGGTTGCTTGTGAGATAAGCTGTGTATTGCTTTCAAAGACATCTTCCAAGCTCGATTTTTGAGACAATAAGCTTTCCTCAGCTGTGGCCACTTGGCCAACAATTTGTCCTGAAAGCGTAGCGATTTCTTGTGCCTGCCCTTTCAACATATCGCGAATTTTTTGCGCAGATATCACCGTTTTTGTATTTGCCTCTGTCAGTTCTGCAATACGTTTTTCAAAAGTAACATTCAATGTTGTCTCTGCCTGCTCAATATCCTTGATACGTGAAGATACTTGCGCCAATGGATCTTTCAATGTTGTTGAGAAGGCATTCAAACGTGTCTCAAGCCCTTCCATTGTCTCTGTATATTGAGATTTTGCTGTATCCAGCTTTTCTTGCATTGTATTTGATAGCGTATCGCCTTTACTAAACGTGCTATCAAAGCTTTCGATTTGCTCATCCACCAAGGTTTTATAGCTAGATAATTTTTTAACAAATTCATCTTCTTTAGCCGATAAACGTGTCGTACTTTCACTGGCTGTTTCAAGTAAGGTTTTTGTCCGTGTCTCAACACCTTTTGTTGTTTCATCAAGGTTCTCAGCGTTCTTGCGAATTGAGTCAGTCAGATTTTCTGTACTAATGACAGCCGAAGAAATTGCCTCTGAAAGTTTATGCACTGTCTCAGAACCTGTTTTTTCAATTGTATCAACAAAGCGGTTAAGACCTTTAACAGAGTCAACAAGCTGAAGTGCTTGGCCGTCCACCTTCTGACCCATAGCGGTGATTTTACTATCAATACTCTCTCCTGCTTTCGCAAAGTCTTCTAGTTTATCGTTGAGTAAATCATTCGCTTGATCTGTTGTTGTACTAAGTGTTTTAACAGCCTTATCAAACAAGACAACATTCGCCGACATTGTCTCACGTGATGTCGCTAGGAAACTTGTCGCCTCTTGCGTTGCTGAACGGATTTCTTCAATTTGTGTCTCAACGTCTTGTGATAAAGATCGCGTGCTGTCAGCAATTTCCATACCAGAGCTTTCTAAACGGCTCACTTGGTCGTCAAATTGTGCTGTAATCATTTCCAACGTGTCATTAGCCCGATCAATACGATTATTAAGAGATTTAACACTTTCAGCAAAGCTATCTTGAATAGCAGCGGCTTGTGTCGAGGCTGTATTGGCAGCATCAAGCATAACCTTTGTACCATCTGTCATTTTGCTCTCAACAACTTCAGCTTTTGACACAAGCATCTCAGAGGCCGCCTGCCAATTTGATAGATTTGTTTGACCTAATGTTTCAAGCGAGCCAAAACGCTTCTCAATATTATCAACGAATTGGGATGTCTCTTCCAATTTACTTTGTAATGAGCCACTTAAATTAGAAATATGCACTTCGCCTTTTTTGGCCAAAGTTGCGAATTCACGCATTTCAACACGTAAGCCTTGTCTTGCACGGGCAATTGATTTCAAAACAGCTTTTGTTGACGCCGCCAATTGGGCTGATTGGTCAACCAATTGTTGAATATCCTTATGCACATATTGCGCACGTTCTTGTGTTGGAAATAAAATTGAATGTAGCTCTGACTTCAGATTTTGAGCATAAAAGTTTACATCGTTTTTGCGCTGTAAATTAGAAACAATAAGCCAAAGCAAGGCTAGAGGTGACAATGCCATCGCAAAAAGACCACCAATTTCATATAACTGCGCTTGAGCCAGTAAATTAGCTCCTAATACAGACACCATATAATAAACACAGAATCCAACCCATAAAGCGCTGACAATTGTTGACACAGCAACAAGCGCTGACATTTTTTCTGGCTGAGCTGCAGATGGCGCATTTGAAGGTGTAAGCGCTAAGACAGCTTCATCAGCCGCTAAATCGACTGCCTCTTCTTCTTGGCGATCTAGTTCTTCTTCATCTAACTTTTTTTTTAAACGGCTTGGGGCGTGCTGCGGATTAAAAGAAGCAATGCTTTCTGTCTTTCCATCTGCACGAGCTGAAAAAATTTGTAATCTTTCATTGCCTGTATCGCCTGCCAGCATGGTTGTTTTTTTACCATCTGCACTGCTTGATGTTGAAAATTTAATTGCTTGTGTGTCTTTATTATCGCTCACGTGGCACCTTTTCTTTAGAGATATTTGGATATGTTCTAAAGAACCATGTCAGACAAAAGACTTCAAGCAGCGAATCGGTTTATCCACAAGGATTCGCAAAATCTATATTATGCAATCCTGACATTACATTTATGTCATTATTTTTTCTTGAGCGCTTTTGTATAGACGTTCATATCTGTCTTCACTTCACGCGCAAACATATATAAGCCAATAATATTAGGGATCGCCATGGCAAAGATCATCGCATCAGTTAACTTAATGACAGAATCGAGACTACCTGTTGTTCCAATAACCGTACACAAACAGAAGATCACCTTATAGCTATCGCGGGCAATAGGACTTTCTTTAAACAAATAAGTCGTTGCCTTTACCCCATAATAAGACCAAGAAATCATTGTCGAAAAAGCAAATAAAAACACTGTTACAGACAAAACATAAGGAAACCAGCTTAGTGTATCAGCAAAGGCTTTTGATGTAAGACTTACACCCGCCATACCATCTTGATACTCCGTATAAACACCTGAAATCGTGATAACCAGCCCTGTAATCGTACAGATAATCACCGTATCAATAAAAGGCCCTAACATCCCTGCTAAACCTTGTGAAATATGGCTATCTGTTTTTGCAGCGGCATGGCCAATCGGTGCCGAACCAAAACCTGCTTCATTTGAGAATGCACCACGCTGAACACCCATAATAATGGCACCCAATAAGCCACCAAAACCCGCCTTAACTGTGAAAGCTAGGGTAAAAATCGTTGCAAAGGCAGGAATAATATTTTGATAATTAACAGCAATTACAACGAGCCCCGCAAGCATATACATGATACCCATAATTGGGACGATTTTACTTGCTACCTTGGCGATTGATTTAATGCCGCCCAAAATAACAGAGGCAACTAAGCAACCAAGCAATATACCAAACAGCCAACCTTTATCCGCCCACCAACTTACATCACCGCCTGTGACGTTTACTACTTGTTGGTAGGCTTGATTGGATTGGAATAAATTACCACCACCAATGGAGCCTGCGATACAACAAACACAAAAGAATGCGGCCATAAACGCACCCATATTATGCTGCTTATGCTTATCAAAACCTGCCTTTAAATAATACATCGGCCCACCAGAGATATGGCCGTCTTTGAAAATAACACGGTATTTTACCGCTAAAGCCGTCTCGACAAATTTTGTCGCCATGCCAAAAAAGCCAGTCAAAACCATCCAAACAACAGCCCCTGGTCCACCAACAGAGACCGCAATAGCGACCCCGGCAATATTACCCAACCCAACGGTCGCCGATAATGTTGTCATTAGAGCTTGAAAGCTGCTTATATCACCTTTTGATTTATTGTCTTTATTATCAAAAGCCATGGCCGTTGCATGTTTAAAAAGACGGATATTTGGTAATCCCAAATAAAATGTGAAGAAAACACCAGCAGCAATGAGCCAAAGAACTATTAAAGGAACCTCAATCGCTGCAGCATCAGTCGGTTGATATAATGTAATACTATAAAAAATAATGCTAAAAAGCTTGTCTGCGAATGGTGCTACAAAAGTATCAACGGCCTGATCTATCGACATAAAATCTCCCTGTTATTATCACTACAAGCCTATAAGACCCGAACGACACTGACAAGAAAAGTCCTAAAAACTATCCACCGAAGACGAAACGCCATATTGATGGTTATTTATATTCGTTTAAAACTTTCAAACCATGCGATTTAAGCATACTAATTCTGCCTGCCAAATGCGGATATCTGAACACATCTTGGTCAAGCATGGATATATCAACAGAGCGTTGCCATACCGTTTTTTCATATCTAGGAGAAAATTTCAAAAGATTGACATGCAAGAGAGAGGCGACACCCACACCACTACCTACTTGATCCAGCCCGTCCATAGGATCATTATCTGTATAGAAGGCAATGCCTGATTTAACGCCAGCCACTGTGCTAAATAAGCCCGCTAATTTCGGTAATTTATCCGCAATACAATGAATTCGATCAAAGCTCAAAATGACCGGCTGCCCATCACATTTTCCATCAATATAGGTGTATACATTTTCTGCTCCATCAGGCGCAGACTCAAGGAACATTGAACGTTGAGAGAAAGGTTTGAGCATATCATCAACGGAATAGTCATCCAGAACAGCCTTCATCATTGCTTCTACAAGCATAGATTTACCAGAATTACATTGATCTTGGCTAAACCGCTCATCTCGTCTATCAGTTTCCGAAATAATACTTACTAAATGTGCCCCTTCTATAGTAGATAAGATATCTACCATGGGCTCGGCCAGATAACGCATGAGTAAAATCAACTCTGTACGGGTATTTGCTGTTAAGGTGACGTGCATAAGCGCTTCTATAAAACAGCTTTATAGCTTATGTCAAGACAAAGCATAGAAACAATTTTATAATCCACAGATAGGACGAGAAACAGGATACGTCGCCATCCATTGCATCAAATCCTCACGGGAAAGATTACGGGCATAACGTACGCGATTACCGTAAACAGCACAAAAACCATCTGGCCTCACCGCCGCATCTTGCGCCACTGTATTGGCTAAGCCAGTACGGTATTCATGGAATGTTTTTTGAGGGTTACTTGCCCCTTGTGTCATAAAATGACGCAATAATACATTTTCTTGATGGGCGATAAGGGCAGCATTTTTCTGTGTAAAAGCTTGATAATCTTGATACGGAAATCCTAAATCAGCACGATGCTGGCAATTCAAACCGATGACCAAAAGTTCGCTATGAATACGCAAAAGACGCTCTGCATCTGCTTCTGCTGATGTATAGCAATCCTGCGCAAAGACACTCAATGACGACAATAAAAACAATGATAAAATAGCTATAAATTTCATATGACCTGCGATGGAAGTTTTTCCCCTTTAAAATACGCCTCAAGATTTGCCAGAACCATCTCACCTTGTAAATAGAGAGTTTCTTCTGTTGCTGTACCCATATGCGGCAAAAGAACCACATTATCCATACTGAGTAAGGCTTCTGGGACAAAGGGTTCATTTTCAAAAACATCAAGGCCTGCCCCTGCAATAATTTTATTCTCCAATGCCCAAATTAAGTCTTCTGTATTCACCACTGATCCACGAGCTATATTAATCAAATAGCCATTCTCACCAAGTGCTTTTAAAACGTCCTTATTTACGAGATGTTTTGTCTTTTCGCCACCTGGACATGCGACAACTAGATAATCACAATTTTCAGCCAGTTTCACAGGATCATTATAATAAACATAGGGGACATCATTTTTAATCTTGGTGGCGGTATAGGCAATATCCATATCAAACGCTTCAGCACGCAGCGCAATAGCCTTACCGATACGGCCAAGACCTAAAATCCCTACTTTCTTTTCCCAAACAGCGCGCCCAACAGGTTTATTTCCCGCCAGCCACTTACCGACACGGACATATATATCGGACTCAACGAAACGACGAGATATATTCAAAATAAGTGCCAATGCTGTGTCCGCTGTGTCACGCGTAACAATATTCGGTGTATTCGTCACCACAATCTCACGTTCTTTTGCTTTGTCTAAATCAATATGGTCATAGCCAACACCATAGACAGAAATAATCTCTAAATTCGGCAAAGATTCAATGATGTTAGCCGTTATTTGACGTCCAACTATACTGAAAATAGCTACAATGTCTTGGTTCTCATCAATAATCTTTTGGGCATCGTCCGAGCTACGGATTGTGATGACCTCAAATTGCTTTTCTAAACGCTCCATTTGATCTTCAAAGCGCAGGCGATGCATAAGTAGAATTTTTTTCATGTATTTATAGTCCGAGTTATTATTTTTGCTTGCAAGAGTTTAGGCTCATGTGCTTAAACCTAGGCCTATGGTATCACAGGAAAAACAAAAGTCACTCTACATAAAAACATGGGGCTGTCAGATGAATGTCTATGACAGTAATCGCATGGTCGATATCCTTAAACCGTTCGGCTACACCACGACAGACGTGCCAGACGATGCCGATATGGTGATTTTAAACACCTGTCATATCCGTGAAAAAGCCACTGACAAAGTTTTTTCGGAGCTTGGTCGCCTAAGAGATTACAAAGAAGCCAAAAAAGCCAAAGGCGAAAAAATGCTTTTAGCCGTTGCGGGTTGCGTCGCTCAAGCCGAAGGCGAATTTATCGCCAAACGTGCGCCTTATGTTGATATGGTGATTGGCACACAAACCTATCACGAGCTCCCAGAAATGATTGCTCAAGCACTCGGTGCATATGGTTCAAACCGCATCATTAATACTGACTTCCCTGTTGAACAAAAATTTGATTACCTGCCAGAAGAACAACAAGATGTAACCCCTTCCGCCTTTTTATCCATCCAAGAAGGTTGTGATAAATTCTGTACATTCTGTGTTGTGCCTTACACACGCGGTTCGGAATATTCTCGCACAGTCGAGACAATTTTAGATGAAGCAAAGCGTCTTATTGATGCTGGCGCCAAAGAAATTAACGTGCTCGGGCAGAATGTGAACGCTTTTCACGGTGAAGACAAACTCGGCAATACATGGGACCTCGGTAAATTACTCTTTGCGATTGCGGAGCTACCTGTAGAGCGTATTCGCTATACTACGTCACACCCACGTGACATGCATGACAGCCTATACGCCGCCCATCGTGATCTTCCAAAACTAATGCCTTGGCTGCACCTGCCAATTCAATCAGGTTCGGATAATATTTTGAAACACATGAACCGTAAGCATACAGCAGATGATTATAAACGGATTATTGACCGCCTAAGAACAGATCGTCCTGATATCGCTTTTGGCTCTGATATTATCGTTGGCTTCCCAGGAGAAACCGAAGAAGACTTCCAAGCGACAATGGATATTGTCAAATACACTAATTATTCACAATGTTATTCATTCAAATATAGCGCACGTCCTGGCACACCTGCCGCAAATATGGGCGGACTTGTCGCTGAACACATTAAATCAGAGCGCTTAACACGTCTTCAAACACTGATCCGTGAGCAACAAGCCAGCTTCAATAAAAAATGCGAGGGTATTACGATGCCTGTGCTGATTGATCGTGAAAGTGACACAGAAGGCCGCCTCGTTGGGCATACTGAATATAACCAATCCGTCATCATGGACGGTAACAAACGCCTCTATGGCCAGATCATTGATGTTGCCATCACAAATGGCACCCCCAACAACCTTGTGGGTAACATCGTGACAACCGAGGATAAAACCTTAAAAGACATAAAAACCGCTTGACATAAATGCCTACAACCTCCTAAAAGTAAATAAAAAATTCAGGGAGACATTTAAATGAGCACGATAGTCACGGCAGATACAGAAAATCTAATTTTCGTAAGAACCAAAGATGAAAAAGGACAGAATCTTGTCAATGTCTATGTTAATAATACGCAGACACCGCCTGTATTTACCAGTAGACCTGCAAACCCAGCAAAAAACATATTTAGTCTTTTAGGTGCAATCAAAAGCAAAACGGGTACAACTGGGCATACAGTAAGCAGCAAACTAGAAGGTGCCGAAGAGACCTATATATACAAAATCCCTGCAAGCAAAACGTTCGAAGTTTTAGATTATGTTTTGAAAACTGCTCAATTTATTGATGGCAGAGACAGAAAACCCACAGACAAACAGCTCGATAACTTTTTATCTGCAATTACGAGAGAAGATGTTTATCAGCATAATATATCGGTTGGTGACGAAAAATTAGAAATTTCTACACCGTTCCAATATTCAAAAAAGCAATTAAACAAAATATTGTCCGTGGTTGCAGAAGAGTTGAATGTACAGAAAACAAATACTGAATCTAAAGAAAGAGAAGTAATTGAATATCCAGAAAATACTAGCTATATAAGGATTAGCGGCAATACGATAACTTTAAAGAAAAAAGACTCATCTACAGATGAAGACCTTGCAGATGCCTTCACATTCTTAAAAGATTTCCTAAAAGCAGATAATACAAAAACAACAGAAGATGATTTAAAACGAACAATCCGTGCTCGCTTGTTGAGTAAACGAGCTGAACAAGAACCAGAACCTACTGCAGACCCTGTCACTACTATTAGCCAAAAAATTACAGATTTTGGCAACCAAACAGCTGTAGTTAAATCATTCCTAAAATTAATAAGCGCTGATGAAACTATTTTAACCGCTTTTGCAGACCACGAAGATATAGGATTAGAAACTTCTCTCTTAAAAGATGAAAGAGGAGATACTATCGGGATAAAAATTACGACACCTATATACGAAAATGCTGAATTAAACGCCGAAAGCACTGCTACTATAGACCTTATCAAAGGGGCTATAGAACAATTAGCTGTGTTACATAAAGTAAACAAAGATACAATCACAAAAAAACGTTTAATTGATTGCATCAATGCACAAATAGCCAAAAGCATCAAAGGAAATGATGCAAAGTCCTCTGCCACTGTAGAGGAGCTATCAACTTTAGTAGATACATTTAGAAGAAATACAGAAAACTACCAAATCACGATATCGGCCTCTAATGGTAGTATTGAAAATTTTGTGCATCACGTTGCTTCAACACGCAACATCCGCACATCATTCCGCCCTATCCAAGATATTCTAGGTGTCACATTGGATTTTAAAGCAGATACCACACCTGCACAAATTATCGCTACAATTCCAAGTCTTGATAATGGCTCAAAAAATGAACGTACCGAACTTATTGTTCAAAATGTTATAGCGTCTATTGTTGATTTATGGGCAACAAGTCGAGAAGCCAATACTAGCAAAGATAATAGAGTGACATATCTTGGAAGCGCCATTAACGCTGAGAATGTCCGTGACATTGTCAACCAAATTGCTAAAAAAGCTGAAAACAAGATATCTGACCTTACACCACATTTCACAGGAATTGTCAGACCAAGTCGATACCAAGAAGTAATAAATGACGGGCAAAAACGAGTCGATATTGAAAAATCTCCGCTTGTTGCACAAGATACTCATAGACAACTTCCACACAGTGTAAAAATCCCCGAATTTCAAGAGCACAGAGATAAAATGTACGTTGTGTTTAGAAGCGATAAATTTGATGTAGAAACCTTTAATCCAAAAGCAGAAAGATCAGATGAAATTGCATGGGAATTAACAGAAAACCAAGCGCATTTTGTGCGCGAAGGGATTTCTGGGAAACATGTATTTGTTACTGGGCCAGCAGGTACTGCAAAAACAGCATTGGGCGTTTTCATTGGGCTTCATAACCTTAAAAAAGGCCGTACAAAGAAACTCATTATCGGTAGCTCGGCAGCTCCACTGGAAGAAACAGGTTTCAAACCAGGCGATGACAAAGAAAAAAACGCAGGCGCAGTCAGCCAGATATACGCTCATTTAAGAGATGCCCTTGAGTTATGTAACCCCAATTTTGGCGATGAACTCTTTGCAAAACTAGAAAAAGATGAGCTAGTGGAACAAATGTATTTCTCAGATATCTTAGGTAACAATTATAAAGATTCTACAATTTACCTTGATGAATGTCAGAAAATGAATTACGGCGTTGCTAAGTCAGCCTTCACACGTGTTGGTGCCCGCTCACAGCTAATTGCAACGGGCTCAGATACTCAAAACTTTGCAAACCCTGGGCATGCGAGTATATACACAATGATTGTCAGACAACTCCAAATTGGCGTAAAAGAGCGTAAAATTCCAATTAACCGCTATGGTTTTATTGCAATGACCAACGATGATATCAAACGTTCAGGCTTAGTTGCTGATATGGAAATGCATGTATTTCCTGCGATTGAAGAACAGCACGCAGATATGTTAAGTGGAAAAAAACACGGTCGCTCTCGTAATCGTCCTGCATTTACACCAGACGGTTCATAAGACCTCTTGGCAAGACCACCCGAACTTGATAAACGTTAAGGCTTGAAAATTATTATAGGATAAAATTTCTTGCATAAAACCACGATCATTTTTGAGAATAACAAACATTTGCCAAGCATTTACGGCGAGCATAATGGTCATTTAGCCGTCATTGAAAAAGCGCTAGGCGTTGAAATTGGTGCCCATAGCAACGAATGCGTTATTGCCAGTGAGGACCAAGAAGCTGTTGAATTAGCAGAAGCTACATTAAAACAGCTGGAAGAAATGGCCAAACAATCAAAAAATGTTGATATTGAAGAAGTTAAAGCTATCATACGTTTTATGATACATGATGGCGGCCACAATGATAGCGATGATGATGACGACGACAACCATAATGGCGCTGATGATTACCGCACATTAGAGATCGTCACACAAAAAGGCTCTATCCGTCCTCGTACACCTCGCCAAGCTGAATTAATGGAAGCAGTTTATGACTACGACATGGTCTTTGCGCTGGGGCCTGCTGGTACAGGTAAAACTTATTTGGCTGTAGCCTTAGCCGTTGATCTTTATTTAAAAGGTGATGTTGAACGGATTATTTTCTGTCGCCCTGCCGTTGAAGCAGGAGAACGTCTTGGTTTTTTACCGGGCGATATGGAAGAAAAAATCGCCCCTTATTTGCGCCCTATGCATGATGCGCTATTTGATATGATGTCACCCGACAAGGTTGAGAAAGCTCGCTCTCGTGGTGAAATTGAAATTGCCCCACTTGCTTTCATGCGTGGTCGTACACTCAATAACGCAGCGATCGTTCTTGACGAGGCACAAAACACAACACCGCTGCAGATGAAAATGTTCCTAACACGTTTAGGTAATAATTCACGCATGATTATCTCTGGTGATCCATCACAAGCTGACCTACCCTCAACGCTTGAGAGTGGTTTGCATGATGCTGAGCGCATTTTATCCGATGTACGTGAAGTAGCCTTTGTACGCTTCACCAATGATGATGTTGTCCGCCATGATTTAGTTGGCAAGATCCTAAAAGCTTATGACCGCCATCATTAATATATTCCACACCCCTGAAGACATCATTACAACAGCTGAAATTGATGAAGTTTGTCGCGCCGCTTTAAATGACAAAGCCTATAGCCTTAGCATTGAATTTATGGGTGACCATGATATTCAACTACTGAATAAACAATTTCGACACAAGGACAAGCCGACAAATGTTCTTTCCTTCCCGAATGATGATGACAATTATATAGGCGATATTGCGATATCCATCGATACGATTAAACGAGAAGCTAGTGAACAAAAAAAAGCCATAAAAGATCATATACTGCATATGGTTATTCACGGCGCCTTGCATTTACTAGGCTATGACCATGAAGAAGACGAAATGGCCGAGGAAATGGAAGCCTTAGAAATAGAAATTTTAGATAAGTTTGGAATAAATAATCCTTACATCTAAAAAGATTGTGTGAGATAGTAAAACAACAATAAATCAAAAGGATGGCGCGTTCAAATATCATGTCTGAAGACCCTTCGCCGGAAACGGCAACACCAAGCAACCCCTTAAAATTCTTTAAAAAGCTATTTAAAGCCACACGTCCAGATAATGACGTCGATGCCATGCTTGACAGCTTAATTGATAAATCCAGTTCAGGGAATCATATTGGCCATTCATATTCGAATGAAAAAAAACTTATAGAAAACATCATAGCATTAAGAGACCTGACGGCTGTTGATGTGATGATACCACGAGCAGAAGTTGTTGCGATTGAAATAGATGCCGATTTAGAAGAAGTGCAAGAACTTATATCCAAAACACAGCTGAGCCGTTATCCAGTTTACCGTGAAACATTAGACAATGTCATTGGTAGTATGCATATCAAAGACCTTCTTATTGCCATGATGGATCAGAAAAAAATTATTTTAGAAGCCTTGTGTAAGCCTCTCACTATTGTCTCACCTGGAATGCCAGTCCATGACTTACTTATTCAAATGCAAGAAACAAAAAAGCATATGGTGCTGGTCGTTGACGAATATGGCGGCATTGACGGCATGATTACTTTGGGCGACATCATAGAAGATATCGTTGGTAATATTGATGATGAATATAACCAAAATGAGATGATGCAACCAATTCGCAATGCAGATGGCTCTGTCACTGTAGACGCAAAAATGATTGTTGAAGACTTTGAAGCACAATTCGGCCAATTTCTAACAGAAGAAGAACGCGAAGATCACAACACATTAGCAGGCGTTGTTTTTACTCTCGTAGGACGTGTACCTGCACGTGGCGAAGTGATAACGCATCCAACAGGCACAGAGTTTGAGATTATTGACGCCGATTTACGCCGCATTAATCGCCTAAAGCTTCGTAACATCACGACTACCCAGCCTACAGATGAAGCAACTAATAATGCGTAAAAAATTAGTTGTATTTCTACTAGGCCTTGTCGCCTGCATGGCCCTCCCCCCTATTTCACTTTGGCCGTTTATGCTAGCGGCTTTTGCGGCACATTTCTTTATCCTTAATACAGTACATTCTGAAAATAAAGGCCTGCTACTTTCTTATATTTTTGGTGTTGGTTATTTTGTCGGGGGCTTATATTGGATTGCTAACGCTACACTTGTTGATTGGCACAATTTCTGGTGGGCTTATCCTTTTGCACTCATCGGACTCCCTTTGTTACTGGCTCTTTTTTGGGGTGTGGCTGGCTACGTTACTGTGCGTTTCTCACAACCACATTCATCTGAACGTTATATTCTATACATCTTGAGTTTTAGCATCACTGAATGGTTACGTGGCGTTTTGTTTACTGGCTTTCCTTGGAATTTACCTGGTTATGCATGGGATTCCTTACCGCAAATGTTACAAATCACCAGTATAGGCGGCATTTATTTATTAAGTCTTTTTACAATAGCCGCAGGCGTTAGTATTGGATCGCTTATTGCATGTCGTCGTATGAAAAACACCTACCGCTTAAAAGATGCACGTAATGTTTTAAGCGTTGTTTTTATTATCATACTACCTTGTATATTCGTATTCGGTTCTTTACGCATGCCTGTTCAAAATACAACAGCCGAAGAGACAGCCTTTCTTGTCGTGCAACCGAACATCGCCCAAAAAATAAAATGGGAACCAGAGCAGATTCCCAATCATATCAGCACACTTTTACAGTTAAGCGACTATAACGCTGAAAAATATCCTTCTCTGCCCACGAAACAGCTTTATATTGTCTGGCCAGAAACAGCCCTGAGTCAGCCTTATATTGACCATAGTTCTATTAGAGAGAAAATTGTACAAAGTTTAGAGAGCTGGCCTGTTGAAACAGAACTTTTCGCAGGTGTCATTCACATTGAAAAAGACAAGCGGAGCAATGAGCCTTATTACTACAATTCTATTTATCATTTAGGTAGCCATGGTCAAATGATGGCTCGTTATGATAAAACACGGCTAGTGCCATTTGGCGAGTATATGCCATTGATGCTGGATAGAATTGTAACACCTATTACAGGTTTCCAAGGCTTTAGACATGGTGAAAACCGTCAACCATTTATCACAGCTGATGGTAAAAATATTTATCCACTCATTTGCTATGAAACCATATTCCCACAACATATTGCGCCTCGTAAAGATAATACCACTTCCGCAGCTATGCTCTCAATCACGGACGATTCATGGTACGGCAACACATCTGGCCCCTATCAACACAATGCTATTGCCCGTGTCCGTGCTATTGAACAAGGCATCCCCATTATTCGAGCCGCAAACACAGGTGTTTCTGACGCATTTGATGTTTATGGCAGACAAATAGGCTCACCTATCGCTTTTGATACAAAGGATGCTGCTCTTTATTTCTTACCTAAACCAATAGAAAAAGGGACGTTTTTTGCTCAATATCACAATTTAATATTTTATATATTCTTAATTGGGCTGGGCGGATTACTGACTTGGGAGAAACACAAAAAAACTAAAAACCCCTAAAAGCATTGACAGCACCTTGCAATTCAGGTGATCTCATATAAATCACTCCAAAGGAATTTCTATGAGCCGTTATATATTTACTAGTGAATCCGTCGCAGAAGGACATCCCGACAAAGTCGCAGATCAAATTTCTGATGCGCTGGTTGATTTATATTTAACTTATGACCCCTATTCACGCTGTGCCATTGAAACTTTGGCGACAACGAACGCTGTTGTGCTAGCTGGTGAAGTCCGTGGCTCTGATAAAATCACCCATGACATGATCCGTGAGACAACAAAACAGACAATCAAAAAAATCGGCTATGAACAAACAGGGTTTGATTGGCGTAACGTTGATATAGATATAAAAATCCATAGCCAATCTGCAGATATTGCCGTTGGCGTAGACAGTACAGATGATAAAGATGAAGGCGCTGGCGATCAGGGCATCATGTTTGGTTTTGCTTCAAATGAAACAGATGTGCTGATGCCCCCTGCTATTCATTATTCACACAAAATTCTACAAAGATTAGCTGAAGATCGTCATAAAGGTATTCTTGATATGTTAGGCCCAGATGCCAAAGCACAAGTCAGTCTTATCTATGAAAATGGCAAAGCCATTGGCGGACAATCAGTTGTTGTATCTACCCAGCACAAAGATGGTCTAAGCCAAGCGGATATACGTAAAATCATTATTCCTTATATTGAAGAAATATTACCACAAGGCTGGATGCCTTCTGCTGATGAATTGTATATAAACCCAACTGGTCGCTTTGTTATTGGTGGCCCAGATGGTGATTGCGGTCTTACAGGACGTAAGATTATCGTTGATACATATGGTGGCTCTGCCCCACATGGTGGTGGCGCCTTTTCTGGTAAAGACCCAACAAAAGTTGATCGCTCAGCGGCTTACATTTCTCGCTATTTGGCGAAAAACATTGTCGCCGCTGGCTTGAGCGATAAATGCACAATCCAGCTTTCCTATGCGATTGGTGTGTCAAAACCAATTTCTGTACTTGTTGATTTACATGGTAACAAACATATCAACGCACAAGATGTCTCTGACTTCTTACAGTCAAAAGTATCTCTTAGCCCACGTGGCATTAGAGAGCATTTAAACCTTAACAAGGCAATTTACCTTCCC
Source organism: Micavibrio sp. (assembly GCA_002699085.1). Lineage (GTDB taxonomy): Bacteria > Pseudomonadota > Alphaproteobacteria > Micavibrionales > UBA9664 > UBA9664. The sequence goes on from PAAR01000009.1 coordinate 236,629, forward strand.
TCTGCTGCCTATGGCCATTTCGGACGCACACCGACATCTGAAGGGCATTTTTCTTGGGAAAAAACAGATCTCGTTGACGCACTCAAAACGACTTTCTCTCATGCACTCTAAGACAGATCCTTTTGCAACACGGAAACTATTTGGACGAAAAATTGGCCGCCGCTTAGGCGTTAAACGCCAAGAGCTTTTTGACACCTTATTCCCTCGCATTGACATCAAAGAGATTTTAAAAACAAAAGAAGCCCCTGTTCACCCCAATGATCTTTTTGAAAAACCCCATAAAGAAATTCATATCGAAATAGGCTTTGGCGATGGTGATATGTTGCGCCAAGCCCATGTGCAAAATCGAGATATAGGCTATATAGGTTGCGAGCCATTTATGAATGGGGTCTGTAATCTTCTTACAGCTATAAAAGAAAATGATTTAAGCAATATACGTCTCTGGCAAGATGATGCACTTGTTTTACTTACGCAATTAGAAGAAAACTCTGTCGATCGTCTCTATATAATGAACCCTGATCCATGGCCAAAAAAGCGTCATTATAAACGCCGTGTTGTGCGCCCAGAAACGCTTGATCTATTTGCCAAAATCTTAAAAAAGGATGCTCTGTTAATCATGACAACAGATGTCGATGATTTGGCTGAATGGATGGTCACGCAAGCAAGCAATCACCCTAACTTTGATTGGCAAGCTAATTGCCAAGCAGACTGGCAAACACCGCCAAAGGGCTGGACTCAAACCAAATACGAGAAAAAAGGCATTGCAGCAGGCCGTGTACAAACCTATCTCATTTTCAAACGCCAATAATTTCCTTGCAAAACAAATAAACAGCGGGTATAAAAGCATAAATACCAACTGATTTTTTCGGAAGGACGCTCAAAAGGCGGCCTTTTTTTGTTGCCAAAATCAGGCGGATTTAAAGAAAGATATAAGAATAATGGCTAAAACACTCATTGATCCAGAAGGTCGCTTTTATGACCTCATTAACCCTGTTATTGAGGATATGGGTTGTCGATTGGTACGGGTGCGTTTAACAAGTTCTGATCGTGACGGACAAATTGTTGAGATTATGATTGAAGCAGGTGAAGAAACCACGGATTTCAACCTTGATAAATGTGCTTCTGTGAACCGCTCTTTATCAGCGGTTTTTGAAGTAGAAGACCCAATATCAGGTGCTTATCGTTTAGAGGTTGGTAGCCCAGGGATAGATCGTCCTCTAACACGTTTGGAAGATTTTGCGCTTTATAAGGATATGGTTGCAAAAATTGAGCTGCACGACCCTATTGAGACTGGACAAAAGCGTTTTAGAGGCGTAATAAAAGGCGTAGATAAAGAGCTTGTAAAGCTCAGAACAGATGAAGGTGATTACGAATTACCTTTTAAGGAATTTAAAAAGGCAGGCCTCGTGATGACAGATGAACTCATGGAGGCCTCAAAAAATGGACAATTTAACAAAACAAAAAAGAGTGAAACTAAGGAGTAAGAAATAATGGAAATTTTACAAGTTGCAGACAATGTAGCCCGCGAAAAGAACATCGATAAAGATGTTGTGATCGTGGCCATGGAAGAAGCGATCCAAAAAGCTGGTCGTTCAAAATATGGTTTCGACCAAGATATTCGTGCGACAATTGATCGTAAAAAAGGCACAATTGCTCTACAACGTTTCCGTGAAGTCGTTGAAGAACTTGATCCAGAAGCTGAATCAGCACAGATCACGCTTGCCACAGCAAAACGTATTAAACCAGACGCCAAAATTGGTGATCACTTAATTGATGACCTTCCACCTATTGATTTTGGCCGTATCGCAGCACAAACAGCGAAACAAGTTATTACCCAACGTGTTCGTGAAGCAGAGCGTGAGCGTCAATTCAATGAATATAAAGACCGTGTTGGTGAGGTAATTACGGGTATCGTTAAACGTGTTGAATTTGGTAATGCTACTATCGATCTTGGTCGTGCAGAAGCCATTCTACGCCGTGATGAAACATTGCCACGTGAGAATCTAAACACAGGTGAACGTGTTCGTGCGATTATTTATGATGTGCGCTCTGAGCAACGTGGCCCACAGATTTTCTTATCTCGTACGCGTCCAGAATTCATGGAAGCCCTCTTCGCTCAAGAAGTACCTGAAATTTATGATGGTCTTATTGAAGTAAAAGCTGTTGCTCGTGACCCTGGTAGCCGTGCAAAAATCCTCGTTCGCTCTAAAGATGGCTCCGTTGATCCAGTTGGTGCCTGTGTTGGTATGCGTGGCTCTCGTGTTCAAGCGATTGTTAATGAACTTGGCGGCGAGAAAATCGATATTATTCCGTTCTCTGAAGACATCGTAACAATCGTTGTTAATTCATTACAGCCCGCACAAGTAACAAAAGTTGTTATTGATGAAGGTGATGGACGTATTGACGTTGTTGTGGGTGAAGAACAGTTAAGCTTGGCGATTGGCCGTCGTGGTCAAAATGTTCGTCTTGCCTCTATTCTTCTTGGTTGGAAAATTGACATTCTAACAGAAGAGCAAGAAGCAACACGTCGTGCGGAAGAGTTTAAAATCCGTTCTGAGCTATTTATCAATGCTTTGGATGTTGATGATACAATTGCACAATTACTTGTTGCTGAAGGCTTTATCAGCATCGAAGACATTGCAGAGATTGAATTGTATGAATTAACAACAATTGAAGGCTTTGACGAAGCAATTGCCGCTGAACTTCAAACACGTGCACAAACATATCTGGAAAACAAACAGAAAGAGTTTGAGGCGTTGAAGAAAAAACTAAGTCTTAAAGATGATCTTTTAGAAGTTGAAGGCGTCAATGCTGACCTAGCAATTAAACTTGCTGAAGCTGGCATTAAAGATCGTGATGATTTAGCTGACTTAGCGGGTGATGAACTTGTTGAACTATTAGGCGCTGAAACAATGACCGAAAAAGCTGCGAATAAGCTTATTATGGCCGCCCGTGCCCATTGGTTTGAAGAAGAAGATAAAAAGGCAGAAGCTGCGGCTGCTGCTGAAGGTGACGAAAGTGAACAGGTAGCCTAATGTCTACCTGTTCGATAAAAAAAGA